>DATBTT010000001.1:0-27109 GCA_036559125.1 Vulcanimicrobiaceae bacterium
GGGCTCAACCTCGCGCTATATTCGTCGATTGTGCCACCAAATTGACCGCTGCTGGGATCACAAAACATGCCATCGACAGTCGCCTCAATAATGAATGAGCAGCTTTGGCCAACACTTGCGCAGCCGGAGCACGCCTGCCCATTCGATATGTCCTCGTGCCAGCCGTCCTTGTCAGGGCCCAGATCCGTTCCCGCAGGACTGGTTGAACAAACATACTTTGGCGATTTAACGTTTACGATACTGGTCGGACTTGGCGCGGGTGTGTAATGAAATACTATTGTGAATCCGCTTGGTGCTGTTTGCGTGGTGAGTTCCATTGTTCGGGCAAGCGTCGGGCCTTGTACGCGAACGTAGGTGATCTGATTGCCGCCGGCGACGCTTTGGCCGTAGCCGAAATGAATCGACTCGGCCTTCAGTGCTGCGCCGGCAAACAATCCGTTGTAGATCGGTGAAGCGACGTTCTGCAGATCCGTCACAGGTAGCGTGGAAGCGAAGAACTGCGTAACGCCTTCGATCGCGTCGCCGTCCGCCTGTGGCGTCGAACCCGGCGACGCGTACAGATACTTCTGCAGCGACTGCGCCTTCTTGTCATAGTCGTACGCCCAAAAGTAGTCTCGACTCGAACCGTCGCGCGTAAAGAAATCGAGTTCGTGCCCGTCGGCGTTCGGGCGTCCGTTGACGTCGGTCGGTGGCGTGAAAATCGACCACGCCGAATCGGCCTCAGCCTGCCAGCGATCGACCAGCATCTCGATCGCGGCGTGTTCGTTGTCGCGCTGGTCGAGCAATGCGTTCCATCGCATGAAGTGCTGTAACGCAAAAAAGAGCGCCGTCGTAACGACGACGGCGATGCCGATTGCGACGGTCAGCTCGACGAGCGAGAGACCTCTCTGGCGCGCCGGGTGCCTCACGGTCGCACCAGTACCCGCATTCGCGCCTCAAAGGACCCCTGACGCAAGATTCGGGTGGCCGCGCGGTGTACGCGGAGCTACACTTGGAGAACGATGAGCACCGATTACGAGCGGATCGCCGAAGCGATCGATTACCTCAGCAGGCATGCCGCAGAGCAACCGCTACTCGAAGAAGTCGCCGAATCAATCGGCGTCAGTCCCTTCCATTTCCAGCGCACGTTTCGTCGCTGGGCCGGAATCACGCCCAAGCAGTTTCTGCAGTTTCTTACGCTCGAACACGCAAAGGAACTGCTCGACCAGCGCCACAGCGTCCTCGACGTCGCGTTTGAAACCGGGCTTTCGAGTCCGGCACGCGTGCACGATCACTTCGTCACGCTCGAAGCGGTAACGCCGGGTGAATACAAAGGGCACGGCGCCGGTCTGCTCATTCGCTATGGCACGGCGACGACACTTTTCGGCGAAGCCTTTATCGCGCAAACCGAACGCGGCATCTGCGCGTTCGCCTTCCTCGATACCGATTTGCAGCAGCAAATCGACGACCTGCACGCACAATGGGAGTCGGCGGAATTGATTCGCGACGACGCCGCCGCGCAAACCGTAGCCGATCGCCTTTTCGATCCGGCGGCCGCCGGGACGAACGAACCGTTGCGCGTCGTCGCGCGCGGAACGAACTTTCAGGTGCGCGTCTGGCGCGCGTTATTGGAAATCCCCTTCGGCGAAGTTCGCAGCTACGAGCAACTCGCGACAGCCATGGGCGATCCGAAAGCGGCGCGCGCGGTCGGCAACGCGCTCGCGCGCAATACCGTCGGGTATCTCATACCGTGTCATCGCGTCATTCTGAGTACGGGCGCCGTCGGCAACTACCGCTGGGCGCCGCACCGTAAACGCGCGCTTCTCGCGTGGGAAGCGGCACGGAACACACCGGCATAGACCGTGCGGGGCCCGGAGGAGTACGCGCAGAAGGGCCTTCGACCGTGACAATTCCAACGAACGTCCTGCCTGAGAACGCCGAAGCGCGTCCCTACGTACCGGCGAAAGGCGCCGCCATGCGCCGCCTGACGGCCGGCGCGATCGCCCGTCGCAAAGGCAAAGCTATCTTCCCGGTCGTGACCGCATACGACGCTCCGTTCGGGCGCTTCGCCGAGGAGGCCGGCATCGACGTCGTGCTGGTCGGCGATAGTCTCGGGAACGTGGTGCTCGGCTACGACGAAACGACGCCCGTCACGCTCGAAGACATGATCCATCACGCGCAAGCCGTCGTGCGCGGCACGACGCGCGCGCATGTCATGGTGGATTTGCCGTTTGGTTCGTATCAAGTCAGCGACGAGGATGCCGTGCGCAGTTCGATTCGCCTGGTCAAAGAAGGCGGCGCGTGCTCCGTTAAAATGGAAGGCGGCGAACACGTTGCCGAGCGCATCGCGGCGATCGTCGGCGCGGGCATTCCCGTCGTCGGTCACATCGGCGTCACGCCGCAGACCGCCGGCCTGGGACCCGGCTACAAACAGCGCACCAATCGCGCGCAATTAATCGCCGACGCGAAAGCCGTCGAAGCCGCCGGTGCATACGCAATCGTACTTGAAGTAATCGATCACGAGATCGCGCGCGACATCACCGACACGCTCAAAATCCCGACGATCGGCATCGGCGCCGGCCCGCACTGCGACTCGCAAGTGCTCGTCATCTACGATCTACTCGGCCTCTACGAACACGCCCCGAGTTTCGTCAAACGCTACGCTCAAATCGGCACGGCTGCAACCGAAGCGTTACGCACCTATGCCGAAGACGTGCGCCAAAAACACTTCCCCGAATCGTAAGCGCTCCGAACGGCAAGCGACCCGTGCTTCGACAAGCTCAGCATGACGGCGCGGCCCGTGCACCGACAAGCTTGGCATGACAGCCGTCACCCTGAGCCTGTCGAAGGGCGAGCTTGTCGAAGGGCGAGCTTGTCGACTGTCGGACGTTACGCGAGGACGCGTGGAGTGAACGCGGCGGGGAGGTTTGGATACGTGCCGTTGAGACAGCCGAGGCACATTTCTTCGCCTTTGCGCTCGGTGGCCTCAATCAAGCCTTCGATGCTTAGATAGCCGAGCGAATCCGCGCCGATCTTCTCGCGAATCTCCTCGACCGAATAGTTTGCTGCGATGAGTTCGTCGTAGCTGGCCATGTCGACGCCGTGATAGCACGGATGTTTGATCGGCGGCGACGTAACGCGCACGTGAATCTCGCGCGCTCCCGCTTCGCGCAGTAGCTGCACGATGCGCGGTGTCGTGGTGCCGCGCACGATCGAGTCGTCGACGACGATAATGCGACGGTCGCGCAGATTCTCGACGACCGGATTGAATTTCATCTGCACGCCGCGGCTGCGGCTCTTCGGATCGGGACTGATAAACGTGCGTCCGATATAGCGATTCTTTATCAGGCCCTCGACGTACGGTAAGCCGCTCTCGTCGGCGTATCCAATTCCACCGGGGACCGCCGAATCCGGAATCGCCATCACGACGTCCGCGTCGACCGGATGCTCCTTGGCCAGCTGCTGGCCCATCCTATAGCGCGCCATGTAAATCGATTTCCCGTTGAGTTGGGAATCGGGTCGCGCAAAATAGATATACTCAAACATACACAGCGCAGCCGGTTCCTGCACGGGAACGTGGCGCGATTCGAGGACGCCGTCTTTGGTAACGCGCACTATTTCGCCGGCGTCGATCTCGCGCACGAACTCCGCACCTATCGTCGAGAGCGCGCAGGTTTCCGACGCAACCGCGTATCCGCCTTCGGGAAACTTGCCCAAGCAGAGCGGCCGCACGCCCCATGGATCGCGAAAGGCATAGAGTTCGTCGTCCGTGCACAGCACGATCGAATACGCGCCGCGAGCGCGCCGTATCACCGAATCGATGCGCTCGGACATGGTACCCGGCGCCTCGACGATGAGCTTGGCCATCACTTCGGAGTCCGACGTCGCTTGCAGCGTGACGGCTGGCGAAAGCGTCTCGCGCAATTCGTCGGTATTCGTGAGGTTGCCGTTGTGCGCGAACGCGAAATCGCCGAGCTCGGTGCGCTCGAGCAGCGGTTGCGCGTTGACGACGATCGACGAGCCGGTCGTCGAGTATCGCGTGTGTCCGACGGCGATGTGGCCGGTGAGCGGCGCTAAGACTTCTTCATCGAAAATCTGGCCGATCAAGCCCATGTCTTTGTGCGAACGGATCGTCGTACCATCGGCGGCGGCGATGCCGGCCGACTCCTGTCCGCGATGCTGCAGCGCGAATAATGCGAAGAATCCTAGCCGTGCGGCTTCACGGCCAGGTGCGAAGACACCGGCGATGCCGCACATGTTTTACCAGATTCCTCGAACGATCACTATCTACTGATTCTAGACCGGAGCGCGCTCTTCCGGCACTCCTTCAGTCGTTACTGCGCCGTCCTCCGAAGATTTGCAGCAGCGCCAAGAAGATGTTGATCGCGTCGAGGTAGATCTGCACGGCTAACTGGACGGGCGTAAAGCCGTCGCCGCCGGCGCGAATGCGCGCAAAATCGATCAGAACCAGTCCTGAAAAGATGACCAGCGTAAGCCAGGAGTAGACCGTGGGATGAATCCAGTGCGTGAAAGCCGACACGACGCCGACCAGCACCAAGGCAATCAGCGCCCCGAATGCTATTCCGGAAAAACGTCGCAGGTCTAGCCCGGTCGCATAAACGATCGCGCCGAGTCCGAACATCCCGATCGCAGTGGTCGATGCTGCCTCGGTGACGACCGACGGGCCGATCGTTTGCACGTAGTGCCCGATAACCGGCGCGATACCCACGCCCTCGAGGAATGTGAATACGTAAAAAAGCGCAAGCGAAAGCGCGGGGTTAGCCCGCGTGCCGTTGATTGCGAACAAGAGCACGAAGCCCACGATCATGGCGATCAGCCCGAGTCCGAAGCCCGAGTTCTGGAACAGATAGGCCGCAAAAGCGGTGATGATGAGCCCGAGCCCCGTAATCCCGAGCACCTGCCCGAGCAAGGCCGGAACCGGTATAGCCGGCGCGCTCGATGCGTACCGAGCCTGCGATTGAAAGCGATATCCCATGCAATCCTACTAACCCCCGCCCCCCGCCGAAGTTTCATCCCCCACCCCAGGCTTAGGCAACCTCAGGCTGACAAGTCACCCGGGCCATGGCTCCCCGCCCACGCCGAAGTTTCATCCCCGGGCTTCGACAAGTTCAGCCTGACAAGTCACTTGCGCCAAGGCTCCCAGTCACCCTGAGCTCGTCGAAGGCGCGTCACCACGGGGCCGAACTTGGAGCCCCGTCATCCTGAGCCTGTCGAAGGACGCCGTAGAAAGCACGGGCGGCTTTCACTTGTATCGAACGTATGTTCGAGGTATGATGCTCGCATGCGTGAAGTGGACGTCATCGAGGCCCCGGCCAAATCGATCCTCAACCGAGTCGAAGGCATGCCGTTCGCCTGGTCCATCAATCCGTATCGCGGGTGCTATCATCAGTGCGTCTTTTGCTATGCGCGCCGGACGCATTCGTTCCTCGACGAGGACGGCGTGGATCGCTGGGGCAGCCGCATCTTCGTGAAGACCAACGCCCCCGCAGTCCTCCGAAGCGAACTCGCCAAACGCAATTGGAAGCATGATCCGGTCGCGATCGGGACGGTGACCGATCCCTATCAACCGCTCGAAGGCTCGTACCGCTTGACGCGCGGGATTCTCGAAGCGCTGCGCGATTACGAAACGCCGGCCACGCTCATCACGCGCTCGCCTCTGGTCGTGCGCGATATCGACGTGTTGCAGCAGCTCGCGCGAATAGCCGGCGTCCATGTTTCGATAAGCATCGCCACGGTCGACGCGACCCTCGCCCGCCAGATCGAACCCACGGTCGCGCCGCCGGCCCAACGCCTGCGCGCGGTCCGCCTCTTAAGCGAAGCCGGCATTCCGGTCAACGTGGCGCTCGCACCGGTGCTCCCACATATTACCGACGGCGACGACAATATCGAAGCGGTCATCGCCGCCGCGCGCGATGCCGGCGCCCGAAAAATCTGGCATAATACGCTCTACCTGCACGAAGTCACACGCGACGCATTTTTCAACTTCTTGCGAGCAAAGCGGCCGGACTTACTCGCGCAATACGCATCCGACTTCAAGGGAAAGTACGCGCCGCGCGCGGTACACGATAGCATCAGCGATCGCGTGAAACAATTCCTGCGGTCCATGCCGATGCAACCACCCCCGGCCATCGAACCCCACATTGTTCGACAACTGAGCCTAATATAGCAAACCAACAGAGTGCGAAAGGAAGTCCAATGAAAGTCTCCGGGATCGACGCGACGTACTACATCGTAAAAGACGTCACAGCCCTAACCCCGTTTTACGCAGACCTGCTTGGCGCCCAGCCCGACGCACATTGGGAGAATCAGCTCAGCGAATGGACGTTCGCCGATGGAAACAGCTTCGGGCTCTATCAGACTTCATCAGGAGACAAAGTAGCAAACGGCTGCGTCATGTTTGCCGTCGACGACGTCGCCGCCGCCGTCGCCGCCGGTAAATCGCGCAACGTTCACTTCCATGAAGACGGCGCCGTCACCGATACACCGGCCTGCCACATGGCCTTCGGCGAAGACCCCGACGGCAATCAATTCATCCTCCATAAACGCAAAGCCGAGACCGCCGGATGAGACAGTCACGGATGACTTACTATGTTGAGGACGTGACCATCGGGATCGCGCACGAAGAAGCGGCGCACTCCCCATGGCTCGTCGGTAAGCGGATGCACGATCTCCGCACCGAGCCGGACTGCGGATTCGTAGGCTGCATTCACGTCGTCCACTTCGATCGACGCGTCTGGATTTGTTCTACACTTTTGCGATGTCGGTACGATAGCTAAGATCGGCTTTGCCGAGACGCGCCGAAAGCGACTTCACTGCAGCATACGCGTGCTCGCGCGCGCCGGCAACGTCGTCCCCGAGCGCGGTTACCGTCAAGACGCGACCGCCGCCGGAACTAACGCCGTCTCCTTGCCGCGACGAACCGCCCCAGAACGCATGTGCGTCCTGTGCCAACGAGACATCGGCGGGCAGACCGGTGAGCGCCGTGCTCGTCCGGGGGTAATCGCTGGTCGCCAGCACGACGCCGACGCAAGCCGCGCGCGACAACGTTGCGGCACTCAGGTCGAGCGCGCCGTCGGCCGCCGACTTCAACAATTTGGCAAAGTCGCCCACGATGCGTGGCATCAACACTTGCGTTTCGGGATCGCCGAAGCGCACGTTGAACTCGATCACCGACGGACCGCTCTTGGTCCACATCAGTCCGCAATACAACACCCCGACGTACGTTTCGCCTTCCGCGAGCAGCCCGCGCAAAACCGGCGCGAGAATGCGCTCGCGCACCACGTCGTTCATGTCGTCGGGAAACCCCATCGGAGGCGAGTACGCGCCCATGCCGCCGGTGTTCGGTCCGGTGTCCCCGTCGCCCGCGCGCTTGTAATCGCATGCAGAGGCGATCGGATACATGGCGCGCCCGTCGCACAACGCGAAAACGCTCACCTCGCGGCCTTCCAATTTTTCTTCGAGCAACACGTCGGCGCCGCCACCCGGAATGCGGTTGTGCGCGTACCATTCACCGGTCACGCGCCGCGCTTCGTCGAGGTCGCGCGTAACGACGACACCCTTGCCCGAAGCTAAACCGTCGGCTTTGACCACAACCCCGCCGAATCGCCATTCGTCCAATGCCTTCATCGCGGCATCGTGCGAATGCACGACTACGGCGCGCGCCGTCGGTACGCCGTGGCGCTCCATGAAACGTTTCGAAAACACCTTGCTGGACTCCAGCCGGCCACCCGAACGATTTGGACCGAACGTTGCGATGCCCGCGTCGCGAAGGCGGTCGCCCACGCCGGCTGCAATTGCCACCTCCGGTCCGATAACGACAAGATCGATGCGCTCGTCGCGGCATTTCTCTGCAAGTGCTTTACCGTTGGTTGCCGGAATGTTCCAGTTTTCACCGCGCGAGGCCGTGCCGGCGTTGCCGGGCGCCGCAAAGACGGCGTCGCACGACGGCGATGCGCGCAGACGCCACGAGAGCGCGTCTTCGCGCGCTCCGTTTCCGATGACGAGGATTCTCATTCCCATTCGACCGTCGACGGGGGTTTCGAGGTGATGTCGTACGCGACGCGGTTGACGCCGGTGACTTCGTTCACGATGCGCGTGCTGATACGTTCGAGCAACTCGTGCGGCAGGCGCGCCCAATCGGCGGTCATCCCGTCCTCGCTCGTGATCGCGCGCACGGCCACGAGATTCGCATAGGTTCGGCCATCGCCCATGACACCGACGCTCTTGACCGGAGTGAGCACGGCGAAATACTGCCATGGCTTGGGATCGAGTCGCGCCGCGTCGATCTCATCGCACACGATTGCATCGGCTTCGCGCACGAGTTCCAATCGTTCGTCGGTAATGTCGCCGATGATGCGCACGGCGAGCCCGGGTCCGGGGAACGGCTGACGCTGCACGATGTGTTCGGGCAAACCGAGCACCGCGCCCACGGCGCGGACTTCATCTTTGAACAGCGCGCGCAACGGTTCGATCAGCGAGAAATCCATCTCTTCGGGCAAGCCGCCCACGTTGTGGTGCGACTTGATCTTATGGCCGGCTTTGCTGCCCGGCGTCTTCGACTCGATGACGTCGGGGTACAGCGTGCCTTGCACGAGATACTTCACGCCGGGAATCTTGGCAGCTTCTTCCTCAAAGACGCGGATGAACTCGTGGCCGATGATGATACGTTTCTGCTCCGGATCGCTGACCCCGGCGAGTTTGTCTAGAAAGCGCTTGCGCGCGTCGATCGCGACAACATTGAGGTGCAGTACCTCACGAAACGCGGCCGTGACGCGTTGGGCTTCGTTTTTTCGCAACAATCCGTGATCGACGAAAATGCAGGTGAGTTGCTCGCCGATCGCACGCGAAACAAGCGTAGCGGCGACCGCCGAATCCACGCCGCCCGAAAGCGCGCAGATGACGTTGTCGCGGCCAACTTTCGCACGAAGCTCCGCGACGGCGCCTTCGACGAACGACTCCATCTGCCAGTCGGATTCGATCCCCGAGATCACGTGAAGAAAGTTGTCGATGATTTGCTTGCCCTGCTCGGTGTGCACGACTTCGGGATGAAACTGCACGCCGTACATTTTGCGCTCGTCGTTGCCGATGGCCGCGACGTTGCAACGCGGCGTGGACGCGAGTTCGACGAAACCCGCCGGAAGTTTCGTTACCGAATCTCCGTGCGACATCCACACGCGCGATTCGGTCGCAACGTTATGGAAAAGCGGGTTCTCCGGGCGCGTCACGTGTAGCATGGCCGGGCCGTACTCGGCGCGATCGAGTTTTACCAAGTCCGCACCGACGTCGCGCGCGAGTAATTGCATGCCGTAGCAGATGCCAAGAATCGGAACGCCGCTGCGGGCGATCGCGGGATCCATCCCCGGCGCGCCCGGCACGAGCGTCGACTCCGGCCCTCCGCTCAAAATAATCGCCGCGGGCTTGCGCGCTTCGAGCGCGCTCCACGGCGTATCGTAAGGCACGATTTCACAATACACGTTCATTTCACGCGTGCGTCGCGCGATCAATTGGCTGTACTGCGCGCCGAAATCGAGAATGAAGACCGTAGCGGGCGCTTTACCGGTCGCCGAGCGTTCCTGGGCTGGGGAAATCATCGCCCCTCCTTTTCGGCCTATGCCCCTCCGTCACCCTGAGCCTGTTAAAGGGCCGTCCTTCGACAAGCTCAGGATGACGGAGTGGAAGCTCAGGATGACGGAGTGGAAGCTCGGGATGACGGAGTGGAAGCTCAGGTGACTGGGCTCAGGTTAGGACGTCTTCGAGGCGATTTTGGGTGCGCGCGAAGACGACTTCCATTGCGATGCGTTCGCCCACCGAGACGTCGCGACCCCAGCGATACGCCGAGTACGGCGTGTATCGCGTTCCCGGTGAGCCCGGAATACGCAACGACACGTCGTAGCACACGAAGTCTTTGGGCGGTCCCGCAACAATGATGCATTGCAATGCGAATGGACCGATAACCCCCGGCGGATTCGCTTCGCGCGCCGCGGCTGCAAAGCGTTCGCCCATATCGAAGGCCTGTTCGAGCGTCGATTCCGTCAACGTCGTCGCGATATGCCCGGCTTCTTCCATCCGCATCGGAACGTTCTCGACGTATTTCAATGCCGACGGCGGTACGTTGCGCAATCCGTCGACGTTGGTCTGGCGCCGCGTGTCGGTTCCGGAGAGTTCGAGTTCGCCCAAAATCGGCGAGTAGAAGAAATTCAGATTGACCGAGGGCCCGAGGGCGTATTCCTCGATAACGGCGTGCGCGAGTCCCTCCTCGTCGAGCATTCCCGCCTCCATCAACCCGGCGGCAACGTCGCGGTACTCTTGCGGCGACGAACACAAAAAAAATGCGCGTTCGAAGCTAACCTTCGCGTGCGGCGCTTTCACCATGACGAGCCGATCGATCTCGTCCGGCGATCCGAACTGCAGCGGATGACGAATGCCCGCGCTGCGCAGTAGCGAGTATTGATTGTTCGCTTCGTCGCGTTCTTCCGCGCGAAGCAGGCGCCGATTTCCGAACATCGGCACCTTCATGCCGCGCTCGATCTCGTCGTAGCTATAGCGCTGATGCAGATACACTTCGAAGGAGCGGTTCGGCAAAAAGATCGCGTTGTGCGAAAGCAGGTACTCCTGCACTTCGGGCTGGAGCACGTCCGCAAACGAATCGAGTTGGATGGTAGCGTCCACGCAGCCGCGCGCCGGGTCTCGTTCGACGGCATAGTGGCGCGCGTACGTTTTATCGCGACCCTTCGCGGTAACGATGAGGTTGCGTAGCCCCTGGGCGCGCGCCCCGAAAGCGACGTCGAGCGCCGAGTGACTGCCGATCGAGCATAGGGTCAGGTTCGAACGATCGTACCGGGCGAGCGCGCCTTTCACTAGATCTTCCACGCGCGCAAAGGTTAGACGGCCCGGAACATCCCACCCGTCAGCGAATATCGCAATCATGGAAGCACCGGCTACAATTCGCACCGTCGGCCACCACATCGCGGGTCAGGTCGTGACCGCCGGCGGCGGTCGCCATGGCGACATTTACGATCCGGCCCGGGGGGACGTGCAAGCCCGGGTCGAGTTCGCCGACCCCGCCACCGTCGACCGGGCCGTGCAAGCGGCGCGCGCAGCGTTCCCCGCCTGGCGCCGCATGCCGCTGGGAAAGCGGGCGGAGATTCTGTTCACCTTCCGCGATCTCGTGCGCCGCCACGCCGCTGAGTTCGCCGAGATCATCACGAGCGAGCATGGCAAAATCAGCAGCGATGCGGCGGGCGAGGTCGCGCGCGCCCTGGAGGTGATCGACTTCGCGTGCGGACTCCCACAAGCGCTCAAGGGCGAGTTTTCGGAGAACGCGTCGACCGCAATCGACGTGTACTCGCTGCGCCAGCCGCTCGGCGTCTGCGCCGGCATAACGCCGTTCAACTTTCCGATCATGGTCCCGGCCTGGATGTTCGCAGCGGCCCTCGCGGCCGGCAACGCATTCGTGTTGAAGCCGTCGGAGCGCGACCCATCGGCGGCGATGCTCGTCGCCGACCTCTTCGATCGCGCCGGCCTGCCGAAAGGGATATTCAACGTCGTGAACGGCGACAAACACACCGTCGATGCGTTGCTCGAACATCCCGGCATCGCGGCGATCAGCTTCGTCGGCTCGACGCCCATCGCGCGCTACGTCTACGAAACCGCGGCGCGCAACGGGAAGCGCGTGCAAGCCCTGGGCGGCGCGAAAAACCACATGGTCGTCATGCCCGACGCGGATATGGAAGCGGCGGCCGACGCGCTGGTTTCCGCCGCCTACGGTTCGGCCGGGCAGCGCTGCATGGCGATCTCGGCGTCGGTGAGCGTCGGCGACGCCGGCGACGGATTGATGCAGGCGGTCACCGAACGCATCGCGCGCTTGAAAATCGGTTCGGGACGCGACGAAGGCAACGACATGGGGCCGGTCATCACGCCGGCGGCCCGCGACCGCATTCTGCGTTCCATCGAAGACGGCGAACGCAGCGGAGCACATCTGCTCGTCGACGGCCGCGAACTTCAGGTCGCGGGATACGAGAACGGCTTTTTCGTCGGCCCCACACTCTTCGATTGCGTTACCACGGGCATGTCGATTTACACCGAGGAGATCTTCGGCCCGGTCCTGGTCAATCTGCGCGCGCAATCGCTCGAGGAAGCGCTCGCGATTCTCGCCGCGAACCCGTACGGCAACGGCGCTTCGATCTTCACGCGCAGCGGCGCCGCGGCGCGTACCTTTCAAAACGAAGCCGAGGCCGGAATGATCGGCGTGAATGTCCCCATCCCTGTTCCGGTCGGTTACTACAGCTTTGGCGGCTGGAAGCAGTCGCTCTTCGGAGACTTGCACATCTATGGCGACGACGGTTTCCGCTTCTACACGCGCGGCAAGGTCGTCACCAGTCGTTGGCACGAATCCAACGCCGGTATGAATCTCGGTTTCCCAACGCACTAGTGAGGATCGAACGCCAGTGAAAGTGCTCAAGAATAACGCCGAACGCGCAAAGAAGCATCTGTTCGCCGCACAAACCACGTATTACGACGATCCGTTGACGCTCGTCGACGGCGAGGGGACGATGCTGCGTGACGACGAGGGCAACGAGTATCTCGACGCGTTTGGCGGCATCGCGACCAACACGCTCGGCTACGGTGACACTGAGGTCGCGCAAGCGGTCGCCGGCCAGGCGAAAAAACTGATGCACGTTTCGACGGTCTACCACACGGACGAACTCCTGGATTTCGTCGAAAAGGTCGCCGCCATCGCGCCGGAGGGCATGACCAAGAGCTTCGTTAGCAATTCCGGATCGGAGGCAAACGAAACCGCCGCGCTGGTCGCGCGCACGGCCAAGAACAGCGCCGATTTTCTCGCGCTCGAACACGCGTACCACGGCCGCACGCTGTACACGGTTGCGCTCGCCGGTCTGGGAAACTGGCGCAACTTCGGCCCGCAAATGCCGCACGTCGCGTTCGTGCCGAACCCGTACTGTTATCGCTGCCCGCTAAGCTTGACGTACCCGTCGTGCGGAATTGCCTGCGCGAAATCGGCAAAACGGGTCATCGAAACGGCGACGGGCGGTGCCCCCGCCGCAATGATCGCCGAAACTGTAGCCGGGGTCGCCGGCATCATCACGCCGCCGCCCGAATATTTTCAAGTGCTCAAAGAGACGCTCGCGCCGTTCGGGACGCTGCTGATCGCCGACGAAGTCCAGACCGGCTGGGGACGCTTGGGTGACGGCATGTTCGGCATGGTATCGAGTTATGGCGTCGTCCCCGACATCATCACGTCGGCCAAGGGCCTCGGCAGCGGCTTCCCGATCGGAATCACGATCACGCGCCCGGACCTCGCGGACGTCTTCAGAGGCCCGCACATCAACACGTTCGGCGGCAACCCGCTCGCATCACGCGCCGCGCGCGTCACGATCGACGTCATCGAAAAGCGCGATCTGATCGCCAACTCCAAACGTCAGGGTGAAACGCTGCTGGCCGGCTTGCGCGAACTGCAAAAGCGATTTCCGCTCGTCGGAGACGTGCGCGGCCGCGGGCTCATGATCGGCGTCGAACTCGTAAAGGACGTTCAAAGTAAAGCCTACGCGCCCGAGAGCGCAACTCGCGTTCAGGACGAGCTGCGCAAGCGGCATGTATTAGTCGGCAAAGGCGGTCGCTTCGGCAACATCGTCCGCATACAACCGCCCCTGATTTTCAGCGACGCGGACTCCGCGACGTTCTTAAAAGCCTTCGAAGAGGCACTCGCGACCGCGTCACCCTGAGCCTGTCGAACGGCGCAAGTCGAAGGGCGACTCTCGAAGGGGGACGCTAACGGTTAGCCGTTTAGCAGTTGGCGGGCCTGGGGGGAGTCTTGGTACTCGACGGTGAGGATCGATCGGATTTGGGTTGCGGCGCCGGCCGTGTCCTGCGTGTGCATGCGCCCGAGCGTCTTATAGCACGTGAGCAATAGCTTCGGCAGGTCGCGGTCTCGCGGATAGACCTTGTGCATGTCGTCGATCGAAACGGCGACTTGCACGCCCGACGCGCTCTCGCGGTCGCCGTAGCCTGCATCCAGGTAGCTGTTGATGCGCTTGAGTTCGTTCTGAATGCCCAGAACCGACATCCCCATCGGCCCGAAGTACTCGTCGGCGGGCGCGAGCGTCGTCAAGTACACGTCGTGTGGAACCGCCCTGACGCTGCCGATGATCATCAACGGATTGACCTTCTTGATGCGCGCGAGCAACGCCGCGCCGTTGATCGCGTCGGCTTCGGTATACCCGTCGGCCCCGGCTGCGGCATTGCGCATCGCGTTGATCAGCTCCGGCCCCCACGTCGTCGGCATGTTGGCCACCGGAAAATTCGGATCGTTCGCGCGCTTGAGCGCGAGGCTGCGCCACGACGTATCTTTGGTAATCACGTATCCGCGCCAGTCTGCCTCGACTTGTTGCAAACGCGCGTCGGCGTCGTGGTTGTACGTTTGGAGGTTCGCGGTCGCGTCCTGATCCGCCAACTGCGCGAGCTTTGCCGGATCGTCGAAGGCGTCGGCGCGAGCCAGCAAGTCGCGAGCTTTGGTCTGCTCGCTCGGATCCGCGTTGTTCTTGGCGACATACTGCGCCGCTTCGCGCACGTACCACAGCACCGAATCGTGGTTGGTGAGCGGATCGTAATGCAGGCCGGTGCCGATATCGACCGTCAGTTGCGCGAGTTCGCCGTAGTTCGGGTTATCCGGCATCTGCAGCGAGTACGCGCGCCCCGCGTTGACGATCGTCGAGAAATAGTACTCTTGATCGGTGAAGCCCCACCCGTGCGCGGAGCCTTTGTCGTAGGCCGCCTTCATCTCGGTGTAAAGTTTCTGCGGATCGGCCATCAGCGCGGCCCGCGACACCTGTGGCAACAAAAGGACTGCGGCGCATGCGATGGCTGCCGCGAATTTACAAAATGCTCGAGTCATCAAGTACCAAACGTAAATTATTGCTCAAAAGTGCGTTTTTCAGTTCGCGGGCGATACGGCGGCCAGTCGACATGGGTTCGGAGTAGTTCAGATACGAATAGGGCGAGCCGTCGATGAACAGGTTCGACCCCGCGACGATTCGCGCCGAGATCTCCATCACATAGAATTGCATGTCCGGCGTGATGATCGTCTCGATGCAGAACGCGCCGAATAGACCTTTGGCTCCGCAAAGTTCCTTGCTCACGCGCACGACGTCCTCGCCCATGCGATACGCTTCGGCCAGCATGGACTCACGCAACGACACGGGCTGATTTCCCACGACGACGTAAGACGGACTCACGTCCATGCCTTCTTGAGCGGCGGCCGGAATACGTCCGAGGGAGTCCACGTTTGTTTCGTAACGCCGGTCCATCGACATGATCTCGAGCTTGTCCTCGAGCGGCGAGTAAAAGTAATGAATGTAGAGCGGCACGCCGATGATGTATTCCTGGATCATGTACTCTTCTTTGAGATGACCCGCGCGCTCTTCAAAGTCGTGCGCGTCTTGCAGGAACATGTATCCCTTGCCACCCTGCGCGCCGTACAGTTTCACGATGACCGGGCGATCGATCTCCGCGCCGCTCTTGAACTGTCGCGGCAGCTTCAATCCCGCGGCCGACAGCCATTGGCGTTGCAACTCGCGGCTGGCTTCCCAATCCAGAACCGCCTTGTTGCCGAAGTACGGTATCGACATCTTCTTGTGTTCGTCGAGCGAAAGATATGCGACGAACGATCCGTGAGGAACGATGATGATCTTGCGCTTGCGCAGCTCGTCGATCAGGTTTGGAAAATCCTGATAGCGATCGATCGTAATGACCTCGTCGACAAATCGGAACGAACGATACAACCGCTCCGTCTGGCGGTTGGCGATCGCGAGCGTCGGAAAGCCTTCGTCGTATGCGCCCTTGAGAATTTGTAGCGCAGAGTGCGAGCCGAGCGTGGCAATCGCGTACTGTCCGTTCAGAGTCATCCGATACGTGCCCTTTCGATGGCGGGATTACATAACAGTTTGGTGACCGCGTCGTTCACGGTTGCGGCGCCCGCGGGTTCGCCATGCGTCGCAAATAGGCGCCACGCAACAAACCGGCGCGCCCGGGTAATTCCCGCAATCCCCTTGCCGCCGAGATGTCCGCGCACGTTGTCGTGCGCGCCGAGTTCTTCGATCCACGTTTCGCCACTGCGTGGTTCGCCGGCCTCCAGCACCTGCAACTCGTGTTTGTTCTGATTGAAAAGCGTTTCGTTGCGCTCGACCCGCGCGACGAAATCGCGCTCGTCCCCGGCGTCCTCGAATTGCCAGATAACCGCCCGCTCAAGCCGCGCGACTTCCACGCCGAGTCGTCGTAACGCGGTAAGCGCCGTGTACGCTTCGTTGTCGGGGATCTTTAGCCCGATCGCAATTGTCCGCCGGCTCATCGCAACGCCTCCGCGAAGCTCCGGAAGAGAGCAGCACCGCCCGAGGGCGCGAGCACGTCGCCGTCTTCGCGACGATCGAGGTGATTGAAGTTCCATGCATCGCGCTCGGGATGCGGCATAATGGCAAGCACGTTGCCCGCAGCATTCACGAGTCCCGCGCAACCCATGGCCGACCCGTTGGGAGTTGCCGACGCGTCGACCGTACCGTCCGCATGCGCGTAGACGAAGGCGAGATGCCCGCCCGCGGTTATTTCGCGCAGGTGCTCGTCGCTTGCGGCGAGTCGGCCTTCTCCATGCGCGGCCCACGCCGGGATCAGCGCGTCTTGGGGCAGCCCGGCGGTTATCGCACAGCGTTTTGGTTCGATCGCAAGTTTGACGTAAACGTGCTTGCAGACGAACTTCGGCACGGGACCGTTACGCGTGAACGCCGCGGTCGGTTTGCGAACCGGACCGGTACCGGGCACGAGTCCGGCTTCGAGCGCGATCTGCGCGCCGTTGCATATGCCGAGCACCAGCTTTCCGCGTTGCGCGCCGTCGATGACGGCGTCCATCATCGCGTCGTGGGCGGCGACCGCGCCGGCGCGAATGCGGTCTTCGTGCGCAAACCCACCCGGCAAGACGTACGCATCGTATGCTCCGAGGGTCTGCGCTCGGCTCCAATGAACGATGTGCGCGTCGATGCCGACGTCGCGTGCGAGCCGTAGCGTTTCTTCTTCACTATTTGTGCCCGGGAACACCAGCACCGCAAGCCGCGCGCTCATACGTACACCTCGGTCAGCGGCTCCGCCCACGCTTCGTGGAGCGCGCGTATGTCGAAGGCATCTTCGTCGACGGCGATGACCGGCTGGTCGATCGTCATCCCAATCTCGTGCACGAACGGGAAATCCTCGCAGAATTTTTCGAAGCGTTCTTGATCGGCCACCTCGACGACGAAGCCGCCCGATTCGCCGAAAAGCGCCTCCAGGTCGCCGATTTGGCCTTGCGTCCACACGCATGGATCGTCGAGTTGCACGCCGATTGCGGTGCGCCTCAGCGTTGCGAACGTCATTTCCGCGACGGCCGTCAGCACGCCGCCGTTCGAAACGGCGTGCGCGCTGAGAATCAGGCCTTCGCCTGCGGCGCCCAGCAGCGTCTCGATTTCCATACGCGCGCGCAAGAGATCGAGTTGCGGTAATGGAGCCGCATTCACCCCGAGGACTTCGGCCAGCACCGAGCCGCCGATCGCGTTTTGCGCTTCGCCGATATAGTAGAGAATCGTTCCGACCCGCTTCAACGGCATCGTCACCACGCTCGCAACGTTCTGCAAACCCCCGACGCATGCGACGATGGGCGACGCCGGAATCGCATTCCCGTTCTTCGCCTCATTATAAAGGCTTACGTTGCCCGAAACGAACGGCGTTCCGAGCGCTACCGAGGCCTCCGCGAGACCGTCTATCGCAACGACGAGTTCGGTGTAGTGTGCCGGGTTTTGCGGATTGCCGAAATTCAGGCAATCGGTCAACCCGAGCGGCCGCGCGCCGACGGCGGCGACTTTTCGCGCGGATTCAACGACGCTCATCGCCGCCGCGCGGCGCGCGTCGAGTTTGCCGTACCGCGGATTGCCCGCGACGCTCAAGGCAACGGCGAGCGGCGAGCCGTGCACGGGCGCGATCACGCCGGCATCGGCCCCGCCGCGCGGGATGACGGTCGTGCCGCGCACGACGGCGTCGTATTGCTTGAAGAGCGGCGCACGCGAACAGACGTCGCGGTGGCCGAGCACTTGCGCGAACACCTCGCTCGGGTCCAACTCTTCCTCGACGAAGCGTTCGCGCGGGTCGACGGCGGCCTGCGCGGGCGGTTCGTTGACGGCGAGCGGGTCGCGAATGGAACCGGTAAGGAAGTCGATCGGCACGTCCATCACGATTTCGTCGCCGGCGCGCAACACGTAGTGCATCTGCTTTTGCACGGCGCCGATCACGACCGCGCAGGCCCCGCGCGCGATCTGCGGTAGCGAAAACTCCTCGTTATAAATGCGCAGAATCTGCGGCGTTACGTCCGGCGGCACAATCCAGCACAGACGCTCTTGCGTCTCACCGATCGCTATGACTTCGGGCGGCATGTTTTCGAGCGCCGTGTTGACGTCGTCGAGATCGACTATGGCCCCGAATCCGCCGCTGCTGCACAGCTCGGCGGAACAGCCCATGATTCCACCCGCCCCGAGATCCTTGAAGCCCGCCGTGATACCGTGCTCGCGCAGATATTCGAACGCGCGATAGCTCGCGCGCACGATCACGTTTTTGAGAAACGGATCGGGAACCTGCACCGCGCCTTTGTTCGCATCTTCGTCCGCTTCGTCGAGCGTTACGGACGAAAACGCCGCGCCGCCGAAGCCGCTCGTATCCGTCGCCTTGCCGACTAGAACGATGTCCCAACCCACCGAATTGGCCGGCGCGGCGGAGTGGATGATCTCCGATTCCTTGACTAGCCCCAGCGCCACGACGTTGACCAAGCAATTGTCGTCGAAGCGTTCGTCGAAATAGACGTCGCCCGCGATGTTCGGGACGCCGATCGCGTTGCCGTATGCGCCGACGCCGTCGACGGCGCCCTGTGCGACGTAGCGCTGATGCGACTCCGGATCTTCCACGCGGCCGAAACGCAGCGGGTCGGCAATCGCGATGATCTCGGCGCCCATGCACAGCACGTCGCGCACGATCCCACCCACGCCGGTCGCCGCGCCTTCGAACGGAACGACTTGCGACGGATGGTTGTGCGACTCGTGCGCGATAACGACGCCGTATCGGTCGCCTTTCCACTCGCCCAAGTGCAAGATGCCCGCGTCCTCGGCAGGGCCTTGCATCACGGTTGGGCCGTCGGTCGGCAATTTGCGCAGCAAGTGACGGCTGCTTTTGTACGAGCAATGCTCGCTCCACTGTGCGTCGAACGCGTGCACTTCTACGATGCTCGGATCGCGACCGAGCCGGTCGGCAATGCGGCGAAGCTCGTCGACTCGAAGCGCGAGGCCGTGCTCTTTTGCCGACTTCGCCAGTTCGTCGTCGCGCAGTCCGCCGATACGGAAACTACGCAAGGCGGGCATTCGGCGGTGGCGCGACCTGCGGCGGATTAAGCGAAGCGTCGGCCTGCAGCACGGCCGAACGCATGTTGGTTTGAACGAGCAACGTGCGTCCGAACAACACCGTATCCTCGAGGCAGAGAATCTTCGCGCATTGCAACGCGGCCGAGGTCGCGTCCACGCTGCCTTCAAGCACCGGATTGGTCGTGCTGCCTTCGATCATAGCGCGCAACGCACCGTCCGGGCCGCTGAGCGTGACGTAAATGAGCCGCGCGAACGTCGCATCGTGTTGCTGCAAGAGCTGCAGCACGAACCCCGGCGTGCGCGTCGCGCTCGCCACGTGACGAATCGCCGGTAAGCCGAATTGCGCCAACGCCTGCCCGATACGATCGATGTCTTGCATCTGGTCGGGCGACTCCGCGAAGATCGCGATCATGCCCGGCCGCATCGTCGGAAAAGAACCAACGAGCTCGGCAACCTGCTCGTAGGCCGCTTTTACCTGCGTTAGTCCGGCATCGTCCACGGACTCAAGATTGCGGTACATCTGCTTGTCGAGCATACGGTCTTCGCGGCCTTGCGGCCAAATGCGCCACGAATCGTTGTCGATCACGTCGGCGATCGCGAGTTGCCCCTTGCCGTCGCCGCCGACCAAACGTCCAAACTCGACTTTCAAATCCACCAATAGCACGTCGCGCTTGCGCCATGCGTGTGCAAGCACCTCGAAAGTGAGCCGCGCCAGTTCGGTCATGATGCCGATTTCCTGCGCGGTCGCGATGCCTTGTGCGACGATTTGATCGGGGCCGATCAGCGGGTCGTGATTCGCGTCGTCCTTTTGAAAGAACTCAACCATTCGCGGGACCAGCAGCGATCCGCGCTGCATGTCCGGGTTGCGCCGCGCCAGCGAGCCCGCGACGACGCCGCGCACCACGACTTCGAGCGGAACCATGTTGGCACGCCGCACAAGCATTTCGTTATCGTCGTCGTCTTCGCCGCCGTTGACGTAGTGCGTCGGCAGCCCGCAGAGATTCAACAGCCGGAACACGCGCGCCGTCGTTTGCGCGGCCAATCGGCCTTTTCCGGCGATCTCGTCGCGTCGCGCGCCGTCACCGGCCGAAATCGAATCGGTCTGCTTGACCACGAGCATGTCCGGCTGGCCGGGATGTTCGAAGAGTACCTTGGTCTTGCCGCGCGCGATCTCAATGCCCTTGTTCACGTGGTAGCGACCTCTTTTTGTGTCGGGAACGATGGAAGACTATCGATTTTTTCCGCAAGTTTGCGCGCGCGATCCGGAGCGGTTCCAACGTGCGTGGTCGGATCGAGCATGCGACGGATTTCGGCCGGGTCGACGCGCGACGTCAGTTCTTGATCTTCGGCGAGCAGGGTGCCCAACGGATTGTCTTGCCCCTGCGCGATCGCGTTCCACGACTCCATCGCCGCCGAGCGCAGCGACTCGTGGATATCTTGGCGATTGCCCCCGGCGCGAACCGCTTCCATCATCACCGCTTCGGTGCCCGCAAAGGGCCCGTAGGTGCGCAGATTCTGCGCGATGCGTCGCGGATCCACGCGCAAGCCTTCGATGACGCGGCGTGCGAGCGAAACGATTTCGTCGACGCACAAGAGCGCCTCGGGAAGGATCGTGCGGCGGTTCGCGCTATCGTCGAGCGTGCGTTCGAGATAATTCGTCGCAGCGTTTTGCCAGGCTACGTCGGCGTATGCGGGCAGCAGGCGCGAAAGCGAATCGATGCGCTCGCACACGATCGGGTTACGCTTGAACGGCATGGCCGAGCTGCCGACTTGGGACGCCCCGAAAGGCTCGAATACTTCACCGAACTCCGGAGAACTCAAAATGCGCACGTCCGCGGCGAATTTGGATAGCGACGCGCCGACGCCGGCGAGCGCCGAAAGCAGCAAGTAGTCGAGTTTGCGCGGATAGGTCTGCGTGCTGATTTCGCGCGCTTCCAATCCGAAGTGCTCGAGCACTTCGCGCTCCATGTCGGCCGACGCGCCGGAGCCATTGAATAGATGTTCGTATGACGCCGAGGTCCCAACCGCGCCGCGCAAGCCTTTCGCGGTCAGGTTTTCAAACGCAAAGCGCAGCGTGGACTCGTCGATGAGTAAATCTTGCGCGTAGACGGCAAGCCGGTAGCCGAGCGTCGTGGGCTCGGCGGGCTGCAAGTGCGTGAATGCCATGCACGTAAGGTCGGCGTATTCGCGAACCTTTACCGCAAAACTCGCCAGCAATTCATCGAGGGAGCGGCCGATCGTCGCTAGTGCGCGGCGCAGCCTGTACGTTTCCACGGTGTCTTCGATGTCCATGGACGTGGATCCGAAATGAATCTTGCCGCCGCCGATTTTCGCCTGCGCGGCAAAGACGCGAATCTCGGCCATCAGATCGTGATGTATTTCGCGCTCGATCTCGAGTGCTGCATCGATGTCGACCTCGCCCGCGTGCGCGTCGATATCGTCCAACTCCTCCGCCGAAACGAGTCCGGATTTTGCCTGCGCTCGTGCGAGAGCTATCCAGACCTGACGCCACAATTTACGGCGTTCCAGCTCCGAGAATAACGCGCGAAGCTCTGCGCGTCCGTATCTCCACGAGAACGGAGAGGCGTATGTCTGATAATCCATGGAATACGCCCGACTTTCGCACCCCCGTCATCCTGAGCCTGTCGAAGGACGAGCCTGTCGAAGGACGAGCCTGTCGAAGGACGAGGCCGCTTATCTGCGACTTAGGTTGGCGAGTTCGGCGGTTAGCATCTCGACGACAAGCTTCGGGTCGTCGACCTGGCCGGTGACGATGGCCTCGAAGCTGCGGACCGCGCGCTCGTAAGCGATACGGGCACGGCGCTCACCCACCCTGGCTGCGACCGGGCGCAAGGCGCGCTCACGCCACTTCGACCGCGCGGGAAGCGAGCCGCCTTGGCGTGCCAACTCCCAGAGCAAGCCACATTCGGTTGCGAGGGCGCTGACCAGCGGTATCGCGGCGCCGCGAGGCTCGTTCGCAAACATTTCGAGCGCGATCCCAAGTGCCACGTCGGCCTTCCCCTCGACCAGCGCGCTCGCGTATTGGTACGCCTTCGGGTCCTCGACGGCTAGGCTTTCGCGCTCCAAATCCTTATAGGTGATCTTCTTGCCGTTCAGCGCGAGTTTTTCGAGGTCGTTGCGGACGGCGGCGAGATCGGCGCTGCTGCGCGTGAGCTCGCCCACGACGCGCGGCTCCGCGGTCGCCCCGAGCCGTTCCAATGTTTCGGTAACGAAGCGCATGCGAACGTCGTCGTTCGCAGTGGTGTCGATGCGCAGCGTGCTGCGACCGGCCGTCGGACCGAATGGTTCCGGACGCTTCGAGCGCACCGAAAGCAAATCGACGAGTACCAACGTATTGCCGTCGGGAACGTTTTCGGCGACGTCCCACAGCTCGCGGCGCGGCGCGGTCTTGAGCGTCTGCGTATCCGACACGACGATCAGGCGCGAACCTGCGAGAAACGGCATTGCTTGCACGGCTTCGCGCACCCGCCCGGCGTTTTCGAGTTCGCCTGCAAGAAAGCGTTCGAGATTGAGGTCGCGCATGTCACCCGGCAGTACGCGATCGGTCACGATCTCGAGCGCGCGCTCGGCCAGCACTCGTTCGGTTCCTTCGATGACGACGAGCTTGCCGATCGTGGGGTTTTTGTCGACGAAATCGTAAAACTTCACGTCGCGAACGCTCGCACGTGCGGCCGAAACGCAAGTTCGGGGACCGTCTCCGCATACGGCGAACGCACGATCCCGTATTCGGTTACGAATGCCGCGATCAAATGACCGGGCGTCACGTCGAATGCGGGGTTGTACGCATGCGCGCCCTCCATCGCAACGGGCGTTCCGCTCACGCCGGCGACCTCGTCCTGCGCGCGTTCCTCTATCGGGATGTCGGCTCCGGTAGCGAGGCTAAAATCGAACGTGGAGCGCGGGGCGGCGACATAAAGTGGAATGCCGTGGTGCGCGGCCAAAATCGCAAGACCATACGTGCCGATTTTGTTCGCCGTGTCGCCGTTGCGCGCGATCCGGTCGGCGCCGACGATCACCAGATCGATAGCCTTGCGTTGCATCGCTATCGCGGCCGCGCTGTCCACGAGCAAGGTTGCGTCAACACCGGCGCGTGTCAGCTCGAAGTGCGTTAAGCGCGAGCCCTGCATGAGCGGACGCGTTTCGTCGACGTACACCGCGAGTTTGCGTCCGGCCCGGTGCGCGGCAACGATCGCGCCAAGCGCCGTGCCCTCGCCGCCCGTCGCGAGCGGCCCCGTGTTACAGTGCGTCAGCACGGTGGCGCGTTTGGGAAAGAGTTCGAGCGCGGCTTCGCCGATCGCGCGATCGATCGTCATTTGCTCGCCGTGAATCGCTTGCGCCTCGGCGAGCATATCGTTGCTTGCCAGCACGCGATCGACCGCCCATGCTAGATTCACCGCGGTCGGCCGGGCATCGCGAATGCGCTGCGCCCCCGCCAGGAAGGTGGCGTCGTCGAGGATGGTCGCGCGAAGTAAAGCGACTCCGTACGCGCCGAAAATGCCGATCGACGGCGCGCCGCGCACCGCCAGCGTTTGTATCGCTTCTTCGACATCCCGCGCGGTACGCGCGGCAACGACGCGCAATTCATGCGGAAGCAAACGCTGGTCGATATACTCGACCGCATCGCTAGTCCATCGAACCGGCACGAGCTGTTGCGAGGTCACGGTCCGGGCGTTCGGCCCGGCTCGATAGCTAGCCTACCGTTACCGGTACGTGCGCGGTGTAGCAGGTGCGGCAATAGACCGGGCGATCTCCCTTGGGACGAAACGGAACCGTCGTCGCGATCCCGCACTCGGCGCAAATCGCTTCGAAGGTCGGACGGGTCGAGCCCATTGCGCCGGCAGTTTGTCCCTTGCGAGCCAAACGACAGTCGCGGCAGCGCTGCGGTTCGTTCTGGAAACCCTTTTCGGCGTAGAATTGTTGATCGCGGACACCAAAGACGAATTGTTGCCCGCACTCTTTGCAGATGAGTACCTTATCTTCCAAGACCTGGAGCCTCCACTGAAGTAGCGACTGCCCGGGAAAGGCAGGGAGAAGGGTATGCGACTAAGGTCGCACCGATTCCTCGCTTGCTTGGGCTGGTTTCGCGGAGGCGCTAGCGGCGGAAGCCGACCTGGTCTTTTTTCGACTCTTCCGGTACGTGCAAGAGTGCCATCGCGGCAATCGCCGCCTGATAGCCCTTGTCGCCACGTGCTGGATCGGCGCGTTCTTCGGCCTGCGCCCGATTCTCCGTCGTCAGCACGCCGAATCCGATCGGCACGCCCGACGCCAACTGTACGTCCATGATGCCGCGTGCGCACTCGCCCGCGACGTAATCAAAATGCGGCGTCTCACCTCGTATGACGATCCCAAGCGCGACGACCGCATCCACGAGATCGGCGGCTATCAGCCGGCTAGCCGCAAGCGGCAATTCAAAACACCCCGGCACGTGATACACGCTGACGTCCTTATCCTCGACGCCGCGATCGCGCAACGCGCGCTTCGCACCATCCTCAAGCCAATCCGCCAAATCCGCATAAAACCGAGCCGAAACAATAGCCACCCGCTTCCCCGCGTCACCCTGAGCCTGTCGAAGGGCGTCCTCGCGGAACGTCATGCGTGGTCACCGTGCGGAAGCGTGCTCTCGCGCGAACCCTGCTCCTCGAAGATATGTCCCAATTTCTTGCGCTTGGTTTGCATGTATCGGGTGTTGAACGGTGTCGGCGGCGTCTGCATGGGAACGCGCCCCACGATTTTCAACCCGAAACCTTCGAGTCCGAAAATCTTGCGCGGATTGTTGGTGAGAATGCGCATCTCTTTGATGCCCAGATCGACGAGAATCTGCGAACCGATACCGTAATCGCGTTTGTCGGCGGGCAGCCCCAGCGCGAGATTCGCCTCGACCGTGTCCGCGCCCTGATCCTGCAGTTGGTACGCGCGCAATTTGTTGGCGAGGCCGATGCCGCGCCCTTCTTGCCGTAAATACAGCAGCACGCCGCGACCCTCGGCTTCGATCATCGCCATCGCGGCGTCGCGCTGGGCAGCGCAGTCGCAGCGAATCGAATGCAGCGCGTCGCCGGTCAAACACTCCGAATGCACGCGCACCATGATGTCGCGTCCGTCGCCGACATCGCCCATGACCATCGCGACGTGCGTGTTCGCGTCCAGCACGTTCTCGTACGCATAGCCCTTCCATGCCCCCAACGTCGTCGGCAGATTGAATTCCGCAATGCGCTTGACGAGTTTCTCGTTGCGCATGCGATAGGCGATCAAGTCTTTGACGGTGATCAGCTTGAGCTGGTGCGCTTTAGCGAACTCGATCAAGCCGTCGAGCCGCATCATCGTTCCGTCATCGGCCATGATTTCGCAGATGACGCC
Organism: Vulcanimicrobiaceae bacterium; assembly: GCA_036559125.1. GTDB lineage: Bacteria > Vulcanimicrobiota > Vulcanimicrobiia > Vulcanimicrobiales > Vulcanimicrobiaceae > JALYTZ01. Next base: position 25,812 of record DATBTT010000001.1, read on the forward strand.
GGCGGGGTAGAGACCGGCAAGTCGCGCGAGGTCCACCGAAGCTTCGGTCTGTCCCGCACGCACGAGCACGCCGCCGTCGCGCGCGCGTAACGGAAATGTATGACCGGGGCGCAGCAAGTCGGCGGGACGCGAATGCGGATCGAGCAGCGCGCCGATAGTCGCGGCGCGATCGTGCGCGGAGATACCGGTCGTGGTTCGGCCGCGCGCTTCCACCGACACCGTGAAAGCGGTTTCGTGCACCGCGCTGTTTTCCGAAACCATCTGCGGCAACTGCAGTTCGTCGAGCCGCTTGCCGATGATCGGAACGCAGATCAAGCCCCCAGCGAACTTGCGCATGAAGTTGATCGCATCCGGCGTCACCATCTGCGCCGCCATGACCAAATCGCCTTCGTTCTCGCGATCCTCGTCGTCGAGCACGATCGTCATTTTACCGGCGCGTATGTCTTTGATCGCGTCTTCGATGGAATCGAACGGCGAAGCGCCGTCCAGTGTCGAGGTCAGCTTCGGAAGCACCGAGGTCAAGCGCTGAAGCGACTGATACGACGGCTCGCGTTTTCCCGACCGCAGGTACGAAATGGCCGCTTCGGTCAACCCGCTGCGATCGGCCAATTCCGATGCGGAAAGGCCGGCCACGTCCATTGCGGCGTTGAGTTCGTCGGCGAAAGTGCTCATATTCCGAGGGTACGCCCCCTCTTAACAACTGTCAAGTTGATTTACCTGATGCACCGGGGATTTAGCGCGTTGAGCGCGTGGAGTTTCGGGATTCGTGGGCGAAGCGGACCAACATGGTTCGTGCCATTGCGTTCGGTGTTTCGGGGGTTGGAGGCTTAGTGGGCGGCCTACTAGCGATTATCGCCGCAATTTTCCCGCCTGATAACCCTGTGGCGAAAAAAGGCTTTCTGATCGTCGCCATAGTTGCTTTCGGTCTCGCATTTATTGGAATATTTGTAACTGTCATTTGTGAGACTGATCGCGACAAAAAACAGGAGGAGCTACATAGAGCACTATTTGCGGTGATCAACGCATCTCGGCCCGCGATCACAGCGGGGATGAACCAAACCTTGGGCCCCCTTACGGTGCGCGCGACCGCGCAGACTAATCCCCTATCCGAACCCTGGCAAGAACTTCGTGAATTGCTGTTCGGTCCAAGAACTTTTAGGGGCGAGATCATGAGACTCGTTCAAGCCATGCGTAGAGTCGTCAGGCGCGCGAACCTCAGTCCATCGGGCGAAGCCGACTACGAAGCGACAATGGCCTTCACTTACAATCTTGCAAATCACTATCACGCCGTAAGGAGA
>DATBTT010000002.1:0-78462 GCA_036559125.1 Vulcanimicrobiaceae bacterium
CAGGTGCTGGGGTACAATGCCGTTACGCAATTTACCAACCCCGCGGGTACGTCGGTCACCGGCAACGCGCTCGTGCTGCCGCTCGGCAGCAACGCGCAGGCCGGCTTGCAATTTACCAATGACGGCGATACGTATTTCGGCGTGGGCAACGGGGACACGCTGAGCGGTATCGTGTTCGACACGACGAAGAACGGCATCACCATCAATCTCCCCTGCGGCCTCGGTTGCACCACGGAAACCGTCACCGATTCGACGGGACAGACGTGGAATGTGACGCTCGCAACCACCGGGGGCGGTGCCAATGCCGAAAGCGTGCTGACGCTCTACCCGCAGACGCCGGGACAGAAGCTCGCAATGAACGCCTCCATCGTGCTGCCGAACCTGACGTTCAACAACGCGCCGGGTTTGAGCCGGTGCACGGGTGGCTGCACCGCGGACACATCGATCCTTCCGACCGACGGGCTGTCCTGGTCGCTGAAAAATAATCCATCGTCGAGCAATCCGGTATTCTTTACCAACGGCGGCGGGAATACGTTTACCGGTACCGCGAGCGTCACTCATCTCGGAACGACGGCCACCGGCTCGGGGTATGTTGGCGGCGCCGCTGCGGGTGAGGAACAACACGGATACTATCCGCGTCAAATCGCCGGATGGAGCGGTGCGTTGTATTCCAGCAACGAGCCGTTTAGCGCGCCGCTCAACATCAGCGACGTCTACGCCGTGACGGTGCAGGACGGATCGAGCGCCGGCAGTGGGAACGTTACCGGTCTCGCGATCGTATTCCCGGCGGGATATGCCTCGGGCAGCTACGCCGTACAACCCAGCGTGGACCCGAACAGCCCGTCGAAATGGCAGGTCGATGCGGCCAACTGTCCGGCAGGTTTGCCGCCGAACGGCTCGATCTGCTTGAAACCGCTCAATCCTAATACCGGTGTCGCGCCGAGCGCCTCACAGACGATCTATCTCGACGTGAAAAACGATCCATCGGGGTCCTTCGCGTACACGGATTTCACCGTCGAAGCCTATAAGCCGGCGGCGTTCACGCTCGCACCGGCAGCGCAACAGAACGTTTTCGTCGGTCAAGCCACGCCCGTCGACTCGACCGCCGTCGCTGCGTATTCGCTCGACGGAGGCCTAATCACACCGCTATTTACCCCGCAATCCGAAGGGACGAACACGAGCAATCCCGTGCAGATTTCGGTGCAAAACGCGGCGACCTCGCAGGATCCGTTCCCCGATTACGTTGACGCGCTCGTCATCGAACTACCCAACGGCGTCGCGAATCCCGCAAGTTTCTCGAGCCTCTCACCGGCGGCGTGGCAGTATCTAGGAAGCGCTCCGGGGTTTGGCGCGTCTACGACGGATTATTGGTTCGGCGTATGCGCCTCGCAATTTGCTACCGCAGACGGGCCCGTGCAAAACCCACCGCCGGTCAAACCGTCGCTGCCGTCGTGCGGCCAAGCGGTCGAACAAAACGCGCTCGCGCCCGGAGCGACGTTCCAGTTTACGACCCCGATTACCACGGGAAATACCGCCGGCACCATTACGGGTACGATGTACGCTCATGGAGCCAACGGAAACGGCTGGTCGCGCGCGCACGACTTCAACCTTTCGGTCACGGCGGTTGCGGCAACCGCGGGTTTCGTTCAGGTCGGCGCCTACGGCGCGCCGTCGGTGATTCCCAGCAACACGACTCCGCAAATCGGCGCCGATACGAACACGACCTTCGGCAACAGTTTCGTGTACGAGATCGCCAACGCGAGCAGCGCCGGAAACACTATCAACTCCGCGAAAATCACGATCCCGTATCTCGATACATCGGGCGCCGACGCGCGCGATAACAATGGAACCGGCCAAGGTTGGCAGATTACGGCCGCGCCGACCCTTTCGGGAAGCGGCTGGACGAATTGCGCGGCAACCTACACCAATCCGACCGGCGGTTCCTCGAACGGGTTCATCAATATCGTCAATTCCGGCGGGGCGTGCAAAATCGCGCCGGGCGGCAAGCTCGATGTGAACTTCAGCATGAAAGCGCCGTATCGCGTTAATGAAAACGCGCAGTTTCCGGCAGTGGTCAACGGCAACGTCAACGCGACGGAAAATTGGTTCAGCGATACCACCATGCAGATCGTGCTCTCAGCGCAACTCGCGATTTCGGTCTGGCCGAGCGCCGATCCGCTCAACGGCGGCAACGCGTCGCCGAGTTGCACGCTGGCCTGCACGTTCATTCAGGCGACCAATCTGCTCGACTTCGGAACGATTGCGAATAATTCGAACAATACCGGCGCCGACGTCGTGCAAGTCAGTGTGTTTACCAATGCGGCCAATCCGGTCGGCTGGCAACTCTACGTTTCCTCCAACAATAACCCGGCCAATGCCTTGGGTCCGCCGAATAACGAATTGCTCCACATGGTCGACTCCGCGCATAGCACGGGCGGCGCGGGAATGAACTTCGACTCGACGGTATTCACGGTGATTCCGACGGCCGGGAACGGTACCCAACTCGTGGACACCGGTGCGGGAGCGGCGGCGCGCCGTCAACCCTACGACGTCGTCAACGACATCAAAGTGCAAATCGCCGGCGGTTCGACCGCCGCCCAAACATCGATCCTAACCTACACCTTCATCTCAAACTAACCGCCCCCATTGTCATCCTGAGCCTGTCGAAGGACGCGTGGGCCATGCGCTCATGACGAATGCGGCCAGGCCGCACAGCAAGATCGCGCTATAGACGGCGCTCGATCGCCGGTGCAGTGCATCGTACGCGGGAGTTTGCAAGGGCGTCGACTGCATGAGCGGCACGATGGCGTGCGTCTCGTACAGGCCCAGCGCCGACATAATGACGACCAGCGTTACGATTGCAATCGAGCGTCGAGACTGCGAACCAAACAGCGCAACCGACGCGAGGACCGCGATTAGGGCGCAAGCGTAGCCGAAGACGGTCACGGCGCCAACGACGCGCGCGATGGTCGCGGCAAAAGCCGGCGTGGGGCCGATGGTCGCGAACGCGATCGGCGCGAATATGAAGGCGAAGCCTATCATCGCGCCAACCCAAAGTCCCAATGCAAGAAGCCGCAACAATGAGAACATGACCAGCGTGGTTGTACGCAATGCGCCCGCGGACCCGTTACGCGTCGCGCTCGACGCCGCTCTCGAGGCGGGCGAATTGTTGATCTCGCACATGAACCAACCGCTGAATATTCGCGAAAAAGACCGCCGGGCCGACATCGTTACCGCTGCGGACCGCGCGAGCGAGCGCATCATCGTCGCACGCCTTGCGGCGGCGTTTCCGCACGCCACCATTCTCGGCGAGGAGAGCGGCACGCGCCGCGGCACCTCCGACGAGCGCTGGATTGTCGATCCCCTCGACGGCACGACGAATTACGCGCACGGCTACCCGCTGTTTTGCGTGTCGATTGCCTTCGAGCGCGCGGGTGAAATAGTCGCGGGCGTCGTTCACGCGCCGCTCATGCGCGAGACGTTCGCCGCGCAGCGCGGAGCCGGGGCGACCCGCAACGGCGAGCCCATTACGGTTTCGACGATCGGCAACGTTGCGGACGCGTTGACCTGCACCGGATTTCATCCGGCCGATTTCGATCGCAACGCGCGCTGCTTTCGAGCCGTGTCGGAGCGCGCCCAGGGAGTGCGGCGCGACGGGTCCGCGGCGCTCGATTTGGCCTACGTCGCCGCGGGCCGGTTCGACGGCTTTTGGGAGTGGGATCTGCACGCCTGGGACGTGGCCGCGGGAACGCTGCTCGTACGCGAAGCCGGGGGACGCGTCACGCAAATCGACGGCTCGGAGGCTCGTGTCGAGGCCGGCTCCATTCTCGCCAGCAACGGCATCGTCCACGAAGAATTGCGCGCCGTGCTCGCAGTTGCGTGACTCGCGACGTTTACGCAGGCCTACGGGAGGGGAATCCTCTGGGCAGAAAGCATGAAAGAGGGGCAACCGGCCGCTTCGTAGCCGGGTTTCGACGCCAATCGAGAGAGGAGAGATCATGCAAGTACGCTTAGCGGCTCGAATCTTCGGGATAATCTACATCATCGTAGGCATCCTTGGATTCGTCCCCGGGATTTCGCCGCCGCACCCTGCCGGCTCGCCGCCGCTGGTTCTAGGACAGTTTTACAACGACGAACTGGGTATCTTTACCGTCAACTGGTTGCACAGCGTCGTGCACATTCTGATCGGTATCTGGGGGCTGGCCGCCGCCGGAACGTTTGTTTCGGGAAGGAATTTCTTCAAAGCGCAAACCTGGATATTCGCCATCCTGTTCATTCTGGGAATCATTCCGGCGACCAATACCGTGTTCGGCCTCGTGCCGCTCTTCGGTTGGGACCTCGGATTGCACCTCATTACCGTGATCGTCGCCGCGTACTTCGGGTACGGCGCGGTCGCCAACGAGACGACGGCTGCGGCATAACCACCCGCTCAACTGACGGCGATGAGCGCGCGACGGGTCCACGACTCGTCGCGTAGCTTCACCGCCGTCAACAACGCGCGCGCGGCCCAAGCCAGTATCCACGCAATCGGTACGCCCCATAGACCGATGTGCAAAATCGTAATGCACGCGTAGGCGATCGGCAAGACGAGCAAACCGGTCACCAGACCTACGACCATGGAAAATCGCGTGTCGCCCGATGCTCGAATCGGAGCCATCGACACCATGGCCCATCCCTTTATCGGCAGCGTCGCCATATGAACCGCGAGCGGAAATGCCGCGACTGAGGCCACCGCCGCGTTCAGCGTAAAAATGTAGGCGAGCGGCCATGCAAAAAGCGCGGCGACGACCCCCGTCAACGCCGTTAGCGCAAACGAGAAGCGGCGCGCCCGCGCGAAGAAATCGCGCGCGCCGTCGACGTCCCGCGCGCCCAGCCGCTGCCCGATCACGGTTTGCGTTGCCGCTTGCAACGGGCTCGGCACGACGAATGTGAGATCCGAAACGACGTTGAGCGCGCGAAACGCCGCGATCGAAGCGGCTCCGAACGGTGCGAGCATGCCGATGATGAAGACGTCGGGCAGTACCACTGCGAGCAAGAAGACGCATTCGGGCAATCCCAATCGCGCGCAGTCCAACGCCAGGCGCCAATCGATACTCAGACTCGAAAACACGCGGTAGATCGGCCTGCGCGCGACGTAACCTACCGCCCAGAGCATGCCGATCGTTTCGGAGAGAAGCGACGACATGCCCGCGCCGACGATCCCGTACGGGTGATGCGTCAAAAAACCCAATGCTAGGATGAACAGCAGCGGAATGTGCACGACGTTGATCACGACCAGCACGACGATCCCAAGTTTACGGTTTCCGGCCGAGCCGAGTCCCGTGATGAGCGAGCCTGAGATCGCGATCGGAATCAGCGAGAAGCAGCGTAACGTCAAATACTTGCCGCTGGCGTGCGCGCTCGGAAGATCGTGCACGAGCAGATGAATCGCAGGGCCCGCGAGCACGAGGCTGAGCAGCGCGCAGATCAGCGCGCACAGGAAAGGTATGGCGAACCCCGCGCGCACGGTTTTGGCGAAACCTTCGACGTCGTGCGCGCCGATGCGCTGCGCCGCGATAATCCCCTGGCCGCTCCAAAAGCCGCTGATCGTAAAGATGATCGCAATGAAAATCGCGCTTGCACCCGTTACTCCGGCAAGCGCGACGGTTCCGAGCGTCCCGATCGCGATGGTGTCGACGATGCCGAGTAATTGATCGCCGAGTTGCGCGACCGCAAGGGGAATCGAAAGGCGCCGGAATGCGGCGCCTGTATTTCGGTGGTCGACGATCATCGATGTGGCGGCCATAGTCCCTAAACGATCAGGCCGTGCCCGATGCTCCAATCGCTTCCAACGTTGTGAAGAAGTGATCTATTTCGTCGTCGGTCGTATAGAAATGCGGACTGACGCGAATGCCGCATCCTGGGCGATAGTCGACGAAGACGCGCCGCTCGATCAATCGCTCGTACGCCGCGCGCGAATCGGGAAAGTCGATGCCGATCCAGCCGGTGCGTTTGTCGGGGTCCAGCGGCGTGTTGACGTCGAATCCGCGCTCCCTGGCCATTCCGGCGAGCTTTGACGTCAACCGCACGTTGTGTTCGCGAATTTTCTCAACGCCCACACTTTTGATCAGATCGTGCCCGGGCTTAGCGACGACGTAGCCGGGGATGGTAGGGGTTCCCGTGCCCCAGCGGTACATCGTGCTCGACCACGTCATCGGCGCGGGTTCGAAGCTAAACGGACGCGCGTGCGCCATCCAACCGGTCACCGCCGGTTCGAACGTCTCGCGCAGAGAGGGTTTTATGTAGATCCATCCGCAACCCGGTCCGCCGCACAACCATTTGTGACTGCCGCCCGTGACGATGTCCAGGTCCCACTCCACGACGTCGTAGGGATAGACGCCGGTCGTCTGATACGCGTCCACGCACAGCAGCGTACCGGTCTTCTTGCAATGCGCCGCAATCGCGCGCACGTCGCAGAGCGCACCCGAAACGTAATAGGCGTGCGAGAGCACCGCAAGCGCCGTGCGCTCGGTGATTGCCGCGATGATGCGCTCGGTGGGGATCGTTCGCCCGTCGTCCGATGGGACTATGCGCGGCTGCGCGCCATAGCGTTGCCATTCGGTCCAGACGTAGGTGAGCGATGGGAATTGCAGCGCTTCGTAGACGACCTCGTTGCGCTCCGGCGTAAAACGCACACACGTCGCAAGCGCCGCCTGAAGAACCGAGACGTTTGGTCCGAGGAAAACGCTGCCCTTCGGTGCGCCGAAGATTTCGCCGATTCCATCGGCGATCTCACCGATCCGGGGCAACCAGCGTTCCCAGGCTTCGGGACCGTCTTGCGCCCACTCGTCCCAATACGTCGCAAGCGCGTCTCGCGCGCCCAACGGCGCGGCCCCCATTGAGTGCGAAACCAAATACGTCGAGCTGTCGAGCGTCGCAAAGCGATCGCGCAAGAGGGCCTGCGTCATCGTGTCCACTTAATAATTTCCTTTGCCGAGGTAGGTGCGCACTTCCCACAATTCGGGGAAAAAGCGCCGGTCGAGCGTCGTTGCGAGATATGCGGCGCCGAGCGAGCCGCCCGTACCCATCTTGGCGCCGATCATGCGTTCCACCATGCGAATGTGACGGCCCCGCCACAGCAACATACGCTCGTCGAACGCGATCAACTCTTCGAGCAGAAGATACAAGTCGTAGTGGTCGCGTTCGTTGGTGTAGATGCGGCGCATGCTTTCGAGGAGTTCGTCGTGCGAACCGGTCGCGAAACCACGCTTTGCGAGCAGCGACTTCACCTTGTCGTAGAGGGACGGCTCGGCGAGCCGCCGCTCGAGGCGCCCGCGTTGAGCCGCGTCCATTTGAATGTGCTCGAGCGTCTCGGTCCGGCGCAGCCCTGCCAAGAATTCCAACTCGCGAAACTGTATGGATTGGAAACCGCTGGCCGGATTGAGATGATCCCGGAACTGATTGAATTCTTGCGGCGTCATCGTTTCCAGAACGTCGATTTGCTGTTCGAGCAATCGTTGAATGGTGTCGACGCGCCGGAAATGTTTGCTGACGCGCAGCAGCTCGTCGCGGTCGAGGTCGACCATTGCCGCATCGACCTCGTGCAGAAGTTGCTTGAACCACAGTTCGTAGACTTGGTGGATGATGATAAAGAGCATCTCGTCGTGATGCGCGGGTTCGGAGAGCGGGCGTTGCAAATCGAGCAGGTCGTCGACGCGCAAGTAGGATCCGTACGAGAGCTGTCGGCGCTCCATTATCGGCCGACCGTGACCGTGACGACGGCGCTGCGGCTAGACGCGTGCGACGCTCCCGGGCCTTGGTAGGCGAAGGTGATGACGGCGGTTCCGAGAGCCACCGCATGGTAGCGAAACAGCGTACGGCCTCCCGCTCCGGGACGGCCGTGCGCGGCGGCCTGAAACGACGAGCCGCGCGGAATCAACACGATCGGTGCGACGCTCTCGGTACGCACGCCCGCCGAGACCCAGTGATAGCCCGTGGAGGGATTAGACGGTAGCGCAAGGGTCAGGTCGTCGCCGGCCTTCACATTGACGCTCTGGCTTGCATTGGTGATAACGATCGTCGGCGGAGGGCCGAACGTGACGGCGGCGAGCAGGCAGAGTACGGCAATCATTCGATTGCGAGCTTACGGGGCATGCCCGGCTTTTCCTCGAAGAGCGGGTCGTCGTGAAAGGAACGCGGATGAACCGTCTTCTCGCATCGTCGCTGTGCTGTGCCGTCGCGCTGGGCGCGTGCTCCTCGCAGCAAGGCCGGCAAGCCAATAACGCAGCACCTTCGCCGGCGCCTTCAATTGCCAATCCGATCGCCTTTCCTTTGTACGCAAACGCGCGCGTTCTCTCGACGAAGGCGTACACGCAGACGGTCAACACCGCGGGTACCGCGACGTCGGCTTCGGCGCTCTCCGAAGGAGGCGGCACGTACTCGGGGCACGAGGTCGTTGCCGCGACGCCGTCGTCGTTTGTCCAGCTGACCGATTGGGTGCACGCGCTGGATGCCAAACCACCGCAAGGCTACACCACCGCACCGGCGGTCGACCTCAATCAAGCGCGCGCGCAGGCGAAACGGTTCGGTCTGGATTTCGCAGCCTTCCAAACGCAGCAAAACGGCAAAAAGGTCGGATTGCTCGTCGTCGTAATGGACCCGGCACGCGTCACCACCAAGCTTGGTCCGGTACTCGACCTGATCGGCAAGTACCGCATGCTGCCCGGAGCGATGCGTTCGGGCATCGATTCGCAAGTCAAATCGCGCACGGGTATGTCGGTGACCGAAGCCATGCAGCCCGACAGTCCAATCGGAGCGGCGCTGTCGGCGCTCGATGAATTTCAGCATTCGAACCAGCGCGGCATCCTTTTAATCGATGCCACGAAACAGTAAGCTTCTTCGGCCGCTTCTCGTCGTCGCGCTTGCCATGGGCACTACCCCGAGCATTGCCACGGCGCAAGATGCGGGCCCTTCGCCGGCAATCTATGGCGGTTTGCAAACATTGGCGATCACGGGCGTGCACAGCGACGTCGGCGGCAGCCAGCGCGGAGCCGGGATCGGCGCATTGCTGCAACTCGGCGCGAACGGGCGCCGCTTCGGCATCCATGTCGAAGGGATACCGCCGGTAAGCCTGCCGCAGCGCCCGAGCGCGCTCTACGGACAAGCGACACCGAAACTCTCGTTGCTCAACGGCGCGGTGCGCGTGGCGCTCGATGCGCGCTCGCGCTTGTGGTTGGGCATCGGCGCGACGATCATCAATCAGCAAACGCCGTTGCCGAACATCTTTCAGGTTGCCGGCTCCCGCTTGGCGGGTGCGCGATACGAGGCGTTCTACCGCGGACCGATTCGCGACAACCGCTTCATCGAAGTGCTGGTTGGCGGCGCTCCGCGGTTGTATGGCGCGGATCACTTCATCTATAGCGATGGCTCGCCGTCGGTAAACAAGGACGAGCGCGCCGCGGAGCTCGACGCGTCGATTGCCTACGGGATCCGCCACGCGCGTTCGGAAGTGCTCTTCGGTCTGCGAACGATCAACTTTGCCGCGCAATTCACGAAGACCGGCGAAGCCGCCGATCGAAACAACGGCGTAGGCGTCATGCTCGAGCTGCGACGCATCATCGCACCCTAGCACCCTGCTAGCGTATTCGGATTCCTTCGAAGGCGAGCAATCGGCGACGCAGCGAACCCGCTGCGCTTCCCTTGACGCGACCGTCTGCCCCGATTACGCGATGCGCCGGAATAAGCAGATCGAGCGGTGATTTTCCCATCGCAGCCGCGACTCCGCGATGCGCGAGTGGGTGTCCGATCGCGCGTGCGATGTCGCCGTAGGAGATAAGTTCGCCGACTTCGAGTTGGGATACCAAACGCCACACGGCGAGTTGGAACGGCGTTCCGGCGAGTGCAAGCGGAAGATCGAAGCGGTCGAGGCGCTTGCGAAAATATGCCGCGACCTGTATGCTCGCCTCGGTCAGCAACGCATCGCGCGAAACTCGCGTTCGAGCGCGTGGCTTGCCGCGCACGAAGTCGCTTTCGACGATTGCGCTTCCGTTCGAAACCAGTCGTAGCGCGATACCGAGCGGTGTCGCGATGTGGTTGCTGATGAGTTCCACGTCGCTCGGCGGCTTATTTACGAACCAGACCGAATCCCAGAGTCGCCGTTCCGGGCTGGGCAATACAATGCACCATGGCCGGAATGTACGAAGCGTGCGCGGCCACGACGTACATCAGCGAATCGAAGGCGGCGTCACCCGAAGACGTTAGGATCGAGGCCGTCTGCGGCTGACCCTTCGCATCGACATTGACGGTTATCGTCGCATGCAGCGGAAACGGTTTGCTGAACGTGTATCCGGCGGTATTCGGTGCCACGATTTGCGTGGCCGCGGCGGCGTGATCGCAGGCGTCGAGCTTGCCGCTTGCGGGCGCCGAACCTGGAGGCGCAAACACGACGCGGAAAAGAAACGTGCCACCTTGCGGACGGCAGTTGACTTCCCCTGGGCTGTACGTTGACGCGTTCGCAGCATCTACTGCGGCGCGATCTAATGCTAGGTTATCCGTCGATTGAGCGACCGATGCGGCCACGACCTTGCCGGTTGCGTCGAGCGTGACTTTGACCAGGGCCGTCTCGACGCCGTGGCCCGCGTTGCGCTCGCTCGCTGGGTATGCCGGTGATGCCGCATGGGTGACGGTTGCCAAGCGCGTGCACCCCTGTGCGCCAGGTCCGCTCGCCGTGGCCAGGCCGAGCACGAAGAAACCAATCATGACGGGCTGTTCCGCCGCAAACAGGCGGCGACCCCTGCCGGTTTGGCCACGAACGTGGTAGAGGCGAGCATTTGCGCAGGGAGCCGGCCGCGGGCGAACAATCGTAATTGCATGATCGCCGACTTCAGTATTGGAGAAAGATCATGGCCGACGAAAAAGATCGCCCCGACGAAGACGAGGACGAGGACCAACAGGCCTCAACGCCTCAAGCCGAAAGCCCTTCCAAAGACGGCAGCGGAAACACGTGGCCGGCCGTCGGCAAAGGCGGAGGCAAAGGCACGTAGGATGGGGTGGGATTTGAACCCACGGAACGCTCATCACGTTCGGCAGTTTTCAAGACTGCTCCGTTAAACCGCTCCGGCACCCATCCGCGCAACCCTAATTCCAAGGCGAATTTGACCCGCCCTCTTTGAGTGCGCCGCGGACGCGACTATTTCCGCCGAGGTGTTTTTGGGCTCCGTCCTTCGACAGGCTCAGGATGACGACGAGAGGGGGGCTAGTTGCGTGCGTTTGCGGGCGATGCGGTCGTTGAGGAATGCTAGCCAGAGATCCATCCCGGCGCCGGTGCGAGCGGAGAGTTCGATGATGACGATGCCGGGATGCACGCGCCGGATGTTTTCGAGTGCGGTGTCGCGGTCGAAGCCAGTGGCTTGCGCGAGGTCGGTCTTGGTAACCAGCGCGACGTGCGCGGTGTTGAATGCGAGCGGATATTTCAGCGGTTTGTCTTCGCCTTCGGTCACCGAAAAGAGCACGACGCGCAGATCCTCGCCCAAGTCGTATTCGGCAGGACAAATCAAGTTGCCGACGTTCTCGATTGCGAGCAATTCCGGTTCTTCGGGGTTCCACGTCGCGAGCGCTCGTTCGATCATTTGCGCGTCGAGGCGGCATTCCGCGCCGGTTGTGATCTGCCGAACGGGCGCGCCGCTACGGGCCAGACGCACTTCGTCGTTTTCCGTCGCTTGATCGCCTACTAATGCCGCGACGCGGAGCGACGGCCGCAACGCGCGCAGCGTCGCTTCCAATAGCGTTGTTTTTCCCGAGCCGGGACTCGAAAGCAGGTTTACGACGTACGTGCCGTTGCGCTCGAACCGCTCGCGCAGTTCATGCGCGAGCGTGCTGTTCTTCTTGAGTATCGATTGTTGAACGTCGATCAAACGCAGCGTCATCTTCAACCTCCATAGCAACGACGTCCATCTCGCGACCGCGGACGAGCGGACAGCAAATCTCTGCGCAGCGCGGACATGCCAGGGGTGGCGCGGGCGGCCCGGCGTACCCGCATTCGGGGCAGTCGATGCCGGCGGGCACTTCCTCGATAACCAATCGCGCGCCCTGTGCGATGGTCCCGTCGGCGACGAGTTCCCATGCAAATGAGAGCGCATCTTTTTGTATGCCGGACATGACGCCGATTCGGACGTGAACGGCCGCGACGGAGCGCGCGTTACTCGCGAGCGCTTGCTCGCTAACGCCGTCGATAATGGAGAGCGCTATCGATACTTCGTGCATTTAGGCATTGGCGTGAGAAAATATATTTGCGAAGGGTATATCAGGGACGTATAATCGGATTCTACCAAAAATCTAGCGATTGAATCCATTAATTGGGCCCCGTCGTTGGGACATTGTAACATCATCAAGATCGTGCGTAAATCGATAGACCGCTAAACGCGTTCTCGAACAATCGCGTGATAGCGACCTACCGGCAGGGCGGGAATCCTACGGAGGTAACATGGCGATCGACACCAAGTCCGACGTTCTCGTAAATGTGCTATGGATAAACGCGGGCCTGAGTTGCGACGGCGACTCGGTCGCGTTGACTGCCGCGATGCAGCCCGCAATCGAAGAGATTGCGCTGGGCGCGTTGCCCGGACTACCCAAAGTGCGCTTCTTCTGGCCGCTGATCGATTACCTCGAAGGCGACGCGTTTCTGAAAGCGTTTTTCGACGCGGAAAAGGGCCTGATGGATCCGTTCGTCCTGGTGATCGAAGGGTCGATCCCCAACGAAGCGATCAAGAAGGAAGGCTACTGGTGCGGGTTCGGCAACAACCCGGACACCGGGCAGCCGATGACGACCAGCGAGTGGATCGACCGGCTCGCGCCGAAGGCGCTCGCAGTTCTCGCCGCGGGAACGTGCGCCACATATGGCGGCATCCACGCGATGGCCGGCAATCCCACCGGCGCGATGGGCGTCCCCGATTACTTAGGCTGGGATTGGAAATCGCACGCCGGCATTCCGATCGTGTGCGTACCGGGATGCCCGACCCATCCCGACAACCTCTCCGAAACGATCTTGTATCTCCTGTGGCAGGCCAACGGCCAAGCGCCGATGATTCCGCTGGATGAGTGCTTGCGCCCGAAATGGTTGTTCGGCGCCACCGTGCACGAAGGGTGCGATCGCGCCGGCTACTACGAGCAGGGCGACTTCGCCAAAGAATACGGTTCGCCCAAATGTTTGGTCAAGCTCGGATGCTGGGGTCCCGTCGTCAAGTGCAACGTTCCCAAACGCGGCTGGATGGGCGGGGTCGGCGGCTGCCCCAACGTCGGCGGAATCTGCATCGGCTGCACGATGCCCGGATTCCCGGACAAGTTCATGCCGTTCATGGACGAGCCGCCTGGAGCCAACGTTTCGAGTTTCGCGAGCGGACTCTACGGTAACGTCATCCGCCCGTTGCGCAAGTACACGGCGAGCACGCTCGACCAAGAGCCGAAGTGGCGGCATAAGGGCACGCAACTGACGACCGGATACAAACCGCGCTACTAGCGCATCCGCACATTTTTCCATACGGGGTACGTCCATGGCCATCAAAGATTTGCCGGGCTCCACGAAGGATAGCGGCAGCAGCAGGCTCGTCGAAATGTCGTGGGATCCGATAACGCGCATCGTCGGAAGTCTCGGCATTTACACGAAGATCGATTTCAAAGAGCGCAAAGTTGCGGAGTGTCACAGCACGTCGTCGGTCTTCCGCGGCTACAGCATCTTCATGAAAGGCAAAGATCCGCGCGACGCGCATTTTATCACCAGCCGGATCTGTGGAATCTGCGGGGACAACCACGCTACCTGTTCGTGCTACGCGCAGAACATGGCTTTTAAAGTAAAACCGCCCCATCTGGGCGAGTGGATCATCAACCTCGGCGAAGCCGCCGAGTACATGTTCGATCACAACATTTTCCAAGAGAACCTCGTCGGCGTCGATTTCTGCGAGAAGATGGTGCGCGAGACTAACCCGAGCGTCTGGGAGAAAGCCAAGACGACCGAGGCTCCGCACGCGGCCGATCACGGGTACCGCACCATCGCCGACATCATGACGGCCCTCAATCCGTTCTCCGGAGACTTTTACCGCGAAGCACTGGTGATCAGCCGGTACACGCGCGAGATGTTCTGCCTGATGGAAGGACGTCACGTTCATCCTTCAACGCTGTATGCGGGCGGAACGGGCACCGTTGCAACCGTGCAACTGTTCACCGATTACATGACGCGACTGATGCGCTACGTCGAATACATGAAACGTTGTGTTCCGCTGCACGACGACCTTTTCGATTTCTTCTATCAAGCATTGCCGGGGTACGAGGCGGTCGGGCAGCGCCGCATTCTGCTGGGCTGCTGGGGCAGTTTTCAAGACCCGGACTACTGCAACTTCGACTACAAAGACATGACCGATTGGGGGCGGCACATGTTCGTCACCCCCGGCGTGATCGTCGACGGGAAGCTTGTAACCAACGACCTGGTGCAGATCAATCTCGGCATACGCGTTCTGCTGGGCAGTTCGTATTACAACGATTGGGAAAATCAAGAGACGTTCGTTCAACGCGATCCACTTGGGAATCCGGTCGACCGCCGGCATCCGTGGAACATGCATACGCTGCCGACGCCGAAGAAACGCGATTTCAGCAACGAGTACAGTTGGGTGATGTCGCCGCGCTGGTACGACGGCAAAGACCATCTGGCGCTCGACACCGGCGGCGGCGCGATCGCGCGACTGTGGTCGACCGCTCTTTCGGGTCTCGTCGACATCGGGTACGTCAAAGCGACGGGAAATAGCGTGGTCATCAACCTTCCGGCCACGGCGACCAAACCGGCGAAGAGCTTCGAATGGAAGGTGCCGAAGTGGAGCAACACGATCGAGCGCGATCGCGCGCGCACCTACTTCCAAGCATATGCGGCCGGTTGCGCGCTTCACTTCCTCGACAAGGCGCTAGCCGAGATACGCGCCGGGCACACCAAGACGTGGGAGCAATTTAAGGTTCCCAAAGACGCGATCAGCTGCGGCTTTACCGAAGCGGTGCGCGGAGTGCTCTCGCATCACATGGTGATCCGCGACGGAAAGATCGCGAACTACCATCCGTGGCCGCCGACGCCGTGGAATGCGAATCCGCGCGACATTTACGGCACGCCGGGACCCTACGAGGATGCCGTGCAGAATACGCCGCTCTTCGAAGAAAATGGACCGGAGAACTTCAAGGGCATCGACATCATGCGCTCGGTGCGCAGCTTCGATCCGTGTCTGCCGTGCGGCGTGCACATGTACCTGGGCGGAGGCAAGGTCCTCGAGCAAATACACTCGCCGTTCTACCCCATGGAGTAGGGATGCCGGATCTTCGGACGCTCGGCGAGCGAATCGAATCGCTGCTCGCCAACTTCGACCGCGTACTCACGCCGGCGCAAGCGCGCGGTAATGCCGAAGAATTGGTGAGCGGTCTGGTTCATCTGTACGGCACCGGTCTGACGCGCGTTCTCGAAGCGATCGACGAGTCCGGGGATGGTGCCGCGCAAGCGATTTTCGAGCGCCTGTGCGACGACGATCTGGTGGCGAGCCTGATGGTGTTGCACGGACTTCATCCACTGGGTTTGGAGGAACGAATCGGACGCGCGCTCGACGGCGTGCGTCCGTACTTGAAGTCGCATGAAGGCAGCGTGGAAATTCTGCGCGTCGAGGACGGCGTCGTCTATTTGCGTTTGGGCGGCAGTTGCCACGGATGTCCCTCGTCGACCGAAACGTTACGGCTTGCAATCCGCCGAGCTATTCTGGAGGCAGCGCCGGAAATAACCGACGTCCTGGCGGAAGGCGCGGTCGATGAGGAACCCGTGACGACGAGTACGCTGCGCGTGTTGAGCGACTGGATTGCGCTCGATTCGTTCCCGGAGCTCGCTCCCGGTGCGTTCGCCGCGCTGGAGATCGGCGGAGCGCCGGTATTACTCGCGCAATCGCACGAGTCGCGCTACGCCTATCGCAATCAATGTCCGCACTGCATGCGCGGGCTGGCGGAAGCGACCTTGGAGTGGCCGATCTTGACGTGCGCGGGATGCGCCGCCACCTTCGACGTCGTCAAAGCTGGACGCGAAATCGGCGGGACGGCGCACTTGGAACCCGTGCCGATGGTCGAAGAAGACGGCAGAATTCGGCTGGCCATGCCGGCGCTGGCCTAGGTTGAAGAGATGCAGCCGCCGCTAGCGAGATTTCTCGGCGAACGGAAGGCTCCGGTTCCCGGGGAACTCTGCGAACTTTGCGCTACGCCCCTATCCGATGCGCACTCGCATTTGGTCGATGTCGGCGCGCGCCGCCTCTTATGCGCGTGCCGCCCGTGCTACTTGCTGTTTACGCCGAAAGGCGCCGCCCAGGGGCGGTACAAACCCGTGCCCGAGCGCTATGTCGAACTCGGCATGCAGCTGACGGGCGCGCAATGGGACGAGCTGCAGATTCCCATCAGCCTCGCGTTCTTCTTTTTCACTGCAGGCGTCGAAAAGCTAACGGCATTCTATCCCGGTCCATCGGGCGCAACGGAATCGCTGTTGCCGCTCGATGTCTGGGACCGCCTGTTCAAAGATGACCCCGTCTTGAGAACCATGCTGCCGGACGTGGAGGCATTGCTCGTTCAGCGCGACCGCGGAGGGGCTGGGCGCGCCTATTTGGTGCCCATCGATGCGTGTTACGAACTCGTGGGAGTGATTCGCAAGACGTGGAAGGGCTTCGACGGCGGCGAAGCCGCGCACGCCGAGATCGAGGCGTTTTTCGGACGTCTGCAGCAGCGCAGCACGGGCATGGTCACCGAGGCGCGACGATGAGCGAGTTGTCGTTCGAGATCGTCGGCGCGCGCGCGGAACGCTACGCCGCATCGCCGACGATTGCGCTGCGCTTGCGCGTTCGCGAAGGCAGCGGTTCGGAAGTCTCGTGCCTCGCATTGCGCGTGCAGGTTCAGATCGAACCGCGGCGACGCCACTACGGAAAGCCGGAGGAAGAGCGGTTGGTCGAACTGTTCGGCGAACCCGCGCGCTGGGGGGAAACGTTGCGCACGGTGGTGTGGACGCACGTCTCCATCGTGCTTCCGACATTCACCGGCGAAACGGAGATCGACCTCCTGTTGCCGTGCAGTTACGATTTTGACGTCTCGGCAAATAAGTATCTTCAGGCGCTCGAAGACGGGGAGATTCCCGTCACGCTGCTTTTCAGCGGCACGATCTTTCAGCGCGCTCCGGCCGGTTTTTCCGCCGAGATGGTGCCGTGGGAAAAAGAGGCGACCTATCGGATACCCGTGCAGGCGTTTCGCGAAGCAATCGACGCGCACTTTCCGAACGCTGCCTGGATTCGCGTGCGACGCGACACGTTCGACGAACTCTACCGGTATAAGACCGGCGCGATGCTCCCGGGTTGGGACGACGCAATCGCGAGCCTCCTCGATCGAGCCAAGGAACAGTTGTGATCGCCTTCGACGCGTTGCGGAAGATCGCCGACGCAGTGTTATACGAAGGCTACTTGCTGTATCCGTACACCGCTTCCGCAACCAAGAACCGCGTTCGCTGGCAGTTCGGCGTCGTCGTCCCGCAAGCGTATGCGGACAATGGAACCGGCGAGAACGCGTACATGCAGACCGAGGTGCTTCTCGAGCTTCGCAACGAGCCGGTCGACCTTGAGGTTCTGGTGCGTTTTCTGCACGTGCAGGCGCGCACGATCGAGCGCGCAGCCGGCTCGTCGTTCGAGCCCGTCGCGGACCTTACGGTTGACGGCACGCGCCATATCGCGTTCGACGAGACGGTCGAAGAAGAGATCGCGTGTGCTGTAGAAGGCGATCGCAGCGAGACGCCGATCGACATTCCGGGCGCCGTGCAGGTTGACGTGCTCAACGGGCCCGACGGAGTCGTCGCCGGGCGCGTCGTGCGCAAGCGTTGGCCGTTGCGCGGTCGAATCGTCGTAGAACGCGAGAAGGTGGAATCGGTGGAGAAGGTGCGCGTCCGGATCGAAAACGATTCCGACGTCGTTCCGGCCGCGGAGCGAGCGACCGCGCTGCGAACCGCCTTCGTTTCGACGCATACGCTCTTTAGCGCAACCGGCGATGCGTTTGTGTCCCTGCTCGATCCGCCCGAGCACGCCGCCGCTCAAGCGGCGGCATGCAAGAACGAGCACACGTGGCCCGTGCTTGCCGGCGTCGCCGGAAGCGACGAGCGATATGCGTCGCTCGTCCTTTCGTCTCCGATCATTCTGTACGATTTTCCGCGCATCGCGGAGCCCAGCGACGGCGACAAATTCGACGGGACCGAAATCGATGAGTTGCTTAAGCTGAGCGTGCTCGGCATGAGCGACGCGGAGAAGGACGAAGCGCGCGCGACCGATCCCGCCGCGCGAGCGATCGTCGATCGCGCCGAGACGTTGTCCTCCGACGAATTGTTTGCGCTGCACGGCATCGTTACCACGGAATCCGGACCTGGATCCGGTTCGGTCGACGTGGGCGGCATGATGGTTGCCAAGGGTTCGCACGTGCGCCTGCATCCAAAACGGCGCGCGGACAGCTGGGACATCTTTCTTGCCGATCGGGATGCGCGCGTGCAAGGCGTCTACGTCGATTTTGAGGGCGAAACGTACGTGGCCGTCACCGTCGACGACGATCCGGCCAGCGACTTGCACGAATGGTACGGCCGCTCGCTGTTCTTCTACCCCGACGAGATCGAGCCGTTAGCCGCGCC
Source organism: Vulcanimicrobiaceae bacterium (assembly GCA_036559125.1). Taxonomy (GTDB): domain Bacteria; phylum Vulcanimicrobiota; class Vulcanimicrobiia; order Vulcanimicrobiales; family Vulcanimicrobiaceae; genus JALYTZ01. The sequence goes on from DATBTT010000002.1 coordinate 18,686, forward strand.
CACCGCTCGCCCTTCGACAAGCTCGGGGTGACGGAGCGATGAAGACGTTAGTTGCTGGGGTTGGGAACGTGTTTTTTGGGGACGACGGGTTTGGTGTGGAAGTCGCTAGGCGGCTCGCTTTGGAGGCGCTGCCGGTTGACGTTAAGGTTTCCGACTACGGCATCCGGGGCGTCCATCTCGCGTTCGAATTGGTTGCCGGCTACGAGCGGGCGATCGTGATCGACGCCGTGCCGCGAGGCGCAGAAGCGGGTACACTCTATATCATCGAACCGGACTTGGAGGCGATCTCCGCGACGCCGGACTCTCACAGCATGGAGCTGCACAACGTGTTTGCGTTCATGAAGCAACTCGAAGGACCGCGTCCGCACGTCACGATCGTGGGTTGCGAACCCGCAAGCGCGAACGAACGCATGGAGTTGAGCGAACCGGTACGCAACGCGATCGAACCCGCCGTCGCACTCATCAAAGATTTGCTCGCGCGCGAAACCACCCTGCCGATCACACAGGAGACAATCACATGAAGAAGCGAGTTATTCTCGGAGCCCTCGGGCTTGCCGCCGGCTCGGTGCTACTCGGGCAGGCGCTGCGGGCGCGCAAGGAACTTCAACGCTACAATGATGCGCGCGCGATGTCCGGCGAGGGACCTTTGGAAGGGAAAGAGGTTTCCACGATGCTCGGGGAGATCGGGAACAACTTTTCCAATAACTCCGGCGACGTGAAGAGCTTCTTTACGTCGATTCCGGAAGATGCGGCGCGCTACGCACGCATCAAATCGATGTAGCCATGTGTCTTGCAATTCCGGGGCAAATCGTCTCTTTCGACGAGGAACAACCGTTGCTCGCAAAGGTCGACGTTGCCGGAGTCAAACGCAAGATCAACGTGGGGCTGCTCGCCGATCAGCCGCTCGACGTGGGTGATTGGATATTGATTCACGTCGGGTTTGCGATGAGCAAGATCGAGCAAGAGCAGGCGGAGGACCAGTTGCGCATGCTCAAAGCCCTGGGCGAGGACCGTCTTGCGATGGAAGAGGTCCGCGGGTATTCGTTCGAATGAAATACGTAGATGAGTTCCGCGATCCGCAACTGATCAAAAACGTTGCCGGCGAAATCGCGCGCACCGTCGATCCGCAGCACGAGTACCGCATCATGGAAGTCTGCGGCGGCCACACGCACGCGATTTACCGCCACGGCCTGCAAGATATTTTGCCGGAAAACCTTCGGCTCGTGCACGGGCCCGGATGCCCGGTCTGCGTGTTGCCGACGGGGCGCGTAGACGACGGTCTGTCGATCGCCGAACATCCCGGAGTCATTCTGACGGCCTTTGGCGATATGATGCGCGTTCCGGGCACGCGCGGCACGCCGCTCGAGTACAAAGCTCGCGGCGCGGATATTCGCATGGTGTATTCGCCGCTCGACGCGCTGCGGCTCGCGCAGAACGAACCGAATAAACACGTTTGTTTCTTTGCGATCGGCTTCGAGACGACGGCACCGTCGACTGCACTGACCTTGCTGCGCGCGAAGGCTTTGGGCGTGCGGAACTTTTCGATTTTCTGCAACCACGTGACCATCGTGCCGGCGATCCGCGCAATTCTCGAATCTCCCGATATGCGATTGGACGGCTTTATCGGGCCAGGCCACGTCTCGACGGTCAGCGGGTGCCGTCCGTACGAATTCATCGCGCGCGATTACGGCAAGCCCGTCGTCGTCTCGGGGTTCGAGCCGCTCGACTTGCTCGAGTCGATCTTGATGGTCATCCGGCAATTGAACGCAAAACAAGCGAAAGTCGAGAATCAATACCGGCGAATCGTGCCGTGGGAGGGAAACATGCCCGCGCTTCGCGCGATGAGCGAAGTCTTTGAATTGCGCCCCTACTTCGAATGGCGCGGACTGGGCTTCATCTCACAATCCGCGCTGAAGCTATTGCCGACGTATGCCGCGTGGGACGCCGAAGTACAGTTTGAGATCCCGGGAGTGCGCGTGACCGATCCGCGCGCTGCGCAATGCGGCGAGGTCCTCAAAGGCGTGCTGCGGCCCCCGCAATGCAAGCTTTTCGGAAACGAGTGCAACCCGGAACATCCGGTCGGCGCACTGATGGTTTCGAGCGAAGGGGCGTGCGCCGCGTACTACCGGTACGTTCGTTATGAAGACGGCGCTCAAAACGCGCAACCCGTGACGAGCTAGTGGACATCCTCGAGCGGCCCGCGAGCGAGGTTCGCTTCCGCGATCCGCAGATCGAGATGGCGCACGGCGCCGGCGGAAAGCTCACACGCCGCCTGATCGAGGGACTTATTGCGCCGCTATTGCACAATCCGATCCTGGCGCCGCTTTCCGATTCGGCCATCTTCGATCTGGCCGGTACGCGGGTTGCGACCACGGCGGACGCGTACGTCGTGAAGCCGCTCCGATTTGCCGGCGGTTCCATCGGCGAACTCGCCGTCAACGGAACGGTCAACGATCTCGCCGTCGCGGGGGCTCATCCCGTCGGCTTGATGGCGACGTTTATTTTGGAAGCCGGTTTGCGAAGCGACGACCTTCGACTCGAAGTCGAAGCCGTAGCGCGTGCGGCGCGCAACGCCGGTGTCGCCATTTTTGGTGGCGATACGAAGGTGGTCGAGCATGGATTGGCCGACGGGATGTACATCTCGACGTTCGGAATCGGTACGGTCGATCCGCGGGCACGTTTGGATGCAGGCTCGGTGCGCGAAGGCGATCGGGTATTGCTCTCGGGACCGATCGGCGATCACGGCATCACCATCTTGCTGGCGCGTGGCGAACTCGACCTCGAAGCCGAAACGCTTGCCTCGGATACGCGCTCCGTGCTTCCGTTTGTGGATGCGCTGCTGGATCGAGCGGCGACCGGACTGCGCTGGATGCGCGACCCGACGCGCGGTGGCGTCGCGACCGCTCTCAACGAATTGGCCCGTGAGTGCGCTTTGGGCATCGCGATCTTTGAGGAAGCAATTCCGCTACGCGACGAAGTGCGCGGCGCATGCGAGATTCTCGGTTTGGACCCGCTGCACATCGCAAACGAAGGGCAGATGCTCGCAATAGTCGCGCCCGATCTCGCGGATGCGGCGCTGGAAGCGATGCAAGCCGTGCCCGGCGGCGAGCTGGCGGCATGCATCGGCGAAGTCCGTAGCGGGCCCGCAAAGACCGTGTTGGCGATGAACGGGTACGGAGGCTCGCGGGCCGTCGACATGCTGGTCGGCGACCCGTTGCCGCGAATATGCTGAGGTCATCCTCGCTCGATCTGCGACCGTTCGTGCTGGATCGAATCGACGCGCGCACGCGTGCGTCGCAGGCATTTTTCCCGGGGCAGGCGCGTCCCCTCGCGGTCGCGACTCGCAAGATGGCCGAACGGTTCCGCCAGGGCGGCAGACTGCTCGCGTTCGGTAAGGGGCCGTACGCGACTGACGCGCAGCACGTTTCCGTCGAATTCCAGCATCCCGTCCTCGTCGGCAAGCGCGCGTTGCCGGCGCTGGACGTCAGCATGGCGTTTCGCGACTGGATTGCAGCGATAGCTGGGCCGCACGACATGGCCATGGGATTCGGGCCGCCCCGCGGCGATCCCGAGATTGCCGAAGCGCTGCGCGACGCAGCCGCGCGCGGCGTGATGACCTTCGCGATGCCCGGCAACGACGGCGACTATGCCGTTGCCGCCCCCAGTGCCGACGCCCACGTCCATCAAGAATTGATCGAACTGCTCTGTCACGCGCTCTACGAAAGCGTGCATGTCTTCCTAGAGCATCGCGAATCGGGACACGACGTTGGCGCATCGACGTTCCTCTATCCGTTTTTGGGGAAAGAGCAGCAACCGCTGGATGAAGTGGTCGAGGACGTTTCGAGGTCGATTCTAGAAAAGACGCGCGACGCGCAGCGCTTGCGTGAAGGGATCGTGGCGGGCGAGGGCGTCGACCGGATCGTGCGCGCCGCAATTGCGATTCGCGAACGTCTCGACGCGGGCGGAAAGTTGCTCATTTTCGGCAACGGCGGTTCGGCGACCGACGCCACCGATTGGGCCCTGGATTGCGTGCTTCCCGACGACGGGATGGTTCCGATCCCGGCGATCTCCCTGGCTCTCGAACCCGCGTGCATCACCGCGATTGCCAACGACGTCGGTACTGAAGTAATTTTTTTGCGTCAGTTGATCGCGCAAGCCGCATCCGCCGACGTTGCGATCGCCTTATCCACCAGCGGTGGTTCGAAGAACGTTATCCTGGCTTTGGAGGAGGCGCGCAAACGCGGGCTGCTCACGATCGCGCTGCTTGGGTACGACGGCGGCGAGATCGCACGGCGATCCCTGGTGGACCATGCAATTGTCGCGGATTGCGACTACATCCCGCGCATACAAGAAGTGCAAGCGACAATCTATCACATCATGCGCGAACTTTTGGACCGGTTACGCGCGCATGCCGCTTGAGCTCTACGGTTCGCGAACCTGTCCGTACACCGCGCAACTGCGCGCCGATTTGGAGTGGAACGGCGAGCCGTTCGTCGAGTTCGATGTCGACGAAGATGCGCAGGCGTGCGCGCGCATGCTCGATCTCGTCAGTGGCGCCGCGATGCTGCCCGTGCTCGTTCGAGACGGCAGCGTGGCGCAGATCGGATATCAGGGTCGGGGATGTTACGTGAATCGGTCGTAATCGCGCGCCGCCTGCATATCGGAGGCGTCGTGCAGGGCGTCGGCTTTCGCCCGTTCGTCTTTCGATTGGCACGCGAGTTTCATATCCGCGGCTGGGTGTATAACGGCGAGCGCGGCGTCGAAATCCATGCCGAGGGCGATGCCGGTGCGCTGGAGGCATTCGCGCGCGCGATCGGCGAACGACCGCCGCCGGCAGCGCGCATCGCGTCCATCGAGTCGACCGCGTCGCAGGTCGAAGACTTCGCCGAATTCGAGATTCGCGCGAGCGAGAAACAGGCCGGCCCGACGGTGCGAATCTCGCCGGACCTTCCGGTTTGCGATGCGTGCCTGCGCGAACTCTTCGATCCGCACGACCGGCGCTTTCAATATCCGTACATCAACTGCACCGATTGTGGACCGCGGTACAGCATCATTCTCGGGTTGCCATACGACCGCCCGAACACGACGATGCGCGACTGGCCGATGTGCGAGGATTGCAGCGCCGAATATCACGATCCCGGCAACCGCCGGTTCCACGCGCAACCGCTCGCGTGCGCCGTTTGCGGACCCAACGTCCGGCTTCAGGTTGCCGGGTCCGTTCGCTATCGCGCCACAGAAGCGATGCAGCAGGCGGCACGGCTGTTGCGCGATGGTTCGATTGTGGCGGTCAAGGGATTGGGGGGATATCATCTAGCGTGCGACGCGCGTAACGCCCGCGCCGTGGCCGCGCTGCGCGAACGCAAGTATCGCAAGGAGCGTCCCTTCGCCGTGATGGCGCGCGATTTGGAGGCGGCGCGCGAGTGCGTTGTGCTGGACGCGGATGCCATCGCGTTGCTAGGGTCGATTCGGCGCCCGATCGTCTTGGCGGAGGCGCGCTTCGAACTTGCGGGCATAGCGCCGGACAACCGGGAGCTCGGAATCATGCTTGCGTACACGCCGCTTCAGCATCTGCTCTATGCCTTCGGGGCGCCGGAACTGCTCGTGATGACGAGCGCCAACCGCTCGAGCGAACCTATCGCCTACACCGACACGGATGCGCTGGATCGGTTGGACGGTATCGCGGACGCATTCGTGATCGGCGAGCGCGAGATCGCGCGCAGGGTCGATGACTCCGTCGCGCGCGTCGCGCCCGCAGGCATGTCGGTTCTGCGGCATTCGCGCGGCTTCGCTCCGGAAGCGGTGGCGACGCTTCCAACCAAACACCCGATTCTAGCAGTTGGCGCCGATCTAAAAAATGCCGTTACGCTCGTCGTTTCCGGAGAGGCTTTCTCCAGCCAGCATATCGGCGATCTCGAGCATTTCTCCGCGTTCGAGGCGTTTCGCGCGACGATCGCCGACATGTGTGCGATGTACGAAGTGCGGATGGAGGACGTGCTGATCGTGCACGACGCGCATCCGGAGTATGCGTCGACGTTGCACGCATTAACGTTGCCCGGAAAACACGTTGCCGTGCAGCATCATCGCGCACACGTCGCGAGCGTGCTTGCCGAACGCGCGCAATGGGACGAGCCCGTCATTGGCGTCGCATTCGACGGTACGGGCTACGGGGACGACGGGAGCATCTGGGGCGGCGAGATATTCACCGGAAGCGTGCGGGCGGGTTTCCGGCGGGCGGCGCATTTGCGAATCGCGGCGCTTCCCGGCGGCGATGCCGCCGCGCGCTTTCCCGTGCAGGCCGCCGCCGGTTTTCTCGAACAGATCGACGAGCTGCCCGATTTGACCGCAGCGCCGTTCGCGTTTCCGGCGGCGCGGTATCGTGGCGCGTCGGAACTCGCCCGCAAACGCGTTCGCACGTTTCCGACCTCGTCAATTGGGCGTTTGTTCGACACGGTCGCGGCGCTGCTAGGCTTTACGCGCGAGTCGACGTTCGAGGGGCAAGCGGCGATGTGGGTCGAGCATCTCGCGCGAAGCAGCGGTCCGGTCGCGGCGTACTCATTTCCAGTTCGCGACGCCGAGCTGGATTTTCGCCCGCTGCTTGCGGCAATAGTGCGCGATCGCATACGCGGTCGCAGCGTGGACGAGATCGCGGCAGCCTTTCACGCGGCGATCGCCGATGCGATTTGCCAGGCGTGCGACACGTTGGAGCCACGCCACGTGGTCGTGTCGGGCGGCGTGTTTCAAAACACACTATTGCTCGAACTGCTCGCCGCGCGCATCGGCGACCGGCTGTGGACCAATACCGTCGTCCCAGCCAACGACGGCGGCATAAGCCTAGGCCAGGCCGCAATTGCCGCTCTCACCGTGAGCTAACCCTCCCGTCAGGCCCACCGCCAACGGCTAGATCGGCGCTCCGAAATACGGGAAGGCGCTCGTAACGCCGCGGTCGTCGGGGGGTACGTGATTGCTGGTCAAGCATGCGGTTTCGTGCCCGTCGTCGGGCGCAAGCCCGAGTTTGGCAACCGCGTTTCCGAAGACAGCCTGTAGCGACGGGTCGATCACAACCGTCGAAGGTCCGCGTCCGCCAAAATTGCCGGCTTTGGTTTCGACGCCGAGATACCCCGCAGGCGCGTGCTTTGAAAGATCCGCAGCCAACTCGTCAGGTATCAGAACGTGTTGGAGAACCTTGGCTGTCGCCATGGAGCGGCCGGCGCCGTTGGGTGGCTTTGCGGTCGTAAACGAAACGATCGAATCGGCAAGCAACGTGTCGTTCCAAGGCGGGTTGCGATTTGTCGCGTCGTGGTTTTTGAACGCTTCGAAGGTTTCTTTAACGGCCGGTCGAGCCGTGCGCTCGATCTGCGTGTAGCGGCCGCCACTACCCGGCAGAGACGTCGTCGCGTACACATGGATGACGCCGAGTCTTCCGCCCGGCCCCGCAAGCATCGTTCGCGGTAACTCGGCGACGAGCGAAAGTACGTTGTAGTCGATGAAGAAATCTCTTCCAGGATTGCGGAAGCACGTAGCGCTCGGGGGAGGGACGCCGGTGCCGGGGTCGTGATAAAAGTCGTTACGATCCGGGATGAGTTTCAAGAGTTGCGCGAGATCGAGGAAGAACGGATCCTTGCGCGGTCCGCCGAAAACCTCAACGCCGTTGTGAAACTTGACGTCTTTATCGAACGCGAACGACTGCGGCCGGCCGACCCACTGCGATTGCGTACCGGCCATCGCGGGCGCGGCGGGTCCGTACATTACGAGATGCTGGTGACCCGGTCCACCGACGGCCCGGAATTGAACGACCTTGTTCTCTTTCGATCCGCCCGTCGTGTTGATCTTGAATTGATACATGACGTCCGGATCGAAGTAATAGCCGCCGGCCATGTTGCGCGGGATGAGCGCGTGGATATCCATCGCCAACACGACGTTGCGCGGATTGGCTGCGGGGAAAACGAAAACGTCGGTTATGTCGGCGCCCGGCCGGGACACGACGTTGGGAGTCTCTTGATGGTCCGAACCGATGACGGGACGCCCGGCATACGTCGTTACTACGATCGCCAGCAACACCATGGCGGTCACCGAGGCCAAAAGTGTGAGAAGTCTGTTCATCAAATCTCCAGCGTGCGAAGCTGCGCGAGATTTCGCTCGCGGCGAGTGCCCGTCAACGCCGTGGAAGCGCGAGCGGATTCGAAAAAACTCGTGAACGTCGCGAAATAACCTAGCAGGCAAACGTCAGGCAGCGCAAGCCGGGACTCCACCCTTCGACAGGCTCAGGGTGACAGGCGGCGCGCTACTGGGGCAGGGGACCCCCCGTCATCCTGAGCCTGTCGAAGGACGAGCCTGTCGAACGGACGAGCCTGTCGAACGGCACGTACTTCATTGTAACGGTTCGGGCGATGCGGCTTGCGCCAGGCAATACGTCGCACCGTTGGTGGTGACGTCGTCGTACTTGGAATAGATGCGCTGCACGGTCCACGAATTCGAGCCGGCAGTTATGGTATCGCTTTTCCCGTTGCAGATGTCGCCGTTTTCGCCGTTTTGCGGATCGTACCAGGCATTGAGCTGCGGATCGGTGACCATTTCCGCGAACTCATGACTGCTCACTTGCGTGCGCCGTTGTTCTTGCGTCGCGCTAAGGTGAAGCGAACAACCGGAGTCGCCCGTAGGACATGACGATTGAAGACAGGCGTCCGTCAATGCGGGGACGACTGCATAGTAAAATGGGTTGCCCTTCGCGGTCGTAAAGAAGTCGTGAAAGCCGAACGCAGTGTCGCCGGTCGGTTCGCACATCACGATGCCGAGGCCGCTGTCTTTGACTTCGATCGATTCATCCAAGAAAATCATCAGCATGTCGGACGCGTTCGCCGGCGGGGGTTCGGGGATCGTTCCGGCGCCGATCGCGCTTTGAATCGCCGACTCGATTGCGGTGTTGGTCAGCTGGCCCGAAAGGCTCGCAATCGTCGACGTACCGGTGACACCGGAAGGGTCCTTTCCCGTGCCGGCGCCATATTGCGCCAACACGTTCATGAAGCCGCTATCGAGCAGATCTGCGCAGAATTGGTTCAGCCGGGTGGCTGCCGCCTTTTGCGCGGCGCCGGCTTGCCATGATGCTCCCCAGAAGCTCGTGAAAAGTCGAGGGCTCGTGACGACCGGGCCGCCGTTATTGACGAAGTTCGGATAGGCACCGCCGGTGGACGCTGGGCGAGCGACCATTCGCTGCGCTCCATAGAGCACGCGGCCGCGGTTGCGGGCGCTCACTCCGCCGTAGGCTTCTCGCGAGGTGATCGATCGTTCCATTGTTTCTCTCCCGTACCCGTACCGGATGTTCGTACCCGTCCGGGGTACTCTTTAGAGCATGTCGAGTTTTGAGAGTGCCGTGAGGCTGATCGCGCAGTGGCTGCTCATCGTTCCGGCCCTGATAATGCTGTGGAGCATCGCGAGCCGTAAGAAATGGCGAGTTGACGTTCTGGAAGCCGTCGTCTCCGGCGCACTAACGATCCTCTTGGTGAAGATCGCGGGCGCATCGTACTTTCACGCCCGACCGTTCGTCGAGTTCGGTATGGTACCGCTCGTGCCGCACGTTGCCGACAACGGATTTCCATCCGATCATCTCGCTGCGTGCGGATTGGCGATCGGCTACTTGTGGAAACGCAATTTGTTCGCAGTCGCTGCGGTGATCCTATGTGCGGGCGCGATTGGTGCGGCGCGCGTTCTCGCCGAGTTGCATTGGCCGGCAGACATCGCTGCCGGCCTCGCTTTGGGAATCGTTGCCGCGATCCTCGGACGGCTCATCGTCGGATTAGCGGTCCGTTACACGGGCTCTCATCGTCGAGCGGATGCGTACGAATCGGCGGACGCTTTTACCAGCGGCAACGATGCGGTGGAACCCGAAGCGGTTTAACGCCGTAGGGGTCGCGCATGGCGGGAATCCAGGATGGCGGCGCTACGGGCCCCTTGCTATATTCAGTGGGTGGAGAGGGCGTACGACGTCGTCGTGGTCGGCGGCGGGCATAATGGATTGGCGTGCGGCGCCATACTCGCAAAGTCGGGTTTGTCGGTCGCGATTTTCGAACGCAGCGAATGTCTCGGTGGAACGGCGGTCAGCGAACGCGTTTGGAGCGGCTACACGCTCTCGACGGCCTCGTACGTGTGCACCTTGCTCGACCCTTGGCTCATTCACGAGTTGGACTTACACGCCTACGGATACGACGCGTATAGAAAAGACCCGGCTACGTTCAACGTCCTCGCGGACGGGCGTTCGCTACTGCTCGGCGCGGACGACGACGCCAACGCGCGCGAAATCTCCGCGTTCGATCCAAGCGACGTCGCCGGATTTCGCGAGCTGGACCGCGTCACCCGGGAACTCGGAAGCGCACTCTTCGAAACGTTTTCGGACGACGAGCCGTCCTTCGGGCGCTTTCCGCAGGCAACGCGCGACGTGCTGTGCGGATCGGTGGCGAGTCTCGTCGAGCGGTACGTTCGCACGCCGGTGCTTGCGGCGGCGGTTGCAACCGACGGAATCATCGGCACGTTCCTCGGGCCGCGCAACCTCGGCACCGGGTACGTCCTCGCTCACCATTATGCCGGGCGCGCGTTAGGCGCGCAGGGAGCCTGGGGATACGTTCGCGGCGGGATGGGCGCGATCTCGCAGGCCCTCGCCTCGGTCGCGCGGTCGTACGGTGCTTCGATCTTCGCAGGAACGCCTGTGAGTCGCATCACCGTGCGTGACGGCATTGCCGACGGCATCGCGCTTGCCGACGGTTCCGAAATTCGCGCGCGCGTCGTGGCCTCGAACGCGCACCCTCGCACCACGTACGTCGATTTAGTCGGCGAAGCATTGTTGGACGCAGGAACATTGCAAAAACTGCGCGGCTGGAAGAGCGTCGGTCCGTCGCTAAAACTCAACCTCGCGCTCGGTGAATTGCCGAACTTCACCGCACGTCCCGGCACGGAGCCTCAATCGCACCATCGCGCTACGATTCATGTGGCGCCGTCGCTGGACTACTTGCAGCGCGCGTACGAGGATGCGGCCGGGGGCGGCGTTTCTGCAGAACCGATGCTCGAGTGCTTCATGCAGACGCCGACGGATCCGTCGCTGGCGCCACCCGGCAAACACATTCTCTCGGTTTTTGCCCAATATTATCCGTACGATCGGCCGGACGGCTGGGGCGACTCTCAACGTGCGGCGGCTGCGGATCAAATCATCGGCATGCTCGCTCGATACGCTCCGAATATTCCAAACGCGATCGAAGAGCGGCAACTCTTGAGCTCCGTCGATCTCGAAGCGCGATTCGGAATCGTGGGCGGGCACATCTTTCACGGCGAGTTGCTGCCGGATCAAATCTACGAGAATCGTTTTTCCACGAAGGCGCCGGTCGCCAATTTGTATCTCTGCGGATCCGGCGCCCACCCCGGCGGTTGCGTGAGCGGATTCCCGGGCAAGCGGGCCGCCCGCGCAATCCTCGCGCAGATGGCGGCGTCGTGAACGCCACTCGCGCGCGATCGTTGGCATCGATCGCATTGCTCGTGGCGATGGCGATGACGATGACCGGCTGCACCCGCGGGACCGTCGGCGGCTCTCGCGACGTACTCGTGATCGCGCAGCAATGGGAACCGATGTCCCTCAACCCCGCTCTCGAAAATGGAACGTCGGCGACGGAGTGGGGACTTCTTTTATTCTCGTACCTCGTGAAATACGACGATCGCGGGCGGCTGGTAACCGACGTCGCTACCGAGATTCCGTCGCTTCGCAACGGCGGCATCAGCGCGGACGGCCTGACCATTACCTACCATTTGCATGGAGGGATTCGGTTTGCCGATGGCCGGCCGCTGACCGCGCAAGACTGCGTGTGGTCGATCGACGCCATAAACAATCCGCGCAACAACGTCCAGAGCCGGTTCGGGTACGACGCAGTCGAAAGCGCGCGAGCTCCGAACGCCACCACCCTGGTCCTGCGCCTCAAGCATCCGTTTGCGCCGCTCATATCCGTCGTTCTTGCGCCGCAAGGATTCCCGATTTTACCCCGGCATCTCCTGGAACGGTATCCGGATATCAACCACGTCGCCTTCAATGCGCTACCGGTCGGTTCCGGACCATACGTGGTTAGCCGTTGGTATCACGGCGACCGGGTCGTCTTGCAAGCCAACCCGCAGTATTGGCGCGGCAGACCCGCTATTTCGAGTCTCGTAATCCGGTTCGTCGCGGATCCGCAAACCGCGATAAACCTGTTGCAAACGCACGAAGCCGACGGCTATTTCAACGAGCAAAGTTATGCGGACTATCCGATTTTGCAAGGGCTCACGGGATATCGCGTGACGAGTACGCCGCAAAACGCCGTGGGCGCGATAATCTTCAACACGCGCGACCCGGTGACCGCGGATCCGCGCGTTCGCATGGCACTCGCCGAGGCCATCGATATCAAAACGGTGGTTGCCAAGACATATCGCGGCGCGCTGCGCAGTGGCGGCGCCGGTCGCGGTCTCTTTTTGTGGGCGTACGATCCGCGCAGCTATCCCGATATTCCATACGATCCGGGCGGCGCCCGGCGCTTGCTGGACGAATCGGGGTGGAAGCTCGGGAACGACGGCGTGCGTCATAAGGATGGCCGCTCGTTGACCGCGTCGTTCATCCTTCAAGCGCAAACTCCGGGAGATGTGACCATCGGCGACAACGTGGCGCAATACGAACGTGCCGTCGGCGTGCGCGTCTTGCTAAAGCAATTCAATATCACGCAATTCGTCGCTCCCTCTACCCTTGGCGGTCCGGTCTACGGCGGAAAATTTCAAATGGCGCTCTACCCTTTCGAGAACGGCGACGATCCCGACACGACCGACCAATTCGCATGCAGTAACGTCCCGCCGAACGGATACAACAAATCGCGTTTCTGCGACCCGCAAGCCGACGTACTGCTACGCGCGGGTGTACGTACCTACGATCGAGCGAAACGTAAGGCGCTGTACTCGAAATTGGAAGCGCTGCTCTATCGCAAACTGCCGATCGCTTTACTCTACCAAACCCGCCAGGTAAACACGTTCACGCAGAGGCTCCACGGACAGAGCACGTCACTTTCAGGAGCGTTCTGGAACGTTGGAGCTTGGCGGCTCTCACCACGGTAAAGGGGACCGAAAAAGATGAATCGCTCGATTCGCGCGCTCGTTCCGATAACGTTCGCGCTGGCATTGGCGCAAATGGCGAGTGCGAGCGCGCGATGCGCACCGACGGTCTTTCCCCTGGCCGGCACCCACGCGCCTGCGAGTCACGGGCGAGGGCCCGGGCTGTTGCTCGATGGAGGCGGCACCGATATCGACGCGGCGTGGAGGTGGATGCACGACACGCTGGTCGGAAAGGCGACGCGAGGAGGGAACGTACTCATCTTGCGCGCGACCGGAACCGACGACTACGACCCGTACGCGTTGCAAACCGCGCGGTTTGCGTCGGCTCGCACGCTCCTCGTCCCAGCCTGTACGCCGCGAGCGCAAGTCGACGCGCTTGCGAAATACGCCGACGCCGCGGACGCAGTCTTTTTCTCCGGCGGCGATCAAGCGCATTACGCCGCCTGGAAGGGTAGCGCGCTGATCTCTGCGGTGCGGCGCGCCTACGCGCGCGGCGGCGTCGTCGGTGGAACCAGCGCGGGTTTAGCGATTCAAGGCGCCGTCGTATACGATTCGGTGGCCGCCGACCGCGTACTGGCCGCCGACGCGGAAGTCCGTTCGCCCGACGCGACGAAAAACCCATACGAACCCGCGATCAGCTTCACGACCGGGCTCTTTCGATATCCGCCGTTAACTGCCGTCATCACGGATACGCACTTTGCCAAGCGCGACCGGTTTGGCCGTCTGGCGGCGTTCATGGCGCGCGCGCTTCGCGACGGGTTGATACGCGGGAACCGTGTCTACGGCGTGGCGGTGGACGAGCGCAGCGCGCTCGTTGTCGACCGGCACGGCGTGGCTACGTTGCTCGAGAATCCATACGCGGGCGGCTATCGCACGCGCGGAGCGTATATCATCACCGGCGGACGCGCCGCGCGAATCGCTCCCGGGAAGCCGCTGCTCTATACGGTTCACGTCGTCCACTTGTCGCGTTCGGGGCAGCGGTTCAACCTGTATACCAAGCACGGCGACGGCCGACGGTATGACGTGACCGTTGACGGGTCCAGATCGAGTATCTACAGCCGCGATCCGTACTCAGGATGAGAGAGACCGACTTGCGCGGCGAGCCATTCGTCGAAGTCACTCGCGGCGGACTCTCCGAGTCGGTTCACGCGGTGGCAGCTTGCGCGGTCGACGCTGAAGGAAAGGTCGTCTTCGCGCTGGGCGACGTCGGTGCGTCCACGTATCTTCGATCGGCTGCTAAGCCGTTCATCGCCGCAGCGTCGATCGTGGAAAACGTTCACGAACGTTTCGGTTTGGATGCGCCGGAAATCGCGGTGATGGCCGGGTCGCATTCAGGTGAACCGTACCATGTGGCAGCCGTCCGCTCGATCTTGCGCAAGATCGGCATGGACGAGAGCGCGCTGCAATGCGGCGCGCACGAACCATACAATGCCGATGCGGCACGCGACCTCCGGCGCAGCGGCGGCAAACCGTCGGCAGTGCACAACAATTGCTCCGGCAAGCACGCAGGTATCTTGGCGCTATGCAAGGCAATCGGCGCGGACTGCGCGACCTACCTGGAACCGGACAATCCCGCGCAGAAACGCATCCTTTCGCTCTGCGCGGCCATGTCGAGCGTTTCGCTGGAGGCGCTGCACATAGGCATCGATGGTTGCGGCGTACCGGTATACGCGCTGCCGTTGGAGCGCGCGGCAATGTCGTACATGCGCCTGGCGACGTTGCGCGGTATGGACGGCGAATCCGCGGCTGCATTGGGGGTCGTGCGCGCTGCGATGATCGCCTACCCCGAGTACGTTTGCGGCACCGGCGAGTTCGATGCCGCACTCATGCGCGCGGGCGAAGGGGCGATCGCGTGCAAAGGGGGCGCGGAGGGCATCCACGCGACGGCGTTGCTCGATCGCGGCGTTGGCCTCGTGCTCAAAATCGTCGACGGTGCCGAGCGCGCCCATGCGCCCGCCGCAATTTCCGCACTGCGCCGCATGGGCATGCTTTCGGAACGGCAGTGCGCGAGCCTGAGGGCATTCGCCCGGCCGACCGTCTACAATTGGGCCGCCCGACCCGTCGGCGAGATCCGCTCTCTCTAACGTCATCCTGACTCGCCCGCCCCCGTCATCCTGAGCTTGTCGAAGGACGGCCCTTCGACAGGCTTAGGGTGACTAGAGTTTGATTTTCATCGTGAGGTATGCCGAGAAGGGTTGGTTGAGGGAACTCGTGAGATCGTTGTAGGTTCCGAACGTCGGTTCGTACGGGTAGCGCAAGAACGGCTGAACGTTGTCGCCGGGATTGTACGCGTTGCCCACGGGTGCGACGAAGTTCGCCAGATTGCCGTAGCTACAAACGTCTTTGCTCGAATAGTACGTAAAGCGCGTTTGCTGCCCTCCGAAGCAGGTATTGACGACGTTCGCCAACGTCAACGAGAACGTGACGTTCTTCGAAGCTTCGTACGAGATGCGTACGTGTCCGAGCAGTTGGGACGGTTCGCGAAACTCTCCGATCCCGTCGAAATGGCCGGTAAACGAATCGGGAATCGCGCCGATCTGCGCGGCGCACGTCGTCGCATCGTACGGCGATCCGCCGCCCGCTCCGTATGGATAACGCGGGTCTCCCGCAACGCTACCCGATAACGGGTTACAGCCGGACGCGGGGTCGACGCCGGGCATGACTTCGGGCGCCCCGTACCGGTTGCCGCCGACGAACTGGAAGGACGGCGTTATCGAAAACCGGTCGTGTTTGTAATTCAGGATCAGCGTGGCGACGTAGGGATAATTGTACGCGTTGACGCCGGTGCCGATTCCACCCGGATTGGTGGAGTACGGCAGATAGTTCGCGTTCGGATCGAGCAGCGCCTGAACGGGCGCGTTCCAATACGGATTCGCGATGTCGCCGGGTGTACTGCAAGTCGGGTCGGCAGCGCCCGAGTTTGGGTTAGGCGCTGCCGGATCGCCGCCGATATTCGCGGGTTGGTAGCAAGGAGCCGCATTGGCGCTCGACGCGCCGCAGCGGGCGTCGCTTGAATTCGAGGCGCAAAACTTGGTGTACCCGTTGTAATTGGCGATGTCCGCATTGATCGGCGAGAGGATCGTCGTGCCGTTCGGAAGCGTGTTGTACTTCACGAACGTATTGGTGTAGGCGAAGGAGAGTTGGCCGGCCAGTCCGTTGCGTTCGAAGTCGCCGCCGCTCAGCGCGAGTTCGAATCCCCGCGAGGTCTGCTGGCCGGCGTTCGACCCGGAGACGAAACCGGCTTTGATGTTCGTATAAAAATTCTCGACTTGGTCCTTCGTCTGTCGGTAAAAGGGAGTCAGCTTCACCGAAAAACTCGTACCTTTGAAGTGATGCTCGAGCGAAAAGTCGCTGTTATATGAAATCGGAGGCCGTACTTGATGGCCCGGCGTCGTAAAGCCGAGTGAATAGAACGCTACGAGCGTGTTCGGGAGGTTCGATTGCAGCGCGTCGTATTGCTCGTATGCCGAGGACGGTTGCTCGTTGTATTTACCGAAACTCGCCCGCAACACGGTATCCGGACTGAGAGTATACGTGACGCCGATTCGCGGCTGGAGGATGTTGTAGACGAACGATTGGCTCGGGACGTTTTGCATGTTCGCAGCCTGGTACTGCGAACCGGCCGTCGTGCATGACGACTGAATCGGTATGCTGCTGCCGTCGGCCAACGACGTCTTATCGTACAATGTCAGATTTTGCGTGTCGAAGCACGTGTCGTTGTTGAAGGCATCGAACCAGAAGGGGCGCGCCGGACCCGACGTGTTGGCCCCTTTGAAATCGTACCGGTCTAATCGCAAACCGAGATTGACCGACAGGCGGTCGTTCGGCCGGAATTCGTCGGTCAACGAATACCCGGTGAAGACCGGTTTGACGTCGTTGAATTCACCATACGCACCATTCTCCGCAACGTAAAACGCGCACGTCGAAGTGCCGCACGTGTATTGCGTCGGGTCGGGCGGCAGGTTGACGGATCCCGAATATTGCGGGCCGAGGTTGGCATAGCCGATCCCCGCGAGCGATGCAAACGTCGCGCCGCCGTTCGTGGTCAAGACGCCTCCGTCGTTACACGTCGTGGGCGTGGCTACGGTTCCCGCCGACGGCGCCGCGTAACACACGCCGTGTGTGAGATCGTTCGGATTGACGAGGACCGCGAAACTGTCGGCGCTCCCGAACATCTGCGAGTTGAATACGCGGATGGCGTTCGAGGTGGTGTACGACGCCTGCGCTTGAACGAGATTTTTGGATCCGAATTGCTTGGCGAAAGTCGCGCTTACGCCCCGCGTGTGGGAACTTAATTCGTAATCGCCTGAATCGAAACCCGTATAAGGTTGCCAAGACGAGATCGGCCCCGTTCCGATATAGTCGGAGTAGTACGTGTATCCGTACAGTCTGAGATATGAATCGGCGCCGAAATTCTTTTGATATTGCAATTTGACGATGGCTTGTCCGTTGTACCCGACGTCGCGTTGCGTCGGCGGAATCGGTGCGTTGAACTGGCGATTCTGAGGAGACGACGGAAACAGATACGGGACCACCAGCGATTGATAGTTCGCTGGTAAAAACGAACCGATCGGGCCATCGTACTGAAAAGAGTCCGTATAATACGGCAAAACGCCGGCACCGTAGGTCGAGCCTTGGAAATTATTCAGGCCTTCGTCGATGGCCGAGTTATAGAGTGCGGTGAAGATTTCGTCATTGTCGTAGAGCAACTGCACGTCGTCGCGACCGCCGTCGCGTTTGTGCGGAATCCCGAAGTGCAGGTTGATCACCGACGTTCGGGTGGCAACGTTGGCGGCGGAGGTTCCACCGTACTGTAGCGGGCCTAGGATGTACCCAGGCGTGCCGGCTTGACCGACGTTCGGTGCTCCATTGGTGAAGCACGACGGCACGGTTGTGGGAGGCGAGGACGGGCACGTATCCAAAATCGGACCAAATTCGTTTGCCAGCGTTTCGCCGTTGCGTTGGTCGACGTATCGATGATCTTGATTGAATCCGCCGAAACCTGCATAGTAGCTGAACATCCGATTGGGCGATGCGCCCGCGGCCTCGACGTTGAGGCTGTGATAAAATGCCGGACTGCCGACGGCCGCCGCGATGCTGCCATATCCGGGCGTGGTGCCGGTTTTGATGACTTGATTGATGAACCCCGCCAGACCCTGCGCCTCGCCGTTTGCGGGCGTGGCGCCGGTGTAGACTTGCAGTTCGAGTTGACCGAGCGACGACAACGAACCCGACGGATAATTGTCGAATCCGCGGTTTACTGGAATGCCGTCGAATTCGTATCCGACTTCGTAGGAGTCGCCGCCGCGCACGTGCACTGCCTGATTGTAACCGGATTGATTGCTCGGAACGTACGCACCCGGTACGCTCGCGATCGCGGAATACGCGCTGTTGAGATTACCGCCGCCGCCCAGAACGCTCGTTCGCTCCTGTTGCGCGGCATTGACGGAGTACACGTCGGCGGTCGTTCCGGGGCGCACGAGACCCGAAGCGCTGCGCGAGGTGACGTTCGCGATCGTCTTGAGCGGACGATGCAACGTGAGCGGCACGGTCTGCTGCGCGTCGGCAAAAACGCTCACGCCCGCGACGGAAAGACGGTCGTATCCGCTTTTTTCCACCGAAACCGCGTACGTGTCGGGTGCTAACGACACAAACGTAAAGCGCCCGCTCGCATCGGTCATTACGCTCTCGGCTTGCGACGGACTCGAGACCGTAACTTTCGCGCCCGCAATCGGAGCCGACGTGCCCGCGTCCGTGACCGTGCCGTTCAGGCCGCCGGTAGTGCCGGCCAATGCGCCCAAAGTACCGGAGAGTACCGCGCACAATCCGAGCGCGACGATTCGTGCGAAACCAGAGAGCCGAAAGGATGGATTCATCGATCTTTCTCCTGTGTGACGGTCGCGATAAGGGCGCGGTAGGACGCCATCGCCGAGTCGAAATCGTGGCGTATGGCGGCCGCCTCGCGCAGGTGCGGCGGTAAGGGCGGGGCTTGCGACAGCGCGACGTCGCCTTGCAGTATGGTCAGCCGTTCGCGCAGTCGATCCGGCGCCCACTGGTCGTCCTCCGAATTGACCGGATCGGACGTGAGTACCGCGTAGACGGCTGCGATCTTGTGCGAGCGCGCGGCGGAGGCATGCGCGCGAAGCGCGTCGAGCCGGTTTAGGGCCGCGTCAACGGCCGATAGCTCGTCGTCGAGCGACTGTAAAAATCTCTGACGTGCGACGTACTGCGCTTGCGTCCAGGGGGCGCGCGGATCGGGCAAGAGCGTCAATGGGCGCTCGACGCTGCGCGCATCCGCGTGTAAGCGCACGACGAACCGGCCCGGCACCACCGGCGGTCCCGAATCGGGGCCGCGGTTCCACTTCCGCGCTTTCGTCCAGGGCACGGGCGGCGCGCTCGCGAGATCCCAGGCGACGCGGCCGACGCCGGCATGATTCGGCACGCCCACGCGGCGCTCGACCTTGCCGCTTTCGTCGAGAATTTCGATCCACGGTTTGGACGCGCTTCGTCGCGGCAGATAATACGAGATGCTCGCGCCGTACGGCGGATCGGCTCCGCTAAAGTCCCCGGCTGCAACGCAGCATTCGTCGTCGTGCGTTCCGTACGCGCCGGCCCACCACAGGTACCATGCGTACGACGTTGGGATCGGGAAGAGTGCCGGCGTAGCGGCATTCGCCGCCGAAACGATTCCTTCGATCGGCGTCAAATCGTCGAGAATCCAGACTCCGCGACCGTGCGTGCCCGCTATCAGGTCGTGCGTGCGCGGCTCGATGCGCAAATCGTGAATCGAAACCGGCGGCATTCCTAGCCGCAAGCTTTTCCATCGTAACCCGCGATCGAGACTTACCCAGACGCCTTGCTCGAGTCCGGCGTAGAGGACGTCGGGATTTACCGGGTCCTCGCGAACGACGTGCACGAATTGATCGGACGGAAGTCCGGCGACGATGGAATGCCAGCTTGCGCCGCTATCATTGGTGACATAGACGTACGGCCTCCGGTCGCCGGAAAGATGACGATCGACAACTGCGTACGCGCGAGCGGCGGAGAAGCGCGACGGTTCGACGCACTCGACGCGTCCCCAGGCGGCGATGCCCGCGGGCGTAACGTTCTTCCAATGCAAGCCGCCGTCGGCGGTTCGTTGCACGAGGCCGTCGTCCGTGCCTACCCAAATCACGTTCGGATCGAGCGCGGAGGGCGCGATGTCCAGCAACGTATCGTAGAATTCGGCGCCCGACACGTCCGTATTGATCGCGCCGCCCGCGACTTGCTGTTTGCGCGGATCGTTGCGCGTGAGATCGGGGCTGATGGCGCGCCAGGTTTTGCCGCGGTCGATCGTTTTGAAGACGACGTTCGCCCCGAAGTACGCGGTCAGCGGCGGTTGCGGTGCGAATGCGAGCGGCGCCTGCCAGTCGAACCGGTACGGCTGGCCCGCGAGCGCGCGGCCGTTCGTGTCGGTGACGTCGGGCGTGATGTCTTCGTTTTGGCGGGAGCGCAAGTCGAAGATACCGAGTTGCCCGGTGAGTTCGTTGACGCCGACGTTCCACACCGATGACGCACGACCGGGTTCGGGCCACGCCCACACGCCGTCCGAATCGTTGGCGACGTCGCGCCAGTCGCGCTGCGTGATACCCAGCGTGCTGAGCGAACGCGAGGGTCCGCAGTACGAATCGTTGTCCTGCATTGCGGCGCACACGTGGTACGGAACCTGGTCGTCGTATCCGACATGATACACCTGCGCGATCGGTACGTTGAGCCGCCAGTCCCACGTCGCGCCGCCGTCGACCGAGATCGGCGCGCCACCGTCGTTCGCATCGATCAACCTGCGTCCGTCGGCGGATATCCAAAGGCCGTGATGGTCCTGGTGAACCGCCTGCGAAATATCGGCAAACGTGCGCCCACCGTCGTAGCTCGCAATTAGATTCTCGGAAGCGAAATAGACGTGATCGGCGTTTGTCGGATCGACGGCGATGCGGCTCATGTAAAAGGGGCGTTGATCGATGAGCGTATCGCGCGACATCGGCCGCCAGGATGCTCCGGCGTCGTCGGAGCGCCACAGCAGCGCCGATTTCGACTGAATCAATGCGTACACGCGGCGCGGGTTGCTCGGTGCGATTGCGATCCCGATTCGTCCCATACGTCCACCCGGCAATCCGTGACCGCGCAACCGGCGCCAGGTGTTCCCGCCGTCGACCGATTTGTAGAGGCCGTCACGCGAACCACCGCTGGAAAACGTCCAAGGCACCCGCCGAAATTGCCAGATACCCGCGTAGACGACGTTCGGATCGTGGGGATCGGCGACCATGTCGGAAACGCCGCTGCGCGGACCGGCGAACAGCGTGTGATGCCACGTGCGCCCGCCGTCGGTCGTGCGATAGACGCCGCGATCGTTGCTGTCCCGAAACGGATTGCCGAGCACGCCGACGAGCGCGTCCGTGGCGCGGCGCGGATTCACGACGATTTTTGCGATTGCGTACGAATGAGGCAATCCGCACCATCTCCAATGCGCGCCGCCGTCGGCGGTCATCCAGACGCCGTCGCCGTACGAGGCGTCGTTGCGCGGCGTCGATTCTCCGGTGCCCACCCAGACGACGTTCTTATCCGACGGAGCGATCGCAATCGCGCCGATGGCGCCGACTGACCCGCGCGGCCATACATCCTTCCAGACGAGGCCGCCCGTGGTCGTCTTGAATACGCCGCCGCCGGCTGCGCCGAAGTAGTACAAGAGCGGATCGCGGTCGCTTCCCGTGACGGCGGCGACGCGTCCGCCGGCGATTGCCGGCCCGATATTGCGCCAACCGAGCGACGAACCCAACGGCGCGAACGCGCACAGCGCGAACCAGGCGCCGATCGAGACCGCGAGGCGCAATCGGCTCACGCGGTCAATCCGTCATGACCGAAAGATAATGCGCGTCGAACGCGCTCAGCAGCCCCTCTGCATTTGCGTAGGGGCCGGGAGTGTACGCCCGCGAGCTAAGGCCCAACTGCGTGCGCTCGTTTACGTGCCAATCTTGGCGGTTGGTGACGTCCCAAAAGTCGACGGCGTCGCTCGAATCGAATCCGGGCGTCTCCATTGCGGCAGGATCGAAGAGCCACGCGCAGACCACTTCGGTACGATCGACCGCGACGGGCCGCACGTAATGCACCATGACGTAATCGGGATGCAGGCTCAACAGCATCGACGGAAAGATCGTGTAATAGTAAACGCGATCGAGATCTTCGCCGTCGACCGCACCGACGGGCGCCCGCGCCGTACTACCGGAAACGGTCAGGCTCGTACCGCGGCGGCGAAGCTCGGAATATCCGCCGAGAACGGCGCCTTCGGTCAGATCGTTGCGCCCGCTATCCGACGGCGAGAGCTTGTCGAGTTGCGGATGCACCAACGGGCAATGGTAGCATTCCGAATAGTTCAGGAATACGAGTTTCCAATTGCACGCGAGATCGTAGGCGATGGTTCGCGCGGTGCGTAGCGCACCGATGTTCCAGCGCGCGAAGCGTCCGGTCAGCTGCGAGAACGCACTCTCAAACGGCGTCGGTTCGGGCGCAACGTTGATGAAAATAAAGCCGTCGAAGATCGCGAGCGCGGCCTCGTGCAACGGATACTGCGCGCGATCGAACGACGGCACTTCGTTCATGTTTCGTGCGACCAGCAGCTTTCCGTCGAGCCCGTAGGTCCACGCATGGTACGGACACTGGATCGAACCCGAAAAATGACCGGAAGCATCGATGCAGATGCGCGTTCCGCGATGCCTGCAAACGTTGTACAGCGCGCGAACGCGGTCGCTCGCATCCCGCACGACGATGATGCTTTCGCCCGCCACGTCGGCTACGAAGAAATCGCCTGCGTTCTCGATCTGCTCGGTGCGCCCGGCGCATATCCACGCTCGCGCGAACAGGCGGTCGCGTTCCGACGCGAAAACTTCAGGCGATACGTACCATCGCGAGGGCAAGGTACGGGATCCAGCGTCGACGTTGGGTTTCACGAACGTGTCCACGCGCAATCGCTCCCAGTCTACCGGACGCGTCGAGCTTTCGACGTGCAGTTATCGAGGTTTCGAGAGCGGCACAGCCGAACCCCTGGTTTAGCGCCGGTTTATTCGGACTTTTCGGCATTAGACCAGCCATTCATCCGTCTCGATCGTCTTTATGCCGAACGACGAGTGGCTGACTCAAGGCTTCTTGATAGTAAGGAAGCTCCCGATGACTACGCCAATGCGCGCCACCCCATTGCAAGCCTCTCTGCCGCGGGACGCCTATCTCGCGCCGGAATTTTTCGCCCGCGAGCGCGCGGCGATTTTTTGGAACCAGTGGTTCTACGCCGGGCGCGCCGAGCAATACGCACAGCCGGGATCGTACAAGGTTCTCGATGTCGCCGGCGAGAGCGTCATCATCGTACGGGGCGAGGGCGAGGCATTCTACGCTCACGTCAATGTGTGCAGGCATCGGGGAAGCCGCCTGCTGTGCGGTCAAGGGACGCTGCGCGGCGCCCTGCGCTGCCCCTATCATGGATGGGCGTACGGGCTGGACGGCTCGCTCGTCGCCACCCCGTTCATCCCTGCCGAGGCGATACCCGAGACGATCAAGCACTTGCATCCCGTCGGAGTGGAGCGATGGGGCGGCTTTCTGTTCGTACATCTATCGCCGGAGAATGCGCGCGAGGGAGGGCAGACGCTGCTCAAACAACTGGGTCCGGTACCGGAGCGGCTAGGGCGCTATCCACTCGGGGATTTGCGCGTTGCCCGCTCCGTCGAGTACGAGGTTGGCGCAAACTGGAAAGTGTTGCTTGAAAACTATAATGAATGCTATCACTGCGCGGGCGTTCACCCGGAACTATGCCGCGTAGTTCCAGCATTCAAGCATCGTGGTGGCGCGGACCTCGATTGGGAGCGCGGCATTGCGCATCGCGAAGGCGCGTTCACGTTTACGTTTTCGGGAACGAGTGCACGCGCGGCGTTCCCCGGTCTCGACGAAGACGAAAAAACGCGGCATAAGGGCGAACTCATCTATCCAAATTTCCTGTTGAGCCTGGCCGCCGAACACGTTGCCGCGTTTTCCCTCTGGCCGGTATCCCCCGACCAAACACACGTGATCTGCGATTTTCTTTTCCATCCGGACGAAATCGCGAAGCCCGGTTTTGACGGTTCGGACGCGGTCGAGTTTTGGGATACGGTCAACCGCCAAGATTGGAAAATCTGCGAGAGCGTGCAGGACGGGATGCGGTCGCGCCGTTTCGAATTCGGATACTATGCGCCGATGGAGGATGCGAGTCTAGACATACGCGGGTACGTAGCACGCCTGCTCGGTCCGCAATGACGCGCGATTACGACGTAGCGGTTCTCGGGCTGGGCGGAATCGGAAGCGGAGCGGCATACTGGCTTGCTAAACGCGGTGCGCGCGTCATCGGGCTCGAACGCTTCGAGCTGGGGCACGCGCGCGGCGAGTCGCACGATCATTCGCGCATCATACGGCTCTCGTACCATACTCCTGCCTACGTGCGTCTAGCGAAAGAAGCGTACGCGGCGTGGAACGTTCTCGAGGGTGATGCGCGCGAACGCTTGGTGTACGTAACCGGCGGCCTCGATCTCGGTCCTCGAGACGGGGCGATTCCGCTACAACCTTACGCCGACTCCATGCGCGACTGCGGCGTCGCATTCGAGAACCTCGACGCCGATGCAATTCGCAAACGCTACCCGGCATTTATCGTCGGCGACGACGTCGCGGGACTCTATCAAGCCGATGCGGGCGTGCTCGCCGCAGAACGCGCAACAGCGGCCCACCAACGCATCGCACGCGAATTGGGCGCCGATCTTCGGGAGAACCTTTGCGTGCGAACGATTCGCGATGCGAACGGTGAAATCGAGATCGAGGCCGGCGGCGAGCGCTTTCGCGCCGGCGCCCTCGTCATCGCTGCGGGTCCGTGGAGCGCGCAGGCGCTCGCGCAGTTCGGCGTGCGCGTTCCGTTGGAAGTCACCAAAGAGCAGGCGATGTATTTTGTCGCTCCCGATCTCGCGCCGTTCGCGTTGGGCCGATTTCCGGTGTGGATATGGATGGACGACCCGTCTTTCTACGGGGTTCCCGTGTTCGGCGAGCCTGCGGTAAAAGTCGCGCAGGATGCCGGTGGAAAAGCCGTCGACCCGGACGCGCGAGGTTTCGAACCGGATCCCGATATCACGCTGCGCGTGAACGCTTTTCTGACACGGCATCTTCCCGCGGCCGCCGGTCCGTCGCACGTCATCAAGACGTGCCTGTACACGCTCACGCCCGATCGCGATTTCGTGATCGATTCGCTACCGGAGCATCCCAACGTTCACGTTGCGATCGGCGCGGGTCATGCCTTCAAGTTTGCATCGGTCATCGGCCGCATACTGAGCGAACTCGCCATCGACGGGATAACGCGCAGCGGCATCGAGAGCTTTGCGATCGACCGGCCGATCCTGCAACTGGAATCTCCACCGAAAACGTATATGGTATAGCGACCGTGCCATGGGACGGCGTCGCGTTCGTGTTGTATCTGCTGGTCGTGCTCGCGATCGGGGTCGCGACGTCCCGCAGGATCGGCGATGCCGAAGACTTCCATCTGTGCGGTCGCAAGCTGGGTCCGGTGACGGTGTCACTCTCGCTCGCGGCAACCGTGTTTTCCGGATCGGGGCTGATCGGCGGTGCCGGATTAGCGTATTCGATCGGCGTCTCCGGGTCCTATTGGAATCTCACGGCCGTCCCCGCGTGGATTCTCATCGGCATGACGCTCGTGATGACGATGCGCCGCTTGCGGTTACGCACGGTGCCCGGGTATTTGGGCGAGCGCTATGGCTTGCGCACGCGGCGTTTGATCGCGTCGTTGCAAATCGTCGAAGCGGTCACGTTCGTTGCAGTGCAAATCACGGTCTCGCGTCTCGCGCTCGAAACGCTCTTTCATATGAACGGCCTCGCCGCGGCCCTCATCGTCACTGCGGTCTTCGTCGCGTACACCGCGATGGGCGGTCTGTGGGCCGTCGTCTGGACCGACATCGTGCAGTACGTAGTCCTTATGAGCGCGGTCGTGCTCGGGCTAACGTTCGCGCTCGCGCACGTAGGCGGATTGAGCGGCTTACACGCCTCGCTGCCCGCCGATCGTTTCAGCATGGGCGCGCTCGGCGTGCAAACGCCGCTCGCATGGTTTGCCCTGTGCGTGTATTCCTGGGGAACCGATCAAGCCTACATGCAGCGCGCGTTTGCCGCGCGCGACGCGAGCACCGCGCGCACGGCGTATTTATTCACGGGTTTCACCTATCTGATCTTCGGCGTCTGCGTCGCCGGCATCGGAATGGCCGCTTCCGTCCTCGTCCCCGGATTGCACGACCCCGACCAGGCCTTTCCGCAACTGATCGCGCGCGTAATCCCCAACGGCTTACGCGGGTTTTTCCTGACCGGCATTCTTGCGACGACCATGTCGACGGCTTCTGCGTATCTGGCGGCATCGTCCTCGGTCCTCGTGCAAGACGTATACGAGCCGCTGGCCGGCCCGGGACTCCATACCCGCAAGCTGCTGCGGGTTTCTCGTTACGTTACGGTCCTACTCGCAGCTGCGGCCTTGGCGATCGCTCTGAATTTCCCCAACGTCGTCGATGCGGTGATTTTCTCCACGCTCGTCGCGCCGGCCGCGATGTTCTTTCCACTGGTCTTCGCACTGTATCGCAAGCACGCCGACCCGCTCGCCGGATTTTGCGCGATACTCGCCGGGGCGCTCGCCGGCGTTATCGACCAAGTAGCCGTTGCTGGGCGGCCGGGGTTGCTCGGCGCCATTAATCCGCTCTTTGCGGGACCGGCGATCGGACTCGCGGTGCTGCTCCTGGTCACGGCTCTACGAGGGGCGCAGAAGTCACGGCCGGTACAGGCGCCAGTGCTCGACAATAATGACCTGGGCTATGGTTAAAGCACTATCTTTAAGGTAGCCGGCGGGGGCTGGTCGGCGGTCGGGCTAATCGATATGAGGAAGCACGGGCGAAACCGCCATTCTGATGAAGGGCCTTTTTTCGGTTGATTTCCTCGAACATTCGAACGCAGGCGATTCTTTTGAGCGTCGTTCCGCTGGCGTTTTTGTTGCTGTTGCTCGCGCTCGCGCTCATGCTGCAGAACAGTACCGAAGAGGCTGCTGCGTGGTCGCAGCGCTCCGCAGAAATTCTCAGTCAATCGGAACGGGCATCCAACGCGTTGGGAGTTGCGAACCGTGGGGTGGTCGATTATGTTGCTAGGCATCAACGCTCCGCGCTCGATGCCTATCGGGGCGCGGCGCAAGCGCTCCCAGGCGAATTAAAGAAGCTTCGGCTGATCGTGCGCGACGAACCCGCGCAGGAAGTTCGAGCGACGCATCTTTCCCACATAACGCTCGAGGCCTTGTCGGTGGTGTCGGGATACCTTGCCGACATCCAGTCGGGCCACGCCGTTGCCGCCAAGCGTTTGGCGTCGTCGGCGCGCACGCGCAGCCTCGGCTTGCAATTACAAGCCGCAGTCGCGGAGTTCGACGCGGCGCAACGCAAATTGGAGATCGGACGGATCGACGCGGTTCGGCGCGAGCTGCAATCGTTCGGGATCGCGCTCTTGGTGTGTTGCATCGCCGGCATCGTATTGACGTTACTGACCGCTGCGCGATTCGGCTTGCGTATCGTGCGTCGCCTCGAACGGCTGGCCGAGAATGCCCGGCGCTTGGGCGCGGGTGAAGCGACGGAGCCCATTTCCGGCAACGACGAAATCGCCGCGCTGGATCGCGTCTACCACGACATGACGCGCCGCATGCATCACGAGCACGACGTCGCTTCGACGTTACAACGCGCGCTATTGCCGCAGGAGCTTCCGAAGATATCGGGCCTTCGCATCGACACCGCGTACGTTCCCGCCGCGCGTGGAACGGAGATCGGCGGAGACTGGTACGATGTCTTTACGTTGTCGGGCCGGTGCGTGGGCATCGGCGTCGGAGACGTCGCGGGACACGGATTGCGCGCGGCAACCATTATGGGTTCCGTGCGTCAAGCCATCCGCATGATGGCGCGCACCGACGCCGAACCTGCCGAAGTCCTGCGTCGCGTCAACCGCGAATTATGCGAGGACGAGCGCGACGTCGTCGTCACCGCATTTTTCGGCGTGCTCGATCTGCAAAACGGCGCCTTCCGGTACGCTTTAGCCGGACACCCCGCGCCGCTCACGGTTGGAGCGGGTGGAAACGTCGCGATGCTATCGGGCGCCGGCCTCATGCTGGGCGTCGACCCGCGAGCGGCGTTTACAAACTACGAAACTCAACTCGAACTCGGGTCGGGACTCGTGCTGTACACCGACGGCATCGTCGAGGTCGAGCGCGATTACTTCAAGGGATTGAGCGACCTGCAATCGGCCGTCAAAGCAGAGTATCTGGGTGGATCCGATAACGTTGCGGAGGCCATACAGCGCCGCATATTCGCGCGAGCTAAACCGCACGACGATTCGGCGATCTTATTCGTGGGGATTACCAACCTCAGTCCCTCCGCCTCGGTGCGTCATCGCAAGACGTGGAGTTTAAATGCGCGCGAAGAGGCAGGTGCTCGTCGCGTCAAGCGCGCGTTGTTGTGGCACTTGGGCGAATTTGCATCGCTGCAATCGGACCTGACGGCGGTCGAGCTCATCTTTGGGGAACTTCTGGGAAACGTCGCTCGCCACACGTCGGGCCTAGCCGACATCACGGTTGAATGCGCCGATGGAGCCGCCGTTTTGCATGTGGCCGATCGCGGAGAGCCCTTTGCGCTGAACGGGCACGTTCGTCCCGATCTCTTCAGCGAGGGCGGCCGCGGTCTGTTCCTCATAAGCGCCATCGCACGCTCGGTCTCGGTCGAGCGCGTCGGAGAAGGAAACCGCGTCACCGTTGTCCTTCCCGTATCGGTCGAATAGCCGAATCAACCATCGTGATTGCGGGTCATGAACTCGTCGAGTTCGACGATCTCGACCGATGGTGAGAGCCGGCCTTTCATGTCGGGCCATCGCGACGTCGCACTGAGAATCAGGCAGCGGGCGTTTCGTTCGCGTACGAGCGTTACGATGCGCGCGCTGTCTTCGGCAAACTCGGCCTCGAGATCGTGCGCGCGCGCGAAAGCGATCGCATTCTCGTTCTCGTCTACGAGCAGCGCGCGGTGTCCCCGGTCCATGAACGAGCGCGCGGCGTCGACGCTCATAGGGGAAATGCCCGCGATGATAAGCGAGGGCATTTGCAACCCAAAAATGCGCGTCACCGCGATCGCGCTGATCGTCGATAGGACGATCGTCGTGATGATGACGATGAAAAGCACGCCTGCCACGACGCTGCCGCCGCGCAATCCCCACGCGGGGAGTTGGGTGGCGTAGTACGTAGCGAGCGAAACGGCAACGATCCCGCGCGGAAATATGGTCATCATCAACAGGCGCTCCGGCCAACTGAAATCGCCCCGGACCGTCGACAGGAGTACGGTCGCGATGCGAAATGCGATCAACACGCCCGAGAGGAGGATCGCCGGTACCAGCAGGCTTCTGAGTTGCGCGATGTTGATTTGCGAAGCGAGAAGCACGAATACGGTCGAGAGCGCGAGCATCGACAAATCTTCCTTGAACGATCGCAGCAAGCGCTCTTGAGGTACGGCCTTGAGGTCGATGACCATTCCGCAGACGACCACGGCGACGAGCCCGCTCTCGTGCGAGAGATATTCGGCGAGCGCGTACGAGCCGAATCCCAGCAGCAGCACGTATACTTTGCTTATGTCGCTCGACGCGCGGGTCGCCAAAGCGATCGTGCGTTGCCCGAGAATGCCGAGCGCCAAGCCCACCGCGACGCCCAACCCAATGCGCAGCGTTGCATGTAAGCCCGCTGCTAGCGGGTCGCCGGGCCGCGATGTAAATGAAGCAAAGACCGCAGCTGCGATGATGACCCCGATGGCGTCGAGAACCAATCCCTCGGTTTCGAGCAGATGCGAGAGTCTGGAGCGCAGCCGCAGGCGTGCGAGCAGCGGTCCGGTCACGGTCGGCCCGGTAACCACGCAAACCGCAGCGACCATCGAGGAAACGAGGGCCGTGAGTCCGTAGCTGCGGGCAATGCTTGGAAGGATTGTCAGCGTCAATGCCGGTCCGATGATTGCCAGCAGCCCGATCGTCCATTTCGGCATGTGGCGCAAATCGATGCGCAGGGTCGCTTCGAAGAGCACGACGACAACCGCGAGCGACAGCAGCGCGCGCGTACCGGGTTGGGTAAGGTCCAGGCGTAACCAGCCCGTCCCGCTGGGGCCGGCGGCCAGCCCGCAGACTAAGAGCGTGATGATCGAAGGAATGCCGAATCGCCGTAGAAGGACGCGTGCGAGCAATGCGGCAGCCAGCACGAGAACGGCCCCAAATTCTACAGACAGCGCTGGGTAATGTGCCGGCGATTGCATACGGCGCGGTTCGCCGATGGCGGCGGCAACTACTTGAAATCCGCGGTTGCCGGTCGGACAATACCAGCATGGTCACACGCGAACGCGTCGACTGCGTGTTGTTGGCAATGTCGGCCCTTCCATTCGAAACCGCCGCCGACGCGGCCATACCGGATGCGTCCGAGTTGCTCGACCTGACGATGGGCCAGGAGAGTTACGCGGATTTGCTCGCGCGCGGGTTTTTGCGCATGGCCATGTTCCGGGTCGCCGTCGACGATCGTTTTCCGGCTCGATCGTCCGGGGAATTATGGGATCTTCTCAACCGGGAGCGCGCCGGCGCGATTTCGGGCGAGCTTCGCATCGGCGGCGCACCTGCGCCCTGGCCGGCCGATCTCCAGGCACGCCGCACGATTATTTTTAACGAAACTGCCGAGTTGCGCGACGCGATCGCCGCGCGCTGCATCGAGGCAATGAAGCGTATCGGCGCTCCTTGGTAGAACCTTGAGATAATGCCCAGCAACGAGATCGTTGCGCTTCCGTTTCACATCGACGATGTGCGGCGAGCGCTTGACGCGCACACGCTGTCGAAGGGATCGGTCTATCAGCGCGAGGGCCGGGTCATGACCCTCGCACTCGACGAGAAAGGGAGGCGCTTAACGGCGCTGGTCTCCGGTAGCCGCCGTCAAGTCTATCGCGTCGACGTCGAAATCATGGCCTCACCGCGGCATAGCGCCCTCGACGGAGTCTGCACCTGTTTGGTTCGCTTCAATTGCAAGCACGTCGCGGCCGTTGTCTTGGAAGCGCTCGAGCGTTATTCACCGACGTCAAAGCTCGCAATTGTCGAGTCCGACCCCGCCGACGCCGCGGTGGAAAAATGGTTGCGCGATATTGCCGGCGCGGCGCGGCGCGAGGACCCGCCGCAAGAGAGTGCCGAGCACATCGTCTATCTATTGGACGTTCAATCGTCGCGGTTGTCGCCGACGCTGACGATCGACGCCGGCGTGGTTCGCGCGTTGAAGACGGGCGAACCAAGTAAGCCGCGTCCGTATTCGCTGACCAACCTCGGGTATACGTCCGCAAACTTCGTGCATGCCTCCGATCTTTTCATCGGCCGGCTGCTACGCGCCGGCCATGCGCCGCCCGCACTCACGCCCGCAATCGATCCCGAATTAACCGAGGTGCTCTTACGGCGCTTGATCCCGACCGGGCGCTGCTACTGGCGCTCGTGGGGAAACCCGCCGCTGCAGGAAGGCGGGGCGCGGTCCGCGCGCTTGACCTGGACGCTCGATGCCGATGGCCGGCAGCGCGCCGCGTACGACGACCCGAGCGGCAAGCTCGTCTTAATACCGGCGTCGCCGCCGTGGTACGTAGACGTCGAGACGTGGACGTGCGGTCCGGTCGACTTCGGCATTCCGGGCAACGTGGCGGCTGCGGTGCTGCGCGCGCCGCCGCTAGCGCGCGAGCACGTCGCGCGTTTGCGTCGCGTCCTCGAAACCGAACTCGACGGCATGAACGTACCCGCGCCGCGTCAGACCGCCGAGCAACCCACGATCGAAGACGATCCCGTACCGTCACTTACGCTGTATGCTCGCAGCGCGAGCAGTATGTCGCGATATGCGTATTCGCTGGGCGGGAGCCAGGGAGCCGAGCCGGCGACGATGGCCTTCGCGCGTTTGCAGTTCGACTACGACGGCACCCTCGTCGATCCGCAAGGCGGACCGGACGAATTCTTGCGCGTTAGCGGTGAAGAGATCGAGCGCTGGCCCCGCCGTTTTTCATTCGAAAAAAGAAGTGCCGACCGGCTCGTCAATTCCGGACTGGAGCATTTTCGCGCGTTGGGCCTGCATTCGTCCGAATCGCAGGACAGCGAGTTCCGCTTTCCGTTCGGAAGCGACGACGAACGATGGGCACGCTTCCTGGATCGCATCGTTCCTGCGCTGCGCGCGGACGGTTGGCACGTCCGGCTTGAGGATTCATTCCCGCATCGTGTCGTATCGGCCGCGCAACCCTGGCAAGCCCGGTTGAGCGAATCGGAGAATCGCTGGTTCGAACTCGATCTCGGAGTCGACATCGACGGCGAGCGCGTCGCGTTGTTGCCGGCAATCGTAGATGCCTTGCGGCGCCTTCCCGACATATCGCCGGAGGCGATTGACGCGCTGAGCGAAAGCGTGTACGGCCGGATACCGGGCGGCGCGTTCGTGGCGATTCCGGTAGCGCGATTCAAGACGGTGCTGACGACGCTCGTCGAGCTCTTTGCGCGTGACGCACTTTCGGACGAAGGCAAGCTCGACATCACGCTCGCGCAGGCCATGAATTTCGAATCGCTCGAGACCGCCGGGTACGTCGACTGGTCGGGCGGAGACAAGTTGCGCGGCCTCGCGCGGTCGTTGCGTGCAGGTGCGGGCGTCACCGAAATCCCGCTACCGAAGGGACTCAAAACGGAGTTGCGGCCGTATCAACACGTGGGAATGAACTGGCTGCAGTTTCTGCGCCGTGAAGGCTTGGGCGGCATTCTGGCCGACGACATGGGTCTGGGCAAGACCGTTCAAACGCTCGCGCACGTCTTGGTGGAAAAAAACAATCATCGGTTGCGCAAACCGGTACTTATCGTTGCTCCGACCAGCGTCGTGGAGAATTGGCGCAGCGAAGCGGCGCGATTCGCTCCCGAACTGCGTGTGCTGACGTTACACGGTCCCGATCGCGCCGCACGGCACGGCGAGATAGAGCGCGCGCACATCGTCTTGACCAGCTACGCGCTGCTGCTACGCGATCAGGAGACGCTGCTCGCGCAAGAGTGGCACATCGTGGTTTTGGACGAAGCGCAAGCGATCAAAAATCCGCACGCGAAGCTCACGAAAGTAGCCGCGCGACTCAAAGCCGAGCAACGCCTCGCGTTGACCGGCACGCCGATCGAAAACAATTTGGACGAGCTCTGGTCGCTGTGCACGTTCGTCATGCCCGGCTTGCTGGACACGCGCCAGCGCTTCACGCGCGTCTTTCGGACCCCCATAGAAAAATTGGGCGACGTGGAGCGCCGCTCGTTGCTGGCCGCGCGGTTGCGACCGTTCATGTTGCGCCGCACGAAAGATCAGGTCGCACCGCAACTTCCCGAAAAAACCGAAATCGTACAACGCGTGGAATTGACCGGCAAACAGCGCGATCTATACGAAACGGTGCGGTTGGCAATGCACGATCGCGTTCGTCGCGAGGTAGAGACGCGGGGTTTCGCGCGCAGCCGCATCGTCGTATTGGACGCACTGCTGAAATTGCGCCAGGTTTGCTGCGATCCGCGTTTGGTGCGCCTGGCGGCCGGCGCGCGCGTCACGCAATCGGCAAAACTCGAGTTGCTGCTCGAACTGTTGCCCGAGATGCTGGAAGAAGGCCGGCGCGTACTGTTGTTCTCGCAGTTCACCAGCATGCTCGACCTGATCAAACCGGAATTGCATAAACTGCGCATACCGTTCGTCGAACTGCGCGGCGATACCAAAGATCGAATCACGCCCGTCGCTCGCTTTCAAAACCGCGAGGTGCCGCTATTTCTCGTGAGCCTCAAGGCCGGCGGAACGGGCTTGAATCTCACCGCCGCCGACACGGTGATCCACTACGATCCGTGGTGGAATCCGGCGGTGGAACGTCAGGCGACCGATCGCGCGCACCGGATCGGACAAGAGCAGCACGTGTTCGTTTACAAGTTCATCACGGTCGGCACCGTCGAAGAACGGATCGCCGAGATGCAAGCGCGCAAGGGCGCGCTCGCAGAAGCCCTTCTGGATGCGAACGCCGACGTTGCGACTGCATTCGATTCACAAGACATCGAACGTCTCTTCGCACCCCTCGACGAGTTACACACGCGATAGGTTCAGGATGACGGGTCGCCGTCGAGGCGGCCGTCGGTGCTTATGCGTAGGCGTTGGCCGCGCCAGCGAACCTCGCGGCCGAAGAAGCTGCCGGCCCATATGACTAGACTCAACGCATCCCTGATGGGAATCCAGCGTAACGTCTGCTTGGCACGAACGTTAAGCGCGGTTTGCGACGCTCGCGCAAGGGCGATGCGCGCGATTGCGGCGAGGGCGAGCGCTATCAATCCCAGGGGGGCGTTTTCGGTCAAGGCGAGATACAGTACGGCAAACGGCAACGGATACGTCAGGAAGAGAAATGCATAGCCGATCGGGTGCTGGACGCGTACCGTGCGGGCCCAGCGCATCTCGTGCTCCCACAGCGTCGCGAGCTCGGGCTCGCAAACCACGTTACGGACGACGTACGATGAGAGCACGACGTCGAGCCCGGCTGCGCGCACGAGCTGGCCCAGTGTAAAGTCGTCGCCGAGATGCGTGCCCAGCGCGGCGAGCCCGCCTACTGCCTCCAGGGTCTGCCGGCGGATTGCCATTGTCGAACCCATGCAGAAGTTCAATTGCCCGAGAACGAGTGCGACCAGAACCGAGGGCGCGAAGTGGTCGTTGATGTAGGCCGCCCCCAGTTTCGATGCGCGGCCGCCAAAAGGGACGCCGGCATAGAGACATGTCACGGCGCCCACACCGTCGCCTTGCAATTCCGAAACGATCGTGCGCAAGTAGTTCGAGTCGACGCGCATATCGGCGTCCGCGATGAAGACGAGGTCGTGCTTGGCCGCAGGCATCATGTTCGCAAGGTTGGACACCTTCGGATTGCGTCCATCGATGCGCTCGTTGACGATCAAGGTTATGTCGAGTGCCGGATATTGCGCCATCACGCGCTCGACGACCGCGATTGCCGGGTCGCGGGCATCGGCGACTCCAAAAACTACTTGAAATAGCGGGTACTGCTGATCGCAAAACGAGCAGAGATTTTCGAACAGACCAGCTTCGAGACCGTGGAGAGGCTTGAGAACGGTGACCGGCGCGGTTGCCGGTCCGCACTTCGCTCGGCGCCGGCCAAACGCGTGCATGCGTTGCACGGCGATCAGTGTATAGAGAAAACCAACTGCCGTAACCAGCAGTGCGAATACCGCGATAAGCGGCAGTAGGTTACCGAACACGTGCCAAGCCGCCATAGGTGGTTTGGCAAATCGTCGACGCTGCCAGCGCGTCGATGACTCGTCTGTCGATCAACGCGCGATACTCGCCGGCGAAGTCGTACGCTTTCATACCTTCGACGACGTCGGGCCACGAACGCATTGCGGGGTGAAAATAGAGTTCCGTGACGCCGTCGGGCACGTTTTCAAGATATGCGAGCACGCGGTCGGACGTCATATGCCCGGTATCGATCATACCGAAGACGTAGTCGTTGCTCGCGATGCCGCATCGTTTCAACCGGCGCTTCATCGACCCTAGCCACGGGGCCAGCAACGCGGCGTTGCACCACCGCGCCATGCGTTTGGTCCGAACGCTCCGCCAGGAAGGGCCAAACGGCTCGTACGGAATGCGAATTGCGTGGACTCCGTACTCTCTGCCGACTTTGAGAATAATGCCGAAAACCGTCGGATGGACGTGCATATGGTTTTGCGCGTTTACGTGGTCGAGGGGTAACCCCGAAGCGCGAAACGCTTCGAATTGCGCCCGGATTTCGGCTTCCAGCTGGCCGCGGATTCCGGGCCGGAAAAAAAAGGCAATGCCCGCGGCCGCGAGGTCGCGCATGAGTGCGCCGTCGCGATCCACCAAGCCGGGGATGAGTTCGGGAGCCAGCAGCGGCCGGCCGTTGACCAACACGACGTGAAGCCCGACGCGTAACGACGGCAGCGCGCGCGCGCGATCGATCGCCTCCGCCGTCGCAGGTGCGGCAACCATCAAGCTGGCACTGCTCAAAATACCGTCGCGGTGAGCGCGTTCGACGGCTTCGTTGACTTCGGGCGATAGCCCGAAGTCGTCCGCGGAGACGATGAGATTTCGCAACGGTGCGCACGTTCGAGCGCGCTAGGGCAAAATGCTGCTCCAACCGCCCTTCCAATAACCCTGGCGCGAGCAGAGAGGTGTATATTGTAGAGGCGGCATAGACTGTAACGTACGATCGGGTTAGCGAGCATGGAACGTTGATACAAACAAACGCGACCGATATAGAGCCGTCGCTGTTGAGCGAGCATCGTTCTCTCATGTCCGAGTACATGAGTTCTACGGCGCTGCCCTTGGGATCGTTCGCGGGCCGTATGGCCGCCTACCACATGGGATGGGTTGACACCCACGCGCAGCCGCAGGCATCGAGTTCGGGGAAGTTCGTGCGCCCCAGCCTCTGCTTGTGGGCTTGCGTTGCGTGCGGCGGTGATGTGGAGTCGGCGCTCCCTGCGGCGGCCGCGCTCGAATGGATCCACAATTTTACGCTGATTCACGACGACATCCAAGACGGCGACAGGCAACGCCGTGGTCGCCAAACTGTGTGGTCGGTCTGGGGCATGCCGCAAGGGATCAACGCCGGCGATGCACTCTTTGCCCTCGCATTCACCAACCTGGCGGCGCAGTCGCATGTTCCGGACCGGACGTTGCGCGTCGTCCGAGCCTTGAGCGAGGCGACCCTCGAAGTAATCGAAGGCCAGTGTCTGGATTTGCAGTTCGAGGGCAGAATCGACACGACGCTCGGCGATTATCTGCGCATGGTGCGCGGAAAGACGGGCGCGCTCTTAGGCGCGAGCCTCGAAGCCGGCGCTCTTGCCTCGGGCGCCGCCGAGGACCTTTCGCGCGCGTTCCGGTATGCGGGCCGTCTGTTGGGAACGGCGTTTCAAATGCGCGACGACTGGCTCGGCATTTGGGGCGATCCGTCGCTCACCGGAAAATCGCGTTCTGCCGACGCGAAACGCCGCAAGATGACCTACCCGACAATCGTCGCATACGATGCGATGTCGCCGTCACAGCGCGGCCGCATGCGCGCGCTCTTCGGCGAACAAGCAACCGAGCGCGATTCCGAAATCCGGGAACTACTTGAAGAGATGGGCGGTTCCGAGCTCACGCGCGAAGCTCCCGCACGCTTCGCTCGTAAGGCGGTTAACGCCGTCGCCCGAACCGGTCTTTCGAAGGAATCAGTTGAGAAATTTGATGCGATGGCGCACTACGTTGCAACGCGAAGGCGATAAATTGCAGCCGCACGTTTCCGTCGACGACACGACGACGAGGAAGGGCGCCCATCTGCGCATCAACCTCGAAAGCGACGTCAACGCGAAGGGAATACTGAACGGCTTCGAAGAGTACCGCTTCGTTCATCGCGCGTTGCCGGAGATCGACTTAGCGCAAGTCGACACGTCCACCGAGATTTTCGGACGCCGGCTTTCGGCGCCGATTTTGATCTCCTGCATGACGGGTGGAACCGCGCAGGCGCGTCGCATCAATCGAACCCTCGCGCGCGTCGCGCAAGAACGCGGTATCGCGATGGGCTTAGGTTCGGGACGCGCGTTGCTGGAACACGAGGATCTGCTGGAGACCTTCGACGTGCGGCCGCTTGCGCCCGATGTTTTGATTTTTGCCAACCTGGGTGCGGTTCAATTAAACAAGGGGTACGGCGTTGAGGATTGCCGTCGCCTCGTCGCGATGCTCCAAGCTGACGCACTCGTGCTGCATCTCAACCCGATTCAAGAAGCGCTACAGCCCGAAGGCGACACATGCTTCGAAGGTTTGCTCGCCAAGATTGAGGCGCTGTGCGCGGCACTCGAGGTGCCCGTCGTCGTAAAGGAAGTCGGCTGGGGGATAAGTGGCGACGACGTGCGGGCACTGTTCGGCGCCGGGGTTTGCGCAATCGACGTGGCCGGCGCCGGCGGCACGTCGTGGAGCGAAGTCGAACGTCATCGCATTGCCGAACCATGGCGGGCGCGCGTCGCCGGCGCCTTCGCCGATTGGGGAATCCCTACCGCGCAAGCGCTGAGCGATGCCCGTGCGGCCGCCCCCAGCGCACTGATTTTCGCTAGCGGTGGAATTCGCAACGGCATCGACCTTGCCAAGGCCGTCGCACTGGGTGCCGATCTAGCCGGTATTGCCGGACCGTTCTTACGCGCCGCCGCCGACGGGCACGATGCCGCTACTGCCCAAGCGCTCGAAGTAGCCGAGGTGCTACGCGTCGCCATGTTCGGTCTCGGCGTGCGGACGCTGCAGGAGCTTCGCGCCTGCGGGCGGTTGAGACGCGCGAGTCCGGTTCGATGAACCAGCTCGCGGCGGCCGACGCATACTGCAAACTGCTGACGCGCAGCCACTACGAAAATTTCTCAGTGGCATCGGGCTTTTTACCGCTACGCGTACGCTTGGATCTCATGCGCATTTACGCATATTGCCGCACGACCGACGATCTCGGCGACGAGAGCGGTTCCGCGGCGATGCAGCGTTTGGAGCGGTGGCGCGGCGAAGTGGCAGCGCTGTTCGCGGGAGAAGCCCCCGTTCATCCCGTGCTCGTTGCGCTGCACGAAACCGTGGCGGCCCACGCGTTTACGGCCGAGCCGTTTCTCGATCTCATCGAAGCCAACGCGCGCGATCAGCGAGACGCCACGTACGAATCGTGGGCGCAACTCGAAGAGTATTGCATGCTATCGGCGGCTCCCGTAGGACGGATGGTCTTGCGCGTCTTCGGTCTATCGGGTCCCCTGATAGAACGACTCTCCGACGACGTATGCATCGGGTTGCAACTAGCCAATCACGCCCAGGACGTCCGACGCGACGCCGGCATCGGCCGCACGTACCTCGTGCAACCGGACATCCGCGCGCAGGGCATTGCAGGCGCGGTGCGAGCGTTGTGCGCGCGCGCTCGCACCCTGCTCGCCGCGGGAGTCGAACTCGAAGCGATGGCGCCGTTCGCCTTACGCGCGCAACTGAGCCTGTACCGGCTGGGCGGCCAGGCGATTTGCGACGCCGTCGAGGCCATCGATTTTCGCACGGACCTGCATCGGCCGCGCGTCTCAAGCAGCAAAAAAGTGGAGCTCGTGCTGCGCGCATTGATCCAAGCACTTCGTCCGTCGGCAACGGTGCGCGATGCTTCTGCGGTCTGAGTCCGCCGAACCGGCCCATGACGCAGATGCGCGGCTGCACGCCGACGAGCGTTTTTGCGCGGAGATGGCGCGGCGCGAGGCTAAGAATTTCTATTGGGGATTTATCTCGCTTCCCTACGAGCAGCGCATCGCGATTTACGCGCTGTACGATCTGGCGCGCCAGGTCGACGACGAAGCCGACGGAGCGGTTCCGGCCGGCTATGACTTGCCGGCGCGACTCGAAACGCATCGCGCGCGCGTCCGCGCGGCAGCGCGCGGCGAGTACGCCGATGCGATCGCGCACGTCTTGGCGCGCGCGATCGAACGCTATCGCATTCCCGAGCACGAGCTGCAGGCGCTGATCGATGGCTGCGAGATGGACTTTTCGACCAACAGGTACCAGACGTGGGAAGAGTTGCGCCTTTATTGCAACGGCGTCGCGTCAGTGGTGGGCCGCATGTGCGTGCGGATTTTTGGATTCGACGATCCTGCAGCGCTGCAGCGAGCGGACGATCTCGGACTCGCGCTGCAACTAACCAATATCTTGCGCGACGTGCGCGAGGACGCAGGCATGGGGCGCATCTATCTTCCCCAAGAGGATCTTCGCCGATTCGGCGTCACCGAAGACGAATTGTTGACCGGCGTGCGCTCCGCCCGCTGGGACGAATTGGTAGCCTTTGAAGTGCGTCGGGCGCGCGAACTCTTTGCCCACGGATACTTGGTCGTGCGCTACATCCCGCGGCGCCCCGCCGTTTGCGTGCAAACGATGGCCGGCATTTACGAAACGATTCTCGACAAAATCGAACGCGACCCCGATCTTCCGCTGCGCGGTCGAGCCGCGCTCTCGAAGACGGAGAAGTTGCGCGTGATGATCGGTTCGTGGCTGCACGCCGTATAGCCGTCGTCGGTGCGGGGTTGGCGGGTCTGTGCGCGGCACTCGAACTGCGCGATGCCGGATGCGACGTCGAAATCTTCGAACGCAGCCGGCTGATCGGCGGCCGCGCAACCTCCTTCGAGATCGATGGCCGGGAAGTGGACAACGGACAACACGTGTTCTTGGCGTGCTGCACGGAGTTCAGGCGTTTCGTTGACCGCGTTGGAATGAGCCGCCACTTGTACCTGCAACCGCGCTTCGACGTGCTTGCGATCGCCAAGAACGGAGTCAGTAGTCGATTGCGCGCGTCGAGGTTGCCCCCGCCGATGCATCTGGTCGGCTCGCTCGTAGGCTATCGTCATTTGACATGGACCGGACGCTTACAAGTCGCCTGGGCGCTTGCGCGCATCCGCGGCGCGCTCGCAGCGTCGGAAAGCTTCGCGAAGTGGCTCGCGCGGCACGGGCAGGGCAAAGACGCGATCCGGGGTTTTTGGGAGCCGTTCGTCGTTCCCGCGCTTAACGCGCCGCTCGAGCGTGTGTGCGCGGCCGACGCGGCCTTCGTAATCTCGACCGCGTTTTTGAGCGATCCCGGCGCCGCGCGTTTCGGCTATTCAACGGTGCCGCTGGCGCACATTATGAACGCGGCGGCAGCACGCGCAGGCGGCGTCCGGATCGCGACTCCGGTACTCGGCGTCGAAAGCGCGAAAACCGGTGTGCGCCTACGTTTCGCGCAGAGGCAAACCATGGATTTCGATGCAGCCGTGCTCGCCGTTTCGCCCGATAAACTCGCGGGATTGATCGGGGACCCGCGCCCGTTCGGGATTCTGCCGCTGGACGAATACGAAGCCAAGCCCATCATCGACATCCATTTGTGGTACGACGCCGTACCTCTCGATTTCGACTTCGCCGCGATCCTCGATTCGCCGGTGCAGTGGGTGTTCCAGAAGCGCAGCGGCTATCTGTGTTGCAGCGTCAGCGCCGCCGATCGGTATCTTTTGCGCGGCACCGCCGAATTGATCGATCTCGCGTGGGAAGAGCTGCGCGCGGCGTTGCCCCAACTTCGCGGGGTTCGACGGCAGCTGGGCGCGGTGACCCGCAATCCGAACTCGACGTATCTGCCCAAGCTCGGCGTGGCGCGGCCCGGGCAGCGCACGTCGCAACCGAACGTTGCGATCGCGGGCTCTTGGACGCAGACGGGATGGCCCGATACGATGGAGGCCGCCGTTCGAAGCGGCCTGGCGGCCGCGAGCGTCGTGAAGGGAGAATCGCAAGGTGCCTGATTCGCTCGAATCGGCAATCGCCTGGCTTCTGGCGCGACAGGCGCCCGAAGGTTGGTGGACCGGCGAATTAGAGACGAACGCTACGATGACGGCGGAGCATGTCTTGCTGCTGCGCTTTCTCGGCATGGACTGCGCGCCAATTCGCGCGGGCGCGATCCGGCATCTGCTGGGCACGCAGCGCGACGACGGATCGTGGGCGCTGTATTACGACGGAGCCGCCGACGTGAGTACGACGATCGAAGCGTACGTGGCCCTCAAGGTTCTGGGCGTCGATCCGCACGCGCAGCCGATGGAGCGGGCGCGAGCGACGATTCGGCGCCTCGGCGGTCTTGCCCGGGCGCGCGTGTTCACCAAGATTTGGCTCGCGCTCTTCGGCAAATTTCCGTGGGACGGCGTGCCGTCGCTACCGCCGGAGATCGTCTTTTTTCCGGCGCACATGCCGTTCAATTTGTACGACTTTTCCTGTTGGGCGCGGGGAACGGTCGCGCCGTTGACGATCGTCATCTCGCGGCGTCCGATTCGCGAGCTTGGCGTGGACGTCGGCGAAATCGTCGTCGAAGACTCCGAGGCGTCGATGCATCGCGTTCACGGACGCGGCCTCTTCTGGTGGATCGATGCCGCGCTCAAAGCGTACGAGAGGCTGCCGTGGCAGCCAGGACGCGCGCAGGCGCGACGCCGAGTCGTCGAGTGGATCGTCGAGCGACAAGAGGCCGACGGAAGCTGGGGCGGCATTC
Source organism: Vulcanimicrobiaceae bacterium (assembly GCA_036559125.1). Taxonomy (GTDB): domain Bacteria; phylum Vulcanimicrobiota; class Vulcanimicrobiia; order Vulcanimicrobiales; family Vulcanimicrobiaceae; genus JALYTZ01. Next base: position 60,961 of record DATBTT010000002.1, read on the forward strand.
AGCCGCCCTGGGTCTATTCACTGATCGCGCTGCACATCGAGGGGTACGGGTTGGATCATCCCGTGATGCGTAAAGGCATCGACGGGATCGCCGGCTTCGCGATCGACGACGACGCCGGCTGGCGTTTTCAAGCGTGCATGTCGCCGGTGTGGGACACGGCGTGGGCCGTGCGCGCGTTGCGCCTCGCGGGCCTGGAGAAAGCGCATCCCGCCATGCGGCGCGCGATCGGCTGGCTCGTGGACGAGCAGATTCCCGACGATGCGCCCGGCGATTGGCGCGTGAAGTGCGCGGGCGCGCGGGGAAACGGCTGGGCCTTCGAATTCGATAACGACGCGTATCCCGACATCGACGATACCGCCGTCGTCGTCTTGTCCCTCGTCGAAGGCGGCGAAGGGCATCGCGTCGCCGCTTCGGTCGACCGTGGCTCGAGTTGGACGCTCGCCATGCGTTCGAAAAATGGGGCGTGGGGCGCGTTCGATCGCGACAACGACCGCGAGCTGCTGTACCGGATGCCGTTTGCGGATTTCGGCGCGCTCATCGATCCGCCGACCGAAGACGTAACGGCCCACGTACTCGAAATGATGGCTGCGCTCGGATACGATCTATCGCATCCGTACGTCGCGCATGGTCTCGACTATCTGCGGAAGACCCAACGGCCAAGCGGCGCGTGGTTCGGCCGCTGGGGCGTTAACTATATTTACGGTACGTGGTGCGTGCTCTCGGCGTTGGGTGCGCTGCGGACCGGCGGTGATATGGTCGGGCGAGCCGCTGCGTGGCTTCTGAAGGTTCAAAACGGCGACGGCGGCTGGGGCGAAACGTGTCATTCGTACGTCGACGAGTCCTTTGCGGGCGTCGGAACGAGTACGCCGTCGCAGACCGCCTGGGCTCTCCTAAGTCTTCAAATTGCGGGTTTGGCCGGCTCGCCGGCCTATGCGCGAGGCGTGGCGTTGCTGCGCGAGCGGCAACGCGCCGACGGAACGTGGGACGAGCCCTATTTTACGGGTACGGGGTTTCCACGCGACTTCTACCTGAACTATCATCTGTATCGACATCTTTTTCCGATGATGGCTCTCGCCGCTGACCGCTCGCTCGCCCGAGCCGAGCCTCCGAATCACTCTCCATCCAACGAACAGGTGACGTTTTCATGAGCATGCCGCTCCAGCAAAAAATGGCCGTCGGAAAATATCTCTTCACGAAAAAACTCAAGGGCGAGAAGAAGTTTCCGCTCGTCCTCGAGCTCGAGCCGCTGCTCCAGTGCAATCTCGCTTGCGCGGGTTGCGGGAAGATCGCGCATCCAACCGACGTTCTGCGCCGACGCTTGACCGTCGAGCAATGCATGGCGGCCGTGGACGAATGCGGGGCGCCGGTCGTATCGATCGCGGGCGGCGAACCGCTCGTGCACGAGCAGATGCCGCAGATCGTCAAGGCGCTGGTCGAACGCAAAAAATTCGTCTTCCTGTGCACCAACGCCGTCTTGTTGCGTAAGAAGATCCATCTGTACGAACCCTCGCCGTATTTTGCGTGGATGATCCATCTCGACGGCTTGCGCGAGCGCCACGACGAGTCGGTCTGTCGCGAAGGGACCTTCGATATAGCCGTGGATGCGATCAAGGATGCAAAAGCCAAGGGTTTTCGCGTATTTACCAACACGACGTTTTTCGACAAGGACGATCCGAAGTCGATTCGTGCGGTACTCGATTATTTGAACGACGATCTGCAGGTCGATTCGATGCAGATTTCGCCGGCCTACGCGTACGAAAAGGCTCCCGATCAAGAGCACTTCTTAGGCGTCGAACGCACGCGCGAGATATTTCGCGAAGCGTTCTCCGGCGACAAGCGCAAAAAGTGGCGCCTGAATCACAGCCCGCTCTACCTGGATTTTCTCGAAGGCAAGGTCGATTTCGAATGCACGCCGTGGGGAATCCCCTGTTACACCGTCTTTGGGTGGCAACGTCCGTGCTATCTCATGTCGGATGCTCCCTATGCCAAGACGTATAAGGAACTGATCGAGGAGACCGATTGGGAAAAATACGGTCGCGGTAAACACCCGAGTTGCAGCAACTGCATGGCGCATTGCGGATACGAGCCGACCGCGGTGCTCAAGACGACGGGGTCGATAAAGGAGTCGATTCGCGCCGCTCTTGGCACCTGATCGCGTTTTCCTGACCGGCGCGTCGGGGTTCGTCGGCTCTCACGTTTTGCGCGAGCTTCGCACGGCCGGCTACCGCGTTAGCGCGCTGGTTCGCGACGCGCGCACGGCTCCCGCGGATTGCGATCTCGTTTTCGGCGACTTGCGCCGAACCGGCGAGTTGGTGAACGCGCTTTCCGGATGCCGGTTCGTCGTGCATTGCGCCGCGCTTTACTCGTTTGCGCCGGCCGATCGCGCTGCGATTCGCGCCGTCAACGTGCTCGGCACCGCGGGACTTCTCGAGGCGGCGCGCGTTGCCGGCGTCGAACGCGTGGTTATCACGTCGAGTTCGGCCGCTGTCGGACACGAGCGCAACGGACGGCCCGCAAATGAGGGCGATTACCCGCCGGATGACGATCGCTCGCCATATCATCAATCGAAGCTCGACGCTGAACGCGCCGCGTTTTCCGGACGCGTGCCCGTCGTCGCCGTCCTTCCGACGGCGCCCGTCGGTCCGGGCGATTGGAAGCCGACGCCGACCGGCAAGATGGTGCTCGATTTCGCGCGCGGGAAGATGTTTGCCAAACCACCCGGGCGCGGCGGCATGAATCTGGTTGCGGTCGAAGACGTGGCCCGCGCGCACGTCGCTGCGCTAGAACGCGGACGCCCCGGCGAACGCTACATTATCGGCGGAGAGAATCTCACGATGGACGCCATCTGGGACGCGTTGTCCGCCGTCACCGGCGTACGGCCTCCGCAGTGGCGCGCTCCGTACGCGCTCGCGGCGTGCATCGGCTGGGCCGACGAGTGGCGTTGCCGCCTCGATGCGCGCGCCCGGCCGTTAGTGCCGCGCGAAGGCGTGCGCATGTCCCGCGAGCGCATGTACGTCGACGATGCGAAAAGCCGGAGCGAACTCGGACTTCGTGCCGCGCCGGTAGCGGGCGCGCTGCAACGGGCGGTAGCGTGGTATCGGAGCAACGGCTATCTCGGCTGAGGATCCGGCAATAACGATCGTGGCTGCGACCGCTCTGGAAGCGCGCGCCGTGCGCCGCGAACTTCCTGCGGCGCGCGTCGTCGAAACCGGCATCGGATTGGCGCAAACGAGCGGGTCGGCGTTCGGCCAGGTGGTCATAAGTTGCGGATTGGCCGGCGGCTTGCGCGACGAGATCGCGTCGGGCACGGTGCTCGTTCCCGACTACGTGCGGCGTCTCGACGGTTCACGCGTGCGCTGCGACGACGCGTTAGTCGCCGCTTTGATCGACGCTGCGCGGTCTTTGGGATTCGAACCGGTCGTCGCGCCGCTCTTTACCAGCACGACGATCGTGTGCGGTGCGGAGCGCCGGGAGCTAGCAGATCTTGGCTATGCGGGCGTCGACATGGAGACCGGACTCATCGATGCATCGCGGCTTGCCGCGGTACGCGTCGTGCTCGACACGCCCAGCCGCGAACTCTCCGCGGATTGGGCGCACGCCGCGTCGGCGCTGCTGCGACCGCGCAACTGGCCGCAAGCCGTGCGGCTAGCTCGCGACGCACCCCGCTGCGCCCGCCGCGCCGCCCAAGTCCTAGCACGTGCCCTAAAGCAGCTCCACCCCCCGTCATCCTGACCTTCTGCCCCGTCATCCTGAGCTTGTATGCCCCGTCATCCTGAGCTTGTATGCCCCGTCATCCTGAGCTTGTCGAAGGACGGCCCTTCGGCAGGCTCAGGATGACAGGGTTTCGGCGTGGAAATTGTTTTGGTAGGCGATCATATCGGGGGTTCGGGGAAAATCGGGATGGCAGCGCGTGGAGGTTTGCGCGTAGAGGTTCCCGGTTCGCGCAAGCATACCGAGCGATTCCATCGTTGCAAGCGCGCGGCGCACGCGACCCGCCGGATCCCCGCGAAGTTCGGGATCGACGAACAATGCAGGCGGCAACTCGGCGAGTTGCCGTTGCACCGCCTCGACGGCTTCGCGGTCGCTAAACGATTCCGAATGACCGGATAGCCACGTCGCTAGCAGGGCGCTCGTCGTCACCGGGCGCGTCCGCTTCAGTTGCGCGTCGAGCGGCGCGTCCACGGCGGCCTCGCGTAGGCGATACAACATCGGAAGCCGGCGCGATGCAAACGGATCGTAGCTGATGCCGGCGATCCAGATGCGCGCGAGCGGTTCGAGGCGGGGCAGCACGCCGCGCAGGCGCTGCATCTTTCCGTCGCCCGTGTAAAACCCCTCGGGCATCAAGAAGATCGTCGCCCCGTCGCGCTGGATCGCTTCGAAGTTTTGCAGGTCGGCTTCCAGTTGATCGCGCGTCGACGCGAGAAGTTCGTGCCGGTAGGGTTCCACTACGTCCGACAGCGTGACTACCGTTCGTGCGGCCTCGAAGTGTGCGGGCGCGAGTGCGTCGGCAATCGTCGCCATGCCGGCAGGCAATAGGGCCAGCGCGCGTTCGCGAAATACATCGGCAAGAGGCAAATCGCCGTGCATTGCGCGCAACGTGAAGGCCAGGCTCGCGAGCGGTCGCGCATGCAACTCGTTCTCGATCGGCTGCATGCCGATCGCGCTGAAAAGCCATCCGAGGTTGGCATTTTGCAGTGCGAACCGCAACCACGGTATGCGTTCGGCCAAGAATCCGGGTTCCCACATGCGCCGCGACGAGACCGTAAAGATCGGATAACGCCAAGCGAAAGTTTGTTCCGCGAGCAGCGCGACGATCGTCGGCGATTCAATTTCGTGTTGATGGTTGGCGACGACGAGCGTCGGCCCGCGCCGCCGCGGCAGGCGGCCCCAACCGCGAACGCGGTAGCGCAGGCTATAGTACGACGCTACGCAGGCAACCGCGAGCCAGCGCAGCGGCTGAACCCACATCGGCGCAACCTGCGAGCGCCGGCCGCTCACCTCGTGGCGCGCGAGCTAACGGGCACTTTGCGCTACCGGACCCTCGTCGGTTACGACATGGTAGTTGGAGAACTCGGCATGCGCGGTTGCGTTCATGACCGGGACGGCGATCTGCGCATCTTCAGCGGCAGGCAGAATGAACGCGGAAGAGCTCGGCGTCACGTTTAATTGCACGTATCCGCCCGAGTCGTACGACCAGACGATTCGTCTGACTCCATCCGCGTCAATCGTAGCGGCAACGTTTTTGAGATTGGATTTGCGGCGCTCGTGCATGGTCACTAGCAAGGAATCACCCGAGTGCTGTGTTTCGGATATGGCATACTGTTTGGGCCAGCTGCGCGGGTCGAGAGAGGTCATATCGAAGTGGTCGAAGCCCTTGGCCCAAAACGGCACGCTTTCGAATTGGATGCGGTAACTGCCGTCGCGTTCGTATTTGCCGTGGCCGTCGAGATGAAAACGCAACCATGGAAAACGGTGCATCACGATCGAGACGCGAGCGTCGAACGTGTACTCCTTGAGCGTCGCGTTGCGCGAATAGACGCGCGTGATGCCTTCGGTCGCCGCGCTGGCCGCATCCACCGACGGCCCCGCCGAAAAAGTGGGCGGCAGCACAGCGGCGTTCGTAGATAGCAGCATGGCGCTAAGGAAAAAAGCCGCGAGATTCAATTCTTCTGACTAGCCTCCGCAGGATGTCATGGTCGCCTACCACATCGCGGGAATTTCGCCTCCCACTAAGAGTGCGAGAATAGTCGCATGGGTTGCACGGCGTCTGGGGAAGGCACGCCGAATTTTTCCAAGCCTTTACTGTTTCTTATAATCGGATCCGGGTAAGCCATTAGGTACGATGATGCTCGAACGCGTGGACTCGCCTGCGGACGTAAAACGGCTCTCACGCATCGAGATCGATACGCTGGCCCGCGAGATCCGCGAGTTGCTAGTGCAAACCTGCGCAAACAACGGCGGGCACCTGGCGCCGAACCTGGGAGTCGTCGAACTTACGCTCGCGCTGCACCGGGTTCTGCGGCTGCCCGAGGACCGAGTCGTTTGGGACGTCAGCCACCAATCGTACGTGCACAAGATTCTCACGGGCCGGCGGGATCGCTTCGCCACGATTCGCAAGGGCGGTGGCCTTTCCGGCTTCTCGATGCGCGCCGAATCGCCGTACGACAGTTTTGGAGCCGGGCACGCAAGCACGAGCGTATCCGCGGCTCTGGGAATGGCCCGCGCGCGCGATCTACAGGGCGGCTTTGAGACGATCGTCGCCGTTCTGGGCGACGGCGCGTTGACGGGCGGCTTGGCGTACGAGGCTCTCAACAATGCCGGCGAGCTCAAATCCAACTTTATCGTCGTGCTCAACGACAACCAAATGTCGATCGCACCGAACGTGGGCTCGATTGCATCGTACCTTTCCATGTTGCGCAGCAATCCGCTTTCCGGCTTCACGCGAGAGACGGGAAAGAGCGTGTTGCGACGCATTCCGTTCGGCGCGACGGCAAAGCGCGCGATCGAAGCGGCCGAGATGGCGGCCATGCATTTCGGCGCCGACAAGACGGCCGTGATCTTTGAGGAACTGGGTTTTCGGTACTTAGGTCCCTTCGACGGCCACAACTACGACGCGCTCGTCGATGCGCTGCAAACGGCCAAGGCACTCGATCGCCCCGTGTTGCTGCATGCAATCACGACCAAAGGAAAGGGGTACGCGCCGGCCGAGGTCGATTCGCGAACGTTTCACGGGGTGGGCGCCTTCGAAGCCCGCGACGGAACCGTTGCCAAGAAATCCGGCGCTCCGCCGAGCTACTCGGAGGTATTCGGCAATGCGCTCGTTGCGTTGGCGCAGCGAGACCCTCGCGTCATCGGCATAACTGCCGCGATGCCCGACGGCACGCAACTGGCGAAACTGGCCGCCCGTTTTCCCGAGCGCTATTTTGATGTGGGAATTGCCGAGGCGCATGCCGTCTGCTTTGCGGCGGGAGCGGCGACGCGCGGACTGCGTCCTGTCTGCGCGATTTACTCGACGTTTCTGCAGCGCGCGTACGACCAGATCGTGCACGACGTGTGCGTGCAGAATCTTCCGGTGATCTTCGCGCTCGATCGCGCGGGCTTGGTCGGCGACGACGGCCCGACGCACATGGGTCTCTACGACATCGCATACTTGCGTGCGCTTCCCAACATGACGTTGATGGCCCCGCGCGGGGCCGACGAAATGCTTCCCATGCTCCAATATGCGCTGACATGCGACGGCCCGGTAGCGATTCGGTATCCACGCGGTTCGGTCCCAGCGCGCGACATGGGGTCAGTTGCGCCAATCGTTCGCGGTCGAGCCGACGTGCTGCGCCGGCACTGCGGCGTCGCCGTGCTGGCATACGGGGCGGCCACGGATATTGCGCTGGGCGCCTACGAGGCGATTGCGGCAACGGGGACTTCGCCGCTACCGACGATCGTAAACGCGCGCTTTGCGAAGCCCTTGGACGAAGCGCTATTGCTCGAGCTGGCCGACGATCACGCGTATTTGATCACGCTCGAAGAGCATGCGCTCGCCGGCGGTTTCGGATCCGCAGTGCTCGAATTCGCATCGGATCGCGGCTTAGGGCTGCGTGTCGAACGTATCGGCGTGCCCGACCTTTTGGTTCAGCACGATTCAACCGACAAGCAGCGCGCGCGCTTCGGGTTGAGCGTTGACGCCGTCGCCGCCCGAATCCTCGCGCTATCGTCGGATGCGCGTACGCCGGTCGGGAGGCCGTGAGTGGTGATGCGTCGCGACGATTTCGGCTTCCGGCAATACCGGATTCTTCGAACGATCGAGACGTTTGCCGAGCGAGCGTTCGATCTGGGCGAAGAGCGATTCTTCCTCCGCTGAAACGAACGTGATTGCGTCGCCCGATCGATGCGCGCGCGCCGTGCGGCCGATGCGATGGACGTAATCTTCGGGGACCATCGGAACGTCGTAATTGACGACGTGGCCCAGTTCCGCGACGTCGATGCCGCGAGCGGCGATGTCGGTTGCGACGAGCACGCGGAACTTGCCGCGTTTGAACCCTTCGAGTGCCTGCACGCGCTGCGCTTGCGAACGATCGCCGTGGATTCGCTCGGCCGGCACGTCGTGTTTGGCCAGGGCCGCCGCGAGTCTGTTTGCCCGCGCTTTCGTGCGCGTGAACGCAATCGCACTATAAATCGCGTTGTCTTTTAACAACTCGACGAGCAAGTCGGTCTTACGTTCTTGACGTATCGAATAGACGGTTTGCGTAAGGCCGGTGGCCGGCGCGGTGCCGGTTGCGGGCGACAAGTCAACTCGTACGGGATCGTGCAGCATTTCCCGCGTCAAAGACGCGATCGCCGGCGGAATCGTCGCCGAGAAGAATAACGTCTGCCGCTTCGGCGCGAGTTTCTTGATGATTCGGCGCACGACGGGCAGAAAGCCCATGTCGAGCATCCGGTCCGCTTCGTCGAGTACGAGCAGTGAGACGTCACCCAAATGCGCGGAGCCTTGCCCCATGTGGTCGAGCAAACGGCCGGGAGTGGCGACGATCACGTCGTCGCCGCGTTTGAGCGCTTGAGTCTGCTTGCCGAATCCCACGCCGCCGTAAATCGGGCTAACGCGAATGCTCGTATGCCGCGCCAGTGCCGTCAAGTGGGTCGCTATTTGAAGCGCCAGTTCGCGTGTCGGTGCGAGGATGAGCGCGGTCGTCTTGCCGCGAGGCGCATCCACAAGGGCGTTGAGAAGTGGTAAACCGAAGGCGGCGGATTTGCCGCTGCCGGTCATCGCACTTGCAAGAACGTCGCGGCCGGCGAGCGCCGGCGGAATCGCCAGAAGTTGGACCGGCGTGGGTTCGGTGAAATGCAGATCGCGCACAGCGCGCAGCAAAGCCGGGTGGAGGCTGAGGGAATCGAACGTATTAATGATGGATCTTTCAAAGTGGCGCGGCTCGATCGACACTCGAAAGATCGCGCGGTAGGAGGGTGGAGTATCTCACGCTTACGCCTAGTAAGTCAAATCGACGCGGCCGATCAAGACAAAAGTCGGCCGTTTTTCGTCCAGTTTGCGTTAAGGTGACGCAGCGGGAGCCGGGGCCACGAGCCTTTGCCACGACGGCAAGAATGTGCTCATAGTGAATGGAGAGCAGATACTTTGCACCCTTTCACGCCGTGAATGGAAATTATGATGCAGGTTTTAAAGCTTTTTTCTGTCGGGCTCGCTGTCTGCTGTATCGGCGCCGGCGCATCTTCGACGGAGCGAATCTATTCGACCACCAATGGGATCCAAATGTGGGTTTTCATCGCGAAAGGTCCTCCGCTTTCGAAAAGTTGGAGCGGCACATATGAAATTATTTATCCGCGGTCGACCCACAAGGGACCGGTGATCGCTAAGCAACGATACCAGGCCTCCCTGGGTGAATATCAAGGTCGCGAATACATTACAATTTTGAATAAAGGGACGCCGTGTCAAAGATGGCCGGCGCGGGTCGTCTCAAAATCGTTGATCGTTCTTCAATCCAAAGGGAAAGAAGTCCATTTTTCCGCGATCGATAAAGATTCGCTAAACGCTAACATTGATTCGATCAAGCAGCTAGCAGAGATAAGTAGAAACGAGCCGCACTCCGTCAGCCTGGATATCAGGGACCCGTTCTTCCGCGGCGGTCAAGGCTGTCAAGGAAAGTGAGCCCGACTCGACGATTCGCATCGTTGGGAATAAGGCTGCCACGGATCGCGCATCGAGGTGTATGAGTGAAAGCCCGTCGACTACTGGCCACGGTCCTTGCCATTTATTTCGTGTGGCTGTCTTTGCTCATTATTGCGGGGCTAGGGCTCGGAACTATACTATTTCTGCCCTGCTATCTACTCGCAATCCCGATCATCTTCATCATGAGGCGAATCTCAGCTGGTAGGCCGCTCACGCCCCTCTGGCTGCTGTTGGAAGGTGTAAGTCTCGGACTCATGCTTTTCGTCATGGGCATACCGTTGTGGCAATGGATGCAAAACGGATTTCGTTGAGTCGGGGGATAAAGGGAATCCCTCGTGATGACTAGTTGCCCTGGCTCGCGCCCCGGCTGTGGTGTATGAAGCGATCATCACCATTTTCGGGGACGCATGCACCTATGCTCAAGATATGCTTTACGATTTGGGTTCGGTGTGAGGTTTTCGGCATTCTTGCGCCGTAGCGGCCTGGGAATGTTATTACGTCGGCTTACTCCATTCCGATCCAGGTTATCGCGCAACCTACATCGTCATCGTATGGTTTTGTCTAGCGCTGCTTCCGCTGATCATGACTGCAATTGGCGCCGTTATGTGGTCTAAAGAATGACACCTCCATCTGATTCCCGGAAGCCGGACCCGCTTCACTCCGGCTTTAATCTGCCGCGTTAATCAAGACGGAAGCTCGCCGTTTTGCGATAACGGTAAAGTTAGCGTAACGTTCGTGCCCGTGCCGGGGGTGCTTTCGATCGAGATGTTTCCGCCGCTGCGCTCGATGACGCGTTTTGCGATCGCTAGGCCTAAGCCCGAACCTTCGGCGGTGGTTCGCGCGTCGCCGCGATAAAAGCGATCGAATGCGTGCGCGCGATCCTGCTCGTCCATACCGGGGCCGTCGTCGCTTACTCGCATGGAGGCCACGCCGTTGGCAGTAGCCAGCACGATTTCTACGTCGGAAGCGGGCGCGTACTTCAGCGCGTTGTCGATGATGTTTTTGATTGCTTCGTAGAGTTCGTTCGAATCGCTCGCGACCATGGCTTCGGCCGGCGCGTCGAGACGTATGGCATTGTTCGCAAATGGCGAGAGTTCTTTAACGGCCCGCCGTGCGAGCTCCGCGATGTCGACGATCTCGTGTTTTATCGCAAGCGGACGCTCGAGACGAGCGAGCAGAATGAGTTTCTCGATCACGTTGCGCATCCGGCGGCTCTCGTCGAGCATCGTTTCGTAGACGCGCGAGATGCCGGCGGGATCGCTCACGACGCCGTCGCGCAGCACGTCGAGATACCCCATGACGACGGTTAAGGGCGTGCGCAATTCGTGACCGGCATCCGCGACGAACTGGCGCATCTGCGTTTCGGTGCGCTGCCGTTCGGCGGTCTCGGCGGTGAGGCGGTGCGCGACGTCGTTGTAGGCTTCGGTCAACTCGCGCAACTCGCCGCTACGGCCGCGCAGCGGTTGCGGCTGGAAATCGCCCGCTGCGACTACGTGCAACGCGCGTGAGACGTCTTCGAGCGGGCCTATCGCGCGCCGGGTGATGCGGCGGCCGACCAGCCACGCGGCAACCAGTGCGAGCGCGCCGACGGCGAGCATGATCGACCAATACCGCAACAGCAAGCCACCGAAGCGATCGAGGTCGGGACGGATGACGACGACCCCGCCGGGAATACGCGCCGTCGCGCGATGCAGTCCCAAGATCGTCGCGAGCGCGCCGATCGCGCGGCGGTGCGCGTTCTCAGCTTGCGTTTTCCCGGCGATGAGGCGGCGATCGGTGCCATACACGGCGATTTCGATGCGTCCGTGCCCGGCCTCGCCGACCAATTTGGGAGCGAACTGCGCGATGGTTTCGTGCGCGCCCGCAAACGCGGCCGCGCGCGAGGTCACCCGCTGCGTTGCCGAGTTCACGCCGTCGTTGAGGGTGGCCGCGTAAAGCAAAAACGCGAGCACCGTCGAGGTGCCGACGACGAGCAGAATGAGCGCCAGTGCGAGCAAGACGTAACTGCGCGTGATGCGCGCGCCGAATGACTGAAACATCAGTCGCCGCGCAAGGTGTAGCCGGCGCCGCGCACCGTTCGAATGAGCGCGACGTCGAACCCGTCGTCTACTTTCGCGCGTAGATACGAAACGAGGCGCTCGACGGCATTCGGCCCTGCGTCAGAGGCGTGACCCCAGACCAAATCGAGCAACTCGTCGCGCGTGAATACGCGCTTAGGCCTGCGCAACAGCGTGACCAGCAGGCCGTATTCCAGCGGGGACAGGTCCAGGCGCATTCCGCCGCGCTCGACGATATGCGCGTCGAGATCGACGGAAAGATCGCCGTAGGCAAGCGCCGAGCGGTGTTCGAGGTGTGGCCGGCGCAGTTTTGCTTCGAGATGTGCGACGAGTTCGGAGACTTCAAACGGTTTGCTCAGGTAATCGTCCGCTCCGTGCGTCAACCCCTGAAGCTTATCGTCGAGTTCGCCTCGCGCGCTGAGCATGATGATCGGGGCGTCGGTCAATCGGCGCAACATCGGCAGGAGCGCGAAGCCGTCGATCTTCGGCATCATGACGTCGAGCACGATCGCATCGGGCGGCCACTCGCGGACAAGGGCGAGCGCCGCTAGTCCGTCTGCCGCCGTCCGTACGGCGTATCCGTGATGACCCAGTGTCAACTCGAGCAGTTCGCGTATGCGCGGTTCATCGTCGACCACCGCGATCCGCGCACCGGTGCGCGCGGAGTTCGTCGTGGCCGTCATTCGAATCGCAGTGCTTCGATGGGGTTCAAGTTCGCGGCCTTTCGGGCAGGGTAGTAGCCGAAGAAGATACCGACCATTGCCGAGAAGAACACGGCCGATAGCACGGAGCTGGCCGGCACGACCATTGGCCATTTCGCCAACAACGCAATTGCCAGCGTCGCCAACGTTCCTCCGACCACGCCGATGATGCCGCCTGCCGTCGAGAGCAAGATCGACTCGCTCAAAAACTGGCGTAAGATCGTTTTACCGCGCGCTCCCAGCGACATGCGTAAGCCGATTTCGCGCGTACGCTCCGTGACCGACACCATCATGATGTTCATGATCCCGATGCCGCCGACGATGAGCGAGACTGCTGCCACGCCTGCCAGCAACAATTCCAGAACGTTACCCGTAGAAGATGCCGCCTGCGCGACGTCCTGCAGATTGCGCACTTGGAAATCCGGCGGATTCGGCGCGGTTATGCGATGGCGTTGATCGAGAAGCGATTCGATTTCGGATTGCACCGGCGCGACCGACTGCGCGTCCTTTGCCGATGCCATCAAGGAGTTGACCGTGCTTAACCCTGTCAGGCGTTCCATTGCCGAGGTGTAGGGAACCAGAATCGTATCGTCCTGGTCTTGGCCCATGCCGCTTTGGCCGAGCGACGAGAGCGTGCCGATTACCGTGAATGGGACGCCTTTGACCAGTATGGTCTTGCCCAGCGGCGAGCTGCCGTCGGGGAAGAGATTCGCGACGACGGTCTGTCCGAGCACCGCAACCTTGTTCGCCGACTGCACGTCGCTCTCCGTGAAGAACGTTCCGGATTGCAGCGGCCAGGTGCGAACGAAGGTGTAGGTCGGCGCGACCCCGCTGATGGTGGTTTGCCAGTTGTTCCCGGCTGCGACCGCTTGCGCGCGGACCGTCACGTTCGGCGAGACCGCGGCGACGCCGGGGAGCTTCGCAATCGCGAGCCCGTCTGCGGGCGTTAACGTCGATGCACCGCCGAAGCCGCTGCGCGCTCCCGATTGGGTAACGCTGCCCGGCTGGATGACCAGCAAGTTGCTACCGAGCGCGTTGATCTGTTGCTCGACCGATATGCGCGCGCCGGCGCCGATTGCGACCGTGACGATCACCGCCGCAACGCCTATGATGATACCGAGCATCGTGAGCATCGAGCGCGAGCGATTGCGCAATAGCGCGTCGAGCGCGAGCCGAAGCGTTGCAAGCGTGCTCATGCCGCCCGCTCCTGCGAACGATCGGAGACGACGCGGCCGTCGCGAAACGTGACGACTCGTTTCGCGAAGGCCGCGATGTCCGGCTCGTGCGTCACCAGCAAAATGGTGATGCCGCGCTCTTGATTTAGTCGAGCGAATATCCGCATCACGTCCTCCGACGTTTTGGTGTCGAGTGCGCCCGTGGGTTCGTCCGCGAGCAGCAAACCAGGATCGTTGACGAGCGAACGCGCGATTGCGACGCGTTGCTGCTGGCCGCCCGACATCTGGTTAGGATGGTGTTCGGCCAGCTGCGCGACGCCGACGATCTCCATCATCTCGCGCGCGGCCTTGCGGCGCTGCTCTTGCGGAACGCCGGCATAAATCATCGGCAGTTCCACGTTCTCAAGCGCGGTCGTGCGTGGCAGCAGATTGTACGATTGAAAGACGAAGCCCAAACGGCGGCTGCGAATGTCGGCGCGCTCGTCGGGAGAGAGGCTAGAAACGTCGTCGCCTTCGAAGTCGTACCGGCCGGCCGTTGGCTGGTCCAACAAGCCGGCGATGTGCATGAACGTGGATTTACCGGAACCCGAGGGCCCCATCACGGCGACGAATTCGCCGCGTTCGATCGTTAGGTCGACGCGATCGAGACCGACGACGCGTTGCGTACCCAGTTCGTAGATTTTCGACAGGCCAGCAACGTTGAGAACGGTCGCCATTAGAGCGCTCTCCCCAGACCGCGCGTGCCGCCGCCTTTTTGCGGCGATGCGCCTGCGGGACCGCCCGATGCGGGCCGACTCGCCTTCGACTGGTGAGCGCCATCGCTCAGAACGAGCTGCTGACCGGCGACGAGTGCGCCGTTGGTGGGCGTTACGGCAGCCTGCGTCCCGCTGACCAGGTCTACGCGCACGTTGACCGCCTTCGATCCGTTGCCGTCTTGCACGTACACCGTGCCGTTACGCCCCGCGACTATGGCAGTCCCCGCGCCGCCGCTGGTCTGTCCCCAGGGCGAACCCGCGGCTGCGGTAGCATCGTTGGAATGGTGTCTGCCGCCGCTCGGCTGATACTGCAGCGCTTGCAGAGGGACGACAAGCCCGCTTTTGCTCGCGACTTGTATGGTGGCGTTCGCCGTCATGCCGGGGAGCAATTTGTTACCGGTGTTCTTGACGAACGTAATGACGGTGTAGGTGACGACGTTGTTGACGGTCGTCGGGTTCTCGCGCACTTGCGAAACGGTTCCATTGAACGTCTGATTGGGATAGGCCAGAACGCTAAAGGACACCGGGTTGCCGGTCTTGACCGAGCCGATATCCGGCTCGCCGACCGCAATGTCGACTTCCATCTTGCTCTGATCTTGCGCGATCGTAAAGAGCGTCGGCGTTTGCAAGCTCGCCGCGACGGTCTGCCCGACCGAAACGCTGCGCGCGATCACCGTGCCGTTGACCGGCGAGGTAATCACGGTGCGTTGCACGTTGAGCTGATCTTGCTGCACTTGCGCCTGCGCCACCGAAACGGCCGCGGACGCGGCCTGCGCGGTATCGGACGAACCGGCGGCTTGGGCGGCGGACTGCATTGATTGCGACGACTGCGCGACGCTTTGCGCGGCGCTCGCCTGGGCCTGGCTAACGCCTGCGGCAGCCTGCGTGCGGGCCTGTTGCGCCGCGACTTGGGCGGCTTTAACAGCGCTCGCCGCTGCGACTGCATTGGAGCGATCCGTGTCGGCTTGGCTCTGCGCGATATATCCTTGTGAAAGTAGCGCGTTGTCGCGACTGACCGTTTGCTGGGCCAACGCGAGTGCGCTCTGTTCTTTGGCCACGTTTGCGTCGGCCGTTGCGATGGCTTCTTGTTGGCTGCGCGCGTTTTGCTGCGCAGCGGCGCTATTGGCTTGCGCGACGGTAATACTTGCGTTTGCCGCCGAAGCGCCAGCTTGCGCTCCGACTGCGTTTTGCGAAGCAGCAGCGGCCTGTGCGCGGGCTTGCGCCAGCGAGGCTTCGGCTTGGCTTAGTTGCGCCTGCAACGTGCTGGGATCGATCTTCGCGAGCACCTCGCCCTTATGCACTTTACTATTGTAATCGACGTACAACGACGCGATGGTGCCGGAGACTTGCGTTCCGACGCTGATCGTATTCTGCGGTGTAACCGTTCCCGAAGCGGAAACGGTCTGCACGAGTGTTTGTGAAACGACCGGCGCCGTCGTCGTGGGAGCGGCGGTGCGCGCCCGGAGGGCGGAGACGACGATGGCGAGCGACGCGATCGCGATTATCGCGATTCCGGCGAGGATGCGTTTGCGCGTTAGATGTGGCCGGACTCGGCCGATTACTGATTCGATGCTTACCGGTCCGGGTGTCGAGAGAATGCGTGCGGACATGCCGTCCCCCTTTCAACTGCGCCAAGCATAAGCCGCAAAACTGACAGCCCGCGGATGGCCTCCTGAGGATCGCCTGAGGACGAACTATTGCAAAATCCGAGCGAACTAGCGAACGCGCTGTTCCCCGACCACTTTTTTGCCGATGGATTGACGAGGAATACATCGCGTCGCGTATCGGCGCAACGGCCTGATTAGTCCCCGGGCTGTTTTTTGACGGGTGGTTGCTGTGCGCAGTTGTTCGAAAATATTACGAGTTGCGGCAGTATGTACTGCGCTACTCGCGCTATCGGTGGCGGGACTGTTCCCGACGCACCTGGCTTTTGCTCAAAAGCGCACCTCGCGTAAAATAGACCTCACGCCCGCCCCGTCACCGATTCCGGCCGTCATCTCCGTGTCGGTCATTTCGGTCACGCGAGCCGCTTCGATCCTACACGGTCTTTATCCGCACGCCTCGATCCGCCCTGACCGCGCGTCGAGCTCGCTAATCGTCGTTGGACCGCCCGATGAAGTGCAGGCAATGCGCACCGTTGTTCAGGGCATCGATGTACGCAACCCAACGGACCCAACGGTTGAAGTCGTGCAATTGCACGTGGTCAAGCCACAGCAAATGCTTGCGCGGCTTCACCCGCTCTATCCGAACGCTCGAATCGAGATCGCGTCAAAATCGAGTTTACTGATTCGGGCGATCCCGCTGGATATGGCCCAAATAAAGACGCTGATTGCAAGCCTGGACCAAGCGCTTCCCACGGTTGCGCCTTCCAGCGCGCCCGCCGACGCTGTCAAAGTACTGCTCGCAAATCCACGCAACGTGGCACGTGCGATCGAGCGTCAACTACCGCATGTGCGCGCGAGCGTGGCCGGAGCAAACGTCATCCTCGTGGGCTCCAGCGACGATATCGCCAAGGCCAAGCAACTCGCCCAGTCAATCGACACGCCGGCGTTCGGCTCCAAGTACACCGAAGTATACCGCCTGCACAATGTCGATGCCGGATCTGTAGGCGACCTGATCGAGCACGCCTACCCGGCCGTCCACGTGACGGTCGACAAAGACCTCAACGCCATCTCGGTCTTTGCAACTGCCGCACAGCATCAACGCATCTCGTCGGCAATCGATCAGCTTGACGCCGGCGCTGCAGCTCCCGGATCGCCCACCGGATCATCCGGTACGGCCGCATACGGCGACAGCAACTTTGACGTGATCGACCTTCAATCGGCGATGCCCGGGCAAAACGGCACACCCTCGACGACGGCCACGGATATTGCGACCGCAGTGACGCAGTTGCTCGGGCAAATGGCGCCGGACTTGCGGATATCCGTGCCGGCGAATTCGTCCCAGATCATGCTTGCCGGCAGTCCCACAAGTCTAAAGCTTGCCCGTGATCTCATTGAACGGCTGGATCGCGCGCAGCCACTGGTGGTGCTCGATACGGAGGTGCTTGAGGTTGATGAGACCTCGGCGCGCAATCTCGGTATATCGTTTCCGCAGGCTGTGCTGAGCTCGACATTTCAGGAACTGCAACCCCCAATA
>DATBTT010000003.1:0-12464 GCA_036559125.1 Vulcanimicrobiaceae bacterium
GATACCGACCACTTTAGCCATTAAATAAACCTCTTTCCGATCTCCCGGACCAGCTGTTTCGCCGGAATACTATTCCCGCGTACTAGGCCTTGCCGCTTACGGAGCTCAAGGATAGTTGTGTGCCGTCAATACTACGCCAACGGCCCGTAGATGTTCCAGTACTTTAGACAGAAAAATTGGACCGCTGGTTGCGGTCCAATTTTCCCGATCAAGCGAAGGCCCCGCTATGGGCCGCCTTGGCTGCCTGCCTGGGGAGGCGCCTGCCCGAGCGTCAGGCTCACGAGGCGTTTTACGCCCTGGGACCAGACCTCCATGGTGGCTTTGTCCCCGGCGTGCATCTTGCCGATGGCGTCCCGCAGCGTGGTGGCCGAATTAAATGCTTTATTGTTGAACTTCAAGATCACGTCACCCGGCTGAATGCCCGCCTGGTCGGCGGCCGAGCCCGAAACGACCTGCACGATTCCCACGCCGTTTTTCGACGGGTAGTTCGCCTGCTGGCGGAAGCCCTGCGTGACGTCGGCAAGCGCGACGCCGAGAAAAGCCTGAACGGGGGGCATCGTGATGCCGGGATGCGCGATCATTTCGGTGACGATCGTCTTGACCGTATTCGACGGGATCGCGAAACCGATGCCTTCGCCGCCGCGCAGCGTCGACTGGTTGACCCCAATCACATCGCCGTTGATGTCGATCAATGGGCCGCCGGAGTTGCCGGGATTGATCGGGGCGGACGTCTGCAGAAGACCCTTGAAGTCCATTTGTTGGCCTTGGTCATTCTGAATCGGTTCGCTGCGATTAAAGGCCGAGACCACGCCCAAGCTCACCGATTGCTGCAGTTCGTAGGGCTCGCCGATGGCGATCGCCCATTGCCCTTGCTGCAATTTGTCCGAGTCTCCGAGTTGCAGTGGCGGGGGCATATTGCCACCGTCCACCTTGAGAATGGCGAGATCCGCGCCGACGTTTTCGGCCACGATGTGCGCCGGCAGCTTGCGGTTGTCCGAAAAAACGACGGTGATCTTGCCCACTTGCGCGTTTGCAACCGGCGGCCGCACGACGTGCGCGTTGGTTACGATCAGGCCGTTTTTATTATAGACGAAGCCCGATCCCGAGTCTTTGCCTTTAAATTGGCGCACGCGCACCGGACCTTGGCCGGTGAAAAATTGCTGCATCGGATCCACCGGGACGTATTGCTTGCCGTTGACCTCGACGTCGATGGCGACCACGGAGGGCTTGACCCGCTTGACGGCCGTGACGATGCGGTCCTGATCGCTGCCACCGGTCAGCGGAGCCGCGCTCACGGCCGGCGGCGTGTGATTGGGGCCGGCCACGTTGGCGAAGTGCGTGCTCGCATAGAGCATCATCAAAAAAGACCCGATAATTGCGCCTACTAAAGCGATGATCGCCGTAGGCAATACGCGATTTTTCAACATTCCTCTCAAAGCTCAAAAACTGGCAAACTACGCTGTTCGTACCCGAATAACGCAAAAAAGTGACGGTAACGTTGCTCAGGTGCTCCTAAGCTTAGGCGGGCAGCTCGGCTTCGCCTCGGCGCTGCGGAGGGCCGTCCGATACGATAAGGCCGTCGCGAACCCGCAAAATGCGCCGTGCGTGAGACGCTACCTCGGCATCGTGCGTGACGACGATGATCGTTCGTCCGCGCACGTTGAGGCTCTCGAAGAGCGCTAAAATGTCGACGCTGGTCTTCGAATCGAGGTTGCCGGTCGGTTCGTCGGCAAGCAATACGGCGGGGTTGTTGACCAGGGCCCGGGCGATCGCCACGCGTTGCTGCTGGCCGCCCGAGAGCTCGTTGGGCTTGTGATGGCCGCGATCGCCGAGGCCTACTTCGGCGAGTTGCTCGGCCGCCGCGGCATTGCGCGCCTTCGCCGGGACTCCGGCGTAAAAGAGCGGAAGCGCCACATTTTTTATTGCGTCGGTTCGCGCCAAGAGATTGAATCCTTGGAAGATGAACCCGAGCTTTTTGAGCCGGATCTCCGCCAGAGCGTTGTCGTCGAGTCCCGATACGTCGGCACCGTCGAGGCTGTAGGTGCCGGTCGTCGCACGGTCCAGGCAACCGAGCACGTTCATCAGCGTTGACTTGCCCGACCCGGACGGCCCCATGATCGCGACGTACTCGCCGCGCGCAATCGTAAAGCTGACGCCGTCGAGCGCTCGCACTTCGAGCGACCCGTTGCGGTACGTCTTGGTGACGTCGCGCACGTCGATGACGGTGTCGTTATTCATATCTCAATGCTTCGATCGGATCCAAGCTTGCCGCGCGGAAGGCCGGATACGTACCGAACGCCAGCGTAACGACGATCATGAAGATCCCAGTCGTGACGACCGCTTCGACCCACGGCAACGGTGGTACCGTTCCGTTGAGCTTGACGATTGCCGTGTGATTCACAAATGATCCGATTCCCAATCCGATCAACATCCCAATCGCGCAGCCCAAGCCGCACAGCAGGAGTGCCTCGATGAAAAATTGCGCCAGCACTTGGCTGCGCCGTGCACCGATCGCCTTGCGTACGCCGATCTCGCGCGTTCGCTCCGTTACGGAGACGAGCATGATGTTCATGACGCCGATGCCGGCCACGAGCAGCGAGACTGCGCCGATCAAGGCTACGATG
The DNA here is from genome assembly GCA_036559125.1 of Vulcanimicrobiaceae bacterium. Classification (GTDB taxonomy): domain Bacteria; phylum Vulcanimicrobiota; class Vulcanimicrobiia; order Vulcanimicrobiales; family Vulcanimicrobiaceae; genus JALYTZ01. The sequence goes on from DATBTT010000003.1 coordinate 2,625, forward strand.
ATGGTCAGCACGTTGAAGATTTGATTGATTCCCTGCGTGAATTGCGCCTTGTCGAAGGTTTGGTATTGCACGCCCTTCGGATTGCCGTGCAGGTGTTTTATCGCGTTCATTACCGCGATTTCAGTGGCGCTCATCGTCGAAGGATCGTTCACGACGAATCTCGCGGCCCCGGCGATTCCATCGTGAATGTATTGATCGGTATACGTGGTGTACGGGATCGTGACGTCCCCGCCGAACTGCGCGTTGAGCAGTCCTTGTTTGGGCGGTGCGAGCGTGCCGATGATGACGTAGCGGTGCAGGCCCGCGTAGAGACTCTGTCCCGTGGGATCGCCGCCCTTAGGAAACAGTCGCTTATAGGCCCGGTCGGTGATCACGCAGACGTTGGTCGCCGCGGCCACGTCGTCGGGCGTGAATTTGCGTCCGTAGCGTAAAGGCGACTGATTGAAGGGACGATCTGAATCGGCGGAGAGAAATAGGCGCGCTTGATTGTGCTCGTGGGAAACGAGCAGGCTTCTTCCACCCGCGGGCAATCCTTGCACCACGTTGGGCACGGTCTGCAGAATCGTCGCGATGTCGGCGATTTTGACGGCAGCCTTGCGAAAATCGCCCTGCACCTGGCTCGGCGCGAGAATGAACGAGTCGTCCGCAAGGCTTCCGAGCGCGCCGTTGACGGAGGTGGCCATGCTCGCTCCCAGCACCTGAATTGCGATTACGGCGCCGACGCCGATGATCAGCCCCGTTATCGTGAGCAGCGTGCGAATCTTGTTCGCAAAGAGTACGCGCAGCGCTTCCTCGAGATAGATCACGAGCGCAGTGCCTCGATCGGATCCATTCTGGCCGCGCGCAACGCGGGATAGGTTCCAAACACCATGCCGATGGTGATCGAAAAGACCAGCGCAATGCTGACGATCAACAGATACGGAATTATCACGGCGCCGAGTTGCTTGCTGATTATCGACGCGGCGCCAATCGTGGCAAGCAACCCGAGCGCCATTCCCGTGCCGCCGCCGGCTACGGCCAGCAACACGGCCTCCATGAGAAACTGCAGCGCGATGTCGCCGCGACTCGCGCCGATCGACTTGCGCAGGCCGATCTCGCGCGTGCGTTCGGTAACCGATACCAGCATGATGTTCATGATGCCGATTCCGGCGACCACGAGAGCGACGCCGCCGATCGCCGAGAGCCCGATGCCGATGACGTTGAGTACGTTCGAGAACGTTCCGATCGCCGCCGTGTTGTCGGAACTTATATATTTGGCGCGCGCTCCGTGAATGTGCTGGAGCGTTGCGACCGCGACTTTTTCCACCTGCGCCGACGGCGCGCCGGGAGCCGGATAAATAAAGAGTTGGTCGGCCGGCCCGGGATTCATGCGGTCGAAGGTGCTGTACGGAATCGCGATGGAGTCGGCGCCGATTACGGAATTGAAAAACGAACCTTGTATGTTGGCGTATACCCCGGCCACCGTGAACGCGCTTCCGTTAACGCGAATGACTTGTCCGAGCGCCGGTTGTCCGTGGAAAAATTTGTCCGCGAGACCCGCCGTGAGCACGCAAACGCGGGCCGCCCCGGCCACGTCCGCGGCGTCGATTTTACGCCCTTCGCTCATGATCAATTTGTCGGGATGGTACGCGCCGTCGCTGACCACCGGATAGTTCGAGCGAAGCTTGCCGACGGCCACCGGATAATCGCGCTGCCAAAAGGGCATGACCTGAATTGCGAGCGAGCCGAGTGCGGCCGAAACCGACGCGGCGTCGCGGTATTGAATCTGCGCTTGATCCGGGTAGTCTTGCGTCGAGTCGGCGAGCACGCTGATACCGAGCGAACCGAACGAATCGAAGGTTGCGGAGATGCCGCTGGTTGCGCCCTTGCTTATTCCGAAAACGGTGATGATCGAAGCCGAGCCGATGATCATGCCGAGAATCGTCAAGAGCGAACGCGAGCGATTGCGCCAGAGCGAGGTCGCCGCCTCCTGAACGTACGCGAAGATGCGAGTCACGCGGCTCCCGGCGTCGGCGACGCGGACTTTTCGATTTGCACTTTGTCGCCGCTCTTGAGCTCTGCGCTGGGAGCGGGTACGAATCGATCGCCGGCGGCGACGCCGGTCTTAATGATGGTTTGCGTATCGCCGGACTTGCCGGTCGTGACCGGAACTTTGTGAGCGACGCCGCCGCGCACCACCCACAGGTACGCCTTCCCCTTGTCTTTCACGATAGAAGCGTTGGGTACGAGCAGCACGTTCTTGATATTGCTCGTGAGAATGTCGACGTTGACCGTCATGCCGTCGCGCAAATACGCCGGCGCCTGGTTGAGATGGATCGTGGTGAGCACTTGGCGAGCAGTGCTCGACGCGTCGGTTGACTTGATGGCGACCGGCGAGATGGACGCCACATGTCCGACGATGGTTTTGCCCGGAAAGTCCTGACCGGTAATATTGGCTTGCTGTCCGATCGAAACGTTGATGATGTCCTGTTCGTCGACTTGTGCCTTGACGATGAACGTATCGCCGGCGGCAACGGCGAAAAGCGCCTGGCCGGCCGTTACCGGATCGCCCGGTCGCAATTGTGTGAGCGGGTCGCCGGTTTGCGTTGCTACGGTTTGGACGATGCCGCTGAAAGGTGCGACGATGCGCGTGAATGCGACCTGCTGCTGCGCTTGTTGGCTCGCAATCGCCGCTTTTTGAGCGGCGGTCCTGGCCATCTGCACGCTGTTTTGCCCGTAACCCGTAACCGCGCCGATGCGCTGTTGCTGCACGGCTTGATCGTAGGCGACGCGCGTTTGATCGAGTTTCGCTTTATCGGCGTCGACTTGGTTGCGTGCGATCGCCTTGTTTTTGTACAGGCTGAGGTCCGCGTTGTAGACGCGCATCGCTTCCCGCAGGTTGCTCAGCGCGGTCGCCACCTGCGCGTCGTACTGCACGTGCTGGTTTTGCGAGTTGATTTGCGCGTCGTTGATCGTCGCTTGCGCCTGGCGCAGGTCCGCTCCGCTGCTCGACGCGTTCGATTCAAGCGTCGGGTTGTCGATGGTCGCGAGCAATTGGCCGGCTTGCACCACGTCGCCGGGTTTTACGAAGATCGATCCGATGTTTCCGGCGACGAGCGTCGGAACCGTCGCCGCGCGCGGATGCTGGACGACGCCGTTTTCCGGGAGTTTGGTCTGAAACGTGCCGTATTTGAGCGTTTCGGTATGCACCATCGCCACGGTTTTACCGCGATGGCCCGTAAACGCGACGATTGCCACGACGAGCACCAAGCCGATGACGATCAAGACCAGATTGCGAATGCGTTTCATGCCCTACCTTAAATCGGCGACGGCGCTCCCGGCGTCATAAATGCCGAGCGCGACGCGGAGTTTGACGATCGCGTCCACGTAACTGACGCGCGCGTTGAAGAGATCGATTTGGGCCGACAGTCCGGTCTGCTGCGCCGCTATGACGTCGGTGAGCGCTTTCAGGCCGTTTTGATACTGCAGCCGGGCGACGCGCGCCGATTCGACCCCGGCTTTGACCTCTTCTTGCGTGAAGCGAAGTTGAGCCAGCGCGGTTTGGGCAGAGCGATAGGCTTGACGCACGTCGACGGCGACCTGTTCGTTGGTTTGGTCGAGACCGCTGCGCGCCGATGCGATCTGCTCGTCGAAATTTTCTTTGTTGGCTTTGCGTTGACCGTAGTCGACGAGCGGCAGGTTGAAGGTGCTGGTCGCGCCGATCACCCAAAAGCCAGGATTGCCGCGCGGTTGCGGGCCACGCGCCGTGCCGCCCCCGCAGAGCGCCGGATCGAAGGTGCAGATCGACGGCTGGCCCGCGCTGGTCGGCGTGAATTGATTGCCGAGCGCCGCCGTTAATTGAACCGTCGGGAACAAATCTTGATTGAGCGTGCGCCGGTTGAGCGTCGCAACGCGCAGCGCGTCTTGGGCTGAGGCGACGTCGGGCCGATGCGATTGCGCGATGGCGACGAGCTGGTCGAGCGATTGGGCGGGCAGCGGCGGTTGCGCCACCTGTCGCGGAACGGCGAACTGCGTGTCGAGGGGCGCGCCGATCGCCTGCGCGAGAACGTCGCGGGCGCTTTGGGCGCCGGCCTGTGACGATACGAGCAGGGAGCGACTTTGCTCCTCGTTGGCGTGCGCCTGCAGCACGTCGACGCCTGCGGCCACGCCCGCGTTGACCTTCGCTTGCGCTATTTGCTCTAAGGTATGTTTGTAGTCAACGTCGCCTTGGTCGAGCCGGACCGTTTCGTCTTTAGTGGCGACTGTGTAAAAATCGGTCGTCACGTCGGTGGCCACCTGATTTTGCGTTTTTCGCAGGTCGGCTTTTGCCGACTGCAACTGTTGATCGGCCACGAGCTTCTGAATGATCGACAGGCCGCCGGTGTAGAGGCTGTATTGGGTGCCGATCTGGGCCGTGTTTTGGCTGAAGATCGACTGTTGCTGCAGGCCGACCTGCGCGAAATTCCCCTGTAGGTTGTTTGACTTTTGCGAGGTGTTTTGCAGCGTACCGGTCACGGGCGGTAACGATGCCGCTCGTTGTTTGATATAGGTCTCGTGCGCTTGTGCGACGACGGCCTCTTGTTTCACGATCGCCGGGCTGTGCGCGAGCGCATACCGTACCGCGTCCGGTAACGACATCCCGGCTGCCGCTGCGTGAAGAGGCACCGACGCTAACAACCCGGTAAGAACGATGCAGCCGAGCGACACCCGACGATTCGTGAGATTCATACCCGCCTTAGTAGTGAAAGAGCGACGCCGCACCGGCTTGTAGCAGAGCGCCTAGCACGAGAATCGCGACGGCGACCCCGTATGCGAGGCCTTTCGAGACGCGCGCCACGATCATCAGCGCTGCGGCATTGAGGAACATTCCCCAAATAGTGAAGATGCTGATCGCGCCGAGGAATCCCGCCAGCGCGCCTTGCGCTGTCGGCACGAGCGTTCCGATGCTGGGCATGGCGCGCGACACGTCGGCGATCGAGTTGAACGAGTCGGCGCCGCGAGCAAGCGTAATTGCTCCCCAGACGATCAAACCGATGCCGAGCGTCGGAACCGCGATGTTCATCGACGCGCACCAGAGGCGCTTGAAATCGGCTTGTCCTTTGCCTGCAGCGTTGCCCACGAGTAACACGACGGAGTTGAGTAAGACCGTCACGAGGATCACGATAACGATCTGCACCCATCCGATGGCTTGTTGCCATACCGGTGGATGCGCGGCATTTGCAAGCATCTGCTGCTTCTTCGCATCGCTCAGGCCCGCGAAAATCGGGTTCGTCTGTTGCATGTGCGCCAGGAACGCCACGGACGCGTGCCGGGTAGCCGGGCCTTCGAGAATGGTGCCGATCAATGCGAGCACGATCGTGATGATGAAGGCCCATCCCCACATCGGGACGTCTCGCAGGCGTTCGAACGCCGCTTTCGGAGCGGCAATGACATCGACGACCGTGCTCAAACCATTTCGGTTTGTGCCGGACGTAGTAACCTCCACAGACATGCTTCTCCCTTTCTTGCCCACAGGCAAGAGCATGACATTACCAGCAGGTACAACACGGGCACCTACCAGCATGAAAGATTCAATGTTTCGGGAGGTCTTAAAAACCTCTACGCTGCGCTAATGAAAAACGACCGACGTCGCCAAATGGGCGAGACGCCGCCCTTCGACAAGCTCAGGATGACGGGGGTTGAAGCTCAGTGACGGGGGTTGAAGCTCAGGGTGACGGGGGTTGAGAGTCCGCGGATGCGCGGCCTGTCATGCTGAGCCTGTCGAAGCATTGGGGGCTCGGCGAGGCGGCCGGATGCGGCTCCGGCGTAAAGAGTTCGTCGATTGGGGCGTTGCGCTCCAGCGCCTCGCGGACTCGCTCGAGGCGGGCTTCGCGCAGTTCCAGGAGCTTGAGCTGCAAGATAATGCGGGCCCGGCGAAGCGCCCGCTTGGAATAGAGATCGGCCGCAGCGTAGTGGGGCTGCGGGCCGGCGTTAGCCCGGGCGGTACGTTTGTCGCAGGCCCAAGCGGGCGAGCCGAGTAGAATGAGCGAGGTTAGCGCCAATGCGGCGCGGTATCCGTGATGCATGAGATCCTCCCCTCGGAGGACATTCACTCCCACTACCCCTCTTATAAAGTAGAAACAGTTTGAACGTCGACACCCTGACCGTCCCTGCGCCCCCTTCAGAGCCCTACGTGCGGATCATTCCGCTGGGCGGGTGTGGTGAGATCGGTCGCAACATGACCTTGATCGAAACCAATGACGACATCGTCGCGGTCGATTGCGGTCTGATGTTCCCCGACGACGAAATGTTCGGCGTCGATATCGTCATCAACGATTTCTCGTACCTGCGCGAACGCGCGGACAAATTTCGTGCCGTGCTGGTTACGCACGGACACGAAGATCACATCGGCGGCATTCCGTACTTGCTGCGTGAGTTCAAAGTCCCCATCGTTGGAACGGCTCTGACGCTTGCCCTAATCAAGGCCAAATCGCGCGAGCACAAAATGGGCGACGTGAATTACGTCACCGTCAAACCCGGCGACCGCGCGAAGTACGGGAGCGTCGAAGCGCAATTCGTGCACATCAATCACTCGGTGGCCGGTGCGTGCTCGCTCGCAATACGCACTCCGGTCGGCACGATCTTCCATACCGGCGACTTCAAGTTCGATCAAACTCCCATTGACGGCCAACCTGCGGACTTTGCCTCGATCGCCAAGATCGGCGAGGAACGCGTGCTGTGCATGCTGTCGGACAGCACCAACGCGGAACGCCCGGGCCACACGCTTTCGGAGCGTATCGTCGGCGAGGCGTTTACGAATATTTTCACGCGTGCGAAGGGCCGCATCATCGTTGCGTCCTTCGCCTCCAACGTGCCGCGAATCCAGCAGGTTGTCGACCACGCGATCCGTTTCGATCGTAAGATCGCGTTCTTGGGTCGTTCGCTGACCAATGTCGTGCACTTCGCTTCCGAGCTGGGCTACCTGAAGATCCCGCCGAGCCAGACGGTTCGGATCGAAGAAATCGACGACTACCCGCCCGAAAAAGTGACCGTCATGACGACCGGCTCGCAAGGCGAACCGATGTCGTCGCTCACGCGCATGTCGGTGCGCGATCACGCCAAGTTCAAGATCGTTCCCGGCGATACGGTCGTCATCAGCGCGACGCCGATTCCCGGTAACGAAAAGAGCGTGTACAAAACCATCAACAACCTGTATCGATTGGGAGCGACCGTCGTGCACGGAACGGATGGCCGCTCGCACGTATCGGGGCACGGGTCGCAAGAAGAATTGCTGCTGATGCTCAATTTAGTGCGTCCCGAGTTCTTCATTCCGGTGCACGGCGAATACCGAATGCTCGTGCATCACGGTAAACTTGCCGTGAGCACGGGCGTCGATCCGCATAACGTCTTCGTCGTGGAGAACGGCGACGTACTCGAGTTCACGCACGATTACGGCGACAAAATCGGTAAAACGTACGGCGGCAACGTCCTGGTCGACGGTTCCGGAGTGGGCGATATCGGAGAGGCAGTGCTGCGCGACCGGCGAGCGCTCGCCGGCGACGGCATCATGATGGTCGTCGTGACGATCGACAGCGAAGAAGCGCGCGTCACCGCAGGCCCCGATCTCATCTCGCGCGGCGTATTCTATCTGCCCGAAGCCGATGGAGTCCTCGACGAGTTGCGCACGGAAGTGAGCCGAATTATTGCGGAGTGCTCGGTCGAAACGATTCGCGACGTCAACACCGTTAAGGAGCACATCCGTAACGGCTTGTCCAAGGCAATTTACGGCCGGTCCAAGCGTCGCCCGGTCATCGTGCCCGTCGTCATGGAAGCGTAACCAGAGCCTCGCGACGAAACAAACTGCGGCTGCTTTTTGACAGCCGCATTTCGTCGTGGAGGGCCAACGGTTGAGATCTCGCAAGGACTTTATCGCCGCGGCGGCTTCGATCGGGGCATTCCTCGCCGCTACGCCGGCCGTCGCGCGGCCAACGGGGGCAACGCCGATGCCGTCACCCAACCCTACGCCGACGCCTAAGATTTCCGATCTGGCTCGGACGTTTGCCGGTCGCATGCGCGACTACGATCCGAAACTCTCGGATGAAGAAGTTGACGGCATCGCGCAAGGCGTGGACTATATGCTGGGCTTGGGCAAACGCATCAATCCGAAGGGTACCGCGCTTGCGAACGGTGACGAGCCGATCGTGACATTCGAGGTCGACGCATGAATGACGAGCAGATCGCTTTCCTAGACGCGACCGATCTCGGCGCGGCCATCGCCAAGCGTAAAATATCATCGGTCGAGCTAACCCAACTCTACCTGGCGCGGTTGGAGAAGTACGGCAAAACGTACGGCGCCGTCGTTACCGTCATGCACGATCGCTCCCTGCGCGAAGCGAAGGCTGCCGATCGCGAATTGGCTGCCGGACATTCGCGCGGGCCGCTACACGGCGTTCCGTACGGTGCCAAGGATTTGCTCGCGGCCGTCGGCGCGCCGACGACGTGGGGCGCCGCCCCATATCGCGATCGAGTGTTCGACTATGACGGCGCGGTGATCCAGAAGCTGCACGCAGCCGGCGCCGTTCTTGTCGCAAAATTGGCGATGGTCGAGCTTGCGGGAGGCTTTGGATACAACGACGCGGACGCGTCGTTTACCGGACCCGGACGTACGCCGTGGAATCGGGATTTTTGGAGCGGCGGCAGCTCTAGCGGCCCGGGCGCGGCGGTCGCTGCAGGTCTAGTCGGTTTTGCCATTGGGTCGGAGACAAACGGATCGATCACCGTGCCGTCGGCGTTCTGCGGCGTCTCGGGATTGCGCCCGACGTACGGGCGCGTCAGCCGGCACGGTGCGATGGCCTTGATGTGGACCTCGGATAAACTCGGCCCGCTGTGCCGCTCGTCGCGCGATACCGAGATCGTGCTGCGCGCGATTGCCGGCCACGACCCCAACGACCGCACGTCGGTCGTCAACGCCCCGGCGCCGACCGTTCGCGGACGGCGCCCGAAGATCGCGATATTCAAAGATGCGACTGCAAAATCGCAACCCGCGGTCGCTCAGAATTTCGAATCCTCGGTGCGCGTATTGCGCCAATTCTGCGACGTAACCGATGGATTTACACTGCCGGCGCATCATCCGTATGGGCCGGTTTTTAGCGCGCTGATCGGCGGGGAATGCGCGTCGGCGTTTCGGGGACTGATCGAGAGCGGACGTTCGCGCGAATTGCAGTCGGTCGACGATCGCACCGGCGGCTATCAGTTCATGGCTACGCTCGCAGTCGACTATCTGGATGCGATGCGTCAACGCGCGTTCATCGACGCCGACGTCAAGAAAGCGCTTGCGCCCTACGACGCGGTCGTATTCCCGACACTTCCCACCGTTGCGTATCCCGTCGGTCTGCCGTTCGACAAGGCGTACCCGAAATTTCCGGGCGTCGTAGAAGCCGGAACGCCGGGCAATCTGGCGGGCGTTCCGGCGACGAGCATCATCAACGGCTTTGGTGAGAACGGCCTGCCCACCGGTCTATCGTTTATGGGTGGCCCGTGGTGCGAATACAAACTCACGCAAATCGCCAAAGCGTACCAAACGCGAACCCACTTCCACAAACAACATCCAAAACTCGTCGTCGCATAACCTCCTTCGACAAGCTCATCCTTCGACAAGCTCATCCTTCGACAGGCTCAGGATGACGGGGGATTTGCGCCGTTGGTGAGTTCGACCCCGTCATCCTGAGCCTGTCGAAGGATGAGCTTGTCAACTCCGTCATCCTGAGCTTGTCGAAGGATGAACTTGTCAACTCCGTCATCCTGAGCTTGTCGAAGGATGAGCCTGTCGACTCCGTCATTCTGAGCTTGTCGAAGGATGGTTTTCGTTTGGCGTTAACTAGG
>DATBTT010000004.1:0-16798 GCA_036559125.1 Vulcanimicrobiaceae bacterium
CTGGTTGCGCTTCTGGCTCAGGCGACACCGGCCTCGGCTCCGACGCCTTCTCCTACGCCCACCGGGCCTGTGTATTACGGGAACGCGCCGACGCATTTCACGCTTTCGGCGAGACCGCTTGGGTTTGACCCCGACGGAAACGCCCGGTTCCTCGTAGTAACCAAATTCTTCGACGCGCAGGGTCGCGTAACGCGAACGATGGCCAACACGGACCTCGATTACTTCGCCGATCACGGATACGTGCAGTGGCAGACGCGCCTGCGGTACGGCCAGCCGGCGGCGATCGTCAAGACGACGCAGGACGGTCCCCTCGCGGCAACCGTTCGCGCGAACGTTCCAAAACTCGGAAGCGTCACCGTGCATACCGACACGCGTACGTGGAAAGGACCGCGCGTCGTCGCCACCGCGCTTGGGCCGCATCTGGTGCAAATCGGGTGGTTCCCGCAGGAACGCCGACTCACGCGCATCGTCCGGCTCAACGCCGACGGCAGCGGCAAGACGGTCGGCATTATCGCCGGCCCGAGCTCGACCTATCGCGACACGCATGTAATGCCGGGACACCGCTATCGCTACATCGTGTATCGCGCCGACGCGCCGACGGCGAAACTCGCGGTCGTGCAGACACCGGCAGCGCCTCCGAAAACGGTGGTTGCCAATGCGGGCGGCAAAGCGATGTGGCTGTATTTCACGAGCAACCCGCTCGACCCAATCTATTTCAAAAAACTCGATCCTCACGCGGTCGTTGCGCAAGCCGTGAAGGCGGGCTTGCACTACGTCGAACTGCGCACGGCGTATGGCGCGTACTGGGAGATCACGCCTGAGGCCAAACCCACGATCGACGCGATCGTCGACGGGCTCGCCGCGCACGGCATCGGCACAATTGGCTGGACCGTCCCGCGCGATACCACCTTCGAAGACCTGCAAGCGAGCACGCGAACCGCATACTACCGCACGGCGAAAGGAACGCGCTTCACGGGGCTGGCAATCGACGTGGAACGCGGCAGCGATTTCATGGGCGGTGCTCCGCAGGGTCGCGACGCGCTGTGGCAATACATGCAGTACTTGCGCGAAGCGATGGGTTCGAAATATTTACTCGTCGCAACAGTCGAGGATGCGTACCTCGAACATCTCGATAATACGAAGTACCCGTTCGAGCAGGTCGCACGTTATAGCAGCGTACTCCAACCGATGTCGTATTGGCGCATGATGCGGCGCAAGCCGACCGACCCCGCGCAGGTGCGTGTGCTCTTACGCGCGTCGTACGATAAGCTCATTCGCGAAGCCGGTCGCAAAATGCCGGTGAGTTTCGGCGGTCAAACCACCGCCGAAGGGCGCAACGGATACCCGCCGGCCGGCGAAATCACCGCAAGCCTGGACGTTGCTAAACAAGTCGGCGCGATCGGTGAGTGTTTCTTCGATTGGGACGGCACGCAACCGTATCAGTGGGACGCCCTCGCGGACTATCGCTGGTAACGCTTGACCAACTTCGTCATCCGGCGGCTGTTGCTCGCCATCCCGACGCTGATCGGCGTCACGATCCTCACGTTCGTCCTGATTCACATCGCGCCCGGCGGTCCCGCATACGCGATCGCGGGCGAAAAAGCGACACCGGCGCAGATCGCGCAAGTGACGCATCAGCTCGGACTCGACCGGCCGCTACCGGTGCAATACGCCGTGTGGCTCGGGAGCCTGCTGCACGGCGATCTCGGCTTCTCCTACATCAAACAAGCGCCGGTGGTGACGCTGCTCGCGCAGCGTTTGCCGCAGACCCTGTTGCTCATGGGCACCGCGTTGCTCCTGTCGACGCTGATCGCGATTCCGCTGGGAGTCTATCAGGCGTCGCGCCGAAACACGGCCTTCGACCGCACGGCCAGTATATTCGTGTTCGTCGCGTGGTCGATGCCGACGTTTTGGTTCGGCACGATCTTGATCGCGGTCTTTGCCGTTACGCTGCGTTGGTTTCCGGTAGGCGGCTTGCAAACGATCGACACGACGGCCTTTGACTGGTATTCGCGTGCCGCGCACCTCGTGCTGCCGGCGGCGACGTTGGCGATCGTGTCAGTCGCGGGCTGGAGCCGCTACATTCGCGGGAGCATGATCGAGCAGTTGCGCGAGGACTATACCCGCACCGCAGTTGCAAAGGGGCTGCCGTCGCGCGTCGTGCTTTTCCGCCACACGTTGCGCAACGCGCTCATCCCGTTCATCACCTTGCTCGGCGCCACCGTCCCCGCCCTGTTTGGCGGTGCGATCATTACCGAGCAGATTTTTGCGTATCCGGGAATGGGACAGTTGTTTTGGGAATCGGCGGTCGATCGCGATTATTCGACTTTGCTTGGGATGGTGGTGATTACGGCGGCGCTGGTGATACTCGGTAATTTGCTGGCCGACGTGTTCTACGGGGTCGTCGATCCGCGGGTGCGCTATGACTGAACGTCCGGTCCTTCGACAAGCTCAGGATGACGGGGATCCCCTTCGACAAGGTCAGGATGACGGGGGTGCCCTTCGACAGGCTCAGGGTGACGGGGGGGACGGGTGGCGGTTGGGGCGGATTTCTTGGGTGGCTTGGGTTAGTTTGGGGTGGGTTGTGATTGCGGTGCTGGCGTGTATTTTTGGGGCGTCGGTGCTGCATTTGAGTGCGACGGTTACGGACGTTGCGCGGGCGTATGCGGCGCCGACTTCCATGCATTGGCTTGGTACCGATGGGCTGGGGCGCGACGAGCTTGCGCGACTATTAGTCGGCGGGCGCATTACGCTTTCAGTGGGTGCGGTCGCGGCGGTGGTCGCGATGGTTATCGGCACCGTGTACGGCGCGATTGCCGGCTACTACGGCGGTTGGCTCGATACGGTGCTCATGCGCGTCGTCGACGTCTTTCTCGCGGTGCCGACGATTTTTTTGCTGATCGTCTTGGCCGCGATGTTCCATGGAAATCTCTTGACGTTGATGCTGGTCATCGGCGTGACGTCGTGGCTCGGGCCGGCGCGCTTGGTGCGCGGCGAGGTGCTGACGCTTAAAGAGCGCCTGTACGTTGAGGCGGCGCGATCCGTCGGTGCGAGCGACGCGCGCATCATTTTCCGGCACGTCGTGCCCAATGCGTTCGGCACGATCGTCACGACGACGACGTTCATGATCGCAAGCGCCATGCTTGCCGAGACGGCGCTGTCGTATCTGGGCATCGGGGTGCGCGCACCGATGCCGTCGTGGGGTAATCTGCTCTCGAGTTCGCAGAGCGACATCTTCGCCGGCGCGTATTGGTTGATTCTGCCCGCCGGGTTCGCGATTTTGATCACGGTCTGCGCATTCAATTTCATCGGCGACTGGCTGCGCGACCGCCAAGATTCTTCGGTGGCCGGCACGTGAAGCTGCGTTTGCTCGCCGCCTGTTGCGCGGCGCTGGTTTTATCCGGTTGCGGCGCCCGCAGCGCCGAGACGCGCGATCCCAATGTCGTCGTGTGCGGCTGGATCAGTGCGCCCGAAGGTTTCGACCCCGTTACCACCATCAGTTCGGCCGCGCGCATGATCGAAGACGTCATTTACAGCACGGTCGTCGATATCGGACCGGACCAGCTGCCGCGGTGGTCGACGAGTTTTGCTTCCAAGATCGACATCAGCCCGGACGGGCGGCGATACGTCCTGCACCTGCGGCGCAACGCTCGCTGGCCTGACGGCGTGCCGATCACCGCCGCCGACGTCGTCTTCTCGCTGGATCTCGCCGCCAACAAGTATACGCTCGCGGGATGGTCGTCTGACTTCGCGCTCATGCGCTCGACGAAGGCACTCGACAAATATACCGTCGAGTTGCGGCTCGACTCGCCGTCGCCGCCGTTTCTCGAAAACGCGTTGAGCGAGGCGTACATTCTTCCCAAGCACATCTTGGGTCGCTATCCCGGGCGCTCGGAGGCCGAAGCAAAGTTCGTCAACACCGACGCCGATTTCGCGCAGCATCCGGTCCCAAGCGGTCCGTTTCGCGTCGAACGCGTCGTCCCCGATTCGTATCTCATCCTCGCACCCAACCCGGCCTATTGGGGCCCGAAGCCGCACCTACACGAAATCGCCTTTCGCGTCTATCCGCAACAGGATTCACTCTACGCCGCCGTCGATGCGGGCGAAGTCGACGTTACCGACATCCCACCGAATCTGTGGCGCGTGCATAAACGTTTGCGCGGCGATCATCGCGCCGTTACGTGGCCGTGGAACGTCGCCTTTTCTCTGCTGCCGAACTTTCACGATCCCAACATGCCGTTCGTACGCGAGCGCGCGGTCCGGCAAGCGATGCTCTACGCGATCGACCGAAAGTTCATCGTCAGCGGCATCATGAGCGGCGAAGCCGACGTGCTCAACGGACCGATCCCGTCGTTTTCTCCATTCTACGACAAGCGGGTCGCACAATATCGCTACGATCCGGCCCGCGCGCGCAAACTGCTCGACGACGCGGGTTGGCGCTTGAACAGCGGCGTGCGCATGAAAAACGGACACGCCCTTCGGTTTACGTTGAAAACCGGCGGAGCGAGCGACGCGGTTGCGAGCAACATCGCGGAGTTGATTCAGGCGAACTTGCACGCCGTCGGCATCGACTGCGAACTCGACAACGAAGAACTGCAGACGTTCTTCAGCGACGTCAACGGCGGTAAATTCCAATTTGCGCTGCGGGGCACGATTTTGAACGCGTATCCCGACGACTACCGGCGCTTCGATTCGACGCAAACGCGCGCCAACGGCGGCTATAATCTCGGATACTACGATAACCGCCAGGTCGACCAGGCGATCGATGCCGCGCGTACGGCTCCCGATCCGCGACGGGCGCGCGCGGCGCTCGATCGCTATCAAGAACTCGCAGCCGTCGACCTGCCGACGCTTTATCTATACTCCAACCGGCTGGGTGCTATCGTGCCCTCCCGGATGACCGGCTTTCAACTGACGCCGCTTTCTCCGGCCGCGCTGCCGATGGGACTGCAATTCTGGCGTTTCAAGAAATGAATCCGTACCGGTCCTGGGAGGCGTTCTATATAGTGCTATGACTCAACCCGCAATTGCTACGTTTGCCGCCGGCTGCTTCTGGGGCGTGGAAGCCGCGTTCCATCAGGTTCCGGGCGTCCTCGACGCCGTTTCCGGCTACACCGGCGGACACACGGCCGACCCGAGCTACCGGCAGGTCTGCGGCGACACCACGGGCCATGCCGAGGCGGTGGAAGTTCGCTACGACCCGAGCCTCGTCTCGTACGACGCACTCCTCGACGTCTTTTGGAAACTGCACGACCCGACCACGATGAATCGTCAAGGGCCCGATGTCGGATCGCAGTATCGCTCCGCGATTTTTACGCATGGCGCCGAGCAAGCAGCGGCCGCGGAAGCATCGCTGGAGCGCGAGCAAGCCAGCTACAAGCAGCCGATCGTGACCGAGATCGTCGACGCGCCGGCATTCTATCGCGCCGAGGATTACCACCAACGGTATTTCGAGCGTAACGGAGCAGCATGCCACATCAAGGTCTAACGCGTCGAGCCGTTCTCGCGAGCGGAGCCGCGGCTATCGGCGTCCTAGCGTGTCGAGCATTCCTTCCCGCGCTGGCCGCAGCGCCTGCGAGTACCTACGCAGTAACGCACACCAATGCCGAATGGCTCAAGCTCCTCGGGCCGGATCGCTATGACATTTTGCGCGAAGCCGGTACGGAGCCCGCAAATTCGAGCCCGCTCAACAACCAATATGCTGCGGGACTATACGCCTGCGCGGGTTGTGGTCTCCCGGCGTTTTCGTCGAAGACCAAATACGACGCGCACGAGGGCTGGCCGAGCTTTTACAAACCGTTGCCCAATGCGATCAGGACGCGGACCGACTACGAATTGATCGAGCCCCGCACCGAGGCCCATTGCCGGCGTTGCGGCAGCCATCTCGGGCACATCTTCAACGACGGCCCGCAACCGACAGGCCTACGCTACTGTATCGACGGCCTCGCCTTGCGATTCACGCCGGGCCGCACGCAACCGGCATAACGGTTACATCGTCCCGGTAACGATTGCGTATTCGAAACGGCGCTCCACAATTGCGCGGAGTATTGCATTTGCCTCACGGTAAAGCGAGTGCGCCACGGTTGGATGCCATTCCGTAATCGCCAGAATAGCATTATAAAAGTCTTCAGCGAAGCGCGTGGATTTGACGGTCGTGTTTTCGATGGACGCGGTCTGGAAGTACCGCGAACAAAGTTCGTGGATATTGTCGAAGCGCCGTTCGAGTTTTCCATCGGTCGACGCAACCGTAACCGCGAACTTGCCTCCACGCCGGAGCGCGGAGGCAACCGCTTGCAGCAACGGCTCCTCCACTATCCCTGATCGAGTGACTTCGAAAGCCAGAGCGGCATCGAAATTGTTTTCCCATCGGTGTTGATGAAAGTCGGTTTCCACGAAATTCCCGCCAGGGACGCTCGCGTTTGCTGCATCGAGGGCGCTAGCGATGCGATCCACTCCGACGTAGCAGCCCCCATAGTCACTACTCAGCAAGTAGCGGCCCGCAAACCCCCGGCCGCAGCCGAAGTCAACGATGCGCCGAGCCTCTTGGTAGTCGAGGTTGTTAATAATCGCGCCGACTCTCTCATCCGAGAGTAACGAGAGACGGCCAAGACCCGATGTACAGCCGGCGCTGAGCGCTGCCGCGTCCAAGTGTCGATCTTCGACCAGCATGTGAAAGCGGCGCATCTGCGCGATCTCTAGGATATCTCGAAACATCGTGTCGTACGATTTCGGGCCTGCAGGTTTTAGAAGCCTGCGGCGCACAAACGCCGAGTTGTAGTGGCTTTCCATTTCCCTCGTAGCTCTACACCGCAAGCCTTCTAGGAGGTCGCCGTGCCGCTCACTCCGGATCAAGAGCCCGAAGCCGCAAAACGATATCTGGATATTTTGAGTTCGGACGCGGAAGCTCGCCAACGATTTGCAGACGTCGATAGCAGCGACTCACAAGCTGTCGCAAAAGAACTATCCGAAACGCTGCAAATGGACGTGCATCCTTCCAACTTGCGGCCGATGGCCCAACACTTGCGCGAAAACTACTCCGATCGGTTGGATGAGCTCGCCACGACGCATCCCGCGTGCGGCCCGGTCGTCATGACGCATTCCTAAAGCGCACTATTTTGGTACATCCAGCGCGTCAGCAACGTCCTCGATGCAAGTTGCAACTTGGCGAGGGTGTTCGAGACGTGCGACTCAACGGTTCGCTCGCTCAAAAAAAGCGACTCGGCAATTTCTTTGTTCGTGCTTCCGTCGGCTATAAGCCTAGCAACTTGCCATTCGCGCGGGGTTAGCCCGAATCGATCGTCTTTTGGCTTCTTCGGACGTACTGAGGTTGGCTGCGTACTGAGAGTTACGTTCAGGCGATCCAGGAGCGATTGTTGCTCCGAGTCGGCTGCCCCGGCCCGCATTGCGGCGTAGGCTGCAAAGAATGATGCACCCAAGCCAGTGAAGTCCCTAGAAACCGCCTTTAGCAATGCTGCGGCGGCGCTGGGCTTCTCGCGCTCCAATAAGATTCCCCGGGCCAGGCCCCAGTGCGCAAGCGACCAGGGTGATTTATCCACCGGCGTTTCGCGCTGCATGACGTAGTCATGAAGCGCCGGGTTTTCTGAGTTTTGGCCGGCAAGCACCAACGCAGCGGGAGTGTATCCTATGACATGTATGCGCGGTTGAGTGCGTGCGTTCCTGAGGTGTCTAACTAAGAAATCTTCCAGCTCGGGATGCTTTCGACGAACGAGAAGCCAGGGGAATAGAAGGAGCGCACTTTCCCCATAACCTTCGTGCAGTAACCGCTCAGCCACGATCATGGTATCGCCGGGCAGCGCTTGTTCGTCGTTCGATAATGCACCAATCATTGCGAGCGTACCGATGGCAGTCGCCCGCATCCCTATCGTTGTCTCCGTAGCTATCGCATCTTCGGCGGAGAGCCTGGCGTCGAACCAGTTACCACGCGCGACCGACAGCCAGCTCGACAGCAGGTTTCCATAGACGAGGTCGCGCGACTCAAATCTCGTTTGATCGAGTAATTTGGCCAAGCGTTCCTCAGCCACGACGCAACCGTATTGGCGGATGTCGATGCACAACTCCATGAACGGCAGATCATCGCTTTGGCGTGATCCCCGCTGGTCCGCTACGGCAATCGCCCGGCGCATTGCGCGCTTCGCCTCGTCGTAGTCGCCGCGTCCCGACGAGATCGACGCGTAGGCCGAGCCGCGGGTAGCCTGCGCAAAGTTCGGGGCGAACGGCGATACCGCGTGAAATAGTGTGTCGTATTTTTCGAAGAGTGGCGTATCCAAAGCAATGCCGCAGATCATCAGCGCGGTCGCCAGTATATATGCGTGGTCCGAGGGATCCATAGGAAGATTAAGATAACGGTCACAAACTGCGAGGGCCTCGTCAACGTTTTCTTCGACCCACAACTCTGCCATCAACAAAGCGATGAGTGCTCCGTGGCCCTTTTTGATACCGGCGAACTCCGCTTTGCGCAGCGCCTCGCGGAGGACATCGCTCGCCTCGCCGCCTCGCTCCAGCGATCGGAGGGCCGTTGCATAATGGCTGAAAAATTGGACAAAGTCGGCAGCCTCGGGCTCCCCGGCGGCCAGTGCACGTTCACTCGCTTGAACGACTGCATCCCATCGCTTGCGACCGAAGGCGACATCCGCAAAACGTATGTGTGACGCAAAAACGAGCTCACGGTCGTCGCACGCCGACGCCTGCTGAACGAGTCGCTCGTAGTCAGTAGCCTCCGACGATTCAAGCTGTCGCAGTGCCGCAATAATCTTTCGGCGCAACGGCAGATCAAAATCGACGGTTTCCCGTACCGCCTCTAGAACGCTTGCGTGCCGGAACCGGAGCGCCGGTCCGTCCGCCAGGAGATACGGAGTCACAGCTGCCCCCATCAGGCGCCCGAGAGCTTCGGCATCGGGGTAGAGCTTGAATAAGATGCGGTACTCGATCGGCTCGCCGAGAAGCGCGCAGATTTGCAGAAATTCGCGTTCCGCCGGCTTTAATGCGGCGACGCCATCGGAGATGAGATGTTGCAATGGACGCTGGGGCGAACCTGGAGCACGGCGCGCGATTTCATCGCACAGCGTCGCGATTTCAAGCGGACTGCCGCCCGAATGACGTGCGATCGTATCGACAACCGCATCGTCGGCCCCGGTCAGCAAGTGGCGTACGAGCGTCGCCGTAGATGCAAAGTCTAGCGGATGCAAACGTATCGTTGAGTCGCTTCGCAAAATCGGGCCGGAAAACGTCGCGTCGACTCGTCGGCACGATGCAACTACGAGGGGAGCCTCTCCTCCGGAGGACATCAATGCGTCGATCATGTCGGAACTCTGCGGGTCCATCCATTGCGCATCGTCGATTGCGAAGAACATCGGATAATCGATGCCTACACCTTCGAAAAATCGCAAGAACGTTTCCCGATAGCGATCCCGATTTAGAGCCGACGGAGACTGATCGCGCCCGAGAAGATTGGCGATCGGAGCATCGAAGGCAGCCAGGCCTTCCGCGAGACCACTGATATAACGGTCGGCCTCAGTGCCGAGGCGTCTAATAGCTCCGGACACGAGACGGTTCGCGACAATAAACGACGTGTTCCGCTGAATCTCATGGCACGCCGTCTCGACCACAAACCAGTCCTCGGCTTGCGCCATCCGCGCAACATTGTCGAGGAACACGGTTTTCCCAATACCGGAAACCCCCGAAACGGTCACGCGGCCTGGCACGCGCTTGCGAACCGTGCGAGTCAGAAGATCACGGACGATCGCAATGTCACGCTCGCGGCCGACCATCGTGGTGGCGGCGAGCGATGCCGAGTCCCTCAGGATTATCGCCCGCCTTCTGCGAACTGCGAGATCATGGATCGACGCAGGTTTATTACTGGCGGCGCTATCGCGTTTCTGAGCGCATGCGCACACGAAACCGACGTTCGACTTAGGCTGTCGACCGTCGCGCTTAGTACCGGACTCGATCCGTATGCGTCCATGTCCCTCGATAGCGCCGATTTGAGTTGGATATTTGCGGACGGACTGATCGGCGCGAATTTGGACGAACCGTCGAGTGGCTCATTATGCGCCGTTGCCCCAATTTCCCGGCACGCGTCGTCGACCGATGCTTACGGTTCCTTTTTCTATCGTCTGCGCCCGAATCTTCGCTGGCACGACGGCAAGCCACTCGTAGCTCAAGACATTGTGGATTGTTTCGAACGCGTCAGGCGGTCGCCTATTGGGAGTGTCCGCCCGTATAGGTTAGTAAAGCGCATCGTGCCCCATAGTGACCTGACGTTTAGCGTATTTCTGCGTGAACTCGACCCGTTGTTCCCTCGGGCGTTCTTTGGTCCGCTGGGGTCACCGGGGGTACCGCTGGTCCGGCCCGGTCGCTTCCCTATCGGGACCGGCCCGTTCCGCATTACAAACCACCGGCCGGACCGCACGAGCTTCGATCGCTGGGCGGGGTCGCCCCGAGGTACGCCTCGCGTCTCAGGGCTGACGCTTTCATACCTAGCCGACAATAATACTCAGGACATGCTGATTCAAACCGGCGAAGTCGACGTTGCGCTCGGTGCCGATCCAACGTTCGTGCTGCCGCATAACATCCGTTATGTGCGTCGAGTCGCGGGCGCGGGCTACCTGCTCTTAAATGCGTCGACACTGCCGCAGACTGTCCGCACGGCGGTTGCGCAATCGATCGATAGAAAGGCAATCTTACGCAAGATATACCGTGGGTGGGCGCAACCGTTGCATTCGATACTTCCGGCTGGAACGCCAGGCGCCGAAATAGCCGACCCATGGCAACTCGACGTGGAGGGCGCTCGAGCATTTTTCAAAGCGCACCGATCGCGCAAATTAACTATTGCGACGGCCCCGGGGAATGCGGAGCGCATGGCGTTACTCGTACAATCCCAGCTTCACGACGTGGGAGCGGAAGCCGAATTGCGGCGATATGCGCCTATCGAATATTTTGCGCCCGGCGGCCCTTTGAGATCGGGACGGTTCGATATCGCCATTTCCGGTGACATCGCATCGCTAGACCCCGATTTGCTGGCCACCTGGGGCTGCAGCGCACGACCTCCGGAAGGAAATAATTTCTCTCGACTCTGCGATCGACGATTCGACGATGCGGTACGCGAACACGCACTTTCGCGGGCGATGCATACGTTTTGGGCCGATGCCGTTGCGATCCCGTTGGCAGATTACGTTTGGTGCATTGCTTTCACTTCGCGAGTTCGCGGTATATCGCAGATAACGGGGTTCGCGGCCTCCG
Source organism: Vulcanimicrobiaceae bacterium (assembly GCA_036559125.1). Classification (GTDB taxonomy): domain Bacteria; phylum Vulcanimicrobiota; class Vulcanimicrobiia; order Vulcanimicrobiales; family Vulcanimicrobiaceae; genus JALYTZ01. The sequence continues at coordinate 11,260 of DATBTT010000004.1, forward strand.
TCTACACCATTCCGGAATGGCGCCTGGCTTGAAAACAGAGCCAATGCGGAAATTTTGGAATTCATTCGATCGCTCCGTCCCGCTCGAACAGACACTTGCAACCGCAAAAGCGTTACGCGGAAGTTACGGCATTACCCGCATCGGGGAGACGACCTATCTCGACCGTATCGGCATCCCGACTATTAGCGCGGTAGTTCCGAATTCTCCAGATATTCTCGGCGTGTACAACGGTAAAGGGCTCTCTCGCGATCACGCCGTTGCGAGCGCACTCATGGAAGCGCTCGAGCGCCAAATTTGTGCTCGTCACACACTTCCGGTATTTCAAACGAGTGTTGCCGGGTGCGACTCGCTACTCGATCTCAAGGAGCTCGGATGGCTCGGAGAAATCCGCGGTACGACCGACGCGATCCGCGGGACGAATTTATTAACGGGCGATCCCGTCGAGGTTCCGCGGGGTCTGGTTGATTGCCCTCGCCGCGGCCCCCAACTATTTCGGTATACGTCAACCAATGGACTCGCATCGGGCAATAATGCGACCGAAGCAATCTATCACGCGCTCTTCGAACTCATCGAGCGGCACATGTGGTCCAGCGTGCACGTGCGCGCGCACATTTGGCCGCGAGCGCTGCATCTACGCAGCGGCCTTCCACTCGAAGCACCCGACGATGCAATCTGCGACGATGTCGTCGACGCCGACCGGCATCCGATCGTCGGCGATCTGCTGCAACGCGTCACCGCGGCCGGACTGGACATTCGATTGCTGACCTTTCGCCAACGGGGCTGGCCGAGCGCGATGCTCGCCTGCATCAAAGAGCCCGAACAACGCAGACTGTTCTACCATTTGGGCATGGGATGTTCGTGGTCGCCGGCTCACGCCGCGATCCGCGCGATCACCGAGGCGGCGCAGGCGCGCGTCACGGACATTCAAGGAGCCCGCGAAGACATTCGACAGGCAGACGACGGCCCGAAGGCTGAGAGGTTCGAGCACGGACGCCGCCCGAGCGGCTATCCTATGAGTGGACGCTGGTACTTCGATGGTCCCGCCGGCGCGGTGAAGCTCGCCGATTTAGAAGATCGCTCCGCCACCGACCTTGCTCGGGAGCTCGACGCAGTGCTCGATACGTTGCGCAGTTTTGGGGAAACGTGCGTGGCGTACGTTGACCTTACTCCGCCCGGCTGTCCGGTGTCGGTCGCGCGCGTGATCGTTCCGCATCTCGAGCGCACGCTTGTCGACGGCAGCATCTCGAGTCGCTTTCGGCGCTTGTTCGACAATCCGCTCGGGTCGTTTACTTGAGCCGCCCTTCGACAGGCACGCCCTTCGACAGGCTCAGGGTGACGATGGGAAGCGGCGGAGGACGGAACGTAGGGCGAAGCGGGCATCGTGTCGTTTTAGGTCGCCGTTGGCAAGCGCGATGCGTTCGACCGATCGGCGTTTTGCGGCGGGTACGTTGTCGAGCGCGCCGTCCCAGGTTCGTTCCGTGTAGTAGACGTTGCGGGAGGCTTTGACGAAATGGGCGGCCTCGACTCGATCGAGTAGTCCGCGGCGTTGCGCCAGCCATGCGACGTATCGCACGTTCACGAGCGGCACCGACAGCGCGGTTTGTGTCTGCGGGTCGACGAGCACGCCGACCTCGTCATCACCGTCGATAACTTCGTCGACATACCAGCGCGCGATGATTCCCAGAGGCGTCATGCCGTAGGGGCGGCACTCGGCGGAGCGAAGCGCGCCCATGCTCGATGCACCGAAAAAGCGTAGACGCTGCGACGCCGCATAACATTCTTTCGGTGACGGCGCCAGATCGTAATGAAAGACCCCGTCTATCAGTAGCAATACATCGAAATCGGCAACGCTCTGTATAACGTCGTTGCGCGCCGCCGGCGCCAGGTACGTCACTCCATCGTTTTCAGGGCGATCCTCCGCCGGAAGCGAAGATCCACAGAAAATGCCGATCCGCGTGCCGCTCAAGAACCCGTTCGTGCCGTTCCGTTGAGCATGGTGTAGTTGAAGGTGCAGGTTTCGATGGCGTGCAGCACGTGGGCAGCCTGCACGCACATCTTGCCTTTGATTGCATCATCCCACGAGCCGAGCAAATATGCAGAACACATCGTGGATGCGAATTCCTTGACTTGCAGCGACAAGTCGCGAGCCTCCGTCACGTGCGCGTATTTTTCAAGCAGACCGATGGACTCGGATATCTTCGAATCGTGCCGTCCGTCCAGCGAGAGCAGCGTTGCTATGAATTTGCCGGCGGGCGCCAAATGCTCCCCGATGGCGCTCGCAATGCCCTCGGTCATTAGGCCGCCGGGCGCGGCTTCCAGCGCGAAGACGCGGTCGAACGTTTGATTCAGGTAGAGCGCGTCATTACGCGTGTAGATGTATTCACCGTCCGGCGCATTCCGGCGCGCTGCTGCGATTGCCTCCGGTACGCGATCGACTCCGACGTATCGGAAGTCGAGATTGTACCATCGTAGCCAGCGCGCCAGGAATCCGCGCCCACACCCGAGATCGAGCACCCGCATACCCGACGACATCTCCGCTGCACGAACTACCTCTGCCAGAACGCGGTCATCCAGCAGACACAGGCGACCGATCCCCGAGGGCGACCCGCAATGCCGCGCATAGAAGTCCAGCGTTCCGTCGTCGACGAAACGGTGGAACTCCCGATGGCGCGCCCGGTGCCCCAAATCGATCACGAACACGCCTCGTCGAGCAACTTGGACGCTAGGGCGCCAAGACGAAACGATTGCGGGCCCCCGCTAGCGCGGCGGCTCCCGTCCAAAAAATGCTGCGCTCGATGCACCAGTTCGCGAGCGCGCTCGTTGTCCGGTTCTTGCGTCACCAGCCCGTGCCCTAAGCACAGGCCTTCTTTGTAGAGGCCGAGCCGCAGGGCGTCGGCGAGCAGCGACAAGGCGGCCTCATATTCCCATTCCACGAGCTCCCGGTTCGCCTGTATTTGGACGATGGCGGCGATTGCCGAGCGGGCTAGCGCCTGGCGATCGCGCCCCAGCGATAGGGTCATATCCGGATCGGAGAGTGGGCGGTCGTCGCTCATGAGTCTATGGTAGCCGTGGCGGGCCCGGGGCGCATCAGGGATTCCCCGTAGTTTTTCGTGGGTATAAGCAAGCATCCAGGAAAGGGGTCACTCGTGCGTATCCTACTCAGCATCGTCGCCATGGCCATCGGCGTTCTCACCTTCAGCGAGGTAGCGCTCGCCACACCGGTCTCCGGAACGCGGCTCAACGGCACCATCTCTCAATCGATCGACTCGAAGTCGGCAACCGTCGGCGAGCCGGTCACGCTCACGAACGTCACCTCGACCAGCGGCACCGTCATCCGGGGAGCCCGGATGTATGGCACCGTTACGAATGTCGTTCGGGCGGGCCAGGGTCGTCCGGCCAAGCTGGAAATGCGCTTCACGCGCTTGACGCTCGCCAGCGGCGCCACCTATGCCGTGAGCGGCTTAGTCACCGGCATGCAGGCAAACACCAAGAACAATGCCCTCAAAGAAGCTGCCGGCGCGGTCGGCGGCATGATCATCGGTAACATCGTCGGTAAGAGCGTCTTGCACACCAACCTCGGCGGGTTGGCCGGCGCGGCCGGCGGTTTTCTCATCGCGAAAAACAACCGCCAGAACCTCACCGTGTCGCGAGGATCGACCGTGAGCGTCGAACTCACTGCAGCGCGTCGCCAAGCGTCGCACTAGCAATTCGCCGAGGCGGGTTGCGCTCCATAGCCTTATGGAGCGCGGCCTGGCTCGTGTTTCTTGGCGTATCCTCTCCAATCTCCGTCGTTCCACAACCGCGACAGGTGCGAGTCGGGGACGGAGATTTCGTTTGGCCCTCCCGCGTACGCATCGCTTTGAGTGGTCGCGTAGGACGAAACGTCCCGGAAGTGTTGCGCGCGTATCTCACTGAAAACGGCGTTACGGCAGCGACCGCCGGCCAATCCGCCGCGAGCGTTGCGTTGCAGGTTGCGAACCCCTACGATCCGCGTCTCGGCAGCGAAGGCTACGCGTTGGAGGCGCGCAGCAACGGCGTAACCATGCGAGCAAATACCGAGCGCGGTCTGTTCTATGCGCTCCAAACCTTCGAACAAGTCTCGACACGATCGAGGCATCGGTTCGCGACGCGCGCCGTTACGATCGTGGATTGGCCGGCGTACCGCTGGCGCGGCATCCATCTCGACGTCGCGCGTCACTTCTTTTCGGTGCCGGTCATCGAACGCTACATCGATGTTGCCGCCCATTACAAACTCAATATTTTTCATTGGCATCTCACCGATGATGGCGCGTGGCGTTTGCATAGCGACCGCTATCCCGCGCTCACCGGAGGGCATCGTTATTACTCCACGGCGAACGTGCGCGCAGTCGTCGCGTATGCCGCGCGGCGGTACGTTACGGTCGTCCCCGAACTCGAAATGCCCGCGCATGCCGGCGCGGCGGTGCGCGCCTATCCACGCTTAGCTTGTTCCGGCGAAACGCTGTGCACGCGCGGAGCCGGACTCGCATTCGCGCGCGGAGTCTTAGCCGACGCGATTGCCGAGTTCCCTTCGGCCTACGTGCATACCGGCGGCGACGAGGTGCCCGTTCCCGCCCTGTACGCGCAGCCGCAATTCACGCGCGACATCGAGAGCTACCTTGAGTCGCGTGGACGGCGGCTCGTCGGATGGGACGACATTTTTACTCCGCAGCTTTCGCCACGCACAGTCGTGATGGTGTGGACGTCGCAAACGCGCGGGGCGACGGCGGCACGCCACGGCAACGATATCGTGCTCGCAACAGGTCCGTTGTACTTTGACGGCGCGCAAGGCGACGCGACGCAAGAACCTCCCGCGAGCCGGCACATGTCGACGCTCGAAGAAGTTTACGATTACGGCGTCGTCCCCGCCGGCCTATCGGCCGCTGAAGCATCGCACGTTTTGGGCGGCCAAGCCAACGTCTGGACCGAGCACATCGCTACCCCGCAACATCTTTTTTACATGACGCTGCCGCGCGAACTCGCGCTTGCGGAAGTCGTGTGGACGCCGCGGAAGGCCAAGAATTGGAATTCGTTCCTCACGCGCTTGCCCGCACAATTTACGTGGCTTCATGCACACCGCTACCCCTTTCGCATACCCAACGCATCGTTCGCGCTTTCCGGCGGCCCCACGATTTTCACGGCCGAGCCCGGACACGTGCAATCGGTCGACGCATGGACGGCCGCGCGCGCCGTAACGGTACGCCTGAGCGTGCCGCTCGCGGGCGCCGTCATTCATTACACGACCGGCGGCGCGAGACCGTCGCGCCGCTCGCACGCGTACGAGGGACCGTTCGTCTTACGCCTGGGACGGGTGCCGGTGCGATTGCGAGCAGCGGCATTTTTGCGCGGTCGCGCCGGCAGCGTTACGGAATGCACGATCGCCGCCAGTTCGCCTGCGGTAATGCGGGCGCACTGGCATGCATCGGCGTCGTGGAGCGCGCTCGTCTCGCCGTAACGGTATGTCGCGACGAAGAGTTAGGCTGAGACGAGCTCGCCGCGCTCGGCGCGCGTCTGCGTCGCA
>DATBTT010000005.1:0-2036 GCA_036559125.1 Vulcanimicrobiaceae bacterium
TTTGCCGATGACAACGTCTTCGTACAGCGCTTTTACTTGGAAGCGCGCGCGGCCGCAAAGATTCTCGATCCGCACGTCGTTGCGGTGTACGATGTGGTAACCGAAGGCACCACGCACGCGATCGTGATGGAATACGTAGACGGCCGGCCGCTCTCCGAACGATTGAAGGCCGGCCCGCTGCCCGAACCCGTCGCCATCGACTATGCGCGTCAGGCGGCGCAGGCCTTGCAGGCCGCGCACGCTCAGGGGATCCTGCACCGCGATATAAAACCCGCGAATTTGCTGGTGAGCGCCGATGGCGTGCTGAAAGTTGCGGACTTTGGTTTGGCCAAAGCGGCGCAGCCCGACGACTTGACGATCGTGCAGCCGGGGCACATGATCGGCAGCGTCCACTACTTCTCGCCCGAACAGGCGCAAGGCAAGCCGCTGAGCCCAGCGTCCGATCTCTACAGCTTGGGCGTGGTGCTCTATCAAATGCGCAGCGGCACCGTGCCGTTCGAGGGCGATTCGCCGGTTGCGGTCGCGCTCGCGCACGTTTCCACGCCGGCACCTTCGATCGACGCGCTGCACGGCACGATGTCGCCCGCACTCGCATCGATCGTGCATCGACTGCTTGCGAAAGACCCCCGGGATCGGTTCGCTTCGGCAGCCGAACTCGACGACGCGCTCGCGCGCGCGCAGGCTGCACCGTCGCCGACACCCGCGCACGGCATGGACGCGCCGACGATCGTAACGCCGATGCGGGCCGTCGCGCGCCGCGGCCCGGCGTCGCTGTATGTCGCGGGAGCGCTCGCGCTCGCGCTGATTCTCCTCATCTTGCTGACGCGGGCGAAGCCGCATGCGCCCGGTGTGAAGCCGCACGCGCCCGGTGTGCCGATGGTGACGATGCCGAACCTCTCCGGCAAAACGCTGCTCGATGCGGGGCGCGAAATCTCCCGGCTCAAACTCACGCCGCACGTGGTTGCCAAATTCTCGCAAGCGCCGGCGTACACGGTGGTCGATGAGATCCCATCCGCCGGCACGCCGGTGCGCGTGCATAGCACGGCGACGGTGGTCGTCTCCGGCGGCCCGCAACCCAACGCTGGAGGCGGCCAATGACCGCGCATTATTCGAGCATGCTCCGCGCGCTCTAATTCTCCGCGACGTCTGGCCGCGGCTGAGCGGCGGGTTGGACATCCCCACTCGAATCGTTGAGCGAGTCGACGCCCAGATGGATTCCGTGCCAATTTTCGGAGGCTCCGCCGTTTCGTGACGCCGTCTCCGAGTCAATCGCACGAGGAGATTCAATAAGCCTCGCGGTTCGCGCCCGTTATCGCGCTAACGCCGGTCGCCAAGTTTCGTTGGTAAGCGCAACGAGGATGCCGTCGCGCCAGGTGCCGGCGATCAATAGGTGATCGCGGGCGTAGCCTTCGACTACGAAGCCGAGTTTTCGCAGCACGCGTCCGCTGCGTTCGTTCAGGGGCTGATAGCTTGTTTCGACGCGATGCAGGTTTAGTTCGTCGAACGCGTACCGAACCACGGCACGCGCGCATTCGGTGGCGTAGCCTCGGCCCTCGCGCGCGGCGTCGACGGAGTAGCCGATCGTTGCCGCTTGGATCGCACCGCGTCGAATGTTCCAGAGGTTTACGCTGGCGACGATCTCTGAACTCGCGCTATCGAAGGCGATGAAGCGCGCTTCAGTTCCTCGCTCCGCGTTTGCCTCGCTCCGCGCTATTTCGGCTTGGTGGTAGGCGAGCGTGTAGAACTCGTCGCCCCGCTCCGGCTCCCAGCGCGCGAGATGCGCGCGATTGCGCTCGACGAATGCCAGAAAAGCGGCAGCGTGGTGCGCCGTTAGCGGCTCGAGTCGAAGGCGCTCAGTCTGTAAGTGAGGCATGCTGTGTGCTTCCGCATGGATGCGGCCGGTCATCTTGAACGAGTGGGGCGATGAGAGTTGGTGTGCGTTGAATCTGCTGACGCCGGTTGTTTTGCGGGGGGCGCACGTGGTGCTCGAGCCGCTCGCGTTCGAGCACCACGACGATTTGGTTGAGGCCGTCGCC
>DATBTT010000006.1:0-12246 GCA_036559125.1 Vulcanimicrobiaceae bacterium
GGCTTCGGCTTGCGCACCGCGACGGCTTTCGATACGCGCGCGGGTAAGCTGCGCATCGAGCGACTCGAACGTGCACGTGAGCCGTTCTGAAAATGCCAACCCGAACGTTGCTTCGATCGTCCCCGCCGCGCGATCGCTCTCGCGTACGACGCCCCCCAATACGCGTTCGATGCCGTCGGTGCATCGATCGAATGCCGCGTCGAACGGCAGCGCGACTTCAACCGACCGCGACGGACGCAGGCCGGCGCCCTGCGGTTTATCGATCCGCAGCCACTTCAGCAAGAAACTCACGTCGAACGACGCCCGGCAATCCTGGTTCGCGATGCGGGGTATTGCACCAGGCGTAAGTTCGTGATAAAGTCGCGGATAACATGTTCGTCCGCAACACCGCCAACTCGTATTATTATAGCCGTCCTCCCGGAGTCGGCTAGCTCGGTATTGCCCTAAACGAACAAACGTAGTGCAAAAACCGTCTCGCCGATGCGAGGCGGTTTTTTTGTTTTCGATCGACGGAGGATCCATGAACAGGCTCGAACATTTTCGCGACGCAGTGCGCGCCCGCATCGACGATCATTCAATCGTCGTGCGCAACCGTTACACGCACTGGTTTTCGGCCGGCGAAGCCGATACTGAGGAGTTGCGCCACTTCACGGTGCAGTTCTCGGTATTCAGCCACCTGTTCATCGAAGCACAGTTGCGCAAGTGCATCAATGCGCCAGATCTTCAGAGTTACCGCGCGGGCAAAGAGATTCTAATGAACGAGCTAGGCGTGAGTTTCACTTCCGGCGGCTCGGTCGAGAACGGGCGATTTACGTTTCGCGCCGGTCATTTCGAATGGCTCGCGCAATTCGCGGAGGCAATCGGGTTGCGCTTCGACCAAATCGGGAAACGCAGATTGGGCACGGACGACACGCTCGCATTCTGCGAGGCGCTCATGCAGTGGTACGGCTCCGACGATCCGTCGGCCGCGGCCGGCGCCTCTTACGCGATCGAGCACTGGGCGGCAGCTGGATTTTGGAAGGAACTCATCGCGGGACTTCAGCGAATCAAGCGCACGCGCATCGCCGATCTGCCGCTTGGGTTCTGGATGTGGCACGACCGGCTGGAGGATCAGCACGCCGCACACACCGACGACGAGCTCGCTATCGAATTCGCCCGGCCCGGCTTCTCCGAGGCGCGCTTTCTCGAAGCGGGCTCGGCCATGTTGAGCGCCGTGGCGCAATTCTGGGACGGCCTGCATGCCGATCGTTCGCAGCCAATCGCGGTGTGATCAAGGGTTTTCCACGATCTTGAGCAGTTTTTCCCGATCGAGATAGCGGATATGTCCGCGCTCTCGGCGCAGGGCTTCGCGAAGTTCGAGTTCGGCGATAGCGCGCGCGGCGACTTCTTTGACGGTTCCTGCGGAGGCAGCCAGCTGTGCCTGCGTCATGTGCGAAAGCGGCGCGAGCGCGGGTGTTAAACCGCGCTCGGGAATTGCGTACGGAACCAATGCCGCCGCAATGCGTCCAAGAATCGGCTGCGAAGCCTGCGACGTCAGTTCGCTTGCGAGCATGCGCACGCGTTGCGCGCAACTGGTTCCGATCGAGAGGAGCAACTCCGGCTTTTGCAGGCCGATCGCGCGCACGTTCTGACGCGGAATGGTCACGTATCGAACAACTTTCGAAAGCGCCACGAACCGCCCGGTCGTCATCCCCTCGTCGAAAAATAATCCCTCTCCGAACGTTTCAAACGGGAAGATTTCGTAGAGCAGCCGCTCGCGCCCGGAATTGCCCGAAACCAAAGCGATGACGCCCTCCCACACGATGCCCACGCTTGGGAATTCGGCATTTTCCGGCACGATGATCTGATTTTTTCGTGCGGTTCGTTCCGTCGCGACATTGGCAACGCGCGTCCGCGCCGGTTCGTCAAGAACCGCAAAAACGAACGAACGTCGTAGCAGACCTTGAATCGATGCTTCGGCTGCTTCACCGCTGGTGCGCGTCAGCGTGACGTGCCACTCACCTTCTCCGACGCGACGGTATCGCCAAACCGATTGCTCGGGGCGCAACTGTTCCATCCGGGACATGAGCGCGCGCGGATCGTTGTTCGTAACGACGGTAAGCGTTTCCGTTGGGCAAAGGTCGTCAAAAGCGGCATCGATCGCCACCGCGCGCTCCCATAACGGAAGCACTCGTACATCCACGCGCTGGTCACTCATCGGCACGACCGAGCGTTCTGGAGACTGACGTCAGTTTCATTTTTGCTGGAACCGTCCGGTCTTTCGGACGGTCGTAGAAAGTAGTCATGAACACCAACACAATTCGAGCGATGGCCGCAGCTATCGCTCTGGGTCTGGCCGGACAGCCGGTCGCTTCGTTCGCTGCAACGGCCGATTCTACCACGTATTATACGACAAGGCTCGTGGAACTCTATGGTTCTCCCGGTCCATACACGGGCACGCTTACCTTGCGTATTTCTCGGGATAACATCGTTAACGGCTACTACCGGCCCGAGGGCGGCGTCGGAAGTTTCATTCCGATCACGGGCGGCCGTAACGGAAAAGACATTTGGTTCGATATCGGCTCGCGCGACTACGTGCACGTCACCGCAACACTTGAGGGCAGCACCATTGTGGGCACCGCGATCGATGCCGGCAACATAGAATACACCTTCACCGCCGCTCAAACCGCGAACCAAACCGCCTAACCTCCACCACAACCCCGTCACCCTGAACCACCAACGCTGTCACCCTGAACCACCAACGCTGTCACCCTGAGCCTGTCGAAGGGCCGTCCTTCGACAGGCTCATGATGACGGGGTTTTCATTGCGTGCCACGCGCGGTTCGAATTGGGCGGCAAACGGTCCATGTGTTTGAGAAAAAGCGTCATCTGCCAGAGCTGGGTGTCGTTCAACGTATTGGAAAACGCCGGCATGCCGGTTAATCGAATTCCATGTTTGATTTTCCAGAAAATCACGCTTTCCGGATCGCGTTCGACGCCGTCGGACGCGAGCTGCGGCGGCTTTTGGTACAGACCCTTGGCGATATTCGTAGTCGAACGATCGCCGGTTGCGGTGCCGTGGCACGCGGCGCAATTTTCGCCGTAGAGTTTTATTCCGGCGAGCAGGTTTTTATCGGTCTCGACAAGCGGCCTTTTCGTCTTAGTTACCTCGCGCCGTAGCGTCGCTCGCAACGACGCGCGGGCCGCCCATTTTTCAAAGCGACCGGGTTTCGCATCGGCATTAGCCGGAATCAGCCTCCCGCTTACGATTCCGAAATACCCGGCAGCGAGAATAACCGCAAGCGTGAGGACGATCCCCGCGATGAAGCCTCTGAGCATCGGCTAGCGGATCGTTCCGGGATTGGCAAGCAACAGTTTTGCGGCCGGGAGTTTGCTGCGCATCTCCGCTTCGAGCGAAACAAGTACGACGCGTTCGGCGGATGTCGGAGCCGCATCGGCCGATTGGGCCAGACCGGCGAGACTGCTGAATCGTCCGTAGAGGGCGATCGGGTAGCGCAAATTATCCTCGCCTTGCGTGACTTCGGGGTTGTACAGATCGTCGAGTTGCGCGTCGATGCCGGCGGCGCGGGCAGCCGTTGCCTTCTTGCGAGCTTCACGCAGCGCATCGATGGTTGCGTTCATCTTTTGCAGATCGCCGCGGATGCGCAAAACGAAGGCCAACTGTTCGCGCAGTGCCGCTTGACTCGCATGCGAGCGCGGGTCGATAACGACTCGCAGCGCCCGTTCCTCAGTCGCATTTCCGGCGTGCAATCGAACCGTGTAGGTTCCCGGAATCGCTAACGGACCGTCGAAGCCTCCCGAGTTCCACGGAGCGTAGTCCTCGATCTTCGCCAAGTCGTCGTAGCGCAAGTCCCACCACACCCGGTTGAGCCCCGCGTGCGGCTTGGCAACCTTTATCGTTCGAATGACCTGCTTGCCGGCGTCGAGTATATCGAGCGACACGTTAGCCGGTACGCGCCGTAGATAAAAGTTGAGGTCCGCGCCGTACGGCGGGTTCTTGCCGCTCCATCGATCGTCGACGTAGTCGCCGATCTGCCAGCGGTAGGCCGTGCGCGGCGCGATGAGCGTGGCGTCGCGCGCGAGCATCTGCGGCGTGAGCGCGCGTAACGCGGCAAGGTCGTCGAGAATCCAAATCGCTCGCCCGTGCGTGCCGACGACCAAATCGTCAAACTGCGATTGAATCGTAAAGTCGTAGACGGGCACGACGGGAAGATTATTCTGCAGGGGCAGCCACGTCGTACCGTCATCGTACGAAAGCCAAAGCCCCGTAGACGTGCCGGCATACAACATGCCGCGGCGCTTGGGATCTTCCTTAATCATCAAGGCGAAGGAGGTTGCCGGCAAATTGGAAGCGATCGGCGTCCAGTGCCGCCCGTAATCGCTCGTCTTGAATAAGTACGGTTTGCGGTCCCCGGATTTAAAGTAGTCGATGGCCGCGTAGGCGGACGCCGGATCGTGTGGAGACGGATCGACGTAATCCACGCGCCCCCACGGCGCTAGGTGCGGAAGCCGGCTCGTGACGTTCGTCCAGTGCGCGCCACCGTCGCGCGTAAGCCAGATCAGTCCGTCGTCTGTTCCCACCCAAAGTTCACCGGCGCGCCGCGGAGACTCCGCGACCGTGAATATCGTGTCGTAGGTTTCCACGCTCGTATTATCGCGCGTAAGGCCGCCCGAATAGCCCTGGCGCCCTTTGTCGTTGCGCGTGAGATCGCCGCTGATCGCGCGCCAACGCAAACCGCCGTCGTTGGTTTCGAACAAACGATTGCCGCCGAAGTACAGCGTATGCGCGCGAAACGTCGACACGGCGATCGGAGCGGTCCACTGAAAGCGATATTTCATATCGGCCGCGGCGTGTCCCATCACGTCGTTCGGCCACACCTGAACGTCGAGCGCTTGGCGCGAACGCCGGTCGTAGCGCGTAATATCGCCTTCGTACCCGGTGCCGTATATGTGGTTCGAATTCCGCGGATCGAAGGCGATCCAGCCACTCTCGCCGCCACCTGCCGGAAACCACGCATTGGCAACGATGCCGCCGAATGCGAGACTATTGCTCGGACCGCAAGCGCTACCGGAATCTTGGTCTTCGCTGCAGATCGTGTATGGAACGCGCGAATCGGTATCGACGTGATAGATCTGCGCGACGGGAATTTCCGCGTTGAGCCACGTCTTAGCCGAATCGACCGAGACTTCGGCGCCGCCGTCGTCGCCTGCGACCATCCGACGAGCGTCGCGCGGGTCGATCCACATTTGATGGTAATCGCCGCCGCGCGTGTCGTGCATCACGCGAACGGTTTTGCCGCCGTCGGTCGTCTGCCACATGCTCACCGACATGAAATACACGTGATTCTGATCCGCCGGATCGACCGCGAGGGAGGTAAAGTAGAACGGCCGTTGATCGATGCCGTGGCTCTTGTTCATCAGTTGCCACGTCTTGCCGGTGTCGTCGCTACGCCACAACGTGCCTTCCTTGGATTCAATCAAGGCATAGATGCGTTTTGGATTGCTCGGCGCAAACGCCAGCGCGATGCGCCCCAGAGTCCCCGTGGGCAGGCCGGAACCGCGAAGGCGCGTCCAACTGTCGCCGCCGTCGGACGAGGTGTAAATACCGTCGGTCGGACCGCCGCTGTTGAGATGATACGGGTTGCGCCACCCTTCCCACATGCCGGCGAATAGCTTCTTCGGATCCGCCGGGTCGATTGCAATGCTCGACCCGCCGGTGCGCTCGTCGGTGTAGAGCACTTGCTTCCACGTCGTGCCCCCGTCGGTCGTGCGATAGATGCCGCGCGCCTTGCTGGGCGCATACACGTCGCCGAGCGCCGCGACGTATGCGACGTTGGCGTCGGTCGGTTGCACGGCAATCGCCGTGATGTACGCCGTGTCGTCTAATCCGGCGTGCGTCCACGTCGCGCCCGAATCGGTCGATTTCCACACGCCGTCGCCATTGACGACGTCGTTGCGCAGGTTCGCTTCACCCGTACCCGCATAAATCGTAGTCGGGCTCGACGGCGCGACCGCGATCGCGTCGACCGAGCTAACCGGTTTCTTTTCGAAGACCGACGTCCACGTCGCGCCGCCATCCTCGGTCTTGAACATGCCGCCAAGGCCGCCGACATAATACGTACGCGGATCACCCGGCACGCCGCTAACTGCATCGATGCGCCCCGACGTGGGACCAACGTTGCGAAATTGCAGCGAGGAGTATACGGACGGGTCGATTGCCGCCGCCCGTGCATGCCCGCAAACCACGGCAACAAAGAACGCAACCAACGCAAAAGACCGACAGCGCATACGGCAACAACTCCTCCACAAGTGCTTGGCCAATTACGTCGCGAGGGTCATCTCCTCCGTCGTGCCATTTTTATGGCTCAGGGTCGCCGAGAGAACAACGCTGCCGACGACCCGATCGGTCTTTATGAATTCCCGATGGCGCGGCGAGCGGTTCCGGTAGCAAACTGTGCAATTTGATAATCGGCCGGCGCCACGATGCTGCTACCATTTATCGCAGGGTTGACAACGTTCGCGCTAGGTCACGGGCGTTAAAACAGCAGTGAGGCCGAACCTTATCAGCGCAGCATCGCTCGCCTCCTCAGCCGGCGGAAGTTCGTCAACGTTTTTCTGACGCCATTAGCTTCTAGCAATTTGAGCGTCGGCGCGTTTAGGCCGCCACTCTGAATTTCCCGCCACGTTTACGAAACATCGTGAAAGCGCGGGCCCTTTGCCAAGCATTTCTTGCCTGGTATATCAACGAGCATCGACACAGCGGCATCGCTCTTCTAACCCAGCCGGCGTTCACCATGGTCCCGCGCAAGGACGCACCGCAGTGCGGCAAACGGTTCTCGATGCAGCCTACGCCGCACATCCAGAACGCTTTGTACGCGGACGGCCCAAGCCGTTGCAGCTTGCTGCGCCATCGTACATCAGCCGCCCGGTGCCGACGCCTGCGAAATCGACGCCTGATCCAGAAATGGGAACGACGACCTGAACCGCCGCCGCACTAAATGCTAAGAGATGTTGGCCCCAAATACGGTGACAACTTCCGCCGCCCTAGTTTCCTAATAGCACTCGCAGTTGCGTGATTGGGTCCCAATTTGGTGGTTGTGCAGCGGTGCGATCCCACCACTTGCAGCCGCCATCGATCCAGTCCTTACGATACGCTTCGTACGATATGCCTTTTTCGCCATCGTGGAATCCAAACTCAAAACCACATGACGGGCACGTCTCGAAAGAGGGTGCAACTGACTCTCCCATCGTAGTGGCCATCGTAGTTGTGGGGCCTTTTTCGAGTCCGGCGAACCCGCAAACCGGGCATATCATGATATCCCCATTCTATGGCTTGAACAGCTGTTTTATAAAATGCATCGTGGGGGTATTGCGGACTTCCTGCTGAAAGCTTCGCAATCCACCGGTCCTCTCGTACATTGTCGTGATAATCGGTCGGGAGTTCGGTCCCGCGCGCTGAACCCATACCATTACGTTGGTCCTTGAGTCGAAGATTCCTAGCCTGTACTGATCGACCCCAGCACCTTCCTCAAGCGCAATGCGCAACCCATTGTTCTCTCGTTGAGCGTCATGGAAATAGGACTCCGCCAACAACTCATACTCAGGTTGCTCCATTCCAGCAAATGGCCGCTCGTTGCTGTGCTCCGAATATTTTCGGCCAGCGAGTGGAATACCGAGATTGCGCGCCGAGGTCTCATCAACCTCAAGTACCTCTGTATCGAGCACGACCAGCGGCTGCGCGCGGTCCAACCGTTCGATGAGATCACGGGCAAGCTTTAGACTCGTGGGACTGCCCGCGAGCATGATTTGGGACGAATTCGCCGGCACGGATATCCGCAAATCGGGCGCCATCTGGCCGAGCAGCTGCGTCACCGCGGTCGCAATATCGGTCGCGGTCGTCGAGGGCGTGCCGTTCTGGCCGGGCATCGCCGATTGGAGATCGATCACGTCAAAGTTGCTATCGCCGTATGCGGCCGTACCGGATGATCCGGCGGTCGATCCGGGAGCAGCAGCGCCGGCATCGAGCTGATCGATTGCCGACGAGATGCGTTGGTGCTGCGCGGCAGTTGCAAATACCGAGATGGCGTTGAGGTCTTTGTCGACCGTCACGTGGACGGTCGGGTAGGCGCGCCCGATGAGGTCGCCTACAGATCCGGCATCGACGTTGTGCAACCGATATACCTCGGTATACTTGGAGCCGAACGCCGGCGTGTCGATCGACTGGGCGAGTTGCTTGGCCTTGGCGATATCGTCGCTGGAGCCCACGAGGATGACGTTCGCTCCGGCCACGCTCGCGCGCACGCGCGGTAGTTGCCGCTCAATTGCACGTGCAACGTTGCGCGGGTTTGCGAGCAGTACTTTGACCGCGTCGGCGGGCGCGCTGGAAGGCGCAACTGTGGGAAGCGCCTGGTCCAGGCTAGCAATCAGCGTCTTTATTTGGGCCATATCCAGCGGAATCGCCCGAATCAGCAAACTCGATTTTGACGCGATCTCGATGCGAGCATTCGGATAGAGCGGGTGAAGCCGCGCAAGCATGTGCTGCGGCTTGACCACGTGCAATTGCACGACTTCGACCGTTGGGGCCGTTGGGTTGCGTACGTCGATGCCCTGCACAACGGTGCGCATTGCCTGCACTTCATCGGGTGGCCCAACAACGATCAGCGAACTCGACGCGCGGTCTGGGCGGATCGAGGCGCGCGGATAGAGATCGTGTAGGATCGAAGCGGCTCGCGTGACCGAAATGACCGACACGGAGATGACGGCCGGAATCGGTGACGGGGCGGGCGTGAGGGCTACTTTATGCGAGGTGCGCTTTTGGGCAAAAGCCATATGCGTCGGGAACAGTCCCGCCACCGATAACGCGAGAAGCGCAGTACATACTGCCGCAACTCGTAATATTCTCGAACAACTGCGCACAGCAACCACCCGTCAAAAAACAGCCTGGGACTAACCAGGCCGCATGCGCCGATACGCGACGCGATGTATTCCTCGTCAATCATCGGCAAAAGAGCATTCAAGGAATAGGGGCAAGGCCGCGACCTCAGCCAGTTGCTGTTCCGGCTATTCGCCCATATGCGCGAGACGCGCTGGGTATGTCCCCTCCACTGCGGGCGGGTCGTTCACCCAGAGGGGCCTCGTTTGTCGATCACTCTCTTGACAACGGCCATGGCGTTGAGGGCCTTTGGGAAACCGACGTACGGTATGAGCGTCATGACGGTTTCGACGATTTCGCTTTCCGTCAAACCCACGTTGAATGCGCCGTTCACGTGGGTTTCGAGTTGCGGATCGCAGCCGCCCATCGTTGCGAGCGATGCGATCGCAACCAGCTCGCGGTGTTTTAGGTCGCCATCGCGCGCGTAGATTTCGCCGAACGCAAACTCGATGAGGTAACGCGCGAAATCGGGAGCGATGCCGTCGTACGCCGCGATCAGGTTATCCGCGACCTTGTCTCCGTCGATCGCGCGCAGCAGCCGCTCCCCACGCTCGTAGCGATCGCCGCGCAAAACGCTACTCCGAAAGCGCCGTCGTGACGATGCGCTCTTGCTCGACGACGTGCGCGCCCGGATACCCTTCCGAGGGGCTAGCGCGGTACCCGCGGCCGATGTACTCGATGTCGAGCGAGTTGGTTTTACTTTCGAGCAAGCGGCGCCGAATGTGCGCGCGGGCGCCCATGTTTTTCGGCTCTTCTTGCACCCATACGAGCTTTTTCAGATTCGGATACGATGCGAGCGTCGCGTTGATCTCGCCGACCGGGAGCGGCGCGAGCATCTCGATGCGAACAATTGCCGTCTTCTTAAGCTTCTTGTATGCCTCGTTAGCAAGCAGATCGTAATAAATCTTACCCGTGCACAAAATGACGCGTTCGATCGCGTTCTTGTCGAGTGAACGCGGATCGTCGAGAACGGCGCGGAACGCACCCGACGCTATTTCATCGATGCTTCCGTACGAGGCTTCCATGCGCAGCAGCGACTTCGGCGTCATCACGACCAGCGGAAGCGCTTGCGCCGACGTGGCCTGCATGCGCAGCAGATGATAGTAATTCGCCGCCGTCGTCGGATTGGCGACACGCAGGTTGCCTTCGGCGGTCAACTGCAGGAAGCGCTCGAGGCGTGCGCTCGAATGTTCCGGACCACCACCCTCGTAACCGTGCGGCAACAGCAGCGTTAGGCGAGTGGTCTGTCCCCACTTCGCTTGACCGGCAGCGATCATCTGATCGACGATGATTTGCGCGCCGTTGACGAAGTCGCCATACTGCGCTTCCCACAACACGAGCGCGCTCGGCACGGCCGTGCTGTAGCCGTATTCGAAGCCCATGCACGCGTACTCGGAAAGGGGGCTGTTGTGGATCTCGAACGAGGCTTTCGCGTCGCGCAGGTGTTGCATCGGCACGTACTCGCGATTACGCGCGGGGTCGTGCCACACGGCGTGACGATGACTGAACGTCCCGCGCTCGGTATCCTGGCCGCTGATGCGAATTGGCGTTCCTTCGGCCAGTAGCGAGGCGAACGCCAGCGCTTCGGACATTCCCCAATCGACCAGGCCCTTTTCGCGAACGACGCCCTTACGCCGGTCGAACTGCGTCTGCAGTTTTTTATTGAGCGTGAAGCCGTCGGGTACGGTTATGAGTTCGTCGCTCCACGCTACGAGTTGCGCCTTACCGACGTTGGCTATCGGCGCTGCATCGACCGGCGGGACGCTGAGTTTAGCGAGAATGCCCGCAACATCGTGACCTTCGCCTTTGACCTTTTTGTGCGCCTCCTGCAAACGTGCCAATGCCTGCGCGGTCAAGTCGTTGGCCTGCTCGGCGGTCATGGCGCCCTGCGCGACGAGCTTGTTCGCAAAGAGTTCGCGGGCGGTCGGGTGCGAACGAATCCGCTCGTACATCTCCGGTTGCGTGTATGCCGGTTCGTCCGATTCGTTGTGACCGAAACGCCGGTAGCCGATGAGATCGATGACGACGTCGCGCCGGAACTTCTTGCGAAAGTCCATCGACAAATGGACCGCGGCGATGCACGCGTCGACGTCGTCGGCGTTGACGTGCACGATCGGCACGTCGAAGCCCTTCGCGAGATCGGAGGCGTAACGCGTAGAGCGCGCGTCGCGAATGTCGGTCGTAAAGCCGATTTGGTTGTTCGCAATGACGTGCAGCGTGCCGCCGGTCGTATATCCGGGCAGCGATTGCAGGTTGAACACTTCGCTGACGATGCCTTGACCGGTAAAGGCCGCGTCGCCGTGAATCAGAATGGGCGCCGCTTTTGCGAAGTCGATCTGCGGGATCGCCCGCGCGTGATCGGTTTGCAGCGCGCGCGCGCGGCCCTCGACGACCGGGTCGACGGTCTCAAGATGGCTGGGATTGTTCACCAGGGTGACGCCCACGTTCTTGCCATCGGCGGTTTGGTACACGCCCATCGCGCCGTGATGATATTTGACGTCACCCGTAACGTCCTCGGCACCGATCTGACTGCGGTCGTTGGCCGCTTCGAACTCCGCGAAAATTTCTTCGTAGGGCATGTTGACGACGTGCGCGATGATGCTCAGGCGGCCGCGATGCGCCATGCCGAGGACGGCGTTTTGAACGCCGTCGTTCGAAAGCATCTGCAATATCTCTTCCAGCATCGGGACCATGACGTCGAGGCCCTCGCCCGAGAACGTCTTCTGTCCGAGAAACGCCTTGCGCAAATACCGCTCGAACGATTCAACGCGCGTCAAGCGGCGGAGAAATTCGAGTTTGCGCTCGTTCGGGAGCGCGACTTTGTGACGTCCCGATTCGATCGCGTCGCGCAGCCATTCGCGCTGTTCGGTATTGGAGATGTGCTCGATTTCGTACGCGATCGTCGATGCGTACGTTTCTTTGAGGTGCGGCAAGACCTCGGCCAGCGTCGCGCCCGGAACTTTGACGCGCAGCACCGACGCCGGGATGGCCGAAAGCAATGCCGGCGTCAGTCCCCAGTTCGCGGGCTCGAGCGACGGATCGCCGACTGCCGGCGTTCCCAGCGGGTCGAGCGTGGCTGCCAACAAGCCGTGCGTGCGGTATGCCGCCACAATGGCCATGCCGGCGGCGACCGCTCGCAGCATTTCATCCGAGGGAGCTGTGGCTGCAACGTGCGCGGGCGCCGCGACGGGTTGCGCTTGCAAGGCGGGCATAGCCGCGGCGCGCGTGCCGAGTTGCGTGAAGATCGCTTCATAAAAGCCGTCTTTACCTTGCAGCAACTCGTCGACACGCTTGAGATATTCGCCCGATTGCGC
>DATBTT010000007.1:0-3526 GCA_036559125.1 Vulcanimicrobiaceae bacterium
ATCCTGAGCCTGTCGAAGGACGATGTTTTCTTAAGCTGACCTCCGGCCGCTCGTCACCTGCCCGGCTGGGCGAGTATTCGGCTCGTTTTTCGTGGTAGGATGCTGGCACATGCAGGCGGCTCGCCGCCATGTCGACGGAGGATGATTATGGAAGTCAAGCCGAGTTATCTGGGCACGATGATCGCATTGGCCACCGCAGGGTTCGGACTCATTGCGGCGCTGGCTTGGAACAAATTCATCACCGATTTGATCGCGCTCTTCCTCAAGCCCGGCAGCGGAGTGGTTGCCGAGCTGATCTACGCCGTTATCATAACCGTCATAGCGATAATCGTTATCTCGAACCTTGGGAAGCTCGCCGATCGCGGCCCGACTCCGCGGGTGTGACCGAGGTCTATTAATTCTTTAATTGACAAACCGGACGCGAACGAGTACGCTACGCTAAAGTCATCAATTAATTCTTTAATAGTAGCGAAGGAGCCTTATGGACGCTCTCGTAAACGGAACCGGTTTTTCGCGGCTGGCGACTAGCTTGGCCGTCGCCCTGCTGATTGTCTTCGGCGCATGCGCGGCCTTCGGTCAGGTGGTCGCGCCGCACACTACAGCCGGACAAACCGGCCAACTAAAAATCATCGCAACGGTATTCGCACACGCCCATCGTGCGAACCATCACCGGATCTCGCTCGGCGGATAATCGAAACCCACACGTTCGGTTCACCGCACGGAGCAAAGGAGTCAAGCGGCGAAGAACGCCGCATGCCGATTCCAATGCTGGACGCCCGTGAACGAACGTTCTCCGGAACCCGTCGCCGAATATTTCAATTGCTGGTAGACATGGGTACGTCCAACGATGTCGTGTGGCCGTTTGCAGCGCAGCCGTTCATGCGGTCTCCGGGACCGCTGCTGCCCGGACGCACCGAGGAATGGCACAACGGCTTTCATGCAATTCTCGAAGAGGTCGTTCACGAGGACCGCATCGTGTGGCGCATTCAAAACGACGGCATCGACGGCACGCATGGATTTTATTTGAGCGGCGAAGGGAAGAAGACTACCCTGCAACACCGCGTGGAAGCGACGCTCAGCGATACCGAAGGACGCCTGCTCTGGCGTCGTCTCGAGGATGCTAACGAGCGTTCGATTGAAGCGCTTTTCGATAAGATAGCACGGGTATTGAAACGCTAATGCAACGGCGACACTTGGGAAAGACCGGCCCCGCGGTCAGCGCGATGGGTCTGGGCTGCATGGGCATGTCGGAGTTTTACGGAGCGGGCGACGATGGCGAATCAATTCGCACGATCCATCGCGCGCTCGATCTCGGAATCACGTTTCTGGATACGGCCGACATGTACGGGCCATTTATCAACGAAGAATTGGTCGGTAAGGCGATCGAGGGTCGTCGCGACGGCGTCTTTCTCGCCACCAAATTCGGCAACGTCCGCGACGCGACCGACAAGAGTTTCCGCGGGATCGACGGCAGTCCGCGTTACGTGCGCGAAGCGTGCGAAGCATCGCTAAAACGCTTGAACGTCGATCACATCGATCTCTACTATCAGCACCGCGTCGACACGAAGACGCCGATCGAAGAAACTGTCGGCGCAATGGCAGAATTGGTGGCCGCCGGTAAAGTGCGGTATCTGGGGCTTTCCGAAGCCGCGCCCGCGACGATTCGCAAAGCGCACGCGACGCATGCGATCGCCGCGCTACAAACCGAATATTCGCTGTGGTCGCGCGATCCCGAGGCGGAGATACTGCCCACCGTGCGCGAACTTGGAATCGGCTTCGTCGCATATAGTCCGCTCGGGCGTGGGTTTCTTACGGGTCATTTCAAGAGTCCCGCCGACTTCGCGGAGGGCGACTTTCGGAAAAACCATCCGCGCTTCCAAGGAGAGAACTTTCAAAAAAATCTCGACCTGGTAAAGAGCGTCGAAGCAATCGCGCGCGCGAAAGGCATCACTGCTTCGCAACTCGCGCTCGCCTGGGTACTGGCACAAGGCGACGACATCGTGCCGATTCCGGGCACGAAACGCGTGAAATATCTGGAAGAGAACGCCGCGGCGGCCGACGTCGTCCTCACCGCGCAAGATCGCGACGCACTAGCCGGCGTTTTCCCAAGCGGAATCGCTGCCGGCAATCGGTACGCGGATATGAGCGCCGTCAATCGATGACCGCGACCGTCCCGAAAAAAATCGCCGCGCCCAATCCGCATGACTTTCTCAACATAGATGCGCTACTAACGCCGGAGGAACGTCTGGTTCGCGACACTGTGCGGGCTTTCGTGCGCAAGCGCATCCTGCCCAACGTTGCGCAGTGGTTTGAAGAAGGAACCGTTCCACGCGAACTCGGTAAGGAGCTCGGAGAACTCGGGTTGCTCGGAATGCATTTGCACGGATACGGCTGTCCGGGCGCGAGCGCGGTCGCGTACGGACTGGCGTGCATGGAATTAGAAGCCGGTGACAGCGGAATCCGTAGCTTCGCCTCCGTGCAAGGTTCGCTTGCGATGTTTGCCATCCATCGGTGGGGCAGTGAAGACCACAAGCAACGGTGGCTTCCGCCGATGGCGCGGGGCGAAGCCTTGGGCTGTTTCGGTCTCACCGAACCCGACTACGGCAGCAACCCGGGGGGCCTACGAACGTCGGCGCGTCGAGACGGCAGCGACTGGGTGCTCGACGGTACGAAAATGTGGATCACCAACGGCGGCATAGCCGACGTCGCAATCGTCTGGGCGCAAACGGCCGACGGCATTCGCGGATTCGTCGTCCCAACGCAAAGCAAGGGTTTCCGCGCCAATCCGATCGAACGAAAATTGTCGTTGCGCGCATCGGTGACCTCCGAGATCGTCCTGAGCGATTGCCGCGTATCTGCGGACGCCGTTTTCCCCGACGTTCGCGGCCTGCGCGGCCCGTTGGCGTGTTTGAACGAAGCCCGCTTTGGAATCGTCTGGGGCTCGATGGGGGCGGCGCGCGCGTGTTACGAGTCCGCGCTCGAATATGCTAAATCGCGCGTGCAGTTCGACAAACCGATCGGCGCGTATCAACTCACGCAAGCCAAGCTCGTGGACATGCTGCTCGAGCTCAATAAGGGCATGCTGCTGGCATTGCATCTGGGGCGCATGAAGGATAACGGCGTCGCGCATCCTTCGCACGTGAGTTTCGGTAAGCTCAACAACGTGCGCGAAGCGATCAAAATCGCGCGCGAAGCACGCACGATCCTCGGCGCAAACGGCGTTACGCTCGAATACCCGGTCATCCGCCACGCGAACAATTTGGAGTCGGTCCTGACCTACGAAGGAACCAGCGAAGTGCACACGCTGATCCTGGGCGAAGCGATCACCGGTCTAAACGCCTTCGGCTAACGAACGTCACGCTTCGGCCCCGTCCTTCGACAAGCTCAGGATGACGGGGTTGGTTCGGATGACGGGGTTGGTTCGGATGACGGGGTTGGTTCGGATGACGGGGTTGGTTCGGATGACGGGGTTGGTTCGGGTTACGGGTTGTTCGGGTGACGGGGTTGGTTCGGGATGAAGGCGATT
>DATBTT010000008.1:0-33695 GCA_036559125.1 Vulcanimicrobiaceae bacterium
CCCGACGATCGTGCGTCATGCGTGCCGGCCGTGTTCGCGTCGTTTCCGTTTTGCACGACGCCGGTGAGCGTCCAGCGATCGCCTGCGTAGGTGGCGCCGTATCCTTGGCGCCAAAAGCGATCGACATACGCACCGGGGCGGCGCGTTCCGCCGTACCGATACGCCGAAAGCGTTACGGTGCCGGCAGTTTTCGCAACGTATGCCATGGCGTCGGAACCAGACAGCACGAGGTGCGCCTCGATTTTCGAACGCGCGAGCGTCGCGAAGGCATCGAGACCGAGTCGCGGTTCGAAAAAATCGAACGAGTTCGGCCCGACGGTTTGATCGTAGATCGCATAGTGCGCCTGCGTGTCGCGCTGCGTTTCGGGATCGACCGGCAAGGGCAGCGTGAATTGCCCGGCGCGCAGATGGAACTCGCGCGCGTCCTCTTGCAGCCACGCATCGCGCGTGCGCCCGGGGCGGCCGCCGTCGAGCGCGTACTGCTCGACGAAGTAACTTCCGCTCGCGCCCACCCTCCCGGCCGTCAGCAACTCCACTTCATCAACGACCGCCTTCGGTAGCCCGCTCGCGTCGGGAGCGCTCGAATAGGCGAGATTGACTTTGACCGCCACCGGGAAGGCGCCCGATTGGTTCGCCGGCCAGCGAAAGCCGCCGGCGCGAAATGCCTGGCCGAAGGCATTCAAGCGCGGAACGGTCGTGTGGCACTGCTGGCACGAAACCCCAAATCGGTGCGCAAAGACGGGCAAGGCCTCGGCGCGAGCACTCGGGATTAACGCCGCAACGAGCGCCAAAGAGCAGAAACGGCGACGCATGGAGCCTTTCCGAACAAACTAATTAGGAGCGCCTAATAATAGCGCAAGGCACCTCGCCATTTGACGACTTTTCTCGCAGGGAGTGACTGGGCTACGCGCCTCCGAAACCGCGTTACCGATGAGTTCGTCGATTCTTTTTCTCGGAACGGGCGGCGCGCGATTCGTCGTCGCGCGCCAAATTCGCGCGTCGGGCGGCATGTGGATGCGGTTCGGCTCGACGCAATTGCACGTGGATCCGGGTCCCGGCGCGCTGGTTCGGGCGCTCGCGCACGTGCCCCCTTGCAATCCGCGCGATCTGAGCGCCGTCCTTCTCTCGCACAAACACCTCGACCATTCCAACGACGTCAATATCATGATCGAGGCCATGACGTCCGGCGGATTCGTCAAACGCGGCGCATTGCTTGCGCCGCGCGACGCGCTCGAAGGAGAGCCGGTCGTTTTCCCCTACGCGCAACGTTTCGTCGAACGCCTCGAGATTTTAGAGGAGCGTAGCGGTCCCTATCGCATCGACGACGTGGAAATCCGCACCTCAATCGCGCACGTGCATGCAGTGCAAACGTACGGCTTGCATTTCTCGCACGCGGGGCGCACGGTTTCGTATCTCCCGTGCGGGCGGTATTTCGACGGCTTGGCGGCCGATTATCGCCGGCACGAGCCGGACGTGCTGATCGTGAACGTGCTGCGCTTTCGCGACGGCATGGACGTCGATCATCTCACGTTCGATCAAGCCCGCGAGGTCATCGCCGGCGTGCGTCCTAAGGTCGCGGTCATGCAACACTTCGGCACTAAAATGCTCGAAGCCAACCCCGTGCGACTCGCAAGCGAACTGGAGAGCGAACTCGGCATTCGGGTGATCGCCGCGCACGACAACATGCTGCTCGACATCGAGACCGAGGTCGCCGCCATTGCCGGTTGAGATCGCGCGCGTTCTTCCGGCCGACGTGGCTGCGTTTTTCAAGACCGGCGAACGCGAGGCGCTCAAAACGTTGTACGATTTCAACGTTGTCTGGCACGAGCAAACGCACGCGATCGCCGCCAAAGACCGCGAACGCGTCGTCGGCGCGGCGCGCGTACGCATCGCGGCATCGCTCGCGCACATCGAGGCTGTGGTCGTGTTGCCCGAAGAACGGCGCCGCGGAATCGGGCGCCGCATCCTCGACAATGCAGCCGAACTCGCGAACTATTACAACTGCCACAAGATGAGCGTGCTCGTTCCCCACGAGAGCGCCGCGCAACGCTTTTTCGAACGTTGCGACTATCACCAAGAGGCAGTTCTCCCGCAACACACCTTCAAACTCGACATAGCCGTCCTACGCAAGTTCTTGTTGTAAGCGCCGTTCGACAGGCCACCCTTCGACAGGCTCAGGGTGACGGGGGGACGGTTAGCGCCTCCGGGTGATGTCTATCATTGTCACCTTGAGCTTGTCGAAAGGTGAGCCTGTCGAAAGGTGAGCCTGTCGCAAGGTGAGCCTGTTGAAGGGCGTTATGGGTGGTGGATTGGGGGGCGGTGCGGGGGGCGGAAGGCGCGGGTGCGGTGTATTGCGCGCGCCATTGGGCGCCATGCGTTGCCGACGCGTTTGCGATGTTGCGCGAAGGATCCGTCGTAAAGATACACCGAGCCGCTTTGCGAACTCGCGGTGACCACGGGGCCGCCGGTGCCGAGTGTGGCTTGCGTATCGGTTCCGTTTCCGGTGACGCCGGCGCGTCGATCGAAGTTCGAGTAGACCTTCCCGCTCGAACTGTGCGCGCCGATCTGAGCGTTGCCCGCGCCTACGCCGACGGCGACGTTTCCGCGTTGCGATTCAAAACGTGCGAGCCCGGGCGCGAACGACCCGTTATCGTACACGATGCTGCCCTCGATCGACGACACTTGAATTTGGCGCGTGCTGCAGCGCTCGAAAAGCACGTTACCTACGGCAGTGCGCGCGCGTAGCTGATCGAACGACGAATCGATCGCGACGATCGGGCCGCGCACGACCTGCGCGTAGCCGTTTCCGCCGACGCGTTGGAGAAAGATGCCGCCGGTATGCACCGACATCGCAAAGGTTCCGCCGCGATAGTTTTGTAGCGTGACCTTGCCGCGCCCGATGCGAGTCACGACTAATGCGGTATCCGCCGGTACGCTGATTTGGATGTCGACCGGCGTATTCGCGGTGGAACGAACGTCGACGCCTTCGTGCGGTCCGGCGCTGACGGATGCGAGCGAAAATGTTTCGCCGGGCAACGTCACGGCGCCGTCGCGGCTATTGACCGTACGGGATACAAAGGAGATCGCTCCGCGGCGCAGCGTTCCGGCAACTTGCTGCGCATCGTAGTGGCGTACATCCACGCCGTCGGGCGCGCTCACGCCGACTTCGGGGCGGCCCCAGGTCGTGATCGTTACCGAACCCTGACGCACTTGCACGTTGAGCACCGGAGCTTTGCCGGCGCTCAGGATTTGCGGCGGCGTCGCGGCCGGAGCGGGCGCAATCAAAATGAAAGCGAGCGCGAGAGCCCCCGCGGCAGCCTTCCGCGCGAGAGCCGAATGATGCACGTAGTGATTGTACGGCGCCGCGAGCAGCCTCTCCATGAAAATTTGAATAGATTACGCGGCCGGAGCGTCGATGCGCGGGAAGCTCGCGCGAAAAATCGCTCCACCGCCGGGAGCCGGCCCGGCTTCGACGCGACCTCCGTGCACGCGCGCGATGGATCGCACGATCGCTAGTCCCAGGCCGGTTCCGCCAACCGACCGATTGCGCGACTTGTCGGCTCGATAGAACCGGTCGAATACGAACGGCAACTCTTCGGCCGCAATTCCAGGTCCCGTATCGCGTACTTCGACGAAGGCCTCGCTTCCGGCGGAGTCCACGCGTACGGTGACTCCTCCGCGGGCCGTGAATTTGATCGCGTTGTCGATCAAGTTGCTGATGAGCTGGCGGATCAACGTCGCGTCCGCGAGTATCTCCGGCGTCGTGGGCGCGGGTTCGAGCGCGAGCGTCAACCCTTTGTCCGCCGCGCGCTGCGCCGTCGCGTTTACCGCCTCACCCGCGAGCGAAACCAGCGATAGCTGCTCCTTGGGGATCGCCTCGCCGGAATCGGCTTTTGCGAGGGTTAGCATGCCGTTGACCATGCCGGCGAGCGAAGCGCTCTCTTGCACGATCGTTTCCAAACTTTCGTGGCGCACCGCTTCGTCGCGCGAACCCCAGCGCAGCAGCATTTGCGCGTTGGCGTTGATCGACGTCAGCGGCGTCTTGAGTTCGTGCGACGCATCGGAAATAAACTGCCGTTCGCGCGCGAACGCTTCTTCGAGACGCGCGAGTAAGTCGTCGAACGTCTCGGCGAGGCGGCCCACTTCGTCCTTGCGCTTTTTCCATTTCAGGCGGCGGTTCAAGCGGTCGGAGCCGATCTCGCGCATAGCGCGCGCGAGCTCGTCGATCGGATTGACCGCCTGCGCCGCAAGAATTGCCGATAGAACGACGACTGCCACGACCGCCAGCGCGATGATGACGATCAGCGCCTGCCGCGTCTGCGAAAACGCACGCTGCAATTGGTCCATCGGTTCGCCGACTTGCACGATCGCGCGTTGCTTTCCGGAAACGAAGAGTTCGCTTTCCACGAGAAACGGACCGCGCGAGGTCTGCACGCGTTCGAACGCTTTGGGTTTGGTTCGGCCCAGGGCCGCGTGCGGAAAGGCCAAGCTGCCCATGTTCGAGCTTTTTGCGAGCGGGTAGCCGCCGGCGTTGTCGACTTGGACGAAGGTTGTCGGTGACGACCACTGCTCTAGATTGGCGCTCGCGAGCACGATCTGCAGCGGTATCGACCGGTCCTCGACGCTGAAGGCGGTGGGCGCGGCAGGCAGCGCCGCGCGTTCGATCTCCTGCATCGTTCGGTTCACGCGTCGCGTCGTTTGGTCGAGCAGTATCGCTTGAAAGCGCAACGCGATGATGAAGCCGAGCACGACGATCACCCCGATGAGCAGCACCGCATACCACGTGGCAATGCGCCAACGCAAAGACCGCACGCTAAAACGCAGTCGTCATCGCGAGCGACGAGACCCTTCGACGGGCTCAGGGTGACGGGGCCCTTCGACAGGCTCAGGGTGACGGGGGTCTGTCGTACTGGGTTCGGCCTCCGTCGTACTGGGTTCGGCCTCTGTCATCCTGAGCTTGTCGAAGGATGGGGCATGGCTAGTCTTTGATCGTGTAGCCGACGCCGCGGACGGTCGTGACGAGTTTGTGGTCGAAACTGTCGTCGATCTTTCCGCGCAGGTAGCGGATGTAGACATCGATGAGATTCGAGTCGCCGAGAAAGTCGCTTCCCCACACGCCGTTAAAGAGTTCGTCGCGCGAATGCACTTTGTTGCGGTGCAACAGCAAGTATTCGAGCAGCGCGTACTCTTTGGCGGTGAGACTGATGGCTTGGCCCGCGCGGGCGACTTCGTGGCGGTCGCGGTCCATGACGAGATCGCGATACTCGATGACGTTGCTTGCCGGGCTCTTTTCGCGCAGCCGCGCGCGAACGCGCGCTAAAAGCTCCTCGGTCGAAAAGGGCTTGGTTAGGTAATCGTCCGCACCCATGTCCAACCCGGCAACGCGATCGGGAACGCGATCCTTCGCGGTGAGCATGATAATCGGTACGCGGCTCTTGGCGCGTACCCGTTTGCAGACTTCGATGCCGTCCATCTTGGGCAGCATGAGATCTAAAATAACGAGGTCGGGTTCTTTGAGCGCGCGTTCGAGTCCGGCGAGGCCGTCGCGCGCCGTTTCCACGGCGTAGCCTTCGTGCTCAAGTTCCAATTGCAGGACGCGACTTATTGCGGCGTCATCCTCGACGACGAGAATGCGGAATCGTTGAGCCGGTTTCTCCATACCCTAGAGATTATCGGCGTGTAAATCGCTGCGGTAAAGGCACGGAGATGAAGTTTGCCTGAGAAAGCCAGAATGCCGCCGCGCCGCCCAGGGCTATCCACAATAAGGTTAGCGGCTGCGTGATCACGGCGAGCGCGGAACTGCCCAAGAGGTCGAGCGACGCAATCGCGCGGTCGCCGCCACCGCCCACGATGAGCGCGCACAGCCACACGACGACGGCGATTGCCGCGCCGAGCGCCCACGCTTCCCACAGTCTGAATGGGATCGCCGGGAGTGCCGGCCGATAGATCGTTGCGGCGAGAATGGACGCGCGTAAATCCGCGGGCGGCTCCTCGAGGGGAATCGCGCAGAGGGCTCGGTCGAGCTCGTCGTCGTTTTCGTATCTCATTCCGGTACCTCCATAGCGTTCTCGTTGAGAAGGCGTCGCAACTGCTCTTTTGCCCGGAACAGGTGCGTTTTTACCGTTCCCATCGGCAATCCTAAGACGGTTGCAATTTCGTCGTATTGTTTACCCTGCAGGTGATAGAGGGTGATCACGGTCCGATATTTCTCCGGGAGGGCGTCGATGGCGGCGCGCAGGCGGCGAGCCTCGTCGCCGGCAATCGCGCTTTGCTCCGGCGTGGGCCCCGCGTCGGCCCGATCCGGCAGCTCTTCATTAGAGTACCGTTTTCGGCGATTGAGGCGGTCGCAACACGCGTGGTACGCGATCGCGAAGATCCACGTCGAAAAACGCGCGCCCGGCTTGAAGGTGCGCAGGCTGCGATAACCCTTGAAGAACGCCTCTTGCGCGACGTCCCGAGCCTCCTCGGCGTCCCGAAGCGTGCGGTACGCGAGGTGATAGACCGCTCGGTCGTAACGCTCGACGAGGGTTCCGAAGGCCTCCGGATTGCCCGCAAGCGTAGCCGCTACCAGGCCGGAGTCGTCGACTTCCGCTACCGGATCGATGAACGGTGCCTCCAAGAGAGCTGCAGCCACGTCTTTCGTACGCGCGAGCGGGTCCCGGTGTTTCGGAAGCCGTCCTGAAACACGTGGCCGCCTGGACCGTATGTGGGACAGAACACAACGCCGGAGGCGCAATCTGCCATGATGGTCATACTCAACAGTCGCGGTCCCTTCAACCGAGCATCCTTTCCCGACGAGCGTATCTCCGCGCCGGGGTTGCGGTCGACCTTCGCCGGATGGGGTCCCAGGGTCTAACCTATGCCGAACTCACGCGGCGGCGTCATCGTTGTCCTCGTCGCGATCGAGGTGTTGATCGCCGGCTATGCGATCGCGTTGATGCACGGAACCGGAACCGGAACCGGCTGGTCCGTCGATGCGGCCTCGCTGCATCGAGTTTCGTTTCACGCCCACCCCAATGCGCCGCTCGCGGCGGGAACCACGCCCCACATTTGGATTAGCGATCCCGATTCGCGCGTCGTCGTCACGACCTCGAGCGACGGGCTCGTCCACGTCACCGACGGCACGTCGGTGGGCGGTTTCGTGTACGGTACCGCAGGCGAGTTGCCGCAATTGCAGATAACGCGAACCGCCGACGGCGTTCGTGTCGAGCGCGCATCGAGCAGCAATCGCGGATTCCTCAGCTTCGGCTCGATCGATCAGCGCGTTGAGATAGCCGTACCGGCGGGCTCCTCGCTCGAAATCGCGCGCTCTTCCGGCGCCGACGTCAGCGATCTGACCGGCGACGTGAACGTTCTTTCGCAGGACGGTTCGATCCACGCGCGTGGCATCAGCGCAAAAAACGTGACGCTTGTTAGCCACGACGGACGTGTGATTCTCGACGGCATTGCGGCGGCAAACCTGGTCGCAACCACCGACGACGGCCGCATCCGTGCGAACGGGCTGCAACTTACCGGCGATGCGCCGAACGGGCGCATTCATAGCGGCGACGGATCGGTGAGCGTGCATTTCGCCGACGCCGGCAATCTAAACGTACGCTCTCAAACGTCGGACGGTCATATCGTCGTGAACGGCCGCTCGACGCATAGCGACAACGACGCCGTGGAGGAAACATCAACGCTCGGCAACCCAGCCGGGTCCCTCGACGTTTCGACGCAAGACGGAACGATAACGATGACGACGAACGGAGTCCAGTAAGAACATGTCTGACAATTCCGACAATTTCGTTGCGGTAATCGCAATTGTGATGATCTTCGGGATGCCGATCGCGTATGCGATCGTCAACCGGGTCTTCGCGCATCAGGAACGCCTAGAGATGATTCGGCGCGGTATCACGCCGCCACCCGATCCACGCCTGTTGCGCAAAATGGCGAAAGCCAAATGGTACGATCCCGGCATGTACGGCATGAACGCGCCCTACGGTGCGCAGCAACAGCAACCGTATGCGCCGCCGCCGTACGACCCCTACGGATACTCGCTGTATCAGGCAACGCGGCAGTTGCGCGGCGGCATCGTCGTAACGCTTATCGGCTTCGCGCTGCTCGTCGGGCTCTCGTTTATCCATCCGGGACGTCCGGGTCCGTGGCTGCTTGGCGGACTGATCCCGCTCTTCGTCGGTATCGCTCAGGTGATTCTCGCCCTGCTCTCCGGCGCGCGTCTGGGAACCTTCACGCTGGGCGGACCGCAGCAGGGATCCCCGCCGCCGGGTCAATCGTCGCAAGCCGCAGCACCCGGACAGCCGCCGTTCGGCGCAGCCGGCCCGACGATGCCGTCCGGCCCCTACGGCTGGCGACCGGGAACCACAACCGAACTCGAGCGTCCCACCCCACCCCCAGACCTCCGCCACTAACCGTCAGGGCGAGCCCCCGTCATCCTGAGCCTGTCGAAGGACGCCCTTCGAGAAGTTGGCCCTTCGACAAACTGGCCCTTCGACAAACTGGCCCTTCGACAAGCTCAGGGTGACGGGGGTTGTACAGCCACGGTGAGGGTTGTACAGCCACTGTGACGGGGTTGTACAGCAACGGTGACGGGGGTTGTACAGGTTCAAGGGGTGACGAGAGTTACTAAATTGCGTCGTTATACGAAAGAAAAGACCGCCGGGTTGGGGCGGTCGTTTCTATTTTGAAGTGGCGGAGGGTCGCGTCACTTGCAGGATACTAGGGCTATCGCCCATCCAGCCGCAGTTCTCGTCCGGACCAAATATCCGTCGGACGTGCGGTCGTAAACCTGGTAGCCCGCTCTGAGCGCGTCGGCTAGTGATTTAAAGACCATGAGACCTGCCATTTTGCGTGGACCCTCCTTTCTTTTTGTTGTCTATACCTTATAACGGCTTTAGTCGCAAGAGAGTTCAGTCTTTTCTCGCATTTTTTCTTAAATTTTCCGTTACGGAAGTATGTCGCTAGCGTTGCGAGAACTGGTGCGGCATGCCCACGCTCCAGTCGCTCGCGGCGGTGCATTCCACAATCGTGCTCGATCGCACGGAACTGGCACCGGGTATTTCGAGTAGTTCGGGACCAGTTGTTCTCTTAGGATTTGACGCACCGGAACTGGTTCGCGTGACGCGCCCCGGGCAGTTCGTAATGGCCATTCCACCGGGCGGCGAACGCGCGTCGACCGCGCTGGGCATCTATGAAGCGCAAGGCAACCGCGCCAGTATCATGTTCTTCGTTTGCGGCCCGCGAACGCGCGAACTTGCAACG
The DNA here is from genome assembly GCA_036559125.1 of Vulcanimicrobiaceae bacterium. GTDB lineage: Bacteria > Vulcanimicrobiota > Vulcanimicrobiia > Vulcanimicrobiales > Vulcanimicrobiaceae > JALYTZ01. The sequence continues at coordinate 9,259 of DATBTT010000008.1, forward strand.
TTGCGTGCCGGCGACCGGCTCGATTTCACGGGTCCGCTCGGAAATGGTTTTGACCTCTCGGGCGAACCGCGCGACGTCGCGATCGTTGCCGGCGGCGTTGGCATCGCCTCGGTATTGCTGCCCGCGCAGGCGCTGGTTCGCGCCGGAGCAATGGTGCGTCTCTATTACGGTGCCCGAACCGAAAGCTTGTTGGTGGACAAGGCGAAATTCGCTGCGGCCGGCTGCGACGTACTGTGCGCGACCGACGACGGAAGCTTCGGACACCACGGCTTCATTACCGAATTGCTCGCGAAGGCGCCGCGGACGCCCGACGTAGTGCTGGCGTGCGGACCGTCGCCGATGCTGCGCGCGGTCGCTCGCGTCGCGCACGACTTGGGCGCGGGCGCGCAACTCTCGCTCGAAGAAACCTTCGCCTGCGGCGTCGGCGGATGCTGGGGATGCACGGTGCCGCTCGATCGCGCGAGCTCGCAAGCGCCGCGTTTTCCGGGCGCCGATGCGGGCGGCAGCGATGTCGTCAACGCGCGCATCTGTAAAGAAGGCCCCGTGTTCTGGGCTCACGAGTTGCGCTGGTAATGATCGATCTTTCCGTCAAGCTGGGCGATCTCGAACTCGCATATCCCACGCTCATGGGTAGCGGCTGCTACGGTTCGGGAGAAGAATTCGCGCCGTTCGTCGACCTGGCGCGCATCGGTGGGGTCGTGCTCAAAAGCGTCACGCGCGCGCCACGGCTCGGTAATCCTACTCCGCGCCTCGTTTCGACCGCCGGCGGAATGCTCAACGCGATCGGCTTGCAAAATCCCGGCATCGATTGGTATTTGGAACACGACGTTGCGAAGTTCGCAGACCGGCCGTGCACGATAATCGGCAGCGTCGCGGGATTTTCGGTCGACGACTATGCGTATACGACGCAACGCTTGGCGGCGCGTCCGGAAATTGCGGCCGTCGAAATCAACATCTCGTGCCCGAACGTCGCGGCCGAGGGTGAGACCTTCGCCTGCGATCCCAACTTGACGGGGCGCGTCGTGCGCGCCGCGCGGGGGGCCACCGGCAAACCGCTGATCGTCAAGCTCTCGCCGAACGTGACCGACATCGCATCGATCGCGCGCGAAGCCGAGGCTGCCGGAGCCGATGCGCTCGCGGTGATCAACACGGTGCGCGGCATGGCGATCGACGTGGATCGTTGGCAGCCGCGACTGGGCAACGTCACGGGTGGACTTTCGGGTCCGGCAATTCGGCCGATTGCGGTGCTTGCGGTGTACGAAGTGGCGCGCGCGGTGAAGATTCCGATCGTCGGGCAGGGCGGCATCGAGACCACGACCGACGCGCTCGAGTTCTTTCTGGCTGGAGCGAGCGCAATTTCTATCGGGACCGCAAACTTCACCGATCCGCGCGTTCCGATCCGTATCGTCGACGAATTGCGGGAGTATCTTACCAAACGCGGCTTGCGTTCGCTACGCGATATCGTCGGCAAGGCAAACCTCGGGTTCGCGACCGCTCACCAATATGAAGGAGATGAAGGCTAATGGCTCAGCTCGTCGTCGCGCTCGACGTCGATCGTCCGGAGCAGGCCGAGGCGTTGATCGACCGGCTCTACGAACTCGACGTCGTCTTTAAGATTGGGTTCGAGTCGCTCTTCGGGTACCCGGAACGCATCTTCGCGTATCTGGAGGCGCGCGACGTGCGGTTTTTCGTAGATGCGAAGTTGCACGATATCCCCCGTACGGTAGGTGCCGCGATCAAACACTTGGTGCGCCCGGGGGCGCACATCATCGACGTGCACGCGCTCGGAGGCGACGAAATGATGCGCGTGGCCGTCGACGCCGCGCGCGAGCGCGCGAGCGAACTCGGAATTACGGCTCCGCATGTTTTCGCGGTAACGATTCTCACGAGCATCGCGCCCGAAGATCTCAACGAACTTGGGCTGCGCGGCGGCCCGGGCGAAAACGCGACGCGCCTGGCGGCGCTCGCGCGCGACGCGGGTTGTTCGGGCGTGATCTGCAGCGCGCTCGAAGTGCGCGATCTCAAGGCGTTTTTCGGCGAAGACTTCCTCACGCTCACGCCCGGGATTCGCCCTGCGGGAACCGCACACGGCGATCAGAAGCGCGTCGTGACGCCCGCGCAAGCCGTCGCCGCCGGTTCGGATTATCTGGTCGTCGGCCGCCCGATTACAGAAGCGGCCGATCCGCTGCAAGCGGCGCGCGCGATTCTCGACGAAATGCGAGCGCCCGCGCCGTTATGAACGCGACGGTAGATTTGGTGCGAGAACTCCAACGGCGCGGGGCGTTGCTCGACGGACACTTCAAACTCAGCTCCGGACGGCATAGCAATCGCTTCATCCAAAAGTTCCGCATTCTGGAAGATCCGGCGATCGTCGAGCCGGTCGCGAAAGCGATTGCCGGGGCCTTCGCGCAGCAGCGCCCGACGGTCGTGGTGAGTGCCGCGGTCGGCGGCATCGTTCTGGGGTACGAAGTGGCGCGCGCGCTCGGTACGAAGGCGCTCTTCGTCGAGAAAGAAAACGGCGCGCCCAAGTTGCGCCGCGGCTTTTCGTTGACGGCCGAGGATCGCGTGCTGGTCGTCGAGGACGTCGTCACGACCGGCCTATCGGTCAAAGAAGTGCTCGACGTGGTGCGCGGCAGCGGAGCGACCCCGATCGGCGTCGGCGTTATCGTGCGGCGCGGCGCGGCCGATTTCGGCGTCCCGGCGTTCGCCTTGCTCGACATGCCGATCGAATCGTACGAGCCCGACGCGTGTCCGCAATGCGCCGCCGGCGAACCGATCGCCGATCCGGGTTCGCGACGCGCATGATTGCGATTCGCGAGGGCGGCGACGCCGATCGCGCTTTCGTCGAGACGCTGGGCAAGCGCACGTTGCGCTCCTCGGTCGCCTCGTTTCGCTTCGTGACCGATCCTATGTTGGCAGTCAGCTACGAACGGCTTCTCGATATATTCTACGCGCAATCGCACCTGGCGCTCATCGCCTGCGACGAGGAGTCGCCGGTCGGCTTCCTTCTGATGCTCGATCAAATGCCCGATGAGGTCACGCACATGCCGCAGGCGTTCATCGCCTACATGGCCGTCGAGCCCGCGAAGCGCGGCCAAGGCGTGGGTAAAGCGTTGTTGAACGCGGCGCAGGATGAGGCCCGCAAGCGAGGTCTGCCCTACATGGGACTGATGGTCACCGAGGAAAACGCCGAGGCGAGGGCGCTGTACGAAAGCGCCGGGTTCTCGACCGAACGGCGGCTGCTGTGCAAACCGCTCTAAGCGGCGTCGACTGGCGGCGCATATTCACCGTGCTCGGCGCCATCATCGTGTCGCTGATCCTCGTTTGGTTTGCAACGCGCATCCCGCGAACGATGACGATCTTCGTCATCGCCGCGTTCATCGCATCGGCAGCGCACCCGATCGTCGTGTTGCTGGAACGGCGCAAAATTGCGCGACCGCTGGCGATCGCGCTCGTCTATCTCGTGCTGGTTTTGCTTGCCGCCTTGTGCGCGTTTCTCGTGATTCCGTTGACGTTCGTGGAGACGCAGGCGCTGGTCAACAATCTTCCCGGATATCTGCAAACGCTACAGCAGTGGCTCGTCGACGTGCAGACGGCCATCCAGCATCGTTTTCCGCATGCCAATTTGCCGTCGCAGTTGCTGGACGTGCGGCAAATAGGCAGCGACAAAATCGCTACGATCTTCAATACCGGACTCTCGTCGGTTGCGGCGATCGCGCTGAACATCGCGACCGGCGCCTTCATTGCGGTCTCCGCGCTGATTCTCTCGGTATTCTTCCTGCTCAATCACCACAAGCTTGCCGAAGGATTCGCGGGCATGTTCCCGGCGCGCAAACATGACACGGCGCGCATGCTTGCGACCGAGATCGTGCAGATTTTCGGAGGCTACATCGCTGGTCAGGTGATCGTAAGCGCGATCACCGGCATTCTCATCGCCGCTCTCACCGCGGTCTTCGGATTTAAATTTGCGTTGTTCTTGGGACTAATCAGCGCCATCGGGTACGCGATTCCAATCGTTGGAATGATCGCAGTGCAGATCCTGAGTTTGGTAATCGCGGCCCCGCAAGGCGTCGAAATGGTCGTCATCGTGGAAGTGATTCTCTTCGTGGTGCCGCGCTTTTCGGACAACCTTTTGGTTCCGAAGGTAATGGGTGGTTCGGTAGGCGTATCGCCCATCGGCGTCATGTTCGCGGTCTTCGCCGGCGGCGAGCTCTTCGGGTTGCCGGGCTTGATTCTGGGCATTCCGGCAGCCGCCCTCATCAAGCTGCTGTGGCGCTACTTCGTCGTTCCGTGGTTGCACGGATCGATCGAGATCGCCAACGAACAGACGCCGCTGCCGCAGCATGCCGACGAGGCGTCGACCTCTTCACCGCCGGAGCCCGCACAACCACCGAACGCCCCGCAAATACAAGTACCGTAAGGGAATAAGAACGCCAAGTGCACTTTTATGGATAAACCGCTACCGTCGCCGTCGGCACCCGCGCCCGATCCATCGCACGCGATCGGGATGCGCTCGTCGCGCGGTCGTTCGGCGCGGTCGAGCGTGCTCGCCCTCGGAGCGTTGGGCGTCGTTTTCGGCGACATCGGAACGAGCCCGCTCTATGCCTTCAAACTGTGCTTTGCCGGCCAGTTCCCCGCCGCGCTTACGACCTCGAACATTCTCGGCATCGTCTCGCTCATACTCTGGTCGCTCGTCGTCGTGGTCTGCGTCAAGTACGTCTCGTTCATGCTACGCGCGGACAACGAGGGCCAAGGTGGAACCATCGCACTGCTGGCCTTGCTCTCGCCGCGCAAGCGAAGCGCGATGCCGCTCGCGTTGACGGGGTTGGCGCTGATGGTGCTCTTGGGCGAGTGCATGCTCTACGGCGACGGCGCCATCACGCCCGCCATCTCGGTGATTTCGGCGTTGGAAGGGCTCAACGTCTGGACGAGCGCCGCGCAACCATTCGTCGTTCCGGCATCGATCGTCGTGTTGTTCTGGCTGTTCTTCATGCAAAAGCGCGGCACCGATAACATCGGCAAATTCTTCGGGCCGATCATGGTGATCTGGTTCGCGGTCATCGCGGTCGCCGGAATCTACGGCATCGCGCAAAATCCCAAAATACTGGTCGCCATCAATCCGTATTACGCGGTCGATTTCTTCGTGCGCAACGGGCTGCGCAGTCTCTTGATTTTTGGTGCCGTCGTGCTGTGCGTCACCGGCGTCGAGGCGCTCTACTCCGACCTCGCGCACTTCGGACGCAAGCCGATCACGCTGGCGTGGTACGCCATCGTCTTTCCGGCGCTCATCGTCAACTATCTGGGACAAGGCGCCATCACGCTGAGTAACCCCAACGTCGCCTCGCCGTTTTACGCGCTGGTCCCCCGATGGGGCGTCGTCCCGATGGTGTTGCTGGCGACCGTCGCCACCGTCATCGCATCCCAGGCGCTGATTTCGGGCGTGTTCTCGCTCACGCAGCAGCTGATGCAACTTGGGTTCGCGCCGCGATTCCGCATCGTGCACACATCGCGCCAGCACGCCGGACAAATCTACATTCCGTCGATCAACGTGCTGCTTGCGATCGTTTGCATCGCACTCGTGCTCGCATTCCGTTCGTCCGAAGCCTTCGGCGGCGCGTACGGCCTCGCGGTAACCATTACGATGATCGTGAGCAGTCTGGCATTCTTCGAGCTGCTTCGCCGCAGATGGAATTGGCCGATCTGGGGAGCGGTCGCGCTGGTCGGCTTGTTTTTGCTCTGGGACGTGCCGTTCTTGGCCGGCAACCTTTCGAAGATCATGTCGGGAGGCTGGGTGCCGCTGCTAATGGCGGGCACGCTCTTCGGCCTCTTCACGACATGGAATCGCGGACGCCGGCGACTGATGCACGATCTCACTCCGCAGACGATGTCGGTGGCGGAATTTCTCAAACAGACGCGCGACGACGCGGCGCACGTTCGTGGCACCGCGTTCTTCCTGACGCCCGACGCCGACGGCATTCCGTATGCGCTACAGCACACGTGGCTGCGCAATCACATCGTGTTTGACACGGTCGTGCTGCTCACGGTGCTCAATGCGAACCGCCCATTCGTGCACCCGGACCAGCGCATCGAGCTGGAAGAGCTAGCGCCGCGCCTGATTCGCGTCAAGGCGTGGTACGGCTTCATGCAAGAGCCGAACATTCACGACATCTTGCGGCATCTGCGCAAGACGCGACCCAACGTCGATTTCCGCGAACCGACGTACTATCTCGCGAGTCCGAAGATTCGCCCCGACACATCCAAAGACGGCTTGCCGAAATGGCAGCGCACGCTCTTCCTGTGGATGACTCGCAACGCGCGCCCGCTCACCGATTCGCTCGGCCTACCGCCCAACAGCATCATCGAATTCGGCGTCGAGGTAAAGATCTAGCTGTCGACGGGTGACGGGCGTGGGGCGGTTACATTGAGGTGGGGGCGGATACGCCTAGGAGGGCTAGGACGCGGGCGAGGACGGTTTGAGTTGCGATGCAGAGACCTAGCCGCGCGATGCGTTGTTCGCGATCGTCGGTGAGGATTTTGCACTCGGCGTAAAACTGATGGAAGTCCGATGCGACGTCGCGTGCGTAGCGCGCGAGCCGATGCGGGGCCAGTTGATCCACGACGTTTTGGACGACGTGCGGCAACTCGGCGAGGCGCCGCGCGAGCGCGAGTTCGGATGGGAAGCAGAGCGCGCCCAGCGTATCGGCGGCGCGCGCGAGATCGAGGTCTTCGCCGCTCGCATTCTTCAAGACCGAGGCTATGCGGGCGTGCCCGTATTGCACGTAGTAGACCGGGTTATCGTTGCTCTGCTCTTTGGCGAGCGCTAAATCGAAGGTCAGCGGCGACTCGGGAGCGAGCATCACGAAGAAGAAGCGCGCGGCGTCGACGCCGACCTCATCGATGATGTCGTCGAGCGTGACGATGCGTCCGGCGCGCTTCGACATCGAAACCTGTTCGGAGCCGCGCATCAGCGCGATCTGCTGCGCGATGAGCACGTCGAGACGTCCGGGATAGCCCAGCGCATCCGCGAGACCTTGCAGGCGCCCGATGTACCCGTGATGGTCGGGGCCCAGAATGTCGATGACGCGGTCCGCGCGCTGCAGTTTTTCGTAGTGGTACGCCACGTCGGCCGCGAGATAGGTGGGTCGCCCGTCGCCGCGTATCAGTACGCGATCCTTGTCGTCGCCGAACGCCGTGGCTTTAAAAAAGAGCGCGCCGTCTCGTTCGTAGGTGAACCCGCCGTCGATGAGCTGCTGCAAGCCCGCCTTGACTTTACCGCTGTCGTGGAGCTCCTTTTCGCTCTGCCACAGATCGAAGCGTACGCCGAAACGCTCGACGGTACGGCGTTGCTCCGCTACGAGCGCGTCGCGGCCGTAGTCGGAAAAGTACGGAAGCCACGCGGATTCTTCGGCGTCGAACCAGCGATCGCCGTCGGCCGCGCGAAGGCGCTGCGCGATGGGCGTGAGGTAGTCGCCGGGATACCCGTCTTCGGGAAACGGAAATGCCGGTTCGGCGAGTTGCCGGTAGCGTGCGTACAGCGAACGCCCGAGCGTTTCGAGCTGTCCCCCGGCGTCGTTGATGATCCATTCGACGAAGACATCGTAGCCGCTAAAGCGCATCGCGTCGGCCAGCGTCTCGCCGACCGAACACGTGCGGCCTTGCACGACGACGAGCGGCCCGGTCGGGTTGGCGCTGCCGAACTCGAGCGAGACGCGCTTGCCGTTGCGCGCGCTTTCGCCGAACCGATCGCCCGCGCGCAGCATCTGCGCTACCGACGCTTGCCACATGGCCGGCGCGAGTCGCAGGTTGATGAAACCCGCGGTCGGGACGATCTCGCTGAAAAGTTCGCGCAATTCCGGACGCGTCGCATCGAGCTGCGCGACGACGGCGGCGGCGACTTCCTGCGGCGCGCGGCGCGCGGTCTTCGCCAATCGTAGCGCGGCGTTGGTCGCGAAGTCCCCGAACTCCGCGCGGCGCGGCGCTTCGAACTCGACGACCGGCGGCGGCGCTTGCGGAAAGAGCGCGGCTACGGCCTGCCCGACGGCCGATGCAAACGTTGCGAGGGCATCTTCGGGAAGCACCGGCCGGTCGTCAGTGGTGATAGGGTTCATTGCGCGCGATCTTCGCCGCGCGATAGAGCTGTTCCAGCACGATCATGCGCGTCCACTCGTGCAAGAACGTCAGATCCGAGAGCGACCAGAGAAACTCGGCGCGATTGCGCAGCCGTTTATCGGCGCCGAACGTGCCCGCGATCGCGAACGTGAGCCGCCCAATTCCGCTATGTGCGACGGCCTCCAACCGCACGCTAAGCTCTTCGCTCGAAAGTTGCGTACCCGTCCGGTCGAGCACCCAAAGCCGGTCGTCCGGGCGCAGGAGCTTGAGGATGCGCTCGGCTTCTTCGCGCATCGCATTGTCCGGGTCGGACCCGTCGGCGGCGCGTACTTCGGTCTCGTCGTACGGAAAGTAGGGCGCGAGGCGTTTGCGGAAATCGGCGCAGGCTTGCGCGACGTACGACTCGCGGACGCGCCCGACCGCGATGAGGCGCAGGTGCATGGATGGGCCTTCGCCCTGCAACGGCCGGCCCCCGGCCCGTGGTTTTAAGTCCTCGGAATGGCTCAGCAGATCGACCTCTTCGCGAGCGGTCCTCGCGTCATTACCGACGGGGCGCGGGGCACGATCGCGTACGCGCCGCACGTCTTCGATTCGACGGAGAGCGCGCGTTTGTTCGATGCGATTTTGCGCGATTCGCCGTGGTCGCGCGAGACGATGTGGATGTACGACAAGATGGTCGACGTGCCGCGTTTGGTGGCGCGCTTCATGCCGGAAGATGCGCTGCCCGAAGCGCTGCAAATCGTTAAATCTCGCGTCGAATCGCAGTTAGGAACGCAGTTTAACGCGATCGGTTTGAACTATTATCGCGACGGCGGCGACAGCGTCGCGTGGCATAACGATCGCAACGAAGAACTCGTCGCGCTGCCGACGGTCGCGGTGCTGAGTTTGGGAGCGACCCGGCAGATGCTCGTGCGCCCGAAAGCCCCGCCCCGTAAGGCGATCGCGTGTGACCTCGAACCGGGAAGCCTGTTCGTCATGAGCGGACGCGCGCAAGAATTTTGGGAACACAGCATCCCGAAATCGCGGCGTCCCACGGGCCCCAGAATCAGCATCGCCCTGCGTCAGCGCGCGACGGCATAGCGAGCGCCGTCGCGGCGTTCGACCAGAGACTCGAGTTGGAGCATGCCGAGCGCGGCGAGCAGGCGTCCCGCGCTCTCGCCGGTCGCGCCGGCCAACTCGTCGATCGTGCGTTCCCCCTGGGCGAGCGCGCGCAGAATCTCGCGTTCGAGCGGGTCGGTGCGCCTGCCGACGCCGCTTCGTTTCGCCGCTAGTTTTTCCGTCGCGCGCATTCCGATCTCGGCGAGCACGTCGTCGCTGCTGCGCGCGAGGGTTGCGCCGTCGCGGATCAGCGCGTGGCAACCGCGCACGTGCGCGCGATCGACGTCGCCTGGAACGGCCAGCACGGGAATGTACCCGGCCGCCCACCCCGCCGTGTTGAGCGCGCCGCTGCGTTCGGGCGCCTCGATCACGACGAGGGCGTCCGCGAGCGCGGCCACAACCCCGTTGCGCTCGAGGAATTGACTGGGGAAGGCATTGCGTTCGGGCGGGAAGGGCGAGAGCACGGCACCGCCCGACGCGAGCATCCGTTCGGCGAGCTGCCGGTTCCGGCGCGGGAAGAAGTGCCCGTGCCCCCCACCCAGCACGCCGATGGTCGGCGCACCGGCCGCGAGGGCGCCTTCGTGGGCGGCCGCATCGATGCCCAAGGCGAGCCCGGAGAGGATCGCGCAGCCGGCCGCCCCGAGTTCGGCTGCGAAGCGGTGTGCGAGCCCGCGCCCGTACGGCGTGGCGGCCCGGGTGCCGACGATGGCGACCGTGGGCAGGCGCAGGCCTTCGAGGTCCCCGCACGCCCACAGGAACCCGAATGCGCCCGGCAACGCGCGCCCGCCCCGGAGCTCTTCGAATACGGCGCGGGGGAGCAACGCCGGCATCTCCACGGTGAGTCCTTCACGCGCAAGGGGAGCCGGGGCAAGCCCGGTTGGCTCGCCACGAGGGGTTTGCCCAGGGGGAAACTCCCGAGCGCCTCGGAATACAGCGCCCCAATCAAGCCCGGCCCAGCAGTTCGGAGGATTCTAACGTGGCAGCTGAAGCGTACTGTGTGAAGTGCAAGACCAAGCGTCCTATCAAAGACGCCGTGCAGATCACGATGAAAAACGGTCGTCCCGCGACCGAAGGCAAGTGTCCTGAGTGTGGAACGAAGATGTTCAAGATCGGAGCCGCATCCTAAGCTAGGGGGCGGACACCATGCTTTCGAGGCACCGCCGGCCAGCGCCGGCGGTGCCTCTTTTTACAAGACTAGGCGTAGTGGCTTATAATGGGTTGACCCACAAGATGTGGGTGTGCCTTTTGAGGGTTCGCCGCTGAACTGTCCCACCTGTCGCAAGAGCGAGACGCGCGTTGTCGATTCCCGTGACGACGAGAACGTCGTCCGGCGCCGCCGCGAGTGTCTGGATCCGCGCTGCAAGCACCGCTTCACGACCTACGAGCGGATGGAAGCCCCGCGTCTGTTCGTCGTGAAAAAAGATGGCCGCCGCGAGCAGTACAGTCGAGAAAAAATTCTCTCGGGGCTGCGCAAGTCGTGCGAGAAACGCCCCGTTTCCGAGAGCCAGATGGAAGCGGTCGCGGCCGATCTCGAACGCGATCTGTTTGCCCGGGGCGAGAGCGAAGTGCCCTCCACGATGGTGGGCGAGAAATTGATGGAAGCGCTCAAGGGGCTCGACAAGGTCGCGTACATCCGCTTCGCGAGCGTCTACCGCCAGTTTCGAGACGTCGAGAGTTTTCAGGAAGAGTTGGCAACGCTGCTTGCCAAATGAGCGGGAATGGTTTTTCCCATCGCGGTTGCACTCAAACGCTTGCCTGAAGGCCACGGATTACCGCTTCCGGCGTACATGAGCGAACTGGCTGCCGGCGCAGACCTGTGCGCCGCGATTGCCGACGATCTCTCGTTGCTCCCCGGCGCGCGCGCGCTCGTGCCGACCGGATTCGCGATCGCATTGCCCGCCGGGTACGAAGCGCAAGTGCGGCCGCGCAGCGGGCTCGCGCTACGCAACGGGATCACGTGTTTGAATACGCCGGGCACGATCGATGCCGACTACCGCGGGCCGGTTAACGTCATCCTGGCCAATCTCGGCTCCGAGCCGTTCGTGGTGCGACGCGGAGACCGCATCGCGCAGTTGGTCGTCGCACCGGTCTCGCAGGCGCGCTTCGATTTGGTCGCCGACCTTCCGGAGACCGTTCGCGCCGCAGGCGGTTTCGGCAGCACGGGTGTGGCATGAACGTCTACATCGTCGGCAAGGGCGCGGTCGGAACGTTCATGGGCGATTTGCTCGAGTCGATACACGTGAACGTGATCTACGCTCCGCGCGAATTGTCCGACGTGACGCCGGTGGACGCCGACGTGGCGATCGTCGCGGTGAAGTCGTACGATACCGACGGAGCGGTCGACACGCTACGCAAAGCCATCGCTTATCCCGGCAAATGCGTCTTCGTCTCGCCGCAAAACGGCGTCGGAAACGAGGAGCGGCTGGCGGCGGCGTTCGGTGCCGATAACGTGGTCGCCGCGGCGCTTACCGTGCCCGTCGACCGCGACCGCAACGGCAATAGCTACGCGACCAAGGAGGGCGGTCTCGCGCTCGCGCCGATGGGAAACGCGGCGTACAACTGGCTCGTCGCAACGTTTCAAAGCAGCGGCATCAACGTCAAAGTGGTCGACGATTGGCGCGCCCTGAAATGGTCGAAACTGGCGTTGAACGTCGTTGCCAACGCCAGTTGCGCGATCCTCAACGTTTTGCCGAACCGGCTCGTGCATTTCGATCACGTTTTTACCCTTGAGATTCGCGCGATTCGCGAAGTGCGCGCGGTGATGTTGAAACTCGGCGTCACGCCTATCGACCTTCCGCGCTATCCGCTCCGCGCGTTGCAAGGCATCGCGACGCTGCCGAGCCCGATCGCGCGCACGCTGTTGGCCAATCGCATCGCCGGAGCTCGCGGAACCAAGCCGCCGTCGCTGTTGCTCGACCTGCGCGCCGGCAAGGCGCAAAGCGAAGTGGACATGCTCAACGGCGCCGTAGCGGCGGCCGGCCGCGAAACGAGCGTTCCGACGCCGGTCAACGCGGTTTTCGCCCGCGTGCTCGACGACATCGCGCACATGCCACAATTGTGGGCGAAATATCGCGAACGCCCTGATACGCTCGAAGACGAAGTGCAAGCGGAGGTCAAGCGAGTCCGCACCGTCGTAAGGAGCTAAGGTTAAGTTGCGTCATCCCGACGTCCCCGAATCGCTCGAAGGATGGTGGATTCTCCACCGGATGTTTGCGTTCGACCGTCCCGCTTGGGACGCGCTGCCGCGAGACGAGCGCGACGATATCATTCGAGAAGCGCGAGAGGCGCTGAGCGCGCTCAAAGGCGGCGACGCCGATCTCGGTCTGGCGCAATTGATCGGCCACAAAGCCGACCTCATGCTCACGCATTACAGCAAGGATTTCGAGGGTCTCGCGCACGCGCAGACCGTCGTGGACAAGCTGCGTCTGGCGCTATTCTGGGCACCGGCCGCATCGTATGTTTCCGTGCTCGAGCTGGGCTTATACGAAGCCACCGGGAAAATTCACGCAGCCTTGCGCGAGCGCGAACTCAAACCGTTTTCGCCGGAATGGAACGCTGCGTTCGACGACCTGATGCGCGAACAGCAACGCAATCCGCGAAATGCCGGACGCCTATGGGCGGCCATTCCGCAGCGCCGCTACGTCTGTTTCTATCCAATGGACAAAAAACGTGGCGAAGATGTGAATTGGTACATGCTGCCGTTTGAGGATCGCGCGCGTTTGATGCTGGATCACGGCAAGATCGGTCGCTCGTTTCACGGTCTGGTCACGCAAGTGATTTCGGGTTCCATCGGCTTCGACGATTACGAGTGGGGCGTCGACCTGTACGCGGACGATCCACTGGTGTTCAAAAAGCTGATTTACGAAATGCGCTTTGACGAAGCGAGCGCGAAATATGCGGCGTTCGGGGAGTTCTTTACCGGCGTGCAGTTCTCGCCGGACCAACTCGCGACGTTTCTCGACGGATCCGCGGTTCCGATATTGACTCTTTCGCAACCGGCGTGAACTACGCGATGCGCGAGGCGGCCGGCGAAGACGTCCCCTTCATCGTCGAATTGTTTGCCTTACCGCATGCCGCGGTGGTGCTCAACGCGCCGCCGGCGCACATGGTCGAGGCTTCCCTCGAGGATCCCAACAACGAGGGTTACATCGTCGAGCGCGATGGTGAGCCTGTCGGCCACTTCTTGATCCAGAATCACGAATGGCTGGTCGAACTCAGCATTTTGATCGCGCGCGATCCCGGCGCCGGCATGGGCCGCTTCGCACTCGACTGGGGCTTGCGGCACGCGTTCGACGAGATTGGCGCGCACCGCATTTTTGCGGAGGTGCGCGAGAGTAACGCCAGGACGCGCGCGCTCCTCGAACGACTCGGCTTCGCGCGCGAAGGGCTTTATCGCGACGGATTTCGCGATCAAGCTACCGGCGCGTACGAGAATCTCGTGCCCTACGGGTTGCTGGATGCCACGTACGCCGTGCAAAAGGGGGCGAGTTAACGCAACAAGCGACCGTAGCTTTTCTCGCGGATCTTACGGTTGCGCTCGTCGCGGCGAGCGTGCTGGGCGCGCTCGCGCGAGCGGTCCGCGTCACGCCGATTCTCGGTTATGTCGTCGCCGGTATGGTCATAAGCCCGCTCACGCCCGGATATCACAGCAGCGCTAATTCGCTCAGCGGCCTGAGCGAACTCGGCCTCATTTTATTGCTCTTCAGTCTCGGTCTCGGCTTTTCCGTACGCGAATTACGCGCAGTCGGCATCGTACCGATGATCGGCAACTTTGTTCTAATGCTGATTTTCGGCGCGATCACGTGGGCGCTCGGCGTCGCGTTCGGACTGGTGCATCCGATCACGCTGGCGTTCGCGTTCACGCTCTCGAGCACGGCAATCGGCGTCGCGTTGCTGCAGATTTTCGGATTGCTCGACAAGCGTCCCGGGCATTCGGCGATCGCGCTGCTTGTCGCGCAAGACCTCGCCGCGATTGCGCTGCTGGTCATCACGACCACGCCGGCGCAAGCGCTCACGCCGCTCGGCATCGCCGTACCGCTTTTGAAGGCGGCGTTGTTCGTCATCGTCGCGCTGGTACTGGGCGCGACGGTGTTGCACCGTATCGTGATCGCGTTTTTGCGGCGGGCGCCGGCCGACGCGCTCATCGCGTTTTCGACGGCGGTGGCGCTGGTCGCAGCGTGGATCGGTCATCTGGCGGGCCTCTCGTTCGAGTTCGGCGCGTTCGTCGCCGGAGCGGTCACCTCAGAAGCGGCGGGCAGCCGGATGGTGCAATCGATCGTTGCGCCGTTTCGCGAGCTGTTCGTCATGCTGTTTTTCGTTTCGATCGGAACGCTCGTCGACTTCTCGGCCGTCGCGGCGCATTGGCCGGTCATCATCGCCATGGCCTTCGCGCTTGCGCTCGCACGTTTCGCCGGCTGGTACGGCTTGAGCCGCATGGTCGGCCAGCCGCGCGGGACGGCGCTCGCGCTCGGCGTGGCGTTGTTGCCGCTCGGCGAATTCAACGTCGTGCTCGCCAACGACAGCTATTTAGCAAAACGTTTGGACGCGACCGAGTTAGGCACGGCGATCGGCGCGACGTTGGTTTCGATTCTGTTGGCGGCAATCGCGACGCGTATTCTCGCGCCGCACCGGCGAGCGATGGACGTCTCGAGCGAATCGCCTGCGGTGCCCTTTGCGAGCGATCCTCCGGTAATCATCGTTGGCTACGGTCGCGTCGGCCGAACCGCGGGGGCGGTCTGCCGGCTCGCGGGGATTGCGTTTGCGGTCATCGAGTTGGACGTCGATCTCGTGCACCTCGCGCAACGCGAGGGTGCCGACGCGCAATACGGCGACGGCGCGGACCCGCGCGTCGTCGAACGAACCCTGACTCCGTCTACGCAGGTCGTGCTCACGACCATTCCCGACACGCCGGCAAACGTCGCGCTCGCGCGGCGGCTCTCGCATCGAACGGGCGTGCGCGTCGTCGCGCGCGCGTCGCGACTTCGGGATATTCGCGTCTTGCGCGCCGCCGGAGCAACCGACGCGCTCGTGCCCGAGGCGGAGGGCGCGTTCGGTTTCGCCGAAGCCGTGCTCGCCGAACTCGGCATCGACGGCGAACGCAGCAACGAACTCCTGCGCGCCCAACGCGCCGCAATCACGCGCTAGAATGGACCCTACGGTTGCGGGCCCAATACGATGCACGTGGACTGCGCGGTCGCGAACAGGGTCCCGCCCGCGTCCCGAAGTTCGGCTTGAGCCACGACGATGCGGCGCCCCGCGTGAACCACCGTTGCCTCGCAGATCACGGTACCGGTCGATGCGTTCATCGAGCGCAGGTATTTCACGTTCAAGTCGGTCGTCGCGACACCGGTGGCCGGATCGCGAAGCACGGAGATCGATACGTGGCCGAGCGCGAGGTCGAGCAGCGTGCTCGCAAAACCGCCGTGAACGACCCCGAGCGGATTGTAGTGTTGCGGGCCCGGTACGCCTGTCGCGACGATGTGACCGCGCTCGATCGTCGTTAGCGCGAAGGCGACGAACGTCCCGATCGGCGCATAGTTCGCTCCCGTATCGCGAATCGCCGTAACAAAAGCAAGTCCATCCATTCACCTAGGAAACGACGCGCGCCGGGCCCATACCTTTCCAACCGTTGAGACGCCGCCGCCGGCGCCATGGCAAACACGGACTGAATATCACAATGCGATGAGGTGTTTCAAAACGGAGATATGTCGATGATTCGCGCAATCCGAACCCTAGAAAAATGCGCGAAGCAAAAAAGTCACGCCGCGCGTGTGTCGAGGCGCTCCAGGCTCCGGTAGTTGATGGCCTCAGCAACGTGCTCGCTGGCGATGGCATCGCTGCCGGCAAGGTCCGCGATCGTGCGTGCGGCACGGGCGATGCGATCCAGCGCTCTCGCGGAAAATTGCCGGCGCGCACTGGCGTGCGCCAGCAAGCGCATCGCGTCGGCGTCGAGCTGACAGTAGGTACGCACGGCGCTACCGGGAGTCTCCGCATTGCACGTAATCGGCGTACCGGCGAAGCGCCCTTGCTGGCGTTTACGCGCGGCGATGACGCGTTCGCGTATCGCGGAGGAACGCTCGCCATGGCCGGTTGCGACCATATCGTCGAACGGTACGCGGCCAATTTCGATCTGCAAGTCGATGCGGTCGAGTAGTGGTCCGGACAGCTTGGAAACATATTTTGCGACGGCAGCGTCGTCGCAGCGACACTCGGCGGAGCGCGTACCGCGATATCCGCACGGGCACGGATTCATCGACGCGACGAGCATGAAACGTGCGGGATAGGTGAACGTTCCGGCGGCGCGCGCAATGGTCACGGAGCCCTCTTCGAGCGGCTGCCGCATGACTTCGACGGCGGCACGCGTGAACTCGGGCAATTCATCGAGAAATAACACGCCGTGATGCGCGAGGCTGATTTCGCCGGGCTTGACCGCGCTGCCGCCGCCGACGAGTGCGGTCTGGCTGATGGTGTGGTGAGGAAAGCGGAACGGACGCGCCCCGACGATTCCCGGTCGCGGGCCGAGTAGTCCGGCAACGCTGTAAATCTTCGTTACTTCAAGCGCTTCGCCCGAGGTCATCGGCGGAAGAATCGATGGGATGCGCCGCGCTAACATCGTTTTTCCGCATCCGGGTGGGCCGACGAACACCACGTTGTGTCCGCCTGCAGCGGCGATCTCCAACGCACGTTTCGCCCCGGCTTGCCCGCGAACGTCGGCGTAATCGCCGTGGATGAATTCGTCGATCGGCGCAACGCTTGGTACGACCGTTCGCGTGCGCCACTTGGCGCCGTTGCCGAGCACGACCGCAACCGCCGCCGACAACGAGTCGACCGCGTAGAGTTCGATGCCGTCGACGAGCGTGGCTTCGCCGGCGTTGCTGTCGGGAACGATCAGTTTGGTGAAGCCGGCGTTGCGCGCGCCCAGCACCATCGGCAAAATGCCGCTTACCGGCCGCAGCGCGCCGTCCAGCGCGACTTCGCCGAGTGCCGCGAAGCTTTGCAGCGCGAGGCGATCCACTTGTTCGTCGATCGCAAGTAGTGCCAGCGCGATCGGCAAGTCGAACGAGGGGCCCTCTTTGCGCACATCGGCCGGTGACAGATTCACCAGTAGGCGTCCCGCCGGGAAGGCAAAGCCCGAGTTGAAGATCGCCGCTCGGACGCGTTCGCGCGCTTCGTTGAGCGCGCGATCGGGAAGCCCGATGATCGCCAGGCCCGGCGTTCCGGGCGAACTGTCGGCTTCGACGCGAACGACGTACCCTTCGATGCCGAGCATCGCCGCAGAAAACGCAAGTGAGAGCACGCATACCTCCTTGCAAGGCTACCTGCGTCCAAAGGGGCTAACGGCAAGGGGGGCGTCCTTCGACAGGCTCGTCCTTCGACGGGCTCCTCCTTCGACAGGCTCAGGATGACGGGGGTGGGGTCACGGCGTGGTGGGGTAGTGCGCTAGAGTAAGCGATTTGATGGGCGTCTCAAGTATTTGATGGCGTCGCAGAGTACGATTTGCTTGTTAGCTTGAGAGAGGTGCGTATGCTCAAACGTGTGGTTTTGATGGTATTTGCGCTCGCGTTGGCGGCGGCGTCAACGGCGATGGCGGACCAGAGCCCGACGTATGCCGGGAAGTTGTCGCCGGTGGAAGTCGCCTTCGTGCGTTCGATTCAGGTCGATTTGATGAAACGATTCCCGACCGCGGCGGACGCTGAGAAAGCGGGATACGTTCGCTATACGAATGCCGATTCGACCGGTGCGATCAGTTATGCGAATAGACAGTGGCAATCGCCCGATGCGCGGCATCCCAGTCAGCTTTGGTACGACAAGGCGGGTCAACTCCTCGGCGCCGATTTCTCCGTATTGAAGACGGGCGAGCAGCGGCCGAGCATATTCGGCGTCAATCCGGGACGCTTGTACCAGTTTGACGATCACGTGCATTACGTGGCGAAAAATGCGACAACGGGTGCGATGCAATACGATAAATATGTAATGGCGCCGGCGTTTCGCAAAGGCGGCGGCGATCCGCAGCATCCGACTGCGGCTGACTTAGTAAAGATGGGGAAAGTCGCAAACGCGAACGAAGTCGCGACCGTTTTCGACATGCCGTCGATTTGGGATCTCATCGTGTGGGTCAAGCCCAACCCCAGCGGCGCCTTCGCGGAAAAAAATCCTCTCGTAAAACCGTAGCGATCGTCAGTCCCGTCAGTCAAGTGCGCGCAGGCGCGCCCGCGCGAGTATGCGAACACGCCGAAAACCGCTCGGTCTTCCGCATTGTAGAGGCTCCGCCGCATGCACTTGACTTCGCTCGACTGGATTATCATCGTCGTCTCGGTCGCGATTATGTTCGTGCCCGCGATCTTACTCGCCAGGCGAGCGGGGAAAAATACGTCGGAATTCTTCGCCGCGGGCCGGCAGGCGCCGTGGTGGCTCATCGGCATCTCGTTGGTCGCGACGACGTTTTCGACCGATACGCCCAATCTGGTTACGAATTTCGTGCGCACGGGCGGCGTCGCGTCGAACTGGCAATGGTGGGCGTTTTTGCTTACCGGCATGGCGACGGTGTTCTTCTACGCGCGGTTGTGGCGCCGCAGCGGCGTTCTCACCGATCTCGAATTTTACGAACAGCGCTACTCCGGTAAAACGGCCACCATCGTGCGCGGGTTTCGCGCGGTCTATCTCGGATTGTTCTTCAACTGCGTGATCATCGCGAGCGTCAGTCTCGCGGCGGTGAAGATTTCGAACGTGCTGTTCGGCATAAACGAAGTGACGACGCTTGCGTGCGCGGCGCTCTTTCCGGTGATCTTCGCATCCATGTCGGGCTTGTGGGGCGTCATGGTGACCGACACGATCCAATTCGTGATCACGATCTTCAGCGCGTTTGCGGCCGCATTTTTTGCGGTGCGCGCCCCGCATGTCGGCGGCTTACACGGGCTCTTCGTGCACATGATGCACACTAACGTTCCGCACACCCACACCAACGTGCTCGGCGTCTTGCCGAACTTCAACGACTGGCCGACCGCGCTTGCCATTTTCATCATCCCGCTCACCGTGCAGTGGTGGTCGGTGTGGTATCCCGGCGCGGAGCCCGGCGGCGGAAGTTACGTCGCCCAGCGCATGCTCTCGGCGAAGACCGAACGCGATTCGGTGTACGGAACGCTGTTTTTTTCCGCGATGCACTACGCGCTGCGGCCGTGGCCGTGGGTCGTGGTGGCGCTCGCGTCGATGATCGTCTTTCCGACGCTCTCCGACATTCATCAACGCTTTCCGTACGTACAGGCGAATCTGCTCGGCGACGACATCGCATACCCGGCGATGCTGACGTTCATGCCGGCGGGGTTTGCGGGTTTGATGGTCGCAGGACTTTTTGCCGCCTACCGGTCGACGCTCGAGACGCATTTAAACTGGGGAACGTCCTACCTCGTGCACGATTTCTATCGCCGCTTCATGCGTCCGGGCCGCGACGAAAAGCATTACGTTCTGGTGGGGCGCATGGTCACGGTCCTCATCATGATCGTGGCGTTCGGCTTGACGTTCCTGTTGAGCACCGCGAAAGAGGCGTTTGGATTGTTGCTCTCGGTCGGAGCCGGTTCCGGGCTGGTCTATTTACTGCGCTGGTTTTGGTGGCGCATCAACGCATGGACCGAGATCACCGCGATGATCGTCCCGTTCGTCATCTCGCTGTTCTTTCTGATCCTGGCAAAAGGCGGTCACGCCGTCGACTCTTCGGTTGCGTTGTTGTGGACCGTTGGAATAACGACGGTAGCGTGGCTGATCGTCACGTACGCGACGCCGCCGGTCGAGCGGGCGACGCTCGTCGCGTTCTACGACAAGGTGCGCCCGAGCGGACCGGGTTGGCGCTCGATTCGCGAAGAGTCCGGACTGCCGGCCTCGCCGGATAGCCTCCCGAACTCGTTCCTGGCCTGGATACTCGGGCTGGTTGCCGTCTACAGCGCGCTTTTCGGCTCCGGCGCCTACGTGTACGGTCACCTAGCGCAGGGAGCCCTCTTTACCGTTGCGTTCGTCATCTCGGTCGCGTGGCTCGTTCGGCTGACCTCCCGCATGTTCGGCGGCGCCGAGGAGCGACCGGCCGAAAACGCCGTTTGAGCGCGCGATCGGCCCCCGCCGGCCGGAAAGTTGTCCACAGGTTGCACAGCTGCGGCGCTTGCTCTTGTGGAGAACGAAGGCGCGGCCGGGCATCGTAGTTAACCCACCCGCAAAGCTTTTGGAGGAGATGCACCCGTGAATAACCCCCGCCCGCTGATGGCGGCGGCCGCGCTCGCCGCGTTTTTGGCCGCCTGTTCCAACTCCGGCTCGACCTCGAGCACGACGGCCCAATCCAACTCCTCGACGGCCGGCGGCACCAAGACGATCGGCGTTTCGATCCAGGACTTGGAAGCGCAGTTTTACCAAGACATGGAAGCCGGCATGAAATCCGAGGCGGCAAAGTACGGCTACGCGATCACCTTCGTGGACGCCAATCGGGACAGCGCCAAACAGCAGGCGCAAGTCGAAGATTTCATCTCCAAAAAGGTCGATGCGATCGTCTTGACGCCGTTCGATTCCAAGGCTATCGGCGGCGCGATCGTCGAGGCCAATAACGCGAAAATTCCCGTGTTTACCGCCGACATCGCGAACACCAGCAATCAAGGCAAGGTCATCGCGCACATCGCCTCCGACAACGTGCAGGGCGGGGCGCAGGCCGGCAAGCTGATGTGCCAAGCGGTGAAGTCGGGCAACGTGGCGATTCTCGACGAACCCGAAGTGACCAGCGTGCAAGATCGCGTCAAGGGCTTCAAACAGTCGCTCGCGCAAAATTGCCCGAGCGTCAAAGTCGTCGCCGACGTCGACGCCGGCGGCGCGCGCGCCAAAGCCAATTCGAGTATGGGCGATATTCTGCAGTCGCACAAAAATCTCAAAGGGGTCTTCGGGGTCAACGACGACTCGGCGCTCGGCGCGGTGACGGCAATTAAGGCGGCCGGCGTCTCCGGTATTGCGGTCGTCGGGTACGACGCGTCGGTCGAAGCGCGCACCGCGATCAAAAACGGCGACATGTTCGGCGACGCGATCCAGCACCCGGATCAGATCGGCATCAAGACGATCGACGCCATTCACGCGTATTTCACCGGAAAGCACGTCGCGGCTAAGACGGACATCCCCGTGGGCACGTACACCAAAGCCAACGCAAAGTAAACGGCTCTGAGCAACACCGCGCCATTGCTCGAAATGCGAGACATCGGGAAATCCTTTCCCGGTGTCCGCGCATTGGACGGGGTAACGCTGCAGCTCTACGCCGGCGAAGTGTTGGCGCTGTGCGGCGAAAACGGCGCCGGCAAGTCGACGCTCATGAAAATTCTGGCGGGCGCGCAGCCCGCCGATAGCGGCCAGATCCTCATCGAC
This sequence comes from Vulcanimicrobiaceae bacterium, assembly GCA_036559125.1. Taxonomy (GTDB): domain Bacteria; phylum Vulcanimicrobiota; class Vulcanimicrobiia; order Vulcanimicrobiales; family Vulcanimicrobiaceae; genus JALYTZ01. The sequence continues at coordinate 30,847 of DATBTT010000008.1, forward strand.
GGTCGCGAAGTGCAAATCGATTCGCCGCGAACTGCGGAGCAACTCGGCATCGGCATGATCTATCAGGAGTTCAACCTGGTGCCGGCGCTCGACGCCATCGACAACATCGTTTTGGGCGACGAACCCCAACGCGGTTTTCTGCTCGACGAGCGAAGCGCTCGCGAGCGTGCTGCCGCGGTATTTGCCGAGCTTGGGATCACGATTCCGCTCAACGTTGAAACGGCCAGGCTGCCGGTCGCGCAGCAGCAGATGATCGAGATCGCGAAAGTGCTCGCCAAGAAGGCGCACATCATCGTGATGGACGAGCCGAGCGCGGCGCTCACCGACCGGGAGATCGACGCGCTCTTCGCGGTAATCGCTAAACTCAAAGCGGGCGGCGCCGGTATCGTGTATATTTCGCACCGCATGGAAGAGCTGCCGAAGATTGCCGACCGCGTAACGGTGCTTCGCGATGGCAAAGCGATCGAAACGCGCGCCACCAAAGACTTCCCGCCCGACGATATCGTGCGCGCCATGGTCGGTCGTGCCGTCGAAAACCATTTTCCCGATCTTCCGGCCATCCCCGACGACGCGCCGGTCGTATTATCGGTCCGGCATCTGACGCGCGAGCCGGCAATTCACGACATATCGTTCGAGGTGAAGCGCGGCGAGATCGTCGGTCTCGCGGGATTGGTCGGCGCCGGACGAACGGAGATCTGTCGCGCCATCGCCGGCGCCGACGTGCCCCAGAGCGGCGAAATTGACATTGCCGGTTCGCGGGTTAAAATCGTGCAGCCCAGCGATTCGATTCGTGCCGGCATCGCCTTTATTACCGAGGACCGCAAGGCTCAAGGTTTGATTCTCGGCATGACCGTTCGCGAAAATATCACGCTCGCGCACTTGGCGCAATTCGTGAAGCGCGACCGCCTGCTGGACTCGAAAGAAGAAGAAGACGCGGCGGCGCGATCGATCGCCGAATTGCGTATTCGAACGCCCAACTCGCAGCAACTCGTGCGCAATCTTTCCGGCGGAAACCAACAGAAGGTCGTGCTTGCGAAGTGGTTGCTCGGCGGCGCGCGCGTGTTCTTGTTCGACGAGCCGACGCGCGGCATCGATGTCGGCGCGAAGGCCGAAATCTATAACATCATGGTCAAGTTGGCGGAGAACGGAGCCGCGATCGTCATGGTGAGCAGTGAATTGCCCGAAGTGCTGGGCATGTCGCATCGCATTCTCGTGGTGCGCGGCGGCAGGATCGCCCAGGAGTTTGCGCGCGCGCAAGCCACGCCCGATCGCGTGATTGCCGCAGCGACCGGAGCAGCGGCCTGATGGGCGACGTCCAGGTCAAGGCGCAACTCGCGGAGAGCGCCAAAGCCGAGCAAGGCAAACAGATGCGCGCGTATTGGATGCGCATCGGGATAGCGATCGTTGCGGTCATCGTCGTGGCCGTTATCGTCAACATCGGAGCCCACGGCTCGTTTTTAGAGCCGAGCAATATCGTGCGCGTGCTGCGGCAGATCACGTACAACTGCATTTTGGGTGTCGGGCAAACCTTCGTCATTATCACGGCCGGCATTGATCTCTCGGTAGGATCGTTGGTTTCGCTGACCGGCGTCGTCATGGCGCTGTTCGCAAACGCGCTGCACATCGGGGGCTTCGCGCTCATCGCCCTGACGTTGATCGTCGGCTTGACCGTCGGTGGAATCGCGGGGTTTGTCAACGCCGTTCCGGTCGTGAAGCTGAATCTGCCCCCGTTCATCACGACGCTCGCGATGATGCTCATGGCGCGCGGTCTCTCGTTCAAAATTTCGCACGGCCGGCCGATTCCGCTAAACTCGCCCGACTTTACGAATACGGGCATCGGCTACTTTTTGAACCTCCATCACATCCTCGGCCTTCCGGGCATACCGATTCCAATCGTGTGGATGATCGTGATCGTGGTCGCGGCCTCCGTCCTTTTGATGCGCACGCGTTATGGGCGCTACGTGTTCGCAATCGGCGGCAACGAAGAAGCCGCGCGTTTGGCGGGCGTGAACGTCGTTCGCACCAAGACGCTGGTATACGTGATCAGCGGCATGTGCGCGGGCGTCGTCGGTTTTCTCTACATGGCGCTATTTTCGTCGGGCTCGCCGCAGACGGGCAACGGATTCGAATTGCAGGCCATCGCCGCCGTCGTAGTCGGCGGCACGAGCCTCATGGGCGGCCGCGGCAGCATCGTGGGCACGTTTTTCGGCGCGTTTCTCATCGGGATTCTCTACAACGTGATGAATTTGCTCAACATCGAATCGTACACGCAAGACGTCGTGCTCGGCGCGGTAATCGTTCTCGCGGTCGTGCTCGATGAGTTGCGCAAGCGGTATATGCGGCGCGCCTAACCTGCAAGCGTCTGCTCGATGCGGGGGTTTAAACCCGGGGCGCTTGCGGGAACGCCCTAAGCGGAGGTGTGACGCGATGGTCATTCCATACCGCTACACGATGCGAACCATGCGAGGCGCGGCGACGATCGAGGTCGAGCTCGCCCGGCTCTCCGAGGAAGGCTGGGAACCGATTAATTTCGAGCGCGACGCATCGGGAACGTACGAAGTGCTGTTGCGGCGCATGCGCGACGATGACGAACACACCGAAGCGGTGCTCGAACACCTCGAAGTCTCATCCGAGATGGTCGCCCCCGACCTCGACCCGCCAACCCTTCGATAAACTCGCCCTTCGCAAGCTCGCCCTTCGACAGGCTCAGGGTGACAGTGCCGTCCCGTCATGCTGCGCGTGCCACTTGTCCGTCATGCTGCGCTTGCCACTGTCCGTCATGCTGCGCCTGCCACTGTCCGTCATGCTGCGCCTGCCCGTCATGCAGCGCGTGCCACTGTCCGCCATGC
>DATBTT010000009.1:0-28555 GCA_036559125.1 Vulcanimicrobiaceae bacterium
ACCCAACGGCCGCGCAAGCGGCCGCACTCGACCACGCCTTGCACGTAACCCGTCATCTCTATAACGCGCTGCTCCATCAGCGCAAAGAAGCCTACCAGCTACGACGAATATCGGTAACGGCGAAAATGCAATACGCGGAGATCACGGCACTGCGCAAAGAATCGCATCACCTCGCCGGCGTTTACCGGGAATGCGAGGACGCCGTGCTGCATCGGCTGGAGAAGGCCATGCAGGCGTTCTTCCGGCGCTGCGCGCGTGGCGAGACTCCCGGCTTTCCGCGATATAAAGCGGCGCGGCGCTGGCGCCAGCTCGAATTTCCGCATGGAGACCGTGCGCTCAGATTCGATAGCGAACAGCAACGAGTGCGCATCCCCGGTATTGGCCGGGTCAAACTGCGTAAGGGCAGGCGAGTACCACCGCACGGTCGGGCCTGGCTCGTGCGCAAGCGTGGCCGGTGGTACGCGCAGTTCGAATGCGAACGGGTCGTTGAACCGCTCGAATCGCGCTGTCTGGCTGTTGGACTCGATCGGGGAATTACCGTGTTGCTAGCGGCCAGTGACGGAAGGCGGGTCGAGAATCCGCGGTACATCGAGCAAGCGCGACTTGCGTTGGAACGAGCGCAGCGTGTCGTGAGCAAGCGGAAGCGTCGCGGTAAGAATCGCGCGAAGGCGGTAGCTAACCTGGCCCGTGTGCACGAGAAGATCGCGCGCCAGCGCCGTAACTACGCGCACGTGGTGTCGCGGCAGCTCGTCGACGAGTACGACACGATCGTGCTGGAGAAGCTGCAGGTGCGCAACATGACCCGCAGTGCCAAGGGCACGGTGCAGCAACCCGGCCGCAATGTGGCCGCCAAAGCCGGCTTAAATCGAGCGCTGCTGGATGCCGGTTTCAGTATGATCGCGCAGTTGATTGCGGAGAAGGCCGAACGCGCCGCCCGCCAGGTCATCTACGTCGATCCGCACTACAGCTCGCAAACATGCGCGCAATGCGGGCATGTTGCAGCGGAGAATCGGAACAGCATCCGGTTTAGGTGCATCGCGTGCGGTCATGCGGACCATGCGGATGTGAATGCTGCTCGGGTGATTGTGTTTCGGGCGCAGAAGGCGCCCTTGGCGAGCCGCGCCGCATTGGCGGACGGTCAAGACCCAAGAACTACGCTATCGCCGAGTGGACCTCGGCTCACGCTGCAGGACGTAGCGTGAGGGCGCAGACTTCGAATGGAACACGTTTCTTGGGGCGGCAAGTTGGGCGTGCTGCAAGATCGTTTCGCGACGGAATGGATAATCACGACCACTTAAGCGTTGGGGCGCTCTAGATCCGGTTGTGGGAACGGCAGCGGTTTGAGGTCGGGTCCGCCCAACCCCGGCGCGCCGAGAAGCTGAAGAGAAGCTCGGGTGACCAGTACTCAAGTACCGGTGCTGGTTCCCGATTGGGTTCAACCCTTGACGGCCGCGCATGCACGGTGGTATATATACACGGCTGTGAATATTAGCTCGTTTCAGGTGCTTTTCGACGCCAATCGGCTGCAGATCGTGCAGCTGTTGCTCGCGAAAGAGCGCGCGGTTAACGATTTGGTAGCCAGGATGCCCATCCAACAGTCGGGGGTCTCGCGTCATTTGCGGATCCTGGAAGAGGCCGGGTTCGTTCAAACCCGTGCAGTGGGTGCGAAACGCATTTACTCCCTTCGACCAGAGCGATTTAGAGAATTGGATCGATGGCTAAAGCAATATCGACAGTTGTGGAGCGCGAGGCTCGATGCCTTCGGTGAAGCGCTTGAAGCAAAACAAACGCGGCGTACGAAGGCGCGCCAGAGGAGCAAATCATGAGCAAGCCGTTGGCGCGCGGAGCGCATAATGCATCGGCGCGAAGCCCGGTAACGTTGACGCGCGTATATCGTGCGCGCATAAAAGACGTGTGGGAGCTATGGACCACTAAGGAAGGTATCGAGTCGTGGTGGGGACCCGCCGGATTTGCAGTTAAGGTGCGTCACCTCGATCTCAGACCAGGAGGTGAAATGCGTTATGCGATGACGGCGGTCGAACCCGAACAGGCGGCGTTCATGCGCGCGGAAGGCATGCCGTTGACGACCGAGACCAGCATTACTTATACGGAAATCGTTCCTCGAGGACGCCTCGCTTACGAACTCACTGCGAATTTTATTCCCGGCGTCGAACCGTATGTCGTCGAGCACGTCATTGAACTGCAGCAACTGGGCGAGGACCAGATAAAGATGATTTTGACGATCGGTACGATGCATGACGACGAGTGGACCGAGCGTGCCGTGGCGGGTTTTGGGAGTCAGCTTGGCAGGCTCGAGGCGCGGATAAAGACACTGACGGAAAATCCCCATGACTGAGGTGGCTTCGTGGCGACGCGGTTTTCAAAGCGTGACTGCCGTGATTGCCGGCTTTGCCGTGACCGCCGTACTTTCAGTGGCTGTCGATGCGCTACTTCATGCGTTGCAGATCTTCCCAAAGTGGGGAGATCCGATTCCGGACTCGCCCCTCATGGTTGCTTTAGCCTATCGAGCCGCATTTACCGTGTTGGGTGGATACACAACGGCACGCCTGGCCCCGAACAGACCGATGGCTCACGTGTGGACGCTCGTCTACATTGGGTTCTTGGCCGCAACCGCGGGGACTCTAGCCACGTGGAATGGCGGCGCCAGGTACGGTCCGCACTGGTACTCGATCGCCCTCATCGTAACGGCGATACCCTGCATCCTGCTTGGCGGGCGGTTACACGAACTCGTTCAATCGAGAGCAGCTGATCCGGCGCGGAAAGCATAAGCGTCGTATCACCGAGCGCGTGATGCAGGCGATGTTTTGCCGCAGTTCTGCATTCCGGCTTGAGCGCGTTCGTTGTTTCTTGTAAAAAGCGGCAACATTATCCAAATGTAGATTGCATTCGTGTTGGAATCGGTGTCTCCATGACGTGAATATCACTTAAGGAGACCACTATGCATATGCCACGATACCGGGTCAAGCACGCGGTTGTGGCCGTACTGTTGTTGGTGGGAATGCTAAGTCAGGGAACATGGACACTGGCTGGCACCACCGGACGCATGAACGGCACGGTCGTACAAACCGACAACGGCGCTCCGATCGCAAATGCCAAAGTAACCGCCGTCAGCCCAACCCAAACGGCCACGACGGTAACCGACGGGTCCGGGCACTTCGGGTTCATCTCGCTCTCTCCGGACACGTACAGCGTGTCGGTCGAGAAAACTGGATATTTAGCGGCTAGCGAAGCCGGCGTCAGCGTCTTCGCGGACGCAACGCAATCGATCGCAATCCGCATGCAATCGTCGCTCAAGACGATCGCTAAAGTAACCTCGCGGGCGACCGGAAGTCTCGTAAAGTCCGGTACGACCGCCGACGTTTACTCGATCAATGCGACGACGCAAGATAAACTGTCGGGTTTGGGCGGCGGCGGCGGCCTCAACAGCGCCTATTCGGCGATCGCCTCGGTCCCCGGCGCTTTCGTTCCGCTCAATCAATCGGGCTATTTTCAGACGGTGCACATCCGCGGCGGAGACTTCGACCAGGTCGGATACGAGCTGGACGGCGTTCCCGTGAACCGCTCGTTCGACAACTACCCCTCCGGAGCGGCTTCGTCGTTAGGTCAGCAAGAAGTGCAGGTCTATACGGGCGCGTCGCCGGCCAACTCCGAGGGCCAAGGCTTAGCCGGCTACATCAATCAGGTCATCAAGACCGGCACGTATCCCGGCTTCGGTTCTATGAACGTGGGCGTCGGCGCACCGGCTTTCTATCACAAAGCGGCAGTCGAAGCGGGCGGCTCGCAACCGAACCGGCTCTTTTCGTACTATGCCGGCGTCGGCGGGTACGATGAAGACTTTCGCTACGTCGATCAGAACAACGGCGCCGGAGTTAGCACCCTAGCGGGGCCGCTGGCGCCCATCAAGGCGGGCAAAGGAAATTGTCCGGCCAACCTTGCGCCGACGGGATGCTTCTCGATGCTTCCCTACCAGTACACGTTTCAGTCGGGCATTGCCGATCGCGACGTCGTCGCAAACATCCACATCGGCATTCCACACCACAACGACGCCGGACATGACGACATCCAACTCCTGTGGGACAGCGGCGAGCTCAGCAATCCGTTTTATAACTCCACGAATGACGAAGGTGGCTTCGCAGCATTCGGCGGCGCGGCGAACGCGCCCGCCTTCGCCGACGGCTATCAATGGACGTGCGCCGGAGTCGGCAGCACGACGAACGCGTTAGATCCCGCGTGCGTAACCCATTACGCATATCCGGGAACGCCGCCTCACACCTTTGGTGGGACGATCCCGGCCAATCTGCGCGACGAACTTCGGAACAGCCAAGAGATCGTGAAGCTCCAGTATCAGAAAAACTTCGGCAGCGACGCGTTCTTCCGCATTTACGGCTATACATACTACAGCAGTTGGACCCATAACGGCCCAAACAGCGCGGCATCGAACTATCTGGCGTGCTGTGCTTCCGACTACGAACTCAGCTCGCACACGCGCGGCGTAAGTGCAACGTTCAGCAAGCAGTTCAATCAAAAGAATCTGGTCAGCTTGCAAGCCGCATATACCTCCGCCTCGTCCGTCCGCGACAACAACACGCAAATGTTCAATGCCGGTGGCGCTCGCTCCAGAGGCATCGTCATGGTCAACGCCAACGATCCGCTAAGCGGCAACTGCTTCGATGCAAGCGGAACGGACATTACCTGCAATCCGGGCGGCGACGCTAACGGCAACCGCGCGAATTTCGCGACGTGGGCGGGCATCTCCAAGGGCACCGTTCCCCCACTCGCGGCATCGTGCAATATCCCGGGCGGCAACGCCGGCCCATGCACGTGGCTCATCGCGGAAAATTCCCAATGGGCAACCTACAACGCGGTCACGCCGAAGTTCGCGGCCGTTTCTCTAACCGACGAGTTTCGTCCCACCGACAAGTTGCTGTTCAATCTTGGACTGCGGTACGACCGGTTCCAATTCGTTGGCGGCGACACGCGACTGGGCGACCCCGCTCGCGCGTTCTGGTTCAAGGCGTGGAACCTCGATAACTGCATCAACGCGGCCGGAGCTCCGGTCGACAAGTCCGCGATCGGCGCGGGCTTGCAGCCAAACGATCCGTGTCCCGCCGGTTATACGGTCGCCAACATGCAGAACCTGTCCGGGACGAGCACGTACAGCGTCTTCCAGCCGCGGCTGGGAGGGACGTACACGGTAAATCCCGATACGGTGATTCGTTTCTCCGCCGGCAAGTACGCCGAGCCGCCCAACACCGCGTTCGAACAGTACGATACGCTCCAAGAAGACACGCCGTTCGAACTTCCCGGATCGAACGCGTTTTACGCGCTCGGCTTTACGACGCCGGGTCAACATGCCGTGCGGCCGCCGACGTCGCTTAACTTCGACCTCTCGTTGGAGAAGCGCCTTACCGGCACCGATTGGTCCTTCAAGCTAACGCCGTTCCTTCGCGAAACCAAAGATCAGGTTCAACAGTTCTTCCTCGATCAGAAGACGGCGTTCTCTTCCGGTATTAACGTGGGCCGTCAGACCAGCAAGGGCGTCGAATTCCAGTTGAGCAAGGGCGATTTCAGCCGCAACGGGCTTTCGGGACAGCTCTCCTTTGCTTACACCCACTCGGGCATTAGCTACGACTCTCTGAGCAACGGTTCGACGGTCGTTACCGGCATCAACTCCGATATTGCGCGGTACAACGCGCTGACCAAGAACGGCGGCGGATCGCCGTGCTATCTCGCCGGGGCGGCGTCAACGTGCGCGACGGCGGGAGCGATCGCCAATCCCTACTACAACGCACCGTCGCAGGCGCTCGTCAATCCGAACCAATCGTTCGCAACCTACACGACGTTCCCGGGACCTCTTCAATCCTCGGCGGTTGCCTACGGTGCTCCGTATGTAGCCACGATCGTTCTGAACTACAAACGCGACAGGTTCGCGATCACGCCCTCACTGCAATTCCAGGGTGGCGCTCGCTATGGAGAACCCGAAACGACGAACGGCATCGATCCGACCACGTGCGGCGCTCCGCTTGCCGGCGGCATGCCCTCAACCGATCCGCGTTATCCGTTCGGCTCACCGGGCGGCAGCGCATACGACGCGACCAATTGCGGTGGGACGGTCGTAATTCCCGATCCGTACACGAAGGCGTTCGACAACCTGGGCTCGTTCGTGCAGCCCAATCAGATCGCTGCAAATCTGCAACTCAGTTACGAGGCGTCGCCGAGAATTACGCTCGTCGCAACATTCGCGAACCTCGTCGACACGTGCTGGGGCGGAACGAAAGCCGCGTGGACGCTCTCAAACGACCACAACGTCTGTTCGTACAACATCCTCAATACCGGCGGAGCGTTTGGCCCGGTCGGCAACCTGTATAATCCACCCGCGACGGTCGGCGACTTCCAACGTCTGATTCAATATCCGTACGGCGCATACTACGGTGCCGCCAATACCAATACGGCCGCCGGAAACTTCAATCAGACAAAACAACCGTTCCAATTCTTCCTCGAAGCGCGAATCAAACTCTAACGACCCGTTGCGGGGTTACACTGTGGGCCCTCGCCTCCACGAGGGCCTACTCCTAAGGAGAAGTCATGATTCCGGCATCTGCGAGTGGGCGCGCACCAACCGGGGCTCGGGCGGTGTTCGCGTTGCTCATAGCTCTACTTTTTGTAGCACAACTATCGACGGTCGCGATCGCCGCGACGACGGGTAATCTCAACGGGACGGTAACCGACAGCGAGTCCCATTCGCCTCTGGCGAACGTCAAGGTTACGGCGTCGGCTCCGACCGGACAATACACGTCGACGACGGATTCGCACGGCTTTTATTCAATCGCCGGCGTGTACTCTGACAGCTACGTTGTTTCTTTCCAACTTCAAGGCTACGAACCGACGTCGGTTCCGGGCGTTGCGGTCTTCGCAGGCCAGGTGCAAGTCGAAAATATCGCGATGGCGAAATCTTTGAAGACCATTGCGAGAGTCTCGGCCAGAAGCCTAGGCGGTGCGTTTCAACCGAATCAAACGGCCAACACCTACACGGTTACCTCGAAGCAAATACAATCTATTCAAGGCAACGCGCTCAACCTCAACGAGGTCAACCTTATCACCTCGCTCCCCGGTGGATCGCAAGATTCGTCGGGCTATCCGGTTATCCGCGGCGGTCGCGAGAACGAGGAGAACTTCGAATTCGAAGGGATTCCGTACACCGACGCGTTCACGAACCAATTCACCAACACGCTAGCGGCTCCCGGACTTGGCCTGCAGTCGGCGCAGTTGACGCCGGGTCTCGGCGACGCGTCGCAAGACAACTACGGCACCGGAACCTTCAACCTCGTCGCAAAGCGCGGTGCCTATCCCGGTTATGCGACGGCGCAGGCTCTGGTCGGAGGGCCCGCCTTCCGGCACGCGCTCAATCTCGAGTACGGATTGGCAACGCCGAACGGCCGCTTCTCGAATTACGCCGCGTTGACCACGAACTATCAAGGGCGCGCGTATGGCAGCCTCGACAACAACGACATTTCGACCGGAACGTACTATTCGCGCCGCTACCAGACCGAGTCGGAGTTCATCGACAACTTCATCTACAAGTTCGGTCACGCCGGCAATCAAAGTATCCAACTCTTCACGGACTTCGCCGAGCACGATATCTTTGGTGGTCACGGTGGCTTCGACAACTTGCCGTTCCGGACGAACGACCCTCTCTATTTGGGCTTTCTCAGTGGGAACACGGGCATCGCTGCGTCCGACTTGCAGACCATTATTCAGCTCTCGAAAGACGGCCAGCAGAACGCTACGGAAACGCTCGGCCAAGCCGTCAAAGCGCCAAACACGACGTACCAGCCGAATATCGCGTATAAACTGGGCTATTCATGGAACATCAATCCCTCGACGTTCCTGCAAGCGATGGCGTACCATACCAATGCGGTCATCATATTCGACTATCCGTTGGCGGGCGGACCCAGCGCCACGGCAACATCGCACGTCGATCAACAAGGCGGCTTGTCGAGCGGGTTGAAAGTCGACCTCACCAAGCAGCTGAGCGAAAAGAATCTCTTCAAGATTGGAGCGGCATATCGGTTGCTGCACCCGGTCTTCGACCAAGTCTCGAACAACTATGGACCTTTCAATTTACTATTCGGACCGAATGGAACGAGCGTCTCCGACTTCCTCAGTCCGGCTCAATGCGTCAGCAACGGTTTCGTGGGCGCGAGTGCCGGAACGTGCGGATACATTTATAACAACGGCAGTTTCGCGATGCCGGCGGGTACCCGGATCCCCAACGGGTACCAAAGCACGTCCACGAATCGTAACGACTACGCGATCTATGTGAACGACACATGGTCGCCGAACGACAAGTTGAAAATCGACGGCGGTCTGCGCATGGATATCGCGAATTATCAACTTCCGCCTGCCCGGATCGATCCATTCACGTGCACGTCGAACTATGCGCCGCAATATGTTTTCGACGCAAACGGAAATCTCAAATACTTCCCTAGCACCAATCCCAATGCCGAGACGTTCGTAAACGGGGCGCCGGCGATTCCCAAAGGCAACTGCCCGCAGGCGACGTTCCCGCAATACAATCAACAGACCAAGACCCCGCACGTCCTTGAGCCGGTCCTCGCCGTCTCTTACCGGTTGGGCAGCAACGACAACCTGCGAGCATCGTACGGACGGTCGGTTGAGTTTGCGTCGCTGGGCACGATCGATCTTTCGACGCAGCCGGGCTATTTTGCCGGAAACTATACGAAGATACCCGGTTACGGCAACGGATGCGGACCACTGCAGGATCAAGCGTGCGCGAACTATGCCACGCAACTCTACTGGGACAACAACAACACGTGGGGATTCCCCAATCAGATCCAGCCCGTGAAACCCACCGTGTTCACGAACTACGACTTCTCATGGGGCCATCAGTTCACGCGCGGCGCACTCGACGGCGTCGCATTCAAGGTCACGCCGTTCTATCGGCGGGCGCAAGACGAAGTCGCGATGACCGCGTCGCCGAAGGTCGTCAACGGCAAAGTCGTTACCGACCCGAACACCAACGCGATACTTTACGGTCCAAGCGTTGCGAGCAACCAGGGCCTCAACCAAGTAAGCGGCATCGAGGCGCAAATCACCCGCGACGTCGCGTTCGGTCTGTCCGGTCAAATCAGCATGACGTATCAGAATGAGTTTTCGAGCGTCATCCCGCTGAGCAATAGCGAGGACTTTTTCCCATCCATTCCGCCGTCTTCGCTCAATCTTGGGAACGCGTATCGCGCCGGCTTCCTGTCGCCGTTCGTCGCCTCGGTGGACCTGTCGTATCAGACGCGCAGCGGCTGGCGTATCGCACCGCAGGTTCAATACGACATCGGGTACCCACTGAGCCCGGGTCTACTGGCCACCGCGACGATCAACGGCGCGGACGTTAACATACCAAATACGAACGCCTCGCTCGGCCTGACCGGTGCTCCGGGCGGAACCGATCAGTACATCGACCCGATGAACCCGGGCTCGTTCTTCAATCCTACGATCGCCGCAACGCGCGGCATTCCGGTGACCTCGTCGCCAGGTGGTAAACTCTCGGCTCCTGCTTCGATTACGAACCTGACGATCGAATACAACCGCAACCCAAAGTGGACTGCCGGATTTCAGGCGTTCAATATCTTTAACGAACTGTTTACCGGGCCGGTATTCAACGCTCGCTATCAAGCACTCGCCACGGGACTCTCCGGTCCGCTAACCGGTTTGAGCGGCGCGACGTTCCTCTACCCGCAATACGGTTTTACCAACTACGGAACCAACCGCGGAGGTCCCAATCCGTACATCGATACGCCGAGCGGGATTCGCCAGTACTATTTCTATCTCACGGTCAGGATGTAAGGAGCGCTGGTGAAGAAGTTCGATAGACTCTCGATCGCGTTGGTTGGGGCGCTTCTCGCGGGATGTGCCTCAAACGGAAACGCAATAACTCCGGACGTTAGCAAGGTCAACCTGCAAAACACGACCGCCCTGCAAATAGCCGTCGGAACGGCCAACATCGGTACCACGGGCACCATTGGGCTAAACGTCGTTGCGACGTTTCGCCAGCAAAACGGCGACACCGCCGCGCTCGTGAACACTCCCACGATTACCGGACCGTCCGGGTTCGTGGTTCCGGCGACTGCACCTAGCACCGATGCCGGCACCGGTCACATTAGCGCCGCTGCGCAAAACGCGAACCCGAATATCCCGAATCCCGCGACGACTTTCGGACAGAGCGGCGGCGTCTACTCGTATGGGCTCGACCCATTCAACCTAACCACGAGCGGCGCGCCGCGCTATCCGGGAAATCCGGGCGTTTACGCGCTGCCTTTCTACTCGGGAAGCACGTCGACCGCAGTAAACTTGCGATACGTAGGCGGACCGCCGGCGTATGCGTTCTTTAACGACGGTACCTACCCGCCGTTCTTCGCCGGCTACTCGCAAGGGTTCACGACATTCAATGCGGCGCCGGTTACGGGCGCATACGCACTATCCGTCTCAGTAGGGGGCGGCAACTCCAATACGCCGGCGCAAACGTTCTCGGCGAGCGCGAACCTCACGGACCTCGCGCCGCTGCCCGCACTTCCCGCGCCGGCATTCGTAGCCGACGGCGCAGGCGGCGGGAGCGGGACGATCGCAGTCCCAGCCGATCCACGGATCGTCGAGACAATGGTGTATTTCGTCGATCGCGTCACCGGACTATATTTCGCAGCAGGTCCGCTCCAGGGAACCGGTACGTTAAGCTTCTCGCTTCCGGATAGCCTGGGTGCGTGCGCCGGGAGCGGCTGCCAGACGGGCTCGAAAGCGACGCCGTCGATAGGTACCGGCGACGCGTATCGCGTCTATGCCGCATCCTACGACTATCCCGCATTCGAAGCGTCACCTCCCGCAAGCAAACTCGAGAAACCAATAATTGCGGCGTCTAACGGTCAAGCCGACGTCACGACCTCGGCTCCTTTTAGTTCGACGTACTAGCAAAAGCACACGCCCAACTTCGAAGGCTCAGGCAAACCCGTCGCACCGCAACGCACGCAACGACAATGCAATCCGATTGTGTTCGATATCGTCGGAACGTGGGCGACATCGTGGACGAATGCTGCTACGTTCGAGTATGGCATGTGATGTTCGCATGCCGGCACACTTCCAATGCACTCTATGAGGGATCGAATGTGAATAGACAGTTCTCCCTCCGTCATACGGCAGTAGCTTTGGTGCTACTCGTGGCATTTCTCTTCCAGGAAACATGGGCACTGGCTGGGACCACGGGTAGACTGAACGGTACCGTAACCGAGACCGGCACGAGCGCGCCTCTCGCAAACGCGAAGGTAACCGCGACGAGCCCCTCGCAAACGACCGCCGCATTGACGGACGCCAACGGGCATTTTTCGTTTGTCTCGTTGGCCCCCGATACATACATCGTTTCGGTCGAAAAGGCCGGATACGAACCGCAGTCCGAACCGGGCGTTTCGGTGTTCGCCGACCAGGCTCAAGGCATCAGCATCGCGCTTTCAAAGGCGCTCAAACAGATCGCAAATGTCACCAGCCGGTCGAGTTCCGACGTGGTGAGGCCGGGGACGACCTCCGACATCTACTCCGTCAACGCGAGCCAGCAGGCGGCCGTGCGCGGCTTGGGCGGCGGCGGTTCGCTCAACAGCGCCTACTCCGGTATCGCCTCGGTCCCCGGCGTGTTCGTGCCGCAGGGGCAGAACGGCTGGGCGCAGTCCGTCTTTATTCGCGGCTCCAACTACACGCAGCTCGGGTACGAGTTCGACGGCATTCCCGTCCAACGCGCCTTCGATCAATATCCGGCCAATAACGTGTCGGCGTTGGGGCAACAAGAGCTGCAAGTATACACCGGTTCCGCGCCGATCGATTCGCAAAGCTCGGCAATCGGTGGATTCATCAATCAGGTCATCAAGACCGGAACGAGCCCGGGCTTCGGTGGCTTCGAGCTCGGCGCCGGAGCACCGACGTATTACCACAAGGCGCAAATCGAAGCGGGAGGCGCCTCGCCCAACCGGCTGTTCTCGTATTATGCGGCAACCGCCGGATACGACCAGGAGTACCGCTACGAGTCTCAATATAACGGCGCCAATATCGACAGCCAATACGGCTCGCTCTACAACGTCGTCGCCGCGAACTGCGGCGGTGCGAACCCGTCGGCGGGTTGCTATCAGAACGGCCTCGGCGAATTCGGAGCCGCTCCGCTAGGCCCCAACGGCTATGCCTTCGGTCCGTTTTCATACGGCATCCAATCGAAAGTCGCCGATCGCGAATCTGTCGTGAACTTCCATTTCGGCCTTCCGCATAAAAACGACGGCGGAAGGGACGACATCCAGATCCTGTACGACGTGAGCTATCTAAAGAGCGAATTTCCGACGTCGTTCGGCGATTGGAACTACGCGCAAAACGACGTTCTCAACGGAACGGCGAATTACAACGGCCAGTTCTACGACAACTGCCAAAACACGGCACCCGGGGTCGCCTGCGCGACGCTGGGCGGAGCGCCGCAGACGTTCGTCGACAATACCACCTACACCGGTGCGGTCGGCGCCCCACTAACGGCGGCTATGGTCGGCAACGTGGCAAAGTACTATCAGCCCGGCTCGCCGCTCAATCGCAACGCATCGGCAACCGTGCCGATCGCGAATCGCGATTTCTATTCGAACAATTCAGGCATCGTCAAACTGCAATATCAAAAGAATATCGGTTCGAGCGCCTATTTTCGAATCTACGGCTATTCGGAATACTCCGACTGGCTGCAGCAGGCGCTTTCGGGCGCGACGCTGACGCAGAACTTTGTCGGCGCCGTCAGCCCCGATTATCAGGTGATCGCGCACACCAACGGCATCGTCGGTGCGTTTGTCGATCAGCTCAACGCAAAAAATCTCTTGAACGTAACGGCCGGCTACACGCATGCCAACACGCTGCGCTGGAATAACGGCTGGTACGGGCGCTCGTCACAAATCGCCGCCGCGGTCGATTCGAGCAATCCCACCAACGGCATCTGCTACGCAATCGCCGCTCCGGGCGCGCCGGGTTCGCCCACGTATTGCGGATCCGCAACCAGTTACAAACTTCCCTCGATTAACAACCCAAACCAAATGCTTGCGCCCAGCGTGGCCGGCGTCGACATCACCACCATAGGCAACTCGACCTGCGGCACCAGCCAATGCGAGTTTTTTACGGTCAACGGCGGCCAGAAAGGTGCGTATAACACCGTCGCTCCCGGGTTTACGGACGCATCGATTCAGGACACGTTCAAGCCGAACGACAAACTCACTCTGGACCTCGGTCTACACTATGACGACTTCAGATACGGCCTGAACGACTCGACGTTATCGCCCAACGGCAATGGCGCGGCGGCGCGACTGCTATGGCAGAACTCGTTCAATACGTTCTATTGCTACGACGCCAACAACGGCCTGGTGAAAGGGGCGACTCCCAACGGTTGTGCGGCCAATGGTTCCGCGCAGGCTCAATGGACCAATCAAAGCCCCGCGGCCAACGACTATCATGCCTTCGAGCCGCGCTTCGGAGCGACGTACCTGGTGAACCCACTTAACGTACTGCGCTTCTCATACGGCAAATACGAGCAGCCGGCGGCGTCGGCATTCCAACAATACCAAAACCAAGACTACAATCTCCCGGTCGACGACAGCGCGTTTTACGGGTTCGGCTTCCGTTCGCCCGCCCACTCGGTCTTCCCGGAAATTTCGTATAACACGGATCTTTCGTGGGAACACCAAGTCAAGGGTTCGGACCTCTCGTGGAAAGTCACGCCGTACCTGCGCAAAACCAACAACGAAATCTTCACCGTCTTGCTCGACCCCAAGACGAATTTTCAGTCCGGCATCAATGTCGGCGATAAATCCGTCACGGGAGTCGAACTCTTGGTCCGCAAAGGGGACTTTAATCGCAATGGGTTGGCGGCGCAACTCAGCTACACGTACACGCACGGCACCGTGCACTTCAACCGGTTGCAGTCGGGGACGACGGTCGTCGACGGCATCAACAGCTCGATCAAAACGTACAACGCCTACACCCAATTCTGCGCGACGCACTCGGGCGACGCCCGTTGCGGCAGCACTAACTACGCCAATAGCGGTTCCGGCGGCCCGGCATCCGGATCGAGCGCTCCATGCTTTACGACGACCGGAACCCCCGATGCGTCGTGCGCGACCGGCGACATCTCGAACCCATACTGGAACGCGCCCGTTCAGAACATATTCAACGCGGGCGACAATTTCGTAGTCTACAACCAAATCCCGGGTTCGGGCGCTTCGAGCGTCGCGAGTTCGTACATCATTCCGCATGTGGCAACCCTCGTGCTGAACTACAAGCACGACAAGTGGTCGTTCACGCCGACGCTTCAAGTCGCGGCTGGCGGCCAATACGGAAGTCCGGTCCAAGGGTTCGGCGTCGACCCGGCCGGCGGATGCGCTGCCGTGCTCGGCTCGTCGACGGATCCGCGCAACCCATACACCTCGGGTCAGGGCGCTGCCTACGACGCATCGAGTTGCGCGAACGGCATCGTAACGCCGAATCAGTTTACGGGACACTTCGATAACTTCGGAGCCTTCCGCGAACCGACGCAACTCACGGGCAACCTGCAGATCGCCTATCAGGCAACGCCCAAACTAACGTTCACGCTACTAGCGGTAAACGTGTACAACAGCTGCTTCGGCGGTTCGCAAGAGCCATGGCAGACCGACCGCAAGACGGGCTGCTGGTACACGTCGGGCGTGCAATACACCGGTAACTTCTACAACCCCGGCGACAACGTCCAACAGTTCACCAAATATCCATACCAGCCAACGTTCGGCAGCGTATTCCAACAGGCATACGGCGGCCAAGCCAACCCCTTCAACATCTACCTAACAGCCAACGTAAAACTCTAGCGCAAACCACCCCTCTGTCACCCTGAGCCTGTCGAAGGGCCGTCCTTCGACAGGCTCAAAATGACGGAGGTTACGCCGTTGCAACGATTGTCACCCGGTCGTATGATCTATTGTTAGATCGGCCTGTCGAAGGGCCGGGAGCTTACGCTCGTGCGTACGAGCGGTACGCGGTAGGTGAGAGCCCCGTACTCGCCTTGAAGAATCGCGAAAAATGCGCGAGCTCGTCGAAGCCTACCGCGCGAGCAATCACCCCAATCGGGTCCTCGCTTTTCTCCAACAACCGTTTTGCGTGTTCCAGCCGAATTTCAAGCAAATACGAATACGGCGTCTTTCCGGTCGCGGCGCGGAACTGGCGAACGGTCGTGAACGGCGACAGCCCGAGTTCGCGAGCGATATCGGCCAGGTGCAGCTGCTCTAGTGCGTGGCGTTCGATAAAGCGCTTCGCGCGCTGCATCCGCAACCTGGGCGGCGCGGCAAGCGTTTTTCGCCGCGATGTCGAGGACACGTCGTCATACAATGAGAAAATGAGCGACTCAAACCGGTCGTCGTCGACCGAACCAACCGCGCGCTGCACCAATGCGAGCGACGCCCGCGCGGGGAGCACTTGCTCCGAAAACAACGGTTGGCAGTCGGGATCGAGCGCACCCGGCCGCAACGCGACGATGAGGTTACAGTCTTCCTGACGACCGTGTTTGCAGCCATACGTGTCCCCCGCTACGCCGGCAGTCAGCGAGGCGGCGTCGATGTCGGTTCGTCCGCGGTTCCCATGGAAACGCCACTGTCCGCGTGTGGTCACGACGATGCAATCGAATTCGAACTGCTTGTCCTCGACGCCGCGGGGAGCACACGCGGGGTCATACGCGAAGCTGAAAACGGCTGCAAATGGCGAGGTCCGAACCGGAATCAATCTCCCGCATCCGATGTCGAGTGGTCCGCAAAAATCAAAAGCCACGTTAGCAAAGCACCTAGCCACTCAACGATGTTGAAAAGCCTAGTGTGACTTGCGCGACGCGTGGCAAGCAGGGCGAGCGGCCTTGGCCATCGCACCGTGCAATGTATCGAGAAGAATACGAATCGGCTTAACGCGACGGACAAAATCGTCCAATTGTACGATCGCCTGGAGTCGCTGGCGGACAGCACGGCATTCTACGTGGACCCGGCCGTTAATCGAATGACAAAACTGGGGTCGCTGTGCAGCGCGTTGCGGATCGTTGAGGTCGGTGGCGGAACCGGACGGCACGCGCAGCGCTGGTTGCAATGCGAGCTACCGGCCGGCGCTCGATACGTCGATCTCGAACCGAGCGAGCAGATGCGCACTCTTGCGCGGCGGCGCCTAGCCGCTTGGAGTAACCGCGCCGATGTGCAGGGCCTAGACGGATTGCCGGACGGGTGGGACGGCGCGGCCGATCGATACATCGCGACGTACGTTCTCAACGTCTTGTCGAGTGACGATGCGATCCGCGAACGCTTGCAGCATGCGCACCGCACGCTGGCGGACACCGGACTGCTCTGCCTCGTCAATCAGACATTCGGGCGCGGCGCCGTCGAGCGCGCGGTCGCAACGTTGTGGATGCGTCTCTACCGCGTGGTCCCGGCGGCCCTTGGAAATTGCCGGCTATTGTCCGCGCGCCCGTTTCTCGACGCAGCGAATTGGAAGATCGAGCACTGTGAACTCGTATGTCGCTTCGGATTCTGCTCCGAGGTAGTGGTCGCTTCGAAGCGGGTATAGAGCGAACCTAACGTCGCGCATTCTAGAGGATTGACCCGTGGCCGAACCGTCCACCGATCTGCCGGTTCACGACTATACGCTCCTCAAGAGCGTGCGGGCCGTGTGTCCTCGATGTTTCGCCGAAAATCCAAACTTCGATCCGGAATTCCCGGACGACATCTGCGACGGTCACCTGGTCGATCGCAACGGGCGGGTCTACTTGCGGCGCTTCTGTCGCCGCGGACACGGCGAAGTCTGGTCGCTCTACGAAGAGTCTTCCGAACTCTGGAGCTATCTTCAACAGTGGCGCGTGCCGACGAAGGCCATTAATCCCGATACAAATGTTCTGTATCCGGTTCCCATGGGATACGAACACGGGCTTGGTCCCGGTCACCTGCAGCACTCATGCATCTATTTGCTGGATGTCACCTCGCAATGCAATCTTTCCTGCCCGGCGTGTTTTGCGCAGTCGAGTCCGGAAGCATCGCTGTATTTGCCCTTGAACGAGGCAATGCACGCCGTGGAAACGGCGCTTGAACGCGAGAACGGACGTCTCGACGTGGTCATGCTCAGCGGCGGCGAGCCCACAGTTCATCCGCAGATCACGGACATGATCGAGCGGCTCATCGCACTTCCGGTGACGCGAGTCGTCGTAAATACGAATGGCATTCGGCTCGCGAACGACGACGCGTTTCTCGATTTCGTCGCCGCGCATCGCGACCGCGTCGAAATCTACTTACAATACGACGGGCAGCGAGCGAGCACGCACCGCGAACTTCGCGGCGTCGATCTGCGCGACGTAAAAGAGCGAGTCGTCGCCCGACTCTCGCAAAAGCGCATTTTCACGACGCTGGTTATGACCGTTACCAAGACGAACGTCGATCAGATCGGAGAAGTGCTCGATACCGCGTTTGCCACGCCATACGTCGGCGGCATCATGTTTCAACCAGTCTTCGCTTCGGGTCGCTCGCCAAGCGTCGATCCCATGGATCGAGTCACCACGACGGGCGTTTTGCAGGCAATTGAAAAACAGTCGCAACACGCCCTCAAAGCGCGCGACCTCATCGCGCTCCCGTGCAGTCACCCGGATTGCTGCTCGATCGGCTATTTCGTCAAGGGCCGCGACGAAACGTTCTCGTCGTTGGCTAGCACGATCGGACTCGAGACGCTACAGGCGAATTTGAGCGTGATTGGGAACACCATCGCCTTTACCGGCTCGCTCCGCCTCGTCGGCGAGTCGCTCATCAAAGTGATGTCCGAGACGATGACGCTCTCCCGCCCCGAACTCATTTCTCACCTACGGCGACTCTGCGAACAATGCGATCTCGGGCTTGCCGACTTCTTCAAGGTTGCGTTTGGAAACGAACCTTCGCCGCGGTTTGCGGGCGAACGCGTTAAGCGCGTCACCATCAAGCATTTCATGGACTCGGATACGTTGATTACCGAGCGGCTCGAACAGTGCTGCGTTCATGTAGCGGGCGCCGGAAACGATCCGGTGCGCATGCCGTTTTGTGCGGCCCGGCTCTTTCCGAAAGTGCGCGAGCGCGCGACTGAGGGGATGGCGTCGCGAGCCGCCGTACGTCACGCTTTCACGGCGACGACCGCCTCGGAGGAAACGCCGTAAGCGCACTGGTGCTCCGCTTCCAGGATCCGCCAGCGCTGCAGTGGGAGATGGCGCACGATCGATCCCGGCCTGCAGCCGCCCACAATCGCCGGCGCGACATCATGCACGCGTTTCCATATTGCCGAAACTGCGCGCGCGATTCCGCGCTCGCCTTCCGCCAATCCCGCCACGCACAGCAGACCGCCGTCCGCAAGTACGTCGTACGCGCAGCGCAGGAACGCCGCGACCTGCGCGTCGCTCATCAAATCGACGACGAAAAGGCTCAAAACGCGATCGAACGATCCAGCCGGACGGAACGCGGCGACGTCGGCGCGAATCACGCAAGCGTTTGGGAACGCTGCGATCCGTGAGCGAGTAGTCGCGAGCATATGCGCGCTTACGTCGGCGCCGACGTAGCGGCAATCGTAGGGCAACACCTCACGAAGGAGACGTCGAGCCACGCGACCGGTTCCGCACCCCGCTTCGTACACGCTGTGGGCTCGTTCGAAAGCGCCGTGTCGCAGCAGCGCTGCAAGCGCCGGGTCCTCGTAGAATGCCTGGGTGTCCTGCAATGCTCCGATGCGGTCATACACGCGTTCGACGGCAGCGGTTCCCAAAAAGGTCGTCACGTCCGGTACCCGTAGATCACGCGAAGGAGCCATGCGAACTTCGAGCGCACACGCGCAGCGCTCCACTCGTCGGCAAGGCGCTTGTTGCCAAGCGCATACGTCGGATAGGGATGGATCGTTTCCGACAGGTCACGCAGCCGTAGCCGTTTTTTGATGGCGAGCGCCCATTCGGCGATCAGGTCGCTCGCGCGTTCGCCGACCACGCTTGCGCCGAGAATTCTGCCACTTGGATCGCTTAAAACTTTGATCGACCCTGCGCGGGCATCGTCGGTAACGGCGCGATCGATGCGATCGTACGGCATGCGGTAGGTTTCGAAGCGAACGCCGCGGCGTTCTAGTTGCTCCTGCGTCTCGCCGGCGTGAGCGATTTCAGGCTGCGTAAACGTCGCCCACGACATGGAGCGTTCGTCCAACTTCATGGATATCCCGAGAAGCGCGTTCGTGGCAGCGACCCGGCTCGTGTGTTCGGCGGCGTGGGTGAAGCGATACCAGCCGGCGGCATCCCCACTGACGTAGATGCGCTTGGATGTGGTGCGGCAGCGCTCGTCATGTACGATGCTACCGTCACGCGTTGCGACACCTGCCGCAGCCAATCCGAGGCCGCCGAGGCGCGACGTGCGGCCGACGGCGGCTAAGAGGGCATCCGCCTCGATGCGCGACCGGTCGTCGAGCTCGACGAGCCGCCTCGATGCTTCGAGACGATAGTCCGCGACCGAGCGGCCCAAATAAAAACGAACGCCTTCGCGTTCCAGGACGTCGCGCACTACCGCCGCACTTTCGGCGTCGTCGTTTGTAAGTATCCGCGTCTCGGGAGCGATAACCGACACCGCAGAACCAAGGCGCGCGAACGCCTGTGCCATTTCGATTCCAACCGGTCCGGCTCCGGCGATCGCAAAACGCTGGGGTATCTCGCTTGTTTCGAACAGCGATTCGTTCGTAACGCAAGGTAAGGCCGTCGCAAGAGTGATGGGTTCGCTTCCGCTAGCGATGATGGCGCGACGAAAGGTAACGCGCCCACCGTCGCCTGTGTCGGAGGTAACTGCAATCTCATCGGGCGCGGTGAAACGCGCGCTGCCGCGCAGCACTACGATTCCCCGCCTTTCCAGATTAGGCGGCGAATCGTCGGCCTGATAGATCCGCTCTCTAACCGAGCGCACCCGATCCATGACCGATTCGGCGTTTACGGCCGCTGCGTGCGGCGAACTCGTAAAGCTTCGCAATTCGCCGGCATCGCGGAAGAGCCGGGCGATATGCAGTAGGGTCTTGCTCGGAATGCAACCCGTGAACGTGCACTCGCCTCCCAAGCGGTCCCGCTCGATGAGCGCCGTCCGCGCGCCAAGGGTTCTCGATACGATCGCGGCCGCAAGCCCCGCCGCCCCTCCACCGATTACAACCATATCGTAGTCGCGCCGCCGTGCGCTCATCGGGTCATTACCGACATACATTTGGTCGTACCCGCAAAGTACGGATACGCAGGGGGCCAGAAGGCAAGAACCACCCCGGAATCTTACTGGGTAAACGATACGATTATGTATTGACGTAACTACATAAGCGTGTTACGATCCCCGAAATGGATGATCGGCTCTTCGGTTCCCAAATCCGGACGGACACCCTGGTTGCCATCGGACGCTTGGAGCGGACCTATGCCTCCGAAATCGCTCGTACGATCGGCCGGAGACTCGTCGAGGTTCAACGCGCAGTCGTAACGCTCGAACGCGCGGGCGTAGTCGTCACAACTAAAATAGGCACAACCCGGATCACCGAATTACAACCTCGCTTTTGGGCGAAGGACGAGATTTATGCCCTGCTGCTTCGCCTTAGCGAAATGCCGCGTTACCGCGGCTGGTGGACGATTCGGCGCCGTCCCCGCGCAATTGGAAAGCCGCTCTAAGGCGTGCCTGAAAGAGAACGATCTTTAACAGAAGTGGCCGGCGCGGTCGCCTCGCATCTTGCATCAAAAGGCATCGAGGTCGTTGTCGTCGGCGGCAGCGCCATCACGGCTCATCTACCTGAGGTCTACACGTCGCATGATATCGACTTCGCGGTCCCGACCGGACAGGGCTTAACCGAAATCGCGACGGCCCTTGCGGAGATTGGTTTTCTCCGCAGCGGCCGTGTCTACGCGTCGCCGGACTCGATTTACACGGTGGACTTCGTGGGCGACGTGCCGCTCATCGAACGAGAGCCGATTTATGATTATGCGAAGATCGAGACACCGGCGGGGATGCTTCAGGTCTATCATATCGAGGATGCAATCGGCGATCGAATAGCCGCGTTCGTTCATTGGAGTGATTCAGAATCACTCGATGTTGCTGAACGCGCGCTCGCCGCTGCACGCATGCGCATCGATCCTGGACGTCTTAAACGCGCCCTCGATAGGCTATGCCCCGAGGGACGGGGCGCCGAATTGCGTCTTGATCTAGCACGCAATCGACTTCAGGCGATTAACCCGTGACTGGTTTTCTAGCGCGACTCGAATTCCGGATGCGCGCCGCTTTGACGATCTCGCGCGCTTTTGCGACAACGGCGAGCCGCAGATCGTCGGGCGATTCGATCGTCACGCTGTTGCCCCAAGCCACAGCTTGGTAGAGCGCGGCATCGCGCCCGGGGAAGCTCACGCGAATCCGCATTTCATCGCAATCCTCGAGCACTTCGTGCGTCCAATGGCGAGTAAAATCGGCATAGTCGCCTGACGCAATCCGAATGACGACGTTGACGTACTGCGGCCACTGAGCGAGCATTGCCTGCGTGCTACTTTTCCAGTGCGCTTCCAAATCGAAGTCCTGCGGCCGCTCGAAGTGTTCGCTGGTCTCCGCAATTCCGGTGATGCGGTCGACTCGGAAGGTACGATACTCGCCGTCAGCGCGAGCGACGACGTACCAGACGCCCGCCTTCGACACGAGGCCTAAGGGCGCGACAGTGCGCCGCGATCGCTTGCCACCGCGGTCCGAGTACGACATAGTAACGCAGCGATCGTCCCACACGGCACGACGCAAAATCGCGAGCGACTCGCGCGGGGCGGCATCGCTGTTCCAGCGGCGCTGGTCGATGACGATGCGCGCGCGCGCGTGCTCTGCGGCGCGGCGATGCGCATCCGGCAGCGTGCTGCGTACTTTCTCAAGTGCCCGATCCAAACCGCGATCCAAGCCCAAGTCGGCTAGCGCGCTCTCACCGGTTACGAACAGCGCGCGCACCTCGTCTTCATCGAAATGCGTCAGCGTTTTTCGATACCCCTCGGAAAGAACGATGCCGCCTTGCGCGCCAGGTTGTGCGTACACCGGCACGCCGGCAGCGCTCAGCGAGTCGATGTCCCGATAGATCGTTCGCTCCGAAACCTCGAGGGCGTCGGCCAGTTGGCGCGCCGTGCGCAGAGGTCGCGCTTGGAGCATCAGGAGGATGGAGAAGAGCCGCTCGGATTTCATGACGTCGATTTCATAAAATCAAATATGACAGCACATGTCAAGTTTAACGTTCTAAGATACTAGCACGCCACTTACGCTGAAGGAGAAAGAGCATGCCTGCCGTTCAAACGATCGCCGCCAAAGGCATCGATTCAATACATGTCCTGGTCAAGGATCTCGATCGGGCCCGCACCTTTTACACCGACGTCATCGGACTCAAGGTCGCGACGACCTACCCGTCAGGCTGCGAATTCGAACTGGCCGACGGCAGCACGTTCGGCATCTCGTACATGAAAGACACATTTTTCCCGGGCGGCGGCATGCTGTTTGCCGTCGACGACGTCGCCGAGGCCGTGTCCGCACTCAAGGCCGCCGGAGTGCAGTTGTTTACTGAGGTTCAGGAGTCGCCCGTATGCCACATCGCCTGGGCGGCGGACACCGAAGGCAACTACTTCGCGGTTCACAAGCGGAAGAACTAATTGTGGCGCGGATAACGGGAATCGACGCGTTCTACTGCACGGTCGACGATCTCGAACGAGCAAGAGCTTTTTATCAAAACGTGCTCGGTCTCACGCCTGGAACGGTCACCGAGCACTACACCGAGTACGATTTACCTGACGGTAACACGTTCGGAATCGGCAAGGCACCTTCGATGAAATCGACCGGCTGCCCACTCTTCGCCGTCGACGATCTAGAAGCACTGGTCAAACAGGTTGCGGCTTCGGGTGTCCCCGCCGGAGAAATCCACGACTTCCCGCACTGCCGCGCCAGCTTCTGCAAAGACACGGAAGGCAACGAATTCACCCTACACCAACGCAAACCCCCGTCATCCTGAGCCTGTCGAAGGACGGAGCCTGTCGAAGGACGGAGCCTGTCGAAGGACGCGCAGCCGTTACGAGTCGCGTTTCTTCTTAAAATCGCCAAGTAATCTGCGCCCGAGACCGATCGTTGCGGCGAGGAGCGCGATAAACCGAAGCACGCGAAAGACAATCATGCCCTCTTTCTCTCCGGTTGACCGCAACAATAAACCGCCCCACCCCCGTCATCCTGAGCCTGTCGAAGGACGGAGCCTGTCGAAGGACGGAGCTTGTCGAAGGACGGGACAAGAAAAGAAGCCCCGAGATTCGGGGCTTCTTCGTAGCGAGTGAACGCCTAGTGGCTTAATGGAACTCGGCGAGCTTGACGCTCTTTACGCCGAGCGCCTGCGCTAGGTCGTAATGCGCTTGATCCGCGATGAGATGATAGTTCGCATCCGCTTTTGCACCGTACTTGGCATCGATGTCGCTCATGACCGCTTCGTGGATCTTATTGGTCACGAGATGATCGAGTTGATAGCCTTCGTAGTACGTACCGTTGATCAGCCCAAGTCCGACGACGCGCTTTGCGAGCACGGCGCCATGCAGCTTGGGTGCCGGGAACTTCACGCCGGCGGCAAGCGCTTTTTTCACCGCGTCGTTAACGGCATAGTTCTGAACGGTTACGAACGAAGTGAATTTGGCCGCTCCGTACTGTTTGGTTAGCTTTGCGATTTCAGCATTTGCAACCGTCGGCCCGGCGAGCGCAGTCAGAGCGGTCGCGATTGAGAAGTGCCCGGGCGCTCCGCCTGCCGTGACGAGCGAAATCGCCGCCTGCAGATCGGGCGGACCGTTATAGGTGGCGCCGTCGCCGCCTTCTTTGCCCACCGGCATGCCGTGATCGGGGCCGCTCATCATCATGTGGCCGGACATATGACCGGTCATGGCTTTATGCCCCATCATGCCGTGCGTCGCAGCACCCGCCGCGAGCGTGGAGCCGAGAATCGCCGCAGCGGCGACCATCGGCAGAATTACTTGTTTGAACATAGACCTCCAAAAAATAGCGAAATCATACCGGCCGGCGATGTCGCACGGGCGCCGCCTTTCCGGATATGTACGTCTCGTACATACCCGTATAAACGCCCCCAACCCCAATTTAGATTGTCACCCTGAGCTCGTCGAAGGGCAGCTTGTCGAAGAGGGCCGTCGCAATCATGGCTTTGCAAGCGGAGCAACTCTGCGCGAAAACGTCGCATCGGCCGGCGTGCTGACACGCCCGCTTCGCAGCACCGTTATGACGCGCACCCGCCGCTCCTCTCCACGCTGCACGGCCAGCGAGAACGCGCCGGCATAACGCGCGGACCGCACGGTCGGGTAGCTGCCGTCCGTGGTGTAATACATCGCCGCACCCGGCACCGCGCTTGTGAACGCGACGTGCACGGAATCTCCATCGACAATCGTGTCTTCCAAGCCGTTCGGCCCCGGTATCCAAAACGTAATTCCGGCGGCCTCGAATCGGGCATATTGACTGCTCGCTCGCGTGACAAAGCTTTTCCAGTCTTTATCGGCTGCCGGCGTCCACACATCTTCGGCGAGCGCCAGCAATCGCGGCAGCAGCCGATATTCAGCGCGCTGTTGCGTCGGAATGAATTCGGTCCACAGATTTGCCTGTGCGCCGATGATATGCCGCGACTGATCCGCCGTCAGCGCGTCGACGGCGGGATCGTAGTCGTATACGTCGCGAAGCGTCGTGTGATTGTTGATGGCTCGCGGTTCCCACGCTCGATCGCCTTGATACGCGTCGAAATACAACGGCCCGTCGGGCGTCATCACGACGTCGTTGCTGCGGGTCGCCGCCACGATGCCGCCGCTGGTTCCGCGCCACGACATGACGACCGCATGTTTCGAAACGCCGCCGGCCAAAATTTCGTCCCAACCAATCATCGTGCGGCCGTGCGCGTTTAAATACCGCTCGATGCGGCGATCGAACCAACCTTGCAGTTCGTGCGCGTTGCGCAAATGATGCTGCTTCATTACCGATCGCGCGAACGGACTAGCATTCCACGGCCGCTTCGGAACTTCGTCGCCGCCGGTGTGGATGTCGGTGCTCGGAAACAACCGCATGACTTCGGCGAGCACGTTTTGCAAAAACGCGAACGTTGTCTCGCTCGGGCAGTAGACGTCGGAGCGTATCGGCTTACACGCAAGCTCTGGGTACGCGGTCGTAGCCGCGCGTGAATGCCCCGGCATTTCGATCTCCGGAATGACCGTGACATAACGTTTCTTCGCATAGGCGACGACCTCGCGAATCTGCCGTTGCGTGTAATAGCGACAAGGTCCGGAGCCGAGTTTATGATCGTAATCGCCGCACGAACCCACCGTCGTAAGCCGCGGATACGTCTTGATTTGGATGCGCCAGCCTTGATCGTCGGTCAAGTGCCAGTGAAAGGTATTGAGCTTGTACGTCGACGCGATGTCGATATATTGTTCGACGAACGATACCGGGAAGAAGTGGCGCGACACGTCCAACATAACGCCGCGCCACCGGTATGCCGGCCTGTCCGTAATCACGATGTACGGCAAGGCATTCGCGGTGGCCGGCGGCGCGGGGAACAGTTGCCGCAGCGTCTGGAAACCGTAGAAGATGCCGGCGCCCGTATTCGCCGTAATACCGATGCCGTCGCGCGCGACCCGCAGATGATATCCTTCGGTTCCGAGCGCCTTATCGCCGGCGATCACCGAGAGCCGAACCGTTGCGTGCGCCGCGTTCTTAGGAACGATCGTCGCCGCAAGCCCGCGCTTCCGAAAAAAATCCGAAAGCTGCCCGGCCACGTCGCGCTCCGCCGCGTTCGACGCCGCAATCGTTACTTCGTGCGGCAATGCGTACGACCCATTCCCCACGCGCATGTACGCCGGTTGTGGAATGACGGCGATCGCGGCGACCGCCCGCAAAGGTGGGGCGACGCCGAGCCCAATGACGGCAACGAGCGCGAATAAACCGCGCACAACGAAACGTTTCATATCGAACGTTTCTTACTCCACCAACACCGGCCACCCCCGCCCTGAACCCGTCGACGAGCGACCCCGCACGCTCTTCGAATCGAGCCGCATTCCCCCCGTCACCCTGAGCCCGTCGAAGGGCGAACCTGGGCAGCGAGTAGGACGCGAGCGACCCCGTTGCAAGCGCTACGATAGTTCGGCGCGTAGGATGCCCTGCGAAGCGCAGCGGCGCATGGACGAGGCATTCGAAGTCTTGGCGCTCGACGCCGCACCGGGAAAGCGGTGATGTGAAACGTAAGGGATTCGTGATGCTCGCCTTGGCGCAATCGGCAGGTTTTGCAATCGCCTCGTGCCCGTCCGCGCGCGCGGCCGGGCGCGGACGTCTTTCGATTGCGGAAAGCAGGTTCGTCCTCGACGGAAAACCGCTACAGATCGTTTCGGGTGAGATGCACTACGCGCGCGTTCCGCCCGAATATTGGCGCGATCGGTTGCGCATGGCACGCGCGATGGGTCTCAATACAATCTCGACCTACGTGTTTTGGAACGTACACGAGCCGCACCCGCAGCAATTCGACTTTTCGGGCCGCGCGAACGTGGCGGCCTTTGTGCGCGCGGCGCAAGAAGAAGGCTTGCACGTCATTGTGCGCCCAGGGCCGTATAGTTGCGCGGAGTGGGACTTCGGCGGATATCCTGCATGGCTGCTCGCCGACGACAAAACCGTCGTGCGCTCGCGCGACCCGCGATTCATGGTCCCCGCCCGTCGGTGGCTCGCGCGGTTGGGCCGCGAACTCGCGCCGCTTCAATACGGGCACGGTGGTCCGATTATCGCGGTGCAAATCGAGAACGAATACGGCTCGTACGGCAAAGACCACGCGTACATGGCGCACATACACGAAGCGTTGAACGCGGCCGGTTTCGTCGACGTTTTCGAGTACACGGCCGACGGCGTCGCCGACCTTGCCGCGGGAACGCTGCCGGATGTGCCGTGCGTCGCAAACTTCGGTCCGGGTGGTGCGAAAGAAGAGTTGGCCAAACTGCGGCGATTCCGATCGAATCAGCCTACGATGTGCGGCGAATACTGGTGCGGATGGTTCGACCATTGGGGCGAGGCGCACCAGCAGACCGACGCGCAACAACAAGCGCGCGAACTCGCGTGGATGCTCGCGCAAGGCTACAGCGCGAACCTGTACATGTTTCACGGCGGAACGAACTTCGGTTTTATGAACGGTGCCAACTATAGCGCCGAGCGGCCGTACCAGCCGACGACGACGAGTTACGACTACGATGCTCCGCTCGACGAGGGCGGCCACCCGACGCCGAAATTCTATTTGTTCCGCGACGTACTCGCCCGGCACGCCGGTACGACGCCGCCCGTAATGCCCGCGGTCGTCAAACGGGCGTCGATCGCTGCCTTCACGCTCGAAGACGTCGCATCGTTCCGGCCCCTGCTCCAACAACCGCGCGATAGCGAGCAGCCGATGGCGATGGAAGCGCTCGGCCAAGACTATGGATACGTTCTGTATCGTGCGGCGCTCCCAATTTCCGGGACGCACGCGCTTTCGTTCGCGGACGTGCGCGATTACGGCGTCGCGTTCGTTAACGGCAAGCGCGCCGGCGATCTTGACCGGCGGCTCGACCAGCGTAGCCTTATACTGCGAGATCTCGAGCCGGGTGCGGTTCTGGAGGTGTTGGTGGAGAATACGGGACGCATCAATTTCGGTCACAAGCTCGCGACCGATCGCAAGGGATTGTTCGGACCCGTGCGCCTGGGAGATCGCGACCTCACCGGCTGGACGATGCAATCGCTGCCGATGCAATCGCTCGGTGCGTTGCAGTTCGGCAAGCGCGAAGTGGACGGGCCGGCATTCTATCGCGGCGTCTTTACCATCGACGAACCCGCCGATACATTTCTCGACGTCCGCATGCTCGGCAAGGGCGTGTTGTGGGTCAACGGGCATAACGCCGGACGGTTTTGGAGCATCGGCCCGCAATATGCGCTGTACGTGCCGGCGCCGTGGCTGAAGGCGGGGCGCAACGAGGTCGTAGCGTTCGACCTCCTGTCGGATCGCTTGGTGCGGACGCTTACCGGTCGCACGCAGCCGGTCTACGCGCCGATCGCCGAATAGCGAGCGGTTCGATGAACGGCCGCTCGTCCGCGACTCGGTTCGATTGCGAACGCCTTCGCTATTTCGGGCACATTCACGGGTGCCACGGTGGTCGAGTGCGGCCGCACTCTACAATAGAATTCAGGGTCGAAGATGGTAGCGTGATTCGATCTGTTCTGCGTGCATACCGCGCCGGCGCCGGTTTCGCCGGCGCCTTAATCGCCGCGCTGAATGCTCACGAAGGTCGAGCGAATACGGCCACTTTCGACAAAGCCGCAAGAAAAAAATTGCCGCACTTTACGGACATTCCCGCCTAGCTAAACCCCCCGTCACCCTGAGCCTGTCGAAGGGCGTCTGTCGAAGGGCGATCTAGCGAAGGGCCGCCCAAAAA
>DATBTT010000010.1:0-43002 GCA_036559125.1 Vulcanimicrobiaceae bacterium
CCTAATCGATGTCCAAGTACTACCGGTACTTCGGCCTGGAACGGGATCCGTTCTTGGATACCGCGGATCCGTATTTCTATTGCGAGCTCGGCCCGCTCCGAAAAGCCAAGGAGCGACTAACCGCTTCGATCGACGAATCGCGCGGTCTTACCGTCGTCCTCGGGGCTCCGGGGACGGGCAAGACCAGTCTTTCAGGTGCGCTCGAACAAGATATCCTTCGGGACGACCGGATTCTGCTGGGCAAAATCCTCGATCCCACGTTCGCAACCGAGGTCGAGTTTCTGGTCGCCATCGGGCGCGTCTTCGGTCTTTCGCTGCCGGCGCGATCGAGCGCGTCGCTCAAGAACGCACTCAAAAACTTCTTCTTCGAGTCGGCGGTTTTGGAAAACCGCACGCTGGTCTTAGCAATTGACGAAGCGCAAACGCTAAGCGATGCGAACCTCGAAGCGCTTCGTCTTCTGCTCAACTATCACGTGCCGCAGAAAAAGCTTCTCAATATTCTGCTCTTTGGTCAGACCGAACTCGAAGCCCGAATAGTGGAGCGGGCAAACCTGGGCGACCGCGTCGACGGCTGGATCAGGCTCGAACCATTGGACGCGGCAATGTCCGGAGCGATTCTCGATTTCCGGCTGGCGCGCGCCGGCGCGGGGACCAACCAGATTTTCACGCCGGAAGCGCGCGAGTTACTCGCTAACGGATCCGGCGGACTGGCGCGCCGCCTCACTATGCTCGGTCATCTTTCGATGGAGGCCGCCGCGGACCGCGCAAGCACGCTGGTTCGCGAAGATCACGTGCGCAGCGCGATGGTCATGCGCGGCATTCCCGCTCCGCCAGTCGTTCCCGCCGAGCTTCCGTCCGAACCCGTTACGAGCACGCAGCGCCCTCCGGGATTTTTTAGCCGCCTCTTTACCCGGCTGCGCCCTGCGAAATGAAACACAATCCGGAGTTCGACGAAAGTGCGGACATGCGGCTGGTCGAGTTGCAGCGCGCCGCACTCGGCGTCGAGGCGCGCCCACGAACCACGTGGGAATCGGGTTTGCACGGCGCCGCCGAAAGCCTGGCAACCGTGCCGGAAACGCCCGCTGCGAGCGCCGTGATCGTCGTTGAATTGACGGCCAGCCCGGCCGCCGGCGTCATTCCCGGCGCCGTCGTTACCGTCTCGCTCAGCCTGGCGAATGACGGCGTGCAGGAAGCGCACGACGTGCGCATCGGCGTACCGCTCCCCGGTGCAGCAACCTATCGCAACGGCTCCTTCGTTCGCGATGGCCGCCCGCAACTCGACGATGCCGCCGATGAATTATTTGAAGGCGGCACGCTCGTCGCGTCCATCGCACCCAAATCGCGCGTGACGTTCTTGTGGAAAATAAGCGTCCGGCTCGGGAACAACGACCTCCTACTCGCGCCCGCAGCGAGCGCGCGCGATGCGGCGATTTTAGGTGCGCAATCCCTTGCAGTCTCGCGCAAGTCCGGAGCTGCCACCAGCTTCGCAGGCGAAGTCGCCCGCTCTGCCGTGCTGACGGAAGAGCCTTCCGCATCCGCCGATGCAAAACCATTCTACGAACTGGACGACGAGGAGCAGTTGGTTCACGAAGCCGCCGATGCGGCGCTCGCACCCGTGGGAGTCACGACAGCACGGTCCGATTCGCAACCAGAACCCAAATCCGAGCCCGAACCCGAGCCCGCACCCGCGGCGCCGCGCGTCCCCGACACGGTAATGCTCTTCGGGCAAATTGACCGGCTCTCGCTCTCGTATTTCGAGCGCATATTCAACGGTACCAAGCCGCCTACTCTTCTCAATCATTTCATGCTCGGAGGCGCGCTATCGTGCAGCCGAACCGCGTCAGGTGCGGACATCGGTGGTATCAAAGCCCACCTCGACGCTCAAGGGCAACTGCTGCAGCGCATCGTGCTGCACGAAAAGCTCGGCAAGAAAGAACCGATAGCGGAGTACGCGGGAAAACTCGACGTGCGTCTCGATGAATTGCGGCCCGCCCCTGCGCAGGCGCCGGTGCCGGCGGACGATCCGCGCGTCGTCGCTCTGGAATGCGAGATATCCGGCCCCGCCTGCGCAGTGCTGCGGAAAATGCACGAAGAACGCGCGCGCTGGGACTTTACCAAAGCGCGTCAATTCGCACTCGCACTGCAGGCCCAGCGCGTCGTACTGCAATGGCAGCACACGGCAGCCGACGACGCGTTGCGCAACTATTCTCAAGTAAGCGCGACCCAACTACAACGCTTTTTCGTGCGGATGCGCATCGATCGAACGACCGGTTTGCTCTTCTCGAACGATGACACGCTCGATACGGCTGCGCGGCGACTGATCTCTACGCTGCTGGCGCTCTTCGCTTCGTGAAACTTCTCATGGGTATTCCGACTGCGGGTTCGCCGGCGGCGCCGTTCCTACAGTCACTGGCCGCGTTACGTTTGCCTGCAGCGGTCACGACGATGGAGCGGCGAACGGTCAGCGGAAACTTCGTCCCCGCACAACGCGAGGTCATTCTGCGCTCCGCGCTCGCAATCGGGGCCGATTTCATCGCGATGATCGACGATGACATGGTGTTGCCAACCGACGCGCTCGTTCGACTCTACGACGTCATCGCCGGCGACGACCGCATCGGGCTCGTCGGCGCGCTCTACTATTCCCGCGACGGTTTGCGCCCAATGGCCGTTAGCGGCTGGGATGCCGCTCGTACGACCTCCGCGTACACGCCGGGCTTCGACGGACGCACGGCCGTAAACGTTGACGGCGTCGGGTTCGGGTGCGTGCTCATCCGCGGATCGGTACTGCACGAACTGAAGCGCCCATTTTTCGGCGCCCAGATATTCATCGAAGAACGCGCCGGAAGAGTGCGTATCTGTAACGAGGATTATTTGTTTTGCGCCGCCCTCCGCGCTGTAAACCGGCGGGTCATGCTGCATTCCGGAGTTCGATGCGGTCACTACGACCGCGCCAGCGGTCGAACGTTTCCGGAGCGGCCCGAGACGGCCGCGCAAACCGAAAGTCCTCGGATGACCGTGTCGCTGCCCGATGGCAAACCGGCATTGATTCCGTTGGCGCACGACGTTCCCGAGGCACGCGAAGCGCACGAAAGCACGACCATTGAGTACGTCTATTCCGGCGACGAGCCGGTTTAGCTCAGTTGATCGAGCGAGCCGAGCCGCGATTTTGGGGTCTTCGGCTTCCCTAGCGAGCGCAGCGCATTCTTCGCGCGTCCTAATAACTGCAGCCGGTCGCCGACCGCATCGTGAAAATATTGCAAGCGCCCCATCTGATTTCGGCGAACGGCGTCCACCGAGCGCAATCGGCGCAATACCTCGGCATCAAAAAGCTCGTCGCGAACCGGCGCTGCGGCCGCGTAGGCATTCTCCAACGCGTGCGTGACGCGTCGGGAATCCGCGACAAGGCCGTCCATGCGCGCCCAATCCTGCCCCATCAATGCGCGCTCCATCCCGGCGCACAGGGCCTCGATCGCATCCAACTCCACGAGAATCGCTTCGCGAGTCCCGAACTCAGCCAACTGCGACAAAACCGCCGGTTCCGGAGGGCTCGGGAGCGTACCGCGCCGGAACCTTCGTGGCGCCGCGCTGCATCGACTTGAACTCGACGATCGCCTTGCCCCACATTTCTCGGTACTCTTTAAAGTCGGGCAACAGGCGCTCTATTCGTAGCGCGCTCTTTTGCATGTTGGCCATCACGAGTTCGTGGTGCCAGAATTCGTAGACGCGGAACAAGTTCTTCGCAATGTCGCCGCCGACTTCCATGTCGAGCGATCCCATCAACAAACACAGCGCACGTTGAGCTCGCAGCAAATGTTTGTGGATTCCTTCGATATCGCTCGGATCGTTTTGCAGCTTTTCGAGCGCTTGGGTCGACGAATTTATGAGGACGTCGAAGATCTTTACGATGAGATCTTCCTTCGAGGCAGTCGCGATCGACGTTTCGAGATAGTGCTGTTCTACCGAGCGTTTCATCAGAGACGACGCCTTAATTCCCTTTGAAGAACGAGGTCAACTGCTGCTGCAACGACTGGTAACCCGCAAGCTGCGTTTCGGTGTTGACGAACTGCGCGCGCAGAGCATCGCCCTGAGCGGTTGCGCTGGCTTGGATTTGCTGGATTTGTTCTTGTATCGACTGAATCTGGGCGCTGTTGACATTCTCGAATCCTTGAATGACCGAGACGCGCGGAATATTCCCGAGCAAACCGCTCGACACGTTCGTCGGCAGACCTGTAACGCCGGTCAGATAGGAACCCAGCTGACTGACGAACCCTTGTTTGCCGTTGAACAAACTTTGAACCGATGATGGGTCGGCTTGCAGCGCCGCCGCCAACTGGGTCGTGTCCAGAGGTTGCAACTCGCCGTCGGTGCCGTTGAGTTGCTGAGATCCGACCGGACTCGTCGTGCTCTGCGCGTTGACCGTTACTTGCGTGAACGTACTGTCGAGCTGCACGCCAATTG
This sequence comes from Vulcanimicrobiaceae bacterium, assembly GCA_036559125.1. GTDB lineage: Bacteria > Vulcanimicrobiota > Vulcanimicrobiia > Vulcanimicrobiales > Vulcanimicrobiaceae > JALYTZ01. Next base: position 4,459 of record DATBTT010000010.1, read on the forward strand.
AGGAGAGCGAAATTCGCTTGCCTGCAGCACCTTGAAACAAGCCGCTCACGTACGAAACGAGCTGGTCCTTGACGCTTTTAATATCCGAATTGTTCCACAAAACTCCGCCGGCATATTGTTGTGCAGGCGTGCCCGGCAGCTGCTTGTTTTGCGAACTCACGACGATGGGGGCCGCCGTGGCAGTATTGATTTCGCCGATCGTCGCGTTGTACGCCGACACGAAACTGGTGAGCGCGTTGACTACCTGCGAATTATCGGGCCCGACCGTAATTTCGAACGGGGTGTTGCCGCTGCTAAGGAGGTTAATCTGGATTCCGGGAATGGCCGTCGTAACGGTGTTGCTGTTGCTATACACGGTTTGGGTCGCGCCATTTGGTTGCTGCACGACCACCTTGGACTGCGATCCAACGATGGTTTGCGCCGCGCCGCCGACGAGCCCGGACGCGCTTAGGAAGTTGCTCGAGTCGCCCCCCGCGCCCAAAACGATGCTCTGCGGGCCTGAGTTCTTGTTCGAAAGCGTGATCTGGCCGGTTGCCGCATTGTACGACGCCGTTACGCCGGCGGCCGAACTGTTGATGCGCGTAATGACGTTGCTGAGATTGTCTTGGGACGTGTCGACCGTAATCTGAACGCCGTTGATCGTGAAGGTTCCCGAAGTCACCGGCGTCACGAAGCCGGCGTTACTCGCGGAATTAAAATTCGCCGCCTGATTGATGCCGCCGACTCCCGCCGTCCCGGTGACCGAACCTGAGGTTCCGGTGTTGGTGATTTGCGCCTGCGTCAAGCGAAGGACGTCGGTCAAATTTCCGGAGTCGTTGGCCGCGCCCAGGGCGATCGGATGGGCGCCGTCGGTGATGCTGACTTTGTCCGTTGCGCCGGCAAAGCCGATCGTGAACGAAGCATCGCCGCTACCCGCGCGAACCTGGGCTTGTATGTTTGCCAGAATGGTGTCGATCGACTGCGTGTTCACGTCGTACTTAACGCTGACGCCGTTAATGGTGATTTGGCCGCCGCCCGATCCCGAACCGTTCGTCGGCGTGATCGCCGCATAGGATTGCGCCAGGGGTACGGTGTCCGAGCCGGCAGCCGGCGACCCAATGAGGTCGCGTTCGCTGTGGCCGACCGCCGTGTCGCTCACTACCTGCGTCGAGCTTGCCGTCTGCGTCGACTGGATGACGTACGTGCCTTGCGTCGGACTTCCGCCGGGGATGCTCGCGGCGGTGGCGACGTTCGTCGCGCTAGAGGTCGCGCTGAATGCCGCATAAATATTCGGTTGCGAAAGCGCAGTCAGCGCGTCCTGTACGGAGGCGAGCAATCCGTTGATCTTGATCAGTTCGAGATTGCCGGCGTTGAGCGTTGCCACTTGCGCGTTGAGCTGCGCTTGCGGAGCCAGCGTGATGGACGTCAACTTCTGGATGATCGAATTGTAGTCGATCCCCGAGGCGATGCCGGGAAAGGAAATCGGAGGGGTGCTGCTTCCGGGAACGCTGCCTGCCATAAATTCTCCTAAGCCCTAAACGCTGCTATCCAGCGTTATGCCGGAATATTTATCGAAAAACTCCGCCATTTGTATGACGATCTCGGCGGGAAATTGCGCGACTTCTTGACCGGTTTTCGGATCGCTGAAAACGGTCACGATGTCGTTGGGATTGTGCGTCACCCGGTACGAGACGTTCAAGGAAACCGAATGAGGCTGACCCGGATCGCCAAAGATTTTCGCGATCGCGTCGATCATGGGAACGTTCTCGGGTTGTTTGGGGTCCTGCGACGGTGCGGGCGCCGTGCTTCGGTCCGCAGGGGTTGCTGCGGCTTGTCCGGTGGCCTGCGGCGTGGCAGACGACGACCCGGCAAGGCTCGTAACGTCCATGTTCGTCCTCCTATTCCTATAATTGAATTTCGGCGGGGAGGGCCAGGTTATTTAGCGAGGCGGACTGGGCCACCGCATATGCCGAGACCGTCGCGATCAGAGCGGCTGCCGGGTCGCAGCAACGTGCCACGCGTTCGGCCCTGGCGCGCGCCTCACCCGGAGCCGCGGACCAGGCAGCAAGCATGCCTGCGGCCATCGAATCGACCGAGGCCGGATCGACCTCCCAAATCTCCGAGCGCCAGAGATCCGCTGCGTAGCGCGTCCCGGCGGAGACCAACGCACATCCGGACGCGGCCGCGTAGGCTAATCTGTGCAAGCCCGTCCCGATCCAAGCTGCGTCTACGAAGACTCGCGCGCGAGGGTAGAACGCCCGAACTTGTGCGAGAGTGGCTTCCGGAATGAAGATGGTGCGGTCGCCGGCCGCCTCGCGTACGAACTCGGCGTACGGGGCGTCCACGACCGGGCCCGCTATGACGAGCGGAAGACCGGCAGATCGCGCCGCCAGGGCCACGATGATTTGATTGCATCGCGGCTCTACCGGGGCGTGCAGCAGTACGAAGGGATCTTGCCCGACCAGATGCTCGACCCGTTCGAGCGGCGCCATCGCGTCTAAGTGGGGACCGCAGACGAAGACCGGACCCTCCCGGGCATACTGCTCGCGCAGCAGGCGTTCTTCGGCCGGCGAGCCGGCGATGACGACGTCGGCACGGGAAAGCGCCGCCCGAGCCGCCGCGTCGAAGCCGGCGCGGGGTTCGTGCCGCTCCCGCGCATTCATTCCCGGCAAATGGAGCGCGTGGGCCGCAAGAAAGCCCAGATAGGGCGCGAGTTCTCGCTGATCGTACGTCGTCGCAAAGACCGAACAGGCCGCCGCAGTACCCCAAACGCCGAACGCGCCGAGGTCCTCAAGCGCCGGCGTTAAGACGGTCGGTTTTCCGGCCGCGCCGGCACGCTCCAAGAGCGCGAGCGATTCTTCTGCATGGAGCAGACCGAACACGTGAACGAGATCGTAAGCGTCGACATCATCGCCTGCGGCGACGACGTCCACCGTGAAGCCTTCGCCACGCAGTCGCCCACTCAAGGTGAGCACGTCGTCGGTGTCGGCGTCCGGCGCGCTCCACAGAGTGCGTCGAGCCCCGAGGGCTATGCGCCCCGCGGAGCCGCCGGTGCTGGAAACTGCTTCAATCAGTAGTTCGCGCGGCCGGACAGATTCGGCCACGTGCACGCCAAAGGCCGGCGTCGCACTCGCGTCGGTTTCGTCGAATGCCAAAATCGCGGTCAATGGAATCGTCCGGGCGCACGACACCGCGTGGAAAGCATCGGGAACGCCATCGGTGGTGACCCGCACGGCTGCGACCCGGGTCGCATCGCCCGGAGATATCCAAACGTCGAAGCGCTCTTCGGGCGCGATAGTCCGGAAGCGGTCGCTGCGATACCACTGAGCCGCAAATACGTTCAATTCGGCGCTTCCCAAATCTACCGCAAGATCGGCCGCCTGCGCGTCGAGCGCGTGCGCCGCGGCCGCACAGCGATGCGAAGCGACCCCAACGCGACGGCGCGCAGCGTGCCGGCGGGCGTACAAGGCGGGGGCAGCGCCACCGATCGCTACGGCGTACGAGCACGCGCAGAGAAAACCCGCCGATCGAGCGCGTTCGAGGGTCGGAGCGTACGCGCTTTGGAATACGCGGACATCTTCGCGGCAGAGATCGTGCGTTACGCTGCGCGAGTATAGCCACGGGTAAAGAAACTCGCCGATCGAGTCCAGCACCGCGTCGTCGAGAATCGATTCGATCGTATGCGGCCATACGAACGGATCGTCTTCGCGCTCGATGAGCATTGCAGGGTCGACGACGATCAGCGGTGCGAGCGCGAATGCGTCGTCCCGCGCAAAAACCAGATCTACGAGCCCGATCGGCATGCCCTGGCGTATGCCGGGTTCGAAACGTGCTGCTACGAGCGTTTCGAGGCGTGCCAGGTCCTTCAGCGCCGCCGCGTCGATCGTTTGCAGCAGCGGTTCGTACAAGCGATGCGATCGTTTCATGCCGTTACCGCAGCGGCTTGCGCCAACGCCCTGCGCATGCCGCTCGGGCTGCGATCCGGCAACATCGGCGCATCAGTCCGCTCCGCGATTGCGGATCCGCCGATGGCCAACACCTGCGCGTGCGGTAACTGCTCGAGCCATGCCTTCAAGTCCGGCTCATCGCTGATCTCGACGTCGGCCTCACACCCGCGCGCGACGCCTGCCTTCTCGACGAAACGTCGAACGCGTTCGCCGATCGAGCGTGCGTCCAACGCACCGTGCGCGGCGATCGCAAGCAAGGCTTCGTCGCCGGCCGAAAACGTGCGCAAATATTTGCGGACGAACGTTCCGACCTCGTTCCAATCGACTTCGCCTTCAACCGACGCCGCAAAAATCACGCGATAGGTCTTGGGAATCTCAAGCTCGGGTTCCGGCGCATCCGTCTCGAGAACCGGTAGCGGAACGTAGTGCCGGGAGCGGTCGAAACCCCCCACGATAGCGCGGCTCGGATCGTAGCTGCCGCCGAGCACCTTTTCGGGATAACCCCACTTCTGTGCGAACTTTTCCCAATTTGCTTGCATCGTCGCGGACCAGTCGACGTTGTTGGCCGCAAAACTTTGGCTTCCGAAATGATGAATGAACACGTCGTCGCAGACGTATATTTTGTATCCGCAGGCGCGTACGCGCATGCAAAAGTCGTCGTCTTCAAAGTTGCCGATCGCATAACGCGGATCGATCCCGCCGACCTCGTCGAGCACGGTGCGGTCGATGCACAGGCACAGCCCGATGGCCCGTTCCGTCAGATAGCCCGATCCTCTGAGCCGCTCGCGCCGCTGCGCCGCATACGCGTGCATCGCGGGGATGTCCGCATACGCACAATCGTTCAATTGCTGATGGCCCGCCACGCGATTGCTGCGCGGCGCGGAGACGCCCAATCCCGGGATTCGATCGAACGCGGCGAGCAAACCCTCGAGCCAGCCTTCGGTGACGATAACGTCGTTGTTGAGCATGACGATGCGCTCGCCGCGTGCGGCCGCGAAACCCTGATTGTTGCCGGTAGCGAAGCCGCGGTTCTCCGCATTGAAAATAACGCGCACGTCATCGAGAGTCTTCAGCCAATCCGTCGTCTCCCGGCGCGAGCCGTTGTCGACCACGATAATCTCGTACGGCTGCGGGGTGTGCGCGCGTATGGACTCGATCGCCAGTTTCGTAAACTGCGGCGCGTTCCAACTTAGGGTGACGATCGACACGAGGCCGCGCGATTGAGGCGCGCGCGTCCGCAGCGCGCTCTCCAGTGCGCAAGCATCCCCTCCGTGCGACGGCGCGAGCCCGTGCGTGGCTATGCCGAAGAGACGCCATGCCTGCGCGAGAAACTCTGCCAAGGCCGGCTCTAGCGAGATGCCGTCGGCCAGGCGATGGTGGCCTGGAAATTTCCGTAACGCCAGCAACGTGCACCCCGGCGCGCGTACTGCCCCGCGGCGCGAATCGAAGGTAAGCTCCTTGAGCATCGCATCAAGCCATCCCGGCTCCAGAGCCGTCCGCGCATCGACCACGGCCAAGTACCGGTCGCCGCGCAACTCCATACTCTCGCGCACGAAGCGAACCGCATCGAGCGCGGCGCACTGCAAAATTTCCGCGACGGGCGTGGTATTTGCGGGAAGCGCCGACCCTGCTGGCCTTGCGCAATCAGCGGATTCGCCGTAGACAATAACGCGAACCGGTGGAACCGGCGAAGCCTTCCACTCGGGCAATTTGCGGCTTACGATGGGCATTTGCCGCACTATTTCGCCACGTGTCATCGCGGCGTCATAACAATCGATCGTCACGCGGCCTTGCAAGCGGGCCGCCAGCATTGCGGCTTTTTCGGCGACGCGCTCCCGGCGCATGCTTGGGAGTTCCGTTACGGATGCTGCGGGTTCGACAATTACGCGCATCCCGCGCGCTCGTACCCGCAAGCAATAGTCGATGTCTTCCCCGCCGTCGCAATATGCTTCATCGAAGCCGCCGGTTTCTTCAAACGCAGCTTTCGGCGTCAACAGCAATGCGTCGCTGACGGCCTGAACCTCGCGGCGAGCCATCCCGCGCACGTCGTCGGCGCGAAGACCGCGCAGATCGTCGGCAAACGTCACGTCGGCAAACCCCATCGCCGCCGGGTACGCCACAAACCCGCAATGCGCGATCGTACCGTCCGCAGCCAAGACCCGCGCACCGACCGCGCCTGCACCATCTTGGGCCGCGGCACGTAGCGCTCCAAGCCATCCCGGATGGGCCCGCACGTTCGGCTTTACGAATATAAGGAAACGTCCGTGCGCGCTCCGCGCTCCGGCATTGAACGCTTTGGCAACGCAGGGCTCGTCCGGAACGAGAATCGTTTGCACGTCCTGGTTGCCGGCGGTCTCCGCTTCCAGCGATTCCAGGCATGCGCGTAAGACGTCGGGATGTTCGAAGGTGGAAACGACGATCGAGTAGAGCACGGGCGAGCGCTTTATGCGAGCGCTTCTTCGGCGATCCGCTTCGCGTCGGCGACGCGGCCGGTGCGCAGATAGAGCCCCGCCAATTCGACGCCTACGCGTTGCTTGGCGGCCGGCATCAGCGCCAACAGCGCGGCCTCAGCTTCGTCGCTTCGGGTCATGTGTTCGAGCAGCGCCGCCCGCAAAAGCGTTGCGTCCACATGTCCTTCTTCCTCGCCGAGCACTCCATCGACGGCCTCCAATGCCTCCGCGGGCCGTCCCAGTTCGCGAAGCACGACGGCCCGAAGGTACGCTCCCTGCACGTACGCGGCACCGTCGGTTTTTCCGATGCACGTGAGGTGGCGTAGCGCTTCATCTTTGCGATCGAGGTTGATCGACGCGATTGCGGCGTTGTAACTCAAGAGGCCGTTATTTGGAAACGCTTGTAGTCCGGCATTGGCCATCTCCAGCGCCATTTCGTACGCGCGTTCCGCCAGACGCAATTGCGAACGGCGCAAATAATCGGCGGCATGGATCGGCTGGGTTTCGCGCTCGGCCGCACGCAGGGTCTCGATCGAAGCTGAATCTCCGCGTTGCGCGTAAATCGATTCGAGCGGATTGAGGACGTCGGCCCAACCCGGCGCGAGGTCGAGAGCCATTCGTAAATGACGCTCTCCGTCGCCGATGCCAAGTCGCTGCACGACTGCCGCCGCAGCAATGAGGAGCGTGACCGCCGGATAGGTATCCAGCTTCTGGTACATCTCCTCCACGACCGAAATTGCACCGGATTCTTTGCCGGGTTGACGTAGAAGAAAGTTTACGAGGTTGAGCGTGGCCTGCTCGTCGCGAAGATCGTCGTACAGCAAACGAAATGCAGCTTCGGCCTCGACGATCCGCCCGACGCGTTCGAGCGCGCGCGCGCGATTGAGCCGCAGCGGAGCGACGTTCGGGCGATTTGCCAGACCGCGCTCGAACCACTCCAGAGCCTTGGCGTCGTCACCCTGAATCACGAAGGTAGCGCCGATCTCGGACTGCGCTTTCCACGTCGGGACCTCGTCGTCCACGACGAATTGCCGTGCATTGTGAGCGCCGTCGGCAATTGCCGCTTCGTACATCGCACGCGATTCTTCGAAGCGCTCGAGCAGCATAAGCGACTTACCCGCCGAGAAGTGCGCGTTGGCGTAGCGTGGCGCGTACCGCAGGCAACGCGTCGCGATTTCCAAACCTTTTTTCGGATCCCCGAGTCGCTCGTTGAGCGTATCGGCCCATATCTGCAGGCCGTTGGGAGTGAAACCACGCGGCTCGTCCTTGCAAAGCTCCCACATGCGTTCGAAGGCGGCGGCTGTTCGATCGCCGTTGCCTTGCAGATAGGTCGTAACGCCGAGATTGTACCAGTGGAATGCTTCATCCGGCTCGGCTTCGATCGCCGCTTCGATAATTTCCAAATTGCGCGCGAATTTGTTCCGGCCCGCCACGACGTCCGAGAGGTACCCATGGTGCACGATTTTAACGTCGCTGTTGACCGAGTCGATCGTGCGCGCCCCTCCGTCGAGGCTGACGAATTCGTGGATCGCGCCGGTGAAGCGAATCCGCTCGCTGTTGGGAAACACGCGCGTGACCGCGTGCGACATTTCGCCGCTGCCGTGATATTGATCGGAGCGGTTGATACACCGGATCCACAGACCGGTGGTATGCGCGGGAGCCGTCTTGATGCGCGCTAACGCCTCGCCGGATCCGGGTACCAGTTCTTCATCCGCGTCCAGCTGAATGATCCAGCGTTTCGTGGCCATCGCCAGCGACTCGTTGCGAGCCCAGCCGAAGTCGTTTCGCCAGGGACGGTGCTCGACTCGCGCTCCGAAGCGCTCCGCTATTTCGACAGTGCGATCCGTCGAGCCGGTATCGACGATGTTGATCTCGTCCACCATACCGGCAACGCTTTGCAGGCACTGTTCGAGAAATCGCTCTTCATCTTTGACGATCATGCAGAGGCTCAAGCCGGCCGGTTTTTGCACGCAGTCGCGTGGCGGGACAGGCAAACCGAACGGTATGGCGCTGGTTTGGCGGGCGGCCGGCGCGTGGGCGGGGCGGCTCGAACGTACGCGAACTGGCATCTCTACCTACATCGGCACGCCGTCCGCACCAGGTTAGCCACTTAACATAACCACAAATAAAAGAAAGGGCCCGCCGTAGCGAGCCCCTTCCCTTCCGTCATCCTGAGCCCGTCGAAGAACGAGCCTGTCGAAGGACGACCGTTTCCGTTATTAGCGGAAGAGGCCGAGAACCGATTGGGCGTTCGCGTTCGATTGCGCCAAGACCGAGGTGCCGACTTGCGTGAGAACCTGGAGCTTGGTGAACTGGGTCGTCGCCGCGCCGACGTTGAGGTCGCGGATCGAGGACTCCGAGGCCTGCAGATTGACTGCAGCGACGTTGTTGTTGTTCGCATCTTCGTTGAGGCGAACGATGACTGCACCGAGCTGGGCGCGTTGGCCGAGCAAGATGTTGAGCGCGTTGTCGATCTGACCGATCGCGTCTTCCGCACCGATCGACGGGTTGTTCGCCGAGGTCGTGGCCAGGTTGATGTTCGAGATGCGCAACGTTTGTGCGTTGGTGGCTTGAATACCGATCTGGACCGTGTCGCCCTCGTTGGCGCCCGACTGGATGTTCAGGGCCGGCGCGTTCGCATTGGTCGATGCCGCGACGGCTTGGCTGACCTTGACATAGGACGTCGTACCGGAATCCGGCGACGTCACGTTGCCGAGCGTGATGATCAGGTTGTCGACCGTCACCGTGGCGTTGGCCGCGAAGGTGAAGCCGGCTCCGCCGATGACGGAAACCGTTTGCGTTGCGCTGTCGATGAACGTGACTTGCACGCCGACCGTCGTTCCGGTCGAGGTGCTGCCCGTGTTCACGACGGCGAGTTCGATCGTACCGTCGGTCGCACCGGCGGTGGTCGTATTGAACGACGCCGTCTGCGAGACACCGGCGACGAGGTTACCGGCACTTCCGCCGGCTCCGGCGCTTGCCAGAACCGCGTTCGACGTGATCGTGTCGCTGGCGCTCACATAGGCTTGGAAGCCCGAGTGGCTGCCGTCGAGCAGCGGTTGGCCGTTGAAGTTCGTGTTTTGCGAGATGCGGTTGACTTCGAGCAAGAGCTGCGAGACTTCCGCCTGCAGGTTGTTCTTGTCCGACGGGCTGTTGACGTCGGAGGCCGCTTCCACGGCGAGGCCGCGAATGCGCTGCAGAATGTCGGTCGTCGTCTGGAGCGCGCCCTCGGCGACTGCCGCCGCGTTGTTTGCGTCCTGGACGTTCTGCGAAGCTTGCTGGAAGCCGTCGACCTGCGTTTGCAGGTTCGTGGCGATGGCAAGACCGGACGGATCGTCCGCTGCCGAGTTGATGCGAAGACCGCTGGAGAGCTGCGTGACCGTGTTCTTCAGCGATTCCTGGTTCTTGGTGAGGTTGTATTGAACGTTGTTGGCCAACAGATTGTTGGCGATGCTCAGACCTTGCGACATGTTTTCCTCCATGAATCACACGTGGCGTGTGAGTGACTAGTCAAGGGAGACGTCCTGTCCCCTTCTCAGACCTTATCGGTATGCGAGGGGCTCGACTTTAGCGGTAGTTAGTGGGGCTTGGGAGATTTTTTACGAGGCTGCAACGTCGCGGGGGTGACGACGGCCGGCTGTCCTTCCGGCTCGGGCGGGGCTCCCGCCGCCGTGCGGTTCGAACGCTGGATCTCTTCATATATCTCCGAGCGATGAACGGCGATTTCCCGGGGCGCTTCGATGCCAAGCTTGACCTGGTCGCGATCGACGGCAACGACCACGACGCGGACGTTATCGCCCACCATGATCGATTGGTTGACTTTACGGCTCAGGACAAGCATCGGTGCCCTCCTTGGCGACGGCGAGAGGGAGGGTTGTGGAGCTCTCTCGCCTTGGTCTGATGCACCGAATTTTACACCGCCGCATGCGCGCGGCCTTCCGCCCGGAATAGACTTTAGTCCCTACCGGGCTGGGAAGGAGGAAGGGCAGGTTATGCCGTTTTGGCGTCGGCGCCCTTACGTGGAATGGGCTCGCGGACCGCGTACCCCGAATTCTCGAGCATGATCTGGCGCCCGCGACGGGTCTTCAAGTTGACGATCACCGGTGCGATCAGATTCATGGTCATCTCGTGCGCCTCTTCGGTTACGACGACGACGCAGAGGATCGTGAAATCGTCGGGTTGCTCCAGCTCGAGCGCCGCTTTCGCGTAGCCGGGAAGCTTCGGATCGTAGTCCGGAAAGATTTGCCAGGGATCCGAGCACGGCAGCGCTACGTTCGGATCGTCGATCGATTGCAACCACACGAAATTTGGCTGCTCCGCCAGCGAGAGGGCCAGAAATTTGCGCAGTTCCGCGAAGCCCGGCAGGCCCCACGGGAACTCGATCGTTTCGGAATCGACGAACGAGACCTCGCCGAACCGCTTCGTCTCGAGTCTGTTCACTTGGCAAACCTCCATCGTGGCTCCTTTTGAAGGCGACGGCACTACGCGCCGTCGCTGGCACTGCGTTCGGTTTCCGGCACTGCGCGCCGGAAACCGTACTGCGCGCCCCCGCCGCCACTTCGCGGCGCGGGCCCCCAGTTTTATTGCGACGGCCCTGCGCGCCGGCGCGGGCCCCCAGTTTTATCTCTTTATGGCAGGTAGTCGAAGAGTGTTTTGCCTTCTAGGCGGGTGGTGGTTCCGTATGCTGCTTGCAAGGCGGTTTGCGTCTGCGAAAACTGGGAGATCACCTTAGCAATATCGGCATCTTCTATTCCGGACTGCACCTTGGTATTGTTAACTACCTGTGAGTCCGTCGCGTCGCCGATACTCGTGATCGTTTGAATGTTTCCGCCGAGTACCGATCTCGAATTTACGACGCCGGCGAGCGCCGTATCGAGGTCGCCGATTTGTCGCGAGAGATTGCTCACGACGTCGGCTTGTGGTTGTACGCCGAATACCTCCACCAAGTTTCCGGCATTCGTCGCGCCCGGGCTCGGAGCGTCCTTGACTTGGAACGATCCGGCGCCGGTGAGGATCAGCTTTTGGGCGTGGTTGTCGAACGTGGCGCTCACGCCGGTCGTTGCCGTTTGTGCGTTGATCGCCGTTACGACATTTTGAATCGTGCTGGCCGGCGTAAACGTGAACGTCGTGCCGTTCGGGTCCAGACCCGATGCGATCGTGAAGGACGCCGAACCGGTCGAGTCGGTCTGTAGCGGCGTCGCAAAATTCGCCGAGCTGAGCAGGCTCGAGGTAGCCGGAGCCACCGGCGTGCCGATCAGCGACGTGCTCGGCTTGTTTATGGCAGCCGCGCTTGCGTCGACCACAGCGCCGCTCGATAGCGTGTCGCGCAACGTGATCAGCGTTTGAAAGACGTCGGGTGACCCGTCGGTCGATTGATAGTTAAACGCCTGTTGAATGGTGAGCGAGGTTTGTATCGTCTGACCATTATTCAGCTGTTGCGACTGCGCGTTCAAGTTTCCGTTGAACGTAACGCCGGAGACCGGCTGGCCGCTGGTAAGCAACGGTTTCTGCTGCGGATTGGCGGTTCCGGCGAAAACGTATTTGCCGGCGTACTGCGTGTTGGCGATACCGATTGCCTGTTGCAGCAGTCCGTCGACTTGGTTTGCGATGGCTTGCTGTTGCGCGGGGCTGAGCGCGTTACTTGCGCCTTGCACGGCCAACGATCGCGCCTTCTGCATGACGCTCGAAAGAGAGGACAGCGCGCTGTCGACGGTCGTCAGTTCCGCGGAGATGCTCTGCACGTTCGAGGACGTTTGATTGCCCTGCGCGATTGCCGTACGCACGCTCAAGTCTTGTGCGATTTGCGTCGGGTCGTCCGAAGGCACGTTGACCTGTTTGCCGCTCGAGAGCGTCGCGCCGTACTGTTGTTGCTGCGAGACGAGGTCGTCGATGGACGCGGACTGATTGTTATAGATGGTCGAGGTCGCGATGCGCATTGGTCAGCCTCCTTGCCTTAATGCACGATGCCCAGGGAATTAACGACCGTGTTGAGCAGCGAGTCGAGCACGTTGATCGTGCGCGCCGCCGCTTGATAGGCGTTCTGGTACTTGATGAGGTTTTGCGTTTCTTCGTCGATATTGATGCCGTCGATGCTCTGGCGAACCTGATCGATGTTTTTGGTCAGGTTCGTTTGGGTTTGCGTACCCGTGATCGCCGTTTGGGCATCGAGGCCGATTTGCGTAACTGTCTGACCGTAATACTGCCCCAGGCTTTGCGTTTGCGCCGAGGAGACGGAAAACCCGGCAGCAATGTGGGCATTGGCGAAGGTCGCGGTGATGGACTCAACGCCCGCACCGTTGATGTTGATCGCCGACACCACGACGTTCTCTTGATTGGCCGTCCCCGCGTCGATGGTCAAGACGTCGCCCACGCGAACGTTGTTGACAGGGGGCGGCCCTGCCGGCAACGCGATCGTGTTTATGCCCGGGGCGGCGACCGCCGTCGCGCTCACGGTTTGCAGCGCCGGCACGCCGACGTTCGCGGAAAAGATTTTCAGCAGCGCGTTGGCCGCACCGTTGTCGCTCGCGCCGAAGGCATTTGCGGAGCTCTGCGGGACGCTGTCGATGCCCGCGGCTCCTACCGCCGCCAAGATCCCGGCGCCGGTGGTAGGCGCCGGCAACTCGGCAATAGTGAATCCCGGCGTCGTCGGGTTGGCGCCTTGCGCCGCGCGATGCGTCAAGTCGGTATTGGCCGGATCGCGCGCAAATACGACGCGTTGCGAGGGGACGTCGAATGACGCCGATACGCCCAGATGCGCGCCGTTGAAGTTCGAAATGAAATTGTCGATCGTGTCGGCATTGCCCCCGGCTACCGACGAGTACGCGAACGTCTGAGCCGCGCCGTCCACCGTAACGGTAAGCGTTCCGGTCGTGCCGGCTGCGGCCGGGGGATTGGCCAACGTTTGATTGTTGTTAATCTGCGCGGACGTGTCGACTTTGTTGTTCGCAGAATTGAGCGGCACGACGAGCGTTCCGGCTGCGGTCGACGCCAGCGCCGCGGGAAGCTGTGCGGGATTCGCAATACCGACTTTGATATTGCCCGCGGTGATCGGCAATGACGCGACGATCGGCTGGAACAACGCTTGGCCGGCAATGCCGTTTTGATCGTATCCGGCCTGGGTTACCCGGTTGACTTCGTTTGCGAGCGACGACGCGAAGTTGTCGAGCTGCGTGCCGTACGTTGTAAGTTTGTTGTTGTACAGATCGGCGAACCCGGCGAGTTGCCCGCTCCCGAGCGGGACGCCTGGCGCGTTCGCGGCGGCCGGCGGATTGCTTGCGAAATCGACTTTGAACGTCTGCGTGCCATCGGCGGCCGTGCCGATTGCGGGTTGGGCGAGATGGTACACGACCGCGTCGTTGACCAGGGCTTGGCCGTTCACGGTTACGAGCGTCGAGCCGTCGGGCTGGATCGACGTCTGCGTCGAGATATATTGCGAGAGTTGATCGATGAGTTGATCGCGCTGATCTTTGAACGTGTTCGGGTTGTCGCCCACCGCGGTCGAAGCGCGAATCTGCTGGTTGAGCGCCGCAATCTGGTCGAGCACCCCGTTTGCCTTGGTGACGATCGCGCCTGCCTGTTGGAAGACTTGCGCCTTCTGCATCGTGATCGTGTTGCTGGCTTGGTTCAGGGCTTGCGTGAGCGCCTGCGCCTGGGCCAAAACGTTCGCGCGCGACGACGTGCTCGAGCCGCCGCCGGCCTGCGCGACCAATTGGTTGATCGCCGTCTGGAAAGCGGTGTATTGCGTGTTGATGCCGCCGTTGGGCTCTCCGAGCGATCCTTGTAACGCGTTGAGCTGGTTCTGTTGAACGCTGAAGAAATTCTGTGAGGCCGAGGCTCCGCGAAAGAGCGAATCGTACGAATCGGCGTGAATGCGCTGCAGGTCGGAAACGGTCACGCCGTCGCCCGACGTGCCCGGGCCGTGCGCGGCGTAGAATGGGGAGCCTACGATTGCCGGCGCTTGGCTCAGATCGACGATCTGCCGCGACGCGCCCGGCGTGTTCACGTTGGCAATATTGTCGGAAGTCGCGTTCAACGCATACTGGAAAGCGTCGAGCGACTTGCCCATCAGGCTCAATCCGAAAAAGCTCATGCCTTGCTACTCACCAGAACGCTGCCGCTTGGCGGCGGAACGTAACCGCGGCGTTTGTAGACGCCCGGCCGGTCGCTGACCGACGCTTGAAGTTTGGCCGTAACGCGCATCAGGCGTTCGAGTCCCGACATGATGAGCGCCTTATTGTTGGTGATCGTAATGCCCAGCGAAATCGAACCGCATGCGAGTTCCGACAAGCGCTGGTTGAACGTCCCGGTAAGATTGCGCGGTGCGAACTGGCAGACTTGCTGCAGGGTCATCGTTCCGAACCCGCGAGCCTGCATGCCGCGACGTTTGCCGGCGGCGCCTGCGTGCGCTTGGCGCGCAGCGTTGAGCTCGCGGTCGGCGAGGACGATGGTTGCAGCCTCGGATTCCACCAGCGATTGCGTGAGTGCGAGCGCGGCCGCGTTGAGGCGGTCCAAACTTTCGGACTCCTCTTGGAGCGCTTGCGAAAAGGCTTCCCAGCTGTCGCTCACGGTTGGATCTCCCCCGGAAGTTGCGTTTTGGCTTCGTGGCCGGCGTCGGAAAGGACGCTCGCCCGCAGTTGCTGCTCGAGAACTTTGGCAATCCCGAACGAGCCGGTCTGCGCCATCGACTCGGACCGCTGCTGGTCGAGCATCTCTTGGAACGTGCCTTCGGCCGCGGATTCCTTGCCGAAGACCGATTCTTTGGGAACGGTCTGCCGCATGGCCGTAAACAGCATGTTGAGAAACACGCCTTCGAGCTGCGTCGCAGCCTGGTGCAAGCGCTTCAACGCACTTTGCTGCACCGGCGTTAGTGGCGCGGCGCCATCAGGTGGGACGGCCTTTGCGATGTCCACTACTGAATCTCCAAATCGGCCTGTAACGCGCCCGCAGAGCGAAGGGCTTGAACGATTGCGATCAGATCGCGCGGGGAGACGCCCATCGTGTTGAGCGCGCGCACGACCGACGAGAGCGTCGCTGCGCCCGCGATGAACGTCAGTTGATGCGCCTTCTCTTGAACGTTGACGCGCGTGTTGGTCTGCAAGCCGCCCGGAGTGGTCGCCGCCGAGAACGGGCTGCCGGGTACGAACCGGTTGTTTTGCGTGATCGTGATCGAGAGGTTGCCGTGAGCGATCGCGCACGGCGCGAGCTTGATGTCGCCGCCGAAGACGATCGTGCCGGTCCGTTCGTTCATGACAACCTTCGCAAGTTCGTCCTGCCGAAACTCGAGATCGCTCGCATCGGCCAAGAACTGCACCGGATTGTTACGATAGGTCGGCGGCAGCGTAACGTGAATGGTCTCGGCGTCCTGCGCGCCGGCCGTTCCGCCGCCGAAGTGATGGTTCAGAACGGTTGCGAGGTTCGCCGCGGTCTTGAAATCGGGCGTCGTCAACACGTAATTAAAACCGTTGCCGGTCTGCAGCGTCGTCACCATGTCGCGCGCGATAACCGCGCCGTTCGGTACGCGGCCGGCGGTCGGATGGTTCTTCGTCACGCTGTTGCCCGCATCGAAGCCGGCGGTGAATCCGCCGATCGAGACCGGACCTTGCGCGGTCGCGTAGACGAGGTCGTTTGCGGCCTTGAGCTCGGTGAGAACGAGCGTTCCGCCTTGCAAGCTCGTGGAGTCGCCGATTGCGGAAACCGTGACGTCTACATTGTCGCCCGAATGCGCGAAAGGCGGTAATGTTGAGGTGACGATAACGGCGGCCACGTCGCGGGTGCGCACTTCCGAACTCGTGGTCGACAGGCCGAAGGACTGCAGCACGTTTTGAATCGTTTGGCTGGTGAAGATAACCGAGGTCGAATCCCCGGTGCCGTTGAGACCGCTGACGATCCCATAGCCCACGAGCTGGTTGCCCGTCACCCCGGCGACGTGCGCGATGTCTTTTACTTTAACGTCTAGCGCGCGCGCCGGCGCCGCTGCAAACGAGCCGCTCAATAGAGCGACGGCCACGATGGTCGAAAGCATCTTGCGCGCGTTCATCAGAACAGCACGTCCAGAATGCGGCGGATCAAGCCTTTGTTATCTTGAAAGTCGCCGCTAAAATTCGCCCGCACCCCCGCGATGCGCGACGAGAGCACGGTGTCGGCCGTATCGATGTCTTCAGGCCGTACGAAGCCGGTCACGTGAAGCACTTGATCCTGGCCGTTGACGATCAGATGCTGGTCGCCTTCGATTTGCATCGCGCCGCTGGGAAGCACGGCGACGACCTGCGCCATCATCGCGCTGATAAAGGCGTTGCTGCCGTTTTTGCTGTGATTGCTTTGCAGACCGGTCGAGCCGCCGATCGAGGTCGGAAAACGCAGGAAGCCAAGCGCCGCGTTTCCGGTACCGCCGCCCAGTCCAACATTGTAGCCTTTGGTGTTCGTGACGACATTGTTGCTTTGGCTGGTTACCGCAAAATTGAACTGCACCGCAACGAGATCGCCGACTTGCGCCGCGCGATGATCGGGGCCCAAACGTAGCGGATGCCCGGCGGCCACGCCCGGCGGCGGAGCCACATACAGCGTGTCTGCGTTCGCCGCGACCGGCAGCAGCAGCACTGCCGACAAGAGCATCGCAAGGCGTTTCATAACGTATCGCCTCCAGAAAGATCGAGCTCGACGGTTGCCGGCGCGGTCACGGTGCCGGTCAACGCCTTGTTCGTCTGCGCGTTGTATACCGAAACCTGATCGCCGAGGCCGCCGCCCGATCGCGCTATGCAATCGGCGGTCACCGAGGCACCCCCATCGCGCACGATGAGCAGCACCGTCGACCCGGCCGTGACGATTTGGTTCGTACCCGTCACTTCGACCGGAATGGGCTGACCTTTGAGCACCGTGGCGTTGACTTTACGTCCGATTAACACATCGGCACCGTTTCCGGGACGCCCGTTGAACGCGACGCGCGCCATGGTTATGTCGGCGGCGCTCAGGACGCTGCCCGTGACGAGGTCGCGCGCGGCGACGGCGGTTTCCACATACGCCTGCACGCGGTAGCCGGCAAAAACGGTTCGATCCGCCTTTCCGTCGATGTCGATGATCACCGGCACGTTTACGAAGCTCGGCGTCTCGATGGGCGTGCCCACGTGCAATTCCACGTGCCCGGTCTCGACGGTTTGGTCCGGGATGGTCGAGGCTGCCACGTACGAATGCATCGCGTCGCTCGCGAAGCCGCGCACGGTCCGATCGGCGAGCGCCGCGATCCGCGCGCCGCTGACGCGCTGCACGTTCGATTGCTGCGCATATGCAGAAACCGGCGCGAGCGCGAGCAGCGACGACAGAAGGGCGACGGCCACCGGTCGGAGTGCGTTCATTACGGACTCTTGGCCTGAACGGCGGTCTGCAGCATTTGATCGGCGGTGCTGATCGCCTTGGAGTTGGCTTCGTACGCACGTTGCGCGACGATCATGTTGACGATCTCTTGCACGACCTGCACGTTGGAGTTCTCGACGTAGCCGCCCTGGATCGAGCCGGTGCCGTTGAGTCCCGCGGTCGCGACGATCGGCGCGCCCGACGCCGCCGTCTGATTGTAGATATTGTGACCGCCGATCGGCGAAAGGCCGGCCGGATTCACGAAGCGCGCGAGTTGAATCTGTCCCAGTTGTTGCGGCTGGCTGGAACCGGGGACTTGCGCCGTCACGGTGCCGTCTTGACCGACTTGCAGCGATTGCGCGTTCTGCGGAATCGTGACTTGCGGCTGGACAAAATACCCGTCCGCCGTTACTAGCGAGCCGTTCGCGTCGCGTTTGAACGATCCATCGCGAGTATAACCTGTCGTGCCGTCGGGCAACGTCACCTGGAAAAATCCATCGCCCTGAATCGCGAGGTCGAGCGGATTGTCCGTTTGCTGCAGAGTGCCTTGCGTGAAAATCTTTTCCGAAGATCCGACCTTGACCCCCAGCCCGACGTCCTGACCGACGGGAACCAAACTCGCGCCGACCGGAGAGCCCGGCGCGCGCAATTCCTGATACACCAAGTCTTGAAAACGCGCTTCGTTACGACGGAATCCCGTCGTGTTCACGTTCGCCAGGTTATTGGAAATCGTGTCCATTTGGTATTGCTGGGCTTCCATGCCGGTCGCCGAGGAGTACAGTGCTCGCATCATGATGTGTTACCGGTCCTTATTGTCCCGAAGTACGGCCGACGCTCGTGATGGCGAGGCCCGTTAGCTGATCTTCTGCTTGTACGGTTTTTTCGTTGGCTTCGAACCAGCGTTGCGCGGAGATCAAATCGACCATCGAGCGCACGACGTTGGCGTTGCTTTTCTCGAGAAATCCTTGATTCACGGTTGCGGTCGTCGAAGGCGCCGGGCGCGCCGCGCCGGTGTCGATAAAATGATTGTCGCCTTCGGGACGCAGTGCGGTGAGGTTCGCGAACTGCGTGATGCGTAATTGATCGACCGCGCGTCCGCCCTTGGTGATCGTCCCGTCTTGGCCGATCAGCACGTCGCCCGCCGGCACGATCACCGCACCGTTGCGTCCCAGGACCCGATTGCCGTCCATGGTGACGAGATAGCCTTGCGGGTCGCGAGCGAACTGGCCGTCGCGCGTGTAGCGAATTCCCTGCGGCGTCTGCACGGCAAAGAACGCGTTGTCCTGCGACGAGAGCGCGAGGTCTAGGGAGTTGCCGGTGTGCTCGAGCGTGCCCTGGCCGAACGATGCGGGCGTGTCGTAGACCTGCGCGCCGAGTCCGAGCGCGCCAACCGGTTGCGCAACCGAAACGCCCGGAGTACGTTTGCCCGAATCCTGGCCGGGGTCGGTTTGAAAGCGGAAAAGGCGCATATCCGGGGACGACGCGACTTGCAAAAGCGTTTGCTTAAAGCCGTTCGTGTTGACGTTCGCGAGATTGTTCGCGATCACGTCCGCTTGCGCTTGCGCGACTAGCGCTCCCGATGCGGCCGTGTAGAGACCACGTACCAAAACAAAAACCTCCGCACGGATGGGTCGTACTTTACGTACATGTGGAACCGTCAATCGGTCGGGTTCCACCGCGGCTCCCACCCCGTGCGAAGGGTAGTCCGGCCGCGTTCACTCTGTAGTATCGGCATGCGTTGCCGGGGAGTTTAGGGACGGCCTCAGCCGTCCCGAGGAGTTACATCTGCATCCGTGAGACTTCGGTGTATGCGTCCAGGAGCTTGTTGCGGATCGCGAGCGCGAACTGCATTTCGAGATTGGCTTCTTCGACGGACGTAACGACTTTGTTCACATCGGTCGTCTTGCCGGTCGCGAGATCCGAGCTGAGTTTGTCCGAAGTCGTCATCTTGTCGTTGACGTCGGCGAGCATCGACTTTACCGTATCTTTGAATGAAGTCCCGGCGACGTTGCCGGCTCCGGCGATCGCGGCGGCATCGCCGGCGAGCGGCTCGGTCTTCGGGCCGCCCGGCGACATATCGGGGACGAACGTGCCGGTGACGACCTTGCTCATCGCGTCTTTGTAATTCGTGCTGATGTCCATGGTGCTTAACTCCGGAGCAGACCGAGGGCGGCGTTGCCCATCGTGCGCGCTTCTTGAATCGCGGTGACGTTGGCTTCGTAGGCGCGCGAGGCGGCCATCATGTCGACCATTTCTTTGACGACTTCAACGTTGGGAAAGTGCACGTAGCCGCGCGCATCCGCGTCGGGGTTGCTCGGATCGAAAACGAGCCGGTCGGGACTCTGGTCCTGCACGATACCGACGGCTTCGACGCCGCCTTGCCCGCCCGACCCGTCGCCGCCCGCCTGCGCGTCGCCCGCGCCCGGTGCTGGCGGATCGCCCGGCTTCTCCGCGAACACGACCAGTTGGCGCTTGAACGCGCCGCCTTGCGGCGTGTGCGTCGTATTGGCGTTGGCGATGTTGTTCGCGATCACGTCCATCGCCAACCGTTCGGCGGAAAGACCCGAGGCGCTGACCTCGATCGAATTGTAAAAACCCATTAGTGCGGTTGCTCCGTGATGGCTTCGCGCAAGCGCATGAATTGCACTTGCAACAGTTGCGCCATCGTTTGCGAATAGCTGGAGTTTTGGGAGAGTTGTGCCATCTCTTGATCGACGTCGACGTTACTGCCGTCGGCACGCATTTGCCGCGTCGTGTCGACTTCGGGTTGCGGAGCGAACGGCTGCGCCGATTGGTCGCCGCCGATTGAGAACTGCCGGTTGTCGTCGGTCGCCATTGCAAGCGCGTTCGGGTCGGCGTCCGTCGCTTGGGTTGCCGCGAGGGCTTCCTTGAACGAGACGGTTTGCCGCCCGTAATTGGGCGTGTTGGCGTTGGCGATGTTCTCGGCGATGGCTTGATGCTCCATTCCAGCGCCGGTCATGGCGTTGGAGAGCATGTCGACGGCCGAACCAAAATTGAGGGCGCTGATATCGCTCATGTACTATCGGTATCGGCCCGCGTTCGGGTTTATTGAGCGGCGGGTGCTTGCGCGGGGCCGCCGGCAAATTGCCGCGCGTGCAACGCCGCATACGCGCCACCGCGCGCAAGCAGCGCGTCGTGCGTGCCCATCTCCAAGACGTGGCCGAACTCGATGTAGAGAATTTTGTTGGCGCGCCGGATCGTCGAGAGCCGGTGAGCGATGATCAGGGTGGTTCGCCCGGGGAGCAGCCGATCGAGCGCTTGTTCGATAAGGGCCTCTGAATGACTGTCGAGCGCGCTGGTCGCTTCGTCTAATATGAGGATTCGGGGATCCCGCAAGATGGCGCGCGCTATGGAAATACGCTGCCGTTGTCCGCCGGAAAGCCGCGAACCACGCTCGCCCACTTCGGTGGCGTAACCCTCGGGAAATCCGAGCACGAACTCTTCGGCGTTGGCCTCGCGGGCCGCTTGATGGACCTCCTCATCGGATGCGTCCAGCCGCCCGTAGCGGATGTTCTGCTCGATCGAACCGCGGAACAGCTGCGCCTCTTGGGGCACGATTCCGATTGCGGAGCGCAGGTCGCTCAAACGGACGTCGGCCAGGTCGACGCCGTCGAGCAGAATCCGGCCCGACTGCGGCTCGTAAAAACGCGGCACCATGTTGACGAGCGTGGTCTTACCCGCTCCCGACGGCCCGACGAGCGCGACGATTTCGCCGGCCTCCATCGTGGCGTTGACATCGTCGAGCGCCGCGCGTTCCGCCGTGCCGTACGCAAAATGCACGTGGTCGAACACCAGCTCGCCGCGCACGTGGCGCAGAGCCACCGCATCGGGTTTGTCTTCACGCTCGACCGGCAAGTCGATGATCTCGTAGACGCGGCTCGCGCCAACCAGCGCCTTCTCGATCTCGCCGACGAACGCCGCGAATCGATTCATCGGATTGATCAGGTTGGCGAGCAAAAACCAGTATTGGAAAACCGACCCCGCCGTGAGGCGCCCTACCAGCACTTCGCGCACGGAGACCCACACGATCGCAACGATGGCCGAAACCATCAGAATATTGAGCACGAGCGGCTGCGTGTAGATGAACTGCGTCAGCTTCATGTACGTGCCGAAGTATTCGTCGTTGCGATTCGAAAAACGCGCGGTTTCGTACTCTTCGCGATTGAATGCTTTGACGACGCGCTGTCCTTGCAACACCTCGGTCAGGTTCGAATTGAGATCCGCGATGCGCTGTTGCGCGCCGAGCGTACCTGCGGAAATAAGTTTTTGAAAGCGGCTCACGGCTATTGAGACGATGGGCGCGAGCACCAGCAACGACAGGGTTAAAACCCAATCGATGACGATCATCGTGATGAACGATGAAAGAAACGTTACCGTATTGACGACCAGTTGCGGAACGCTAATGCTTACCGCATCGGTCATCAACTGCAGGTCGCTCGAAAAGCGCGCGATCAGTTCGCCGGGTCGCCAGACATCGAATTCGGCCAACGGCAAGTTGAGAATGCGATCGAAGAGCCGCACGCGCATGCGCTTGATCAGCGTTTGGCCGCTCCAGGCGGTCAGATAGGTCTGGCCGTACGTCGCCAGAGCCCCGACGATCTGCGCTATGAAAATCGCGACCAGGACCCAATACAGCACGTGCAGGTCGGGCGACCGGGGCTTGATGACGTCGTCGATCAGCTTTTTGAAGCCGAGCGGCGCGACTAGCGGCGTGAGCCCGGCAATCGTCCCGAGCAGCATGGCCAGTGCCAGGCGCGCGTAATACGGCCGGGCCTCGCCTGCCAATCGCAGCAGCGTTTCTTTACGGCTCATCGGGCCACACGCTTGCCGCCCCGGACCGGTGAAACCTCTTAGGCTCCCGACCGGTACGTGAATGCAGAAAGGGAGCTAGAACAAACGTGGACTGCTTTTTCCATTCGAACGTTCCGTCGGTCGCCCCGTGCGCGGATTGCCGCAAGCCGATTTGCGCGACGTGCCGCGACGCCCAGGGATATTGCCCGAGTTGCCGTCTCGCGGCCAAGATCGATGCCGCGGCCGCGACCCGGCCCGGCATTGCCGGCGAGGTTCCCCCGCGCACGAAGCAACAGTGGCGCCAACAAGCACAGTGGCAACAACAAGCGCAGTGGCAGCAAGGACCGCCTCAGCAGCCGGCTGCCGCACCGCGTGTTACCGTCAACGACGCCTCAGATCCGGTCGAATCGCGGGTCCTGGTCGCATTAGGATTCCCCCTCGCGCCGCTGGCGCTGCTCTCGCTCTTCGACCGCAAGCACAGCAAGTGGCTACGCAAACAAGCCTATCAGGCGATCGGCTTCAACCTAGGCATGGCCGGACTCTACGCAATGCTTTCCTTCTTGATTCACATCCCGCTCATCGACATCAGCGCGACGATTCTGCTCGCCTTCATGTTGCCGGTGTACCTCGTTCTCTCGGTCTACTTCGGCATCAAAGTATGGCATGGCGACGACGTCAACGTGCCGATCGTCGGCGACTGGCTCGAAGAGAAGCTGCCCGCCTAGGAACCTCCTGGCCTACGCGCTCGGCTGGAGATGCGCGTGGTAGCGAGCTAAAAACTCGCGCGCCACGCGCTCGTGGTCGACGACCGGGCCGGGATACGGTTCGTCGTCGAAGAGCGACAGTGAAAGCTGGGCCGTCGGCGCGCGCGTCGCGCCAAACGACGTGCCGGCAGGGATATGTGCGAACTCATCGATCCACGTGCGCGCGTACGCGCCGTGTGGATCGAATCGCCGCGTGGCCTTGCGCGGATTGTAAATGCGCGGATACTGCGCCATATCGGCACCCACTCCGGCGATCCACTGCCAGTTTCCGGTAGCGAGCGCGAGATCGTCCTCAATCAGCAACTCGTCCCACTCCGCACGACCGACGCGCCAATCCACGCCCAAATCGAAACAGAGAAACGATGCGGCAATGGCGCGCACGCGCGGATGCATCCACCCGGTTTTCCTCAGCTGGCGGATTCCCGCGTCGACGATCGGATAGCCCGTCTTGCCGAACCGCCACGTATCGAGTTGCGGATGCGACTGCGCAAAGGTGAAATCGCGCATCTTCCCTTGCAGCGGTTCGTCTTGCGTGCGCGGATGATACCATCCGAGTTGCAGAAAAAAATCGCGCAGCGCGAGCGAACGCACGAACGATTTCACGGAGTTGCGCTCTTCGGTCAGCAGAAACGGGTCGTCACAACGCCGCAGCGCTTCGCGCACGACCGTACGGGCCGCGAGCGTTCCAAAGGACAAGTGCGCGGCCAAATGCGACGTGCGGTCCTCGGCCGGCACGTTGGCGGCAATCGCGTATTGCAGGCCTGCGCCTCCGAGAAAACGCTGCAGCAGATTCCACGCGACCGCCGGTCCTGCCGGGATATCAGTCGCGGTCGAGCCGAACTCCGCCGGCACCGGCAGCGCCTCGCTCTGCAATGTCGACTTCGCAAACGACAGGAGCAGCGGGCCTTC
The DNA here is from genome assembly GCA_036559125.1 of Vulcanimicrobiaceae bacterium. Taxonomy (GTDB): domain Bacteria; phylum Vulcanimicrobiota; class Vulcanimicrobiia; order Vulcanimicrobiales; family Vulcanimicrobiaceae; genus JALYTZ01. The sequence goes on from DATBTT010000010.1 coordinate 28,666, forward strand.
ATAGGACGCGACGTGACGCTCGCGCCAGACCTCGTAATAGGGAACGAACGCCCGATACCCATCGCCCTCGGACGGCCGGGCGGCCGACGTTTCTTCGGGCGGCACCGCAGGAGCGTCGTGCACCACGATAGCTCGAAACCCGGCTTCCTCCAGCTCGGACTGCAACCGCTCGTCGGCGCGCATTCCGTTACGGTCGTAGCTGGCCCCCCACGCGACCCCAATTGCCCCTGCGGAGCGAACGATGTGACGAAGGGCGGGACCCCCCGGACCGCGCCGCACGATCAACTGCGTTCCGCGTTCGCGCAGGAGTGCGTCGAGCGCCGCGACCGCCGCGCAAAAAAAAGCCGCTCGCCGCGGAGAAACGCGCAAGCGCTCTTCCAACTCGCCGTCGATGACGAGAACCGGCAGGATCTCGCCCTGCGAAGCCGCGGCCGCCAAGCCCGCGTGATCGTCGAGTCGCAGATCGCGAGCGAAACGATACACGACCGTGGCCATCAGAGCGATTCCACGTACGCGGAGACGTCGAGTACGTCGCGCTGCGTCATCTGCGCCGGGAACAGTTTCGGCATGGGCGGGTCGGGATTCTTGACGATGTCGATGACGCGGTCCAGAGAATGCTTCTTGCGTTCCCCGCGCAGCGCCGGACCGATCGCGCCGCCGGTCCCGCCCGCTCCGTGACACTGCCGGCATTGCGCCGCAAAAATCAGCTTGCCGCGATTGCGATCGAACGAGATGCCCGCTTTCGATTGCGCCGGCGCGACCCGATGACGAGCGCAGCCCGCCAGCAGGCTCAGAACGATGCAGGCGACGACGGCGGCGGCACGCAGCGGCATGGAGCGCGGTTTGGCCAAAAGGTGGGCTTCTCCCCACCTCCGTACTGTTCTACGGTGCGCGCCCGAAAAATTTTCATTCGCTTCGCACAATCGAGCGACATTACGCGGCTCATTGGCGAAGGCATCGTTACCGGTCCGAATCCGCCGCGCGAGACGTGGCAGCAACGCATCGTCACGTGGCTCTCGGAGCAAAAGCTCGGACGCCGCGCTATTTTTATTGCCGAGGACGAGACCGGACTACTGGCGATGGTCCAGTTGGTCTTTGCGTTTCCGCTCGGGTACAGCGACCCGGAAGCCGCCAACGGAATGGACGTCGCCATGATGGACGGCTTACGCTTGCGCGCCGATGCACCCGCGGAGGTCGGCACGCAACTCGTCGAGGCGGTTCAGAAGCTCGCGCAAAAGCGCAACGTGCGCACGCTGACGTTTTTGCTTCCAATGAATCAGCAAAAAGCGCTGCGCCAAGCCAAAGAGTGGGGATTCGAAGAGTTCCGCATCATGGCCGAGCCCAACAAAATGCTAGCCTTCTTCCGCAAATCGATCGACTAGCACCCTTCGACGGGCTCAGGGTGACGGGGTTATAGGCCGTTGATGGAGTCCGACGAGGTTATAGGCCGTTGATGGAGTCGACGGGGTTATAGGCCGTTGATGGAGTCGCGTAGGGTCGTGTCGCTCATGCGGAACGTGAACGCGTCGCGATAGATTCCAGGGACGGCGCGGCCGTTCACGGTCTTCGGCGTGTAATGCGCGCCCATGGCCGCTTTGCAGACAGCGTCGTCCAATGCGGTGTATCCAGCGGATTTGGTGATCACGCATTTGGTCGGCGATCCGCGCTCGTCGATCATTACTTCGAAGACTGCGGTTCCTTCGGCACCTTCGTCGTATGCGATCATCGGCGGCTGCGGATTAATCGCCGTTTCACCGCCCAAAGGCGCGGCGTCGCGAGTTGCGTATGCTGCCGCTATCTGCACCGATTGCGTATGCTGCGCCATGGTTTGCGGCGCGCTCTCCGTAAATGCGGTTGTCGTAGTACGCGCGAGGGTCCGCCAGGAGTCTCCGCCGCCGCGACGCCAGATCGGCACGTTGCTTTCGCCGCCGCTCGGGTCGACCGCCGGAGGATTGGGATGCACGGTCACTGCGGCGATTTGTCGCGGTGCCGCCGTCGGTTGATTCTTCACAACCGGGGGCGCAGGCTGCAACAGCGCCGCCGGCGCGCGCGACATTTGCACGACGTTGTGCACGACGACCATGCGACGTTGCGGAAGCGCCGCCGTAGGTTTCGGCGCGGGCGCGTGACGCTCGAGACTGATGCGCATGCCGCCGATGACGAGCGGATCGGCCTCCGTGGGCGTGAGATGCGCGAATCCGCTGACCACGACGATGTGGATGAAAAACGAGACGGCGAAGCAAATGCCTAAGAAACTCAATCCGGTACGCCACACGCGCTTGCGTGCGGCGATTCGCGACGCCACCGGGCTCGACAATTCGGGTTCCCAAATCTCGCCGTCGCGCGCATCGGCAACGGTCGCTGCGACCCGCTCGATCTCATGCTCCCCGCCAAAGGCCTGCAGACAACTGGAACACTCCGCCAGGTGGCGCCGATACTCAAGGCGTTCCTGCGGGGTCGCTTCTCCGAGACCGATCGCGCCGGCAAGCGTCTCTGCCCGCTCGTGGGAATTACGAGTCATTCACGCTCCGACATCACCGTGCGCAGCGTTTTCATCGCCCGGCAGACGCGCTGGCGTACTGCGTCGGCAGAAGTTCCTAAGATCACCGCAGCCTCTTGCGACGAATACCCGGCATAACTGGTCAGCATGATGGCAGACGCCTGCTCACCGGGCAGCCGCGACATCGCGGTCTGCAGGTCGATGGACGCCGCGCTGCGCTCGTCAATGCGCAAACCGCGTACTTCCTGGTCGCGGTCGAACGGCGTGAAGCGGACGATTTTCTTTCTCCTTAAATGCGATATTGCCGAGTTAGTGGCGGTTTTGTAGAGCCATCCCGCCGTTAGTGGGCGGTCCGGGTCGTGTTGAAGCGTCCGGTAGGCTGCGAAGAACACGTCCTGCGCGATGTCCAGGGCGACATCGGGGTCGCCGACCATTCGCCGAAGGTAGCGAGCGAGTTTCGTCTGATGCTCGCGCACGAGCGAATCGACCCGGGTGTGTGCGACCGAAGCTTCTGCGGCAATGAGGTAGACCTGTTCCATCGTGGGCCCCCTTTTTCACGTAACGCAATCGTTCGGCGTCGTGTGACCTCCGTCTTTCGTCGGAAGGGCGGGTTCCGGAGGCTCCCCGCCGCATATCCGGGCATGATGCTCCGCGCGCTGGCCTTCTTTATCGCCGCTTTGGGATTCGCCGCCGCCGGCGGCGCCCTCGCAGGCACACCCCCCCAACGGCCGGGGGCGATGCCCCGTTATTCCCATATCTTCGTGATCGTCGAAGAGAACAAGGATTACGGACGAATCGTCGGGAGCCCCGACGCCCCCGAGATCACCCGCCTAGCGCGCCTCTACGGAAACGCGACCAATTTCTTCGCCGAAACGCACCCCAGCGAGCCGAACTACGTCGCGATGGTCGGCGGTTACACGTACGGCATCCGCGACGACGACGCGTACTACTGCAAACCGCATGACGCGCGCCCCTCCTGCCCGCACAGCGGCGAGCCGGGATACGTCGACCACACCGTCCATGCGCCGAGTTTGGCGACGCAACTCGAAAACGCGCATTTCACGTGGAAAAATTACAACGAGTCGTTGCCCGCGCCCGGGTCGCTCGCCGTCATCGCGACCGATTCACACGCCGCCGGCATTCCGCCCAACGTGTATGTCTACGCGTCCAAGCACTCCGGGTTCATCAACTTTGCATCGGTGCAAAAGGATCCCAAGCGTGCAACCCACATCGTGGGGTTCGGGCAATTGCACGAAGACCTGCGCACCGGGAAAGTTCCCAATTTTTCATTGGTCGTGCCGAACCTCTGCGACGAGATGCACGGTTCGTCCGAGTCGGGCACGCCGCAAGATTGCCGGTACGCGGATGCTTCGAAATTGATTTCGCGCGGCGATGCAAACGTGCGCAGCCTCGTAGACGAAATCACGAAATCGCCAGTTTGGCATAGTCGCGAAAACGCGGCAATCGTCATAACCTTCGATGAAGACGACGGCGGCGGCAAGCAAGGATGTTGCGGAACCGATCCGAGCGACCCCGCAAACGCGGGCGGCGGACACATCGCGACCGTCGTGGTTACCAACCACGGACCGCGCGGCGTGGTGGACGCCACGCCGTACAGCCATTACTCACTGTTACGGACGATCGAAGACGCGTTCGGCATCGCCTCGCACCTTGCGCGCGCGAACGCTCCCGGCGTGCGCGCGATGCTGCCGCTCTTCGCGGTCAGCCCCCGATCTCGCTAAAAGCGCGCATCCGCGAGGACGTCTCGCCGAGCTTCAAGTGATGACGTTCGGGCTTGATCAACATCGCCGCGCGTAAGATCTCCGCGATTTCGGCGGTACCGGCGCCGGCGCGAAGCGGCGTGCGAAGGTCGACTTCGTAGTCGCCGAACAGGCAGAGCCGCAGCTTCCCATCGGCCGTCAAACGTACGCGATTGCAGCGTTCGCAATAGTCGTGCGAGAGCGGGCTGATGACGCCGACTGCGCCCGCCGCGCCGGCGAATGCAAAGTAGCGAGCCGGGCCGTTGCCGCCCGGCCCCGCACTCGGTGCAATCTCGCCGAGCGCGCCGACGCGCTCTAGAATCTCGTCCGCGCTCACGTAGGTATCGCGCTGCAAGCCCACGTTCTCTTCGACCGGCATGACTTCAATGAAACGCACGAAAAGCGCGCGCGTTCGGGTCAGCGCCGCAAAATCGCCAATTTCGTCGTCGTTTTGCCCGCGCATGACGACGCAGTTGATCTTCAGCGGCGCCAGGCCGTGAGCGATGGCCGCGTCGATCCCGGCGAGGACGCGGTCCAAACCCGGACGGCGGGCGATCGTCTCGAACCGGTCGGGACGCAACGTGTCGAGCGAGATGTTCGCGCGGGTGAGCCCGGCGTCTACGAGATCGTCGATTTGTTCGGCCAGCAGCAACGCATTGGTGGACAGCGAAATATCGTCGATACCGTCGATAGCCGCAATCTCGCGCACCAGCTCAGCGATGTTTTTGCGCACCAACGGCTCGCCGCCGGTTAGCCGAATGCTGCGCACGCCGACCGAAGCGGCAGCGCGAACCAGCTCCACAATCTCTTCGTAGCGCAAAATCTCTGCCTTGGGCAACCACGGCAGACCGCGCTCGGGCATGCAGTAGACGCAGCGCAGATTGCACTTGTCGGTCACCGAAACGCGCAGGTAGGTGATCGGCCGGTTGAACTGATCGGCCAAGAGCTCCCGCGTTAAATCGATGCTCTGCACCGCCATACGCAGCCGCTACCCGTCTTCTTTGAAGACCGCGTCGGAGATCGGCACGTTGAGCTTGAAGTTGCTGAACGTGGATTTCATGTCGGCCGTGTAGTGGGGCGTATCGACGTGGCCGGATTGCTCGGTGACGACGTAGTTGCCGTTGATCCGGCTATAGGTTTGATCGAGCAAGGCATATCCACCGTCATTATAGGTCCAGCGCATTTGCGAGATCGTTCCCAAAGCGTCGTCGACTTTCACCTCGATGTGATCGATGCGGCCGTGGCGGCGGGGAACGAGTTTGAACGTCGTCGATCCGCTCGCATCGCCTTCGGTTGAAACAACGTAGACGGTATTCCAATTCGACGGACTGTCGATGTGCGGGTAGACCTTGCTGAACTGCTTGGCGATCGTCGGCACGCCGCTGGTGAATACCAGTTTATCCTTATCGGGATCTTTGTGATAGTACATCCCATCCAGACTCGGGCTCAGCGAGAGAAACGCATGGAGCGTGAGATCGGCATGAATTCGGGCCGTATAGCTCTTCAGATGCGGGTTGAGGCGGCTCATTTTTTGCAGGAGCGCGTCGCTGTTCGAGCTGGCGCCCGCCGACGAAAAAAGCAGGCCGGCCAGGGCTATGACGGCTAGACAAACCGCCGGCAGTTGTCGGGTGCGCTTCATGTTGCTTCTAACGCCCGGCGGTGGTGTACGGTTCCAAGGCCGCGGCGATCTCCTCGCAAACGCTTTCATCGGCTTCGCCATCGGCGCGGTCGCGAAGGACCGCAATTGCGGCGGGCGAGCCGATCCGGCCGAGCGCCCACGCGGCATGCCCGCGCACCAGCGCGTGCGGATCGCGCTTCAATGCGTCGATTAAGGCGGGCACGGCAGAACGGTCGAGCGCGTTCCCCAGTGCAACGGCCGCATTGCGACGCAGCACCGCCGCGCCGCGCCACCCCATCGCCGTGGGTGCGAAGGTTCGCTTAAAGTCCCCGCTTTTCAGGCCCAGAAGCGCGACGAGCGACGGCGTCCCGCTTGCTTGCGAGTAGGGCGCATTGGACGGCGTAGCGTTCGAGCCAGCCAGCTGCGTGGGAGGGCACGCGAGCTGGCAGATATCGCAGCCCCAGACCCAATCGCCGATGACCGCACGCATGTCGCGCGGTATAGCATCGGTTCGTTGATTGAGATCGGCGATGCAACGCGTCGCGTCGATCGTGTAGTCGCCGCGCAGCGCGCCGGTCGGACAGGCGCTCACGCAGCGCGCGCACGATCCGCACGATTTGCGCAGCGGAAGATCCGCCGGAAGATCGAGCGTCGTTACGATTTCGCCCAAGAACACGAACGACCCGAATTCGGGCGAGATCACGTTGGTGTGCTTGCCGACCCAGCCCAAACCCGCGCGCGCCGCGAAAGCGCGCTCCGCCAGCGGTTTGGTATCGCATGCGACTGCAGTGACCGGCTCGCCGGCTCGCGCGTCCATGACCGCAGCAACGTCCGCAAGCAGCGCTCGCAAACGCCGGTGATAGTCGCGCGACCACGCATAATTCGAAACGCGCCCGTGCAGCGGTAGGCGCGCGGGCTGTGGCGTTGCGTAGGGCATTGCGACGCAGAGCACGCTGCGCGCTCCCGGCAAGATATGTGCGGGCGACGACGCGTGCGCTGCGTACGTTTCGTCATATCGCCACGTCGAAAAATCGTCGCGCGCGAATGCCCGACGCATCGCTTCGAGCGTCGCGCCGTCCGGCGTCGCCGATGCGACGCGAACGGCCGCGGCGCCCAATTCGAGCGCGCGCGCCACGGCCAGGTTCTTAACGGCCTGCGGCTCAGAGACTGGCGAGCGGAGCGTCATGACTCGGAAAAGCCTGGTCTATAGCGGCGAGGTCGCTCGGGTCCAGCGTCCAACCCGTCCCGCCGGCGTTCTCCTCGACGTGCGGCACGGTGGACGCTTTCGGTATCGTAAAAACGTTTGGTTCGCGCGTCAGAAAATTCAGAATTACTTGGCGCGGCGTGCGGGCGTGTTTTGCGGCGATTCGCCCTACGGCGCCGTCGGCTTTGACCGCATCGCGCGGGAAGCGACCGCGCCCGAACGGCGTGTACGCGACCACGGCAATGCCGTGTTGCGCGCAATACGGAATCAAGCGGTGCTCGACGCCGCGTTCCTGAAGATGATACAGCACCTGGTCGCATGCCAGGCGTTGGGTCCGCAAGTACGTCTGCGCTTCGATCAGGTCGTCGACGTCGAAGTTGCTGACGCCGATGAATCGCGTTTTGCCCTGCTCGACGAGCGTTTCCAATGCGCGCATCGTTTCTTCCAACGGCTCGTTGCCGGGCCAGTGCAGCATGTACAGATCCAAGTATTCTACGTTCAAGCGCCGCAACGATCGCTCGCACGCCGCGAGCGTTTGCGCGTAGCCTGCATTACTCGGTAAGACTTTGCTCGCGATGAAGAGTGCGTCGCGATCCAGGCCCGCGATCGCTTGCCCCAGCAACTCCTCAACGCGGCCCGCGCCGTACATCTCGGCAGTGTCGAGGTGCACCATATCGAGTTCGACGCCGCGACGTATGGCGCGCTTGGCTTCGTCGAGCCGCGCCCCACGCTCGGGAATGTCCCAGGTGCCTTGGCCGAGTACCGGGACGTCGATACCGGTGGGTCCGAACTGCTTGAAGATCATGCTGCACCATCTTTTGCCGAAAGCAGCGGCGCCCCGTCCAAGGGCCAAGCGATGCCGATGCTCGGATCGTTCCAGCCGACGGTACGCTCGTAGCGCGTATCGTAGAGCGCGGTCTGCTTGTACAGCACCACCGCTTCATCGGAGAGCGTGTAAAAACCGTGAGCAAACCCAGCCGGGATGTAGATTTGCAGATGGTTCTCGCCGGTGAGTTCGACGGAGTCCCATTTCTTGAAGGTTGTCGAACCCGCGCGCATGTCGACCCACACGTCGAATATGCGGCCTCGCAAACATTGCACGAGTTTGCCCATCCGTTCGTCGTAATGCATGCCGCGCAGCGTACCCTTGTGCGAAAGCGACACGTTGTCTTGCACGAACGTCGCGTCGATGCCGATCTCCGCGTACGACCGTTGCGAATACACTTCTTTGAAGTATCCGCGAGCGTCCGGGAACACCGTGGGAACCACGATCTTCACCTCTGCGAACATTGTCGGACGTGTTTGGAGCATCGTTCCTCGCTTTTAAAAAAATTCGAACGCTGGATCGAGCAGCGCGTAGGCCAGAAGGCCGCCCTGCAAATGTGATAACCGGCCGAATCCGGCCTCTTGCAGACGGCGTACCGCCCACAACGACTTCTGGCCGACGCGGCACGCGACGACGTAGCGCCGCGACGAATCTAATTCGTGCAACCGCGCCTCGAGTTGCGATGCCGGAATGTGCAACGCGCCCGGCAAGACTCCAAGAACCACTTCGTGCAGTTCGCGCACGTCTAACAGGATGGCGTCGTCAAGTTCTTTATCGAGCGCGTCCGGGTCGATCTCGCGCACGCCGAATGACTCGTCTTCTGCCTCCGGGAGTCGGGCGTCGTCGATGGTCGGATGTTCTCCGCACAGCGCGCACCCGGGCTCGCGATCGATGCGCACGTCGCGCGTGCGCGCATCCAGTGCATCGATCAACAGCAGGCGCCCAATTAACGGCTCCCCTATTCCAAGGATGACCTTGAGGACTTCGTTGGCTTGGAACGTTCCGACGATTCCGGCCAGTACGCCCAGCACGCCGCCTTCCGCGCACGTCGGGACGCTACCCGGCGGCGGTGATTGCGGGAACAGACACCGGTAACACGGCCCGCGCTCGCGCCAAAACACGCTGACTTGACCGTCGAATCGGAAGATCGAGCCATAGACGTCGGGTTTGTTTTCCAGCGCGCACGCGTCGTTGACGAGATAGCGCGTCTCGAACCGATCCGTGCAGTCGACGACGACGTCGTACAGGCGCACGAGTTCGCGCGCGTTGTCGGGGGCGAACCGCAGGGCAATCGGATCGATCGCAATCTGCGGGTTCATCTCGCGCAGGCGCTGCACGGCGACGCGTACTTTGCCGGCGCCGATATCCGCGGTCGAGAACAGCGTTTGACGCTGCAAGTTGGTTTCGTCGACCGTATCGTCGTCCATGACCGCGATCCGGCCCACGCCGGCCGCTGCCAAATACTGCAGCACGGGCGAGCCGAGTCCACCCGCGCCGATGCACAGCACGCGCGCGGCGGCAAGCTTCTCCTGGCCCGCAAGCCCGACTTCAGGAATGAGTAAGTGACGGCTGTAGCGCCGCAACGCACGGCTGCCCGCCAGCGAAACGTTACGTTCCATTACACGCGCGGGTGCAGGTCGTTGAGCCATTGCAACACGTCGGCGCGGGCATGCTCGCCTGCATAGGTGTGGTCGCTCGATATCGTCACGAAGCGCTTAGGTTCGGGAGCGTGCTCGTAGAGTGCTGCAACGCTCGCCGGAGCGACCATCGCATCGCGTTCCGCGGCCACGTAGAGTTGGGGACGGCCGTGCAGCGCGGGCAGCGCCGCGCGCAGCCGTTCGTCCACGCCCTCGACCAGCTCCGGAAGAGCGAGACCGTCTACGTACGACGACCGAAAATCGGTCGCGCCCGCCTTTTTTAGTGAATCGAGTGCGGTGGGGCGGCCCCATCCGGTCGCGATGGCAACCACGCCTGCGATCGACGCATCGGCAGCCGCCGCAAGAATGGCCGTCATCGCTCCCATGCTGTGGCCCAGCGCGTACACCGGGCCGTCACCGTCTCGCCGCGCGTAGTCGGTCACCGCTGCCATCGCATCGATCAAATCGTCGATCCCGTTCAAACGGCCTCCGCTCGCCCCAAGCTTGTGACCGGGGAAATCGAGGCTATACACGCCGTACCCGTGGCTGGCCAGAAAACTGCAGAGAAAATCCAGATTGTGTTTGGAGCTCGAATAGCCGTGAGCCGCGACAAGCCGGACGTTGCGCGACCGTCGGGGCGCATAGGCGAGAACTGCAATCTCACCGCTGCGCGCGGGAACCCGCACGAGCTCGACGCTCAGGGCGCAGGCGTTCCTTGACCGCAGGCATTGTCTTTCCAGAATTCTTCGCCATCCGCGTACCGTTCGCGCTTCCAGATCGGCGCGCGCGCCTTGACCGCATCGATAGCGTACTCGCACGCATCGAAGGCGGCCGCCCGATGCGCTGAGGCGACCACGACGGCGACTGCGATCTCGCCGACGTCCAAATCGCCGACGCGATGAACGATTGAGATTTCGCATGGCCCAAAGGTTGCACGCGCCTCGTCTGCGATCTCTTCAAACGTTCGAATCGCCATCAAGTCGTATGCCTCGTACGAGAGTCCGATCACCGGACGTCCATCGTCGGCCTGCGCGCGCACGATACCGGCGAACGCGGTCACGGCCCCACATGACGCGTTGCGGGTGGCCTCGGAGATGCGCTCAAGGTCGATCCGTTCGCGAACGATCGCGAACACCTCAGCCTCCTCCGACCGGCGGCAGCAAGGCAATTTCATCTTTCTCGCGCACGGATTCGAGCGAATCGTTCACGATGCGCCCGTTACGCGCGATGCGCGTCGACTCGGCGAGCGCCCCGAGCGCGCCGTTGCGATCGACCGCAGCTTGCCACACGTCGCCGATGGTGGCTCCTTCGGGTAGGTCGAACGTCAACTCGCCGTCGCCGAGCAATTCGCGCACGCGGGCAAATGCGAGTACGCGAATCTGCATCAATAGCCGCCGAGATCGGTGCTATAGCCGCGCTCGGTCAGCCACGCGCGCGACGCGTCGTGCTCGCCCAGCATGTCGATGCGATTACAGATCAGCTTGTGCACGAGCACTTCCCAGAAGTGCCGGTCTTTTTCATAGACTTCATCGGGAATTTGATTTTCGGCGCGCGTGAACTCGCGCAGACCCTCCCAATCGTGGGATGCGAGGATTCCGCGCAGCTTCGCTTCGTATTCGGGCGTCGGGGCGTCGCGCATGGGTCGGTTACGCGGTGCGTTTCTCGGAGCGCGGTCGCTCGTCGAGTGCGAAGCGTTCGATCGCCAGGGCCACGCCGTCTTCTTCATTCGTGGCAGTCACGTACCGCACGGCCTCGCGTACCTCCGCGAGCGCGTTGCCCATCGCGACACCGACTCCGGCCCAGCGCAGCATCGGCACGTCGTTGCGAGAGTCCCCGACCGCGAGCACGCGATCCGGCAGAATTTGAAAGTCCGCGCACAAACGTGCGAGCGCGCGCTGCTTGGTGGCGTCGCGGCTGGTGACCGCGCATTCGACGAACTCCATCCACGTCTCGTATTTGAAGTGCAGCGGAAGATCTCCGAATTCGCGGCGCATTGCGGAGACCGACTCCTCGCCGAGAAATCGAATGAACGTCGGCGCGGAATGCATGACGTCGGCAAATGTTTTGACTTCTTGCCAGGCCGGTCCGGTCATGTCTTCCATAAATAGCTTACCGCCTTCGAGGCGGTGGAATTTTTCTTCGGCGTAGAGCGCGACCGAGAGTCCGTGCGATTCGGCGTACTCGACCATCGGCTTGGCATACTGCATCGGGACGGGAATATGGCCGAGCGTGCGATTGGCGCCGAAATCCTTGGTGAGCGCGCCGTGACAGCAGATGACCGGCAGGTTCAGTGCCAGCTCTTTGCTTATTCGAATGGGCGTGTCGACGCCGCGTCCGGTGACCAGGACGATCCGGATTCCAGCATCGAGCGCGGCGCGAATCGCGCGCCGGTTACGGGGCGAGACTTGCTCCCGCGCATCGAGCAACGTGCCGTCGAGATCGAGGGCAATAAGGTCGAAGCGCATCAGCTAAAGCATATACCCACTGTCAAATGACCGCCCCACCGCCTCGCGGCGTCAGCGAAGAATTGAGACATGACCACGCTTACTTCGCGTGCGCGTGTTACGGGCCTAATATCGACATCCAGACCGACTAACGTGAGTACGCGTATCAGACGCTCGTACGAGAAGTCAAGCGTTAGCCGTGATCCTGGCGACGGGGTCCAGCCTCCGTGCAACCTTTCGAGCGGGCCCTTCGTTAATGAAAGGGGGCAATATGCGACGATCGATCCTGGCTATTATCGTGGTTCTCGGACTCGGGGCCGCCGCATCGGCGCAACCGTCGGGGCGCTGCACCCGGGAGACGCTCTCGGTGCGCGGGACGCCGGTCACCGCAGGTTATTGCGTGACGGGCAGCACCCAAGGCCAGCGGGGACACGAGATTCCGGTCGCTGTGGCTGAGAGCTACGGCTCGCCCCACGGCTCGTTCTCGCAGGCGTCCACCCTGCAATTCATCGCGGGCGAAGACCCCTCGCGCGTCATCGAGGACGTGGCTCTGGACCGGCTGGGGCTCGCAGGCACGCTCCACGTGACTCTCGTGCTGCGTGGCGGCCTGGTACGAATCGAGTCGGCGATCCTCACGCCCGGCGCCATCACCATCAAATAAGCCCCCCGGTGCAACTCGGGCCCAGGTTCGGGTATTTTATTTGACGATGCGACGACGATACATCGCGTACTCCAGTTTCAAGATCCCCGACGGCTGTCGGTAGGAGTCTATTGCTGCATGGCCTGTACGGCGTACTCACCCAATCTCACGGCTCGAGACCAAGCGCACTACCTGTACGAGTCGATTCCTCCGGGCCTCTTTAAAGTAGAGAACGCCGAGGATCGAATCGCCTGGCGCATCAGTCCCGAGCCGTTTGCATTGTCGCCGCAGTCGTTCCAACAACTCACAACCATCGGTGGCGATCTGCTGGCGTTCTATCGCGCGCTCAACGCCCTCTACAACCGGAGCGCCCGCGGTTCGGCGCCCGCGTTCATCGCGGAATATTTGGATCAAGGTAAACCCGAGCACATCGTGCGGCTCGCGCGCCAGAATCGCTTCAAGCAAGAGATTCCGGGCGTCATCCGACCCGATCTGATGATGACCGACAACGGGTTCATTGCAAGCGAACTCGACAGCGTCCCGGGCGGCATGGGATTTACGGGCGCGATGGCCGAGACGTACTGCCGGCTCGGCATGGAAAGCGTCGGCGGCGCGCACGGTATGCCGCAGGCGTTCGGCGAGATGCTCGTCGCGGCAAGCGGCAAATCGAAGCCGACCGTCGCGATCGTCGTCTCAGATGAATCGGGCGACTATCGTCCGGAGATGACGTGGCTCGCCGACGCGGTGACGCGCACCGAGGTCGCCGCGGCATATGTTTGCAAACCTCAAGACATCGTCTTCACCGAGGACGCGCTCTTCATCCGCTTCGAAGACGGGCGCGAGGAAAAGATCGACGCGCTCTATCGCAATTTCGAGCTCTTCGATTTGCTAAACGTCCCCAAACAAGAGTTGATGTTGTACGCGGCACGACACAGCCGCGTGAAAATGACACCGCCGCCTAAAGCGCACATGGAAGAAAAGCTTTCGTTCGCGTTGTTGCACCATCCACTGCTCGCGCAACTCTGGCAGAGCGAACTCGGGAAGCAGGGCCGGGACATCTACGGCCGGCTCAAGGCGCTCTTTCCGCAGACGTGGGTGATCGATCCGCGCCCCCTGCCGCCCGAGGGCGTTATCTACGGCTTGCAAGCCGGCGGCACTCCAATCAACGATTGGATGCAGTTGGTACAGCTCGGCAAGAGCGAACGCGATTTCGTCGTCAAGCCGTCAGGATTTTCGGAACTCGCATGGGGCTCGCGCGGTGTGAAAGTCGCCAACGATCTCAGCAAAGAGGATTGGACCGCCGTGCTCAGCGAGTCGCTGCGCGACTATTCGAAGACGCCACGCATTTTGCAACGTTTCCACAAAGGCAAACGCGTCCGTCAGGCATACTTCGATCGCGAAAAAGACGAGATTCGCACGTTCGACGGTCGCGTGAGGCTCTGCCCGTATTATTTCATCGCGGGTGAAACGGTCCAACTCGGCGGCGTCCTCGCCACGGTCGCGCCCGCAGACAAGCGTTTGATCCACGGCATGACCGACGCCGTCATGGCTCCCTGCATCGTAAAAGACGACGGCAACTAACGGGTTTGCCGAAGGGCGGTCCTTCGACAAGCTCAGGATGACGGGGATTAATGCTTGCGGACGACGGGGTTAGTGCTGGCGGACACATCTGTCACCCTGAGCTTGTCGAAGGGCCGTCCTTCGACAG
>DATBTT010000011.1:0-80537 GCA_036559125.1 Vulcanimicrobiaceae bacterium
ACGTCCTCGCCCTACGTCGACCGCCTCGCCGATTACCTGCGCGACCCTTCGACATGCTCAGGGTGACGGGGCAAGGCTCAGGGTGACGGGGCCAGCCTCAGGGTGACGGCGGGATGGTGGTTTGGTGCAGGTAGGGTTGTAGGGCGGTTGGGACGTGGACGCTGCCGTCGGCTTGTTGATAGTTTTCTAGAATCGCGACCATGGTGCGGCCGATCGCCAGACCGGAGCCATTGAGCGTGTGCGCGAGTTCGGGCTTGCTCTTTGTGTCGCGCCGAAAACGAATCGAGCCGCGGCGCGATTGAAAATCCGTGCAGTTGGAGCACGAGCTGATTTCGCGATATGTATTCGCGCTGGGCAGCCAGACTTCCAGATCGTATGTTTTCGCGGCGTTGAATCCGACATCGGCCGCGCAGAGCGCGAGCACGCGATACGGTAGCTCCAGTTCCTTGAGAAGATCCTCCGCGTCGCCGGTTAGCTGCTCGAGCGTCTCGAACGAGCGCTCCGGAGCGGTCAGCCAGACCAGTTCGACTTTTTCGAATTGATGCTGGCGCACCAATCCGCGCGTGTCCTTACCGGCCGCGCCTGCCTCCTTGCGAAAGCACGGCGTGTGCGCGACGTACTTACGCGGCAACGAGTCGATGCCGAGAATCTCGTCGCCGTGCAACGCCGTTAGCGGAACCTCCGCCGTCGGAATCATGAATACGTCTGCCTCTTGATCGGTAAACATGGCGTCCGAAAACTTGGTCAACTGTCCTGTGGACCACATCGTCGAGCGCGACACCAAGAGCGGCGGCGCGATTTCGACGTAGTTCTTGGCATGCGCGCGATCGAGGAAAAACTGCGCGATCGCGCGGGAGAGCCGGGCGCCGTCGCCGGCGAGCACGCAGAAGCGGCTGCCGGAAAGTTTTGCGGCACGTTCGAAATCCAAGATGCCGAGCGCCTCCCCAATTTCCCAATGCGGTTTGGGTTCGAACGGCAGAGCAACGGGCTCTCCGCTGCGACGTACTTCGACATTGTCGCTGTCGCTCGTTCCGTCGGGTACCGAGTCGTCGAGCAGGTTCGGCGACTGCTCCAATAGCGCGCGTAGCGGCGAGCCGGGCGACTCGGGAGCCAGCTCTTTCGCGCGCACGTCCGCCAGCTCGATTCGAGCGGAGAGTGCGTCCAGTTCCGGACGAAGGTTTTGCGCCGCCGCCGCTTTATCGAGCGCTTTGCCGATCTCGGCCGAGAGGCGATTTTTCCCGGCTTTAGCGGTTTCCGCTTCGCTCAAAAGCGAGCGGTACTCCGCGTCCAAACGCAGAACGTCGTCGACGAACGACGGGTCTAATCCGCGACGCTGCGCCGAACGTTTGACGCGCTCGGGATCACGCCGAACGACAACGATATCTAACATTGGAGAAGCGCCGCATTATGCGAGGTACAAACGCACTCCTACCCGGAGGCGGATTCGACGTCGATCGGTTGCTCGCGCCCGGGCAGGCGCTGATCGCATATTTTGCGCGCGCGCAATTGGCCGGTCCCAAGCCGGAGCGCGTCGCTCTCGCGCAGGCGTGGGGACGCGTTCTGGCCGATTCGATCGTCGCCGATTCCGATTATCCCGCGGCCGCGCGCTCGTCCATGGACGGATTTGCCGTCGACTCGGCGCGCACGCCCGGAACGTTTCGAATTGCGGGCGACGTGCGCATGGGCAGCGTTTGGCCGCGTGCCGTCGAGCCCGGTGCGGCCCTGCGCATCCCGACCGGCGGTTCGTTGCCCGACGGGTGCGATGCGGTCGTGCCGATCGAGGACGCGCTCGTGGACGGCGAGAGCGTTCGCGTCGACCGAGCCGTGCCGGCGGGCGATTGCGTCCAACCGCGGGCGGCCGACATGCGCGCCGGGGAGCCGCTTTTGGCGGCGGGAACGTTCGTCGGAGCCGCGGAGTTGGGCGTCTTGGCAACGCTGGGCATGGTCGACGTCCCCACGTACCGGCAACCGGTATTTGCGGTATTATCGAGCGGCGATGAGCTGGTTGAGGCAAGCGCGAGCCCCGTGTTGGGCCAAATCCGCGATTCAAACCGCTGGGCAATCGCCGGCGCGCTTCAAAGCATGGGTGCGCGCGTGCTGCATCTCCCCATCGTTCCCGACGAACCCGCGGCGGCCGCAGCCATGCTGCGCGACGCGCTCGACCAGGCGGACGGCGTGATCCTCACCGGCGGGTCGTCGGTGGGCGCTCGGGACCTGACGCCGCGAATCGTCAACAGCCTCGGCGAGCCGGGAGTGATCGTGCACGGCCTTCGCGTGAAGCCCGGCAAACCGACCGTCCTGGCAGCGATCGACGGCAAACCCGTGATCGGCCTGCCCGGCAATCCGACCTCCGCGCTCGCGATTCTCACGGCAGTCGCCGCGCCGATCGTCGCGGCTTTGGTGGGCGGACTCAAACGGCCGCTTACCATCGCAGGCGTCCTAGCCGAAGCCTATGAAAAGCGGGCGGGATGGACCTGGTTGGTCCCGGTCGCGGTCGACGAGCGGCCCGAGACGCCGGAGATTCGTCCCCTCGCGTTGCATTCGGGTTCGGTGAGTTTACTCGCGCGAGCCGACGGGTTTCTCACGTTAGGTGAGGCAGTATCCTCTTTACCCGCGGGTGCGCCGGTCCGCGCCACGCGTTTCTTCGTTGGAGGTTCGTAATGTCACCGGTTTTTCGCATGCTGTTCGCCCTCGCGCTGGTAGCGGCCGTTTCCGCATGCAGCGCGCAACAGCAGCAGCGCAGCACGAATCAAGCGAAAGACGCGCTGATTGCGGCCGGCGTTACGACGAAGCTTACGGCCATCGATTTGGACGCTACCACCAACGTGCACGTCGCGGTGGACAATGCGGCTGTAACCCTCACGGGCAGCGCGCGCTCGCAGGCTGAGCGCCAACGCTATGCCGCGGCCGCCAAGTCCGTGGACGGTGTGGCTTCGGTAACCGACTCTCTGGGGGTCGACCCGCACGTCCGGGGGGCCAAGGAGTCGGTCGACGACGCCGCGTTAGCGGCGCAGGTTGCCGGAACCCTCGGCGCCCAAACCGGATTGAACGCCCTGCATGTCAAACCGAGCGTTCGAGGCGGTGTCGTCACGTTAGACGGCACGGCCGATTCGGCATCGGTCAAGGCGACCATGCTCTCGTCGGTCCGGCGGCTGGCCGGAGTAAAACGCGTCATCGACAATATCGAGGTCAAACGGTAGTGTCCATCCACCTTCCCGATCCAAACGTCGAGTTTTTGGCGGCGCCGCATATCGAGGCGATTCCGCTTACGACGCCATTTGTCGGGCCCGAGCAGTTGATGCGCGAAGGTGGTCATTCGTCGCTACTGCGGTTGGGTGCAAACGAAAGCGCGTTCGGTCCGTCGCCGCGAGCCGTCGAAGCGATGGCGGCGGAGTTGCCGCATCTCTCCTGGTACGGAGACCCGGAGTCGTACGACCTGCGCGCCGCGCTTGCAGTCAAACACAGTTGCGCGATCGAGAATATCAGCATCGGCAGCGGGATCGACGACATTATGGGTTTGGCGGTCCGGGCGTTTTTGGCTCCAGGGGGGCTCGCTCTGACCACGCGCGGCACGTACCCGACCTTCAACTATCACGTGACCGGATTCGGCGGCAAACTCGCGAGCGTCGACTATCGGGCGGACGGTTTCGTCGACGTCGATGCGTTAATCGCCGCCGCTCGCGAACTCAAACCGTCGATCGTCTACGTAGCGAACCCGGATAATCCAAGCGGTTCTATGCTGGCGGCTGCCGACGTCCTGCGACTGTATGAAGGTTTGCCGTCGCAATCGCTGCTGTTCTTGGACGAAGCGTACGCCGATTTCGTCGCCGAGCCCGACCTCATCGCGCAGTTCTTGCACGGCCGGCTGTTGCGCGCGCGCACCTTTTCGAAGGCATACGGCATGGCCGGCGCGCGCATCGGTTATATGCTTTCGACGCCGCGCAACGTCGAAACGTTTCAGAAAATACGCCTCCACTACGGCGTCAATCGCAACGCGCAAATCGGCGCGCTCGCTTCGGTCGGCGACGAAGCGTTCCGTTCGCGCGTCGTCGCTGACGTCCACGACGGCCGGCAAGACTATTACGAGCTTGCGCGTTCCCTGCAATTGCCCTATCTGGAATCGTGCGCGAATTTCGTCTGCATCGATTTCGGCACCAACCAGAGAGCCACGCAGGTCATGAATCGTCTCTTGCAACGCGGCGTATTCATTCGTAAGCCTGGCGCGCCGCCGCTGGATCGCTTCGTGCGCGTGAGCGTCGGCACGCCGCAAGAACGCGCAGAGTTTGCATCGCGCTTGCGCGCGACGTTATCGGAGATGCCCGCATGAAGTACGCGATCCTCTCGGACATTCACGGAAATCTCGAGTCGCTGCAACATGCGTTGTCGCTGATCGGTAGCGAGGAGAAGGTTCTGTGCCTGGGTGACATCGTCGGCTATGGGCCGAACCCCAACGAGTGCGTTCGCATGATTCGCGAGCGCGCCGCAGAGACGGTTCTGGGCAATCACGATCTGGCTGCCATCAGCAACTTCGGCGTCGAATATTTCAACGACGCCGCGGCCGCCGCCATCCACTGGACGCAAGGCGTCATCGACGAAGCCAACACGGAGTGGCTCAACGCGCTCGGGTACGAGATTCGCCAACCCGAGTATCTGCTCGTGCACGGCGCACCGAAGAACTACTTCGAATATATCCTGGACAAGCGTAATGCTGCGAGCGCGTTTGCGAACACCGACGCGCCGCTCATTTTCATCGGGCACACGCACATCGCCGAATACTATTGTCTCGAGCTCGACGGGAGCATCTCACACGCGCACCGCCAGCATGGCGGCGAGCTGCAACTCGAGGAAGGCAAGCGCTACGTGATCGACGTTGGAAGCGTCGGGCAGCCGCGCGACCTCAACCCGCAAGCGAGCTTCGTTCGCTACGACGGCGACGCCCAGCGCATCGAATGGGTGCGTTACGATTACCCGATCGGCGAAGTGCAAGAAAAGATACGCGACTTAGACTTGCCGCGTGCGCTGGCGACGCGTTTGGAGTATGGGCGTTGATGCCCGTCGACGACGGACGTTGCTTCGCATGCGGACCCGAAAACCCGATCGGTTTGGGCCTGCTATTCGAGCCCGACGGCAACGAGGGCGTTCGCGCGCGCGTGACGTTGCGTCCCGAATTCCAAGGCTGGCGCGGAATCGCCCACGGCGGCATCGCGATGTCGTTGCTGGACGAGGCCATGGCGCACGCTGCCGGAGCGGCGGGTCACCGCGGCATGACGGCAAGCATGAACGTGCGCTTTCGCAAACCGATTCCGCTGGGCGAACCGCTCGACGTCAAAGGCGGCGTAAAATGGAAGCGTCGCAACGTCCTGGGCCTCGGCGCGCGCGTGCTCGATCGCGACGGCACGGTCTTGGTCGAAGGCGAGGGGCACTTCGTTTCGATGGGCCCTATCGAGGCGGTCGCCGATCGCCGCAATCCGCGAGCGAGTTAAAGCGTGGCGAAATCAAAGCAATCGCGCGTCGCGGATAAGGCCGCGCAGCGCACCGCTACGCCGGCAATCGACAACCGGCGAGCGCGCTTCGAATATCACATTCTCGAATCGATGGAGGCGGGGGTGGTTCTTACCGGCACCGAGATCAAGTCGATCCGGCAGAACGGTGTGAGTCTGAACGAAGCCTACGCGCGTCTGCGCGACGGCGAAATGTGGCTTCTAGGCATGCATGTCGCACCGTATAAAGAAGGCAGTTTCTCGAATCACGAACCCAATCGTCCGCGTAAGTTGCTGCTGCACAAAGAACAAGTCGCGCGTCTCGGCAAGGCTGCGGCGGAAAAGGGCCTGACGCTGGTGCCTTTGCGTCTGTACTTCACGCGCGGCAAAGTGAAGATCGAGATCGGACTGGCGCGTGGCAAGAAGTTTTGGGACAAGCGCGAGTCGTCGGCCAAGCGCGACGTCGAGCGCGAGATGGCCCGCCACGTCCGTTAACGGCTAATGCGCGGGAGCAAGCCCGAGCGGGCAATCGAACAAGCCGTCGCGAGCGACGGCGTCGTCAGTCGGGGAGACAAGCTTCTCATTGCCTGCAGCGGCGGGCCGGATTCGGTTGCGCTGGCGGCGCTCCTCGCGCGGATCGCCCAACCGATGTCGCTCGACCTCGTGCTGGGTCACGTCAATCATGGCGCGCGGCCCTCGGCCTGGCAGGATGAGGCCGTGACCTTGCGAGTGAGCGCGGCCCTCGGCATTCCGTTGAAAATCGTCGCACTCGAAACTCCGGCTCGCCTCGACGAGGCCAGCCTGCGCGAGGCACGTTATGCCGCCCTCACCCAGCTCGCGCAAGCGTGTGGGGCGAGCGCGGTGGTCACCGCGCACAATGCGGAGGACCAAACCGAGACCGTGCTGCTGGCGTTATTCCGAGGGACCGGTCTCGAAGGGCTGGGCGGCATGCCCGCGCGCCGGCCCATGGGCACCGGCCTCGAACTCGTTCGCCCGCTTTTACGGTGGGACCGGCAAGTGCTCCGAGCGTACGTTCAGCAAGCGGGGTTACCCTACGCATTGGACCCCACCAATGCCGATATGGAATATCGTAGGAATGCCGTCAGGCAAATGCTTGTTGCCTTACGGCCAATCTTCCCGGGGTTGGACGCAGCGGTAGCCAGAACCGCGACGGTCGTCGCTGCGGAGGTGCAAGGGTCGGGGCAAGCAGCCCGGCGGCAGCAGGTCCGCGCCGCCCTGCGCGAGCAGGAAGCGCTGCGGGACGTCGATTTCGCCCACGTCGAGGCCGCGGCGCGGGCGCTTAGCGCCGGCGGTTCGGGGCGATTTCATATGAAGAGCGGGGTAGAAGTAGCGATAGAGAAAGGCACGCTGACGGTACGTCGAGATACATGAACCTTGAAAGCACCCAATCCTACGAAGCGGCGATCGAGCGTACGCTCTTCACGCCGGGCCAGATCGCGGAGGCCATCGGGCGCCTTGCGGCGCGCGTAGCTGCGGACTACGCAGGGCAACCGCTGCTCCTCATGGGCGTGTTAAAGGGTGCGTTGTACGCGACCGTCGACCTCGCGCGGGCGCTCTCGCGCATTCCGAACGGGCCCTCTCAAATCGATATCGATTATTTGGCCGTTTCGAGTTATGGGAACTCCCACCGTTCGAGCGGCGAAGTTCGGTTACTCAAGGACTCGAACGAGAACATTGCGGGCAAGAACGTGCTCATCGTTGAGGATATCATCGACAACGGGCTCACGTTACAGTATCTCAGATCGTTATTGGGCGGGCGCGATCCCGCCACCCTGGCGGCGTTAGTGCTGTTCGATAAGCCGTATCGCCGGAGCGTCGACGTACCCGTCGAATACGTCGGACTGGTCGCGCCGGACGAGTTCGTCGTAGGGTACGGTTTGGATTACCAAGAAAAATATCGAAATCTCCCGTACCTCGCGCAGCTCCGCTCCTGGGTATTCTCAGAGTAAGGTTGTTAAAAGAAACATCGTGAGCAAACATCTTCGGTCGGTCGTCCTCATCGTGCTCGCGTGCATCGTGGTTTTCTTCGTCGTGGAGAAGATCGTGGTTCCGCAGAACGATTCGACCCCGCTCGACTACAGAACGTTCTACACGAAGCTCGAACGCGGTCAAATCCAGGACTTTACCGCTGTCGGCCTCGACGCGAGCGGCACGCTGACCGACGGCCAGCATTACACGACGACAATACCGAATCGCGATTCGTCATTCGCCAACGACGTTCTGCATCACGCTAAGGGTAAAGTCTCGTTCCCGTCGCCGAGCAATACGTCGTTCATGTCAACGATCTTCGGCTTCTTGCCTTTCGTGCTGATGGCGCTATTTATTTTCTTCGTGCTGCGGCAGGCGCAAAACGGAGGGAGTCAGGCACTATCGTTCGGGCGATCTCGAGCTAAGACGCTCTCCGAAAACCGGCCGAAAGTGACGTTCCAAGACGTCGCCGGCGTCGATGAAGCCAAGGAGGAGCTCGGCGAAATCGTCGAGTTTCTGAAGTATCCGAAAAAATTCCAAGCGCTCGGCGCGCGTATTCCCAAAGGCGTGCTTCTGCTGGGACCGCCGGGTTCCGGTAAGACTTTGCTGGCGCGTGCGATCGCCGGCGAAGCGGGCGTGCCGTTCTTCTCGATATCCGGGTCGGATTTCGTCGAGATGTTCGTCGGAGTCGGCGCATCGCGCGTGCGCGACTTGTTCGACCAAGCCAAGAAGTCCGCGCCGTGCATCATCTTCATCGATGAGATCGACGCGGTCGGCCGCCAGCGCGGCGCCGGCCTGGGCGGCGGTCACGACGAACGCGAACAAACCCTGAATCAATTGCTCGTCGAGATGGACGGTTTCGACCAAAATACCGGCGTCATCTTAATCGCGGCGACCAATCGGCCCGACGTTCTCGACCCCGCTCTGCTGCGGCCGGGACGCTTCGACCGGCAAATCGTCGTGGATCGCGCCGACGTCAAGGGACGGCAAAAGATTCTCGAAGTGCACGCGCGTAACAAGCCGTTGAGCAAAGGCGTGTTGATCGAGACGCTCGCCAAACGGACGCCGGGTTTCTCGGGCGCCGATTTGGAGAATCTCTTGAACGAAGCGGCGCTGCTCGCGGCGCGTCGCAACAAGACCGTCATCGAAATGAACGATTGCGATGAAGCGATCGATCGCGTCATGGTGGGCCCCGAACGCCGGTCGATCGTGATGTCGCAAAAAGAGAAAGAAACGACGGCCTATCACGAGTCCGGCCATGCGATCATCGGTGCGCTCACCGAAAAGGGCGACCCGATCCACAAGGTGACGATCATCCCGCGCGGCATGGCGCTCGGCATCACGTGGTCGCTTCCCGAAGACGATCGCCACAGCCAAACCAAAGAAGAGCTGCTCGCGGTCATCACGCGAATGCTCGGCGGCCGTTTGGCCGAGGAAATCAAGTTCAAGGACGTGACCACCGGCGCGAGCAACGATTTCGAAAAAGCGACGGAACTCGCGCGGCGCATGGTCACCCAGTATGGAATGTCCGAAACACTCGGGCCGATCCAATACGGCCGCGGCAACCATCAAGTCTTTCTGGGTCGCGACTTTGGCGAAGACCGCAACTACTCAGAAGAGATCGCCTCCAAGATCGACGCCGAAGTGCGCCGCATCATCGAGAATTGCTACGAGCGCGGACGCAAGATTCTTGACGAGAATTGGGACAAACTCGAGCGCATGGTCGCATCGCTGCTCGAGAACGAAACGGTGGAAGCCGAAGAAGTACGCGCGATTGTCGAGAACCGCCAATTCACTCGCGGAGGCGGCGGTTCGGGCACGGCTCCCGTAACCGAAGCGTCGCCCCCCGCGGCGGTTGACGGAGGCAAACGCGAACCCACTCGACTGCCTCCTAACATCTCGCCGGAACCGGCATGAAGCCCCTGCAGAACGCGGCAGCAGCGATATGCTTGGGCATATCGCTGTTCGCTTTTCAGCCGGTACGCGCGTCCGCAGCGGCCGACGTTAACGCGCAGCAATCGGGCGCGCTTTCGGGCGGGGGGCTGTACGTCGTTCGGCACGACGGTACCGTCGGAAACGCCGTCATCGAACTGTGGTTTCGCGCGCCGGGCGCCGGATACGACGGCGCGCATCCCGGACTTTCGCGCTTGGCCGTCACCGCCGTGGCGGCTTCGCGGCCCGCGGCGCACGATACGTCGCTAGCGGAGGCCGTGCAGCTTGTCGGCGGTCGTCTCTCGATCGCCGCATATCCCGATATCGTTACCGTCGGCGCGAGCGTTCCGGCTCCCGCCGCCGCAAAAATCGTGCGTGCGATGACGCGCGCATATTTCACCGCGCAGATCAGCCCGGAAGCCTTCAAGAGCGCTCGGCGCGACGCGGCGCTGGCAGTCGCCGAAAAGCACTACTCCGCCGATCGGACGATTCACGACCTTCTTTTCGCGCAACTCTTCGCGAGCGGTCCGGCGCATTATCCGCCGACGCCCGATACCGTGCAGGCCGTCGACACGATCGCGCTGGATCAGACGCAAACCTTCGCGCGGCGCGCGTTCCGGCGCGGCAACGCCGTGCTGACGCTTGCCGGTAACGTCGACCCGCACGTCACCGGCAACGTCTGGCAACCGTCCGCGAGTGCGGCGAGCGCGTCAAGTCCGCCGAGTGCTTCGATGGACCGGCCCTTCGATTCGATGCCGGGGAGCGCCCCAAAAGACGCGTCGCAGGCCGGCGCGGTCGCGGGTGCGGGGCTCGCTTGGATCGGACCAGCCATCACCAATGCGCGCGCCGACACCGCGCTCGATTTCGTGGCGGATTACTTGTTCAACGCCGATTCGGGGCTCGTAACCAAAACTGCGGACGCCATCGACCCCGACGCGTTCATCAACGGGCAATTCGTCACGCTTCACGATCCCGGGGTCATGCTCGTCACCATTTCGAGCGCCAAGAGTTCGGTCGCGTTGCGTCAGAAAGTGCTCGACGCACTCGCTTCGTTGCAGCGCCCGCTCGACGCGAGTGCGTTTGCGGCGGCACGCAATGCCTTTGAATATCACATCTTGAGCAACGTGCAGACGCCGGTCAATCAAGCCGACAATTTCGGGTGGTATGCGGTGGAAGGCAATCCGCAGTACGCGCCCGGCGACGCGTCGCGCACGTATGTCACGAACGTAGAATCGTTGGATCCGCAATTCGTCGCCCAAGTCGTGCGGCAGTATTTGCAACACCCGGTTGCCGTCGAATTGACTCCGGCCGCCCACTCGCAGGAAGGCGCACAATGAACGCGCGGATCATCCTCGCCCTCGCGCTATCGCTATGCGCCGCGCTTGGGGCTCGGGCACAAGCGGCTGAGCCGGCGGTTCCCGTACCGTCCGTAACGGCTTACGACAAGGCGACCATCGTCGAACAAAGCGATGCGCAGAGCGCATTGGTCGGGACCGAACTCTTCATCCAAGCGGGTCTCGATCGACAAAAGCCCGCGCAGAATGGTCTGGCCGCGCTGGTAGCCGAGGCAGTTCTCGGCACGCCGGTGGGTACGGCGAGCGCCACGCGCGTGCCATTACGCGATGCGGTAGCCGCAGCCGGCGGATCGATCGCGTACAACGTAGACGGCCGCGACGTGCGATTTTATCTCGAAGGCCTGAAGGCCGGTTATGCGAGCACGTTATTGCCGCTGCTCCGGGACGCGCTTGCGAAACCCGACTTCAGCGAAGCTGCGCTCGCGCGAGGGCGGGCGAACCTCGAAACGAAGATCGCCCAAAACCAGCGCGTCGCGCTGACCGTCGGTATCGAAATGCTCAACCGCACGTTTTATCAGGACTCGGGCGCCGGGCTGCCCGAGTACGGTATGCCGGCCACGCTGGTCAATCAAATGCCGCAGGACGCGCAAGCGTTCTATGCGGCCAATTACCGCCGCGATCGCGCCGTCGTGAGCGCCGTAGGCGATTTGCGTACCGTCGACGTCACGGCATTTCGTTCGTTGCTCGACGCGCTGCCTGCCGGGTCGTCGCAAGCGTTCACCGAGCGCACCGCGCGCCTTCAAGGAACGTCCCGCGAGTTGGTGACTCACCGGGACATTTCGGCACCGTGGTTGGTGGCCCAGTATCCGGCGCCGGCATTGGGTAGCGCGGATTTTGGTCCGATGTTAGTGCTCACTGCATTCATTCAGCGTACGCTGGCCGACGTTTCCGAATTGCCGACGGTCGCCACCAAGTCGTTCGTAGATCAGGGCGTGGGAGCGCTGTACAATTTCGACGCGCAGCCCGCGAACGTCATCGTTTACGTCGACGGCGGTTTGGGCGATCCGACGCACACATTTTCGACCGCGCTGACGGTGGTGAACGTTCTCGGGTCGTCAAAACTGCAAGGCAGCATCGACGACATGAAGGCATCCGCCGCCGGAGCGTTTGTGAACGGCGCGACCACGTTGGAAGACCGGGCTTGGCTTGCGGGCGTCTTCGCGACGCAGAGCACGTCGCCCGACTACTTGAACCGGGCAGTGGGAGCTATTGGGAAGACGTCCATCGCCGATCTTCAGCGCGTCGCGCGCAAGTATTTCGGCACCCCAACGATCGCGCTCGTGCTTCCGCGATCCGCTCCAGCGTCGAACTGAGCCGCGTCGCCCTCGTTCACGACTACCTGAATCAGCGTGGCGGCGCCGAGCGCGTCTTCGCGCACATCGCGCGGGCGTATCCCGACGCTCCGGTGTACACCGCGCTGTTCGACGCGAGAGTCACGGGCGATCTCGTCGACCCCGCGCGGGTGCGCACTTCGTATCTCGCACACCTTCCCTACGCGAACCGGTATTTTCGGTATCTCGCGCCGTTCTATCCGCGAGCCTTCGAACGTTTCGATCTACGCGCCTACGACGTGATCGTCAGTTCCACGACCGCTTGGGCCAAGGGCGTCATCGTTCGTCCCGACGCGGTTCACGTGTGCTACATAAACACCGTGAGCCGGTTCGCGTTTGCCTACGATCAGTACGTTGGCGGTTTCGGCCTCAAGAGTATGGCGCGCCCGATGATCGACGCGCTCGTTCGGTGGGATAAAGCAGCGGCGCAGCGCCCGACGCGCTTCGTCGCGAACTCGCGTAACGTTGCCGACCGAATCGCGCGCTACTACGGACGCGAAGCCGACGTGTTGCCGTGCCCGGTCGACGTCGACCGCTTCACCGTCGGCTCGGGTGCGGGTGACTATTTTTTCATCGCGTCGCGATTGCTGCCGTACAAGCGCATCGATGTCGCGATCGAAGCGTCGCGCATCGCGGGAGTGCCGTTGCTCATCGCCGGAACGGGGCCGGACGAACAACGATTGCGCGCGCTTGCGGCGCGGACCTCGACGGTTACGCTCTTAGGGTACGTCGACGACCGTGCGATAAACGATCTGATGGGTAACGCGCGCGCGGCGCTTTTGCCCGGCGAGGAAGACTTCGGTCTCGTGCCGCTCGAAGCGGCGGCCGCGGGCCGTCCGGCCATCGCATACCGGGCCGGCGGCGCGCTTGAGACGGTTCTCGAAGGGCAAACCGGCGAGTATTTTAACGAACCCACCGCGGAGTCGCTCGCGTCGGCCCTGCGCGCGTTCGACGGTTCCCGCTACGACCCGCACGCATGCCGCTCGCACGCCGAAACCTTCGCCCCCGTCCGATTCATCGAGCGTCTGCGCGCAATCGTCTCGTCATCCCGAGCCTGTCGAAGCACCCAGCTCGCGAAGCAGACGTAGCGTTTGGTTTGCGGGCGCGTCGCGGTCGATGCGGGCGGCGCGGGCGAGCGAGCGTCGCCGTAGATCGGCGCGCAGCGCATCGTCTTCGATAACGCGGCGCAGGGCCGCGCTCCATGCATCTCTGTCGAGCGGCGGCACGAGGAGTGCGGCGCCGTCGCAACTTTCGGGCAATGCTGCGGCGTCGGCGGCGATGACGGCGGCGCCACAGGCCATCGCCTCGACCGCCATGATTCCGTACCCTTCGGCCACCGATGGTATGGCGACCGCATAGGCGTGTTGGTAGAGTTCGCGCAGGTGCTCGTCGTCGGGACGCACGCGGTCGTGAACTATATTCGAGTCGCGCAAGGTCGCTTCGTCTGCGTCGCGCAACGTGCCGGCTACGACGAGCGTCACGTCGCCGTCGGGGAAGGCGCGTTCGAACGCGCCGAAGAGCGTGACGGCGTTCTTGCGCTCGTCAGGTCCGCCGACGAAAAGCACGTACGGCCGAAGAACCGGCTGCGCCGGCATCGGCTGCCAGAATGGGTCCGGCACGGGTGCGATTATGCTGAAGCGCGATGCATCGACGGCGCAGGCGTGCGCGAGTTCGTTGGCCGACCAATGCGAAACGGTGGCCAAGCGGTCCGCGATGCGGAGCGCGCGGCGAATCGGCCGTCGTTCGCGCCATCGAGCGATCGGATCGCCAGCGGGGTGCGTGAACGCAAACGCGTCGTGAACGGTCACCATTTTTGGGGCAGGCAACTCGAATCGCACGCCGTTCCACGGATACCAGACCGCGTCGAAGCGCCGCGTTCGCGCCGCGCGCGCCGTTTCGACGGCGCATCCAAATTCATTCTGCAAAATCGGGACGTGTGAGGGGTCGCGCACCAGCAATGTTATTGCGAGATCGGCCCGTTCGCGAAAATCCGTAAGGATCGTGCGCGCGTAGCGGCCCATGCCGCGACGATCGGCTACGAGATTGAAGGCGTCGACGGCAACGCGCACCGGTTCACTGTTTGAGCAGCGCGGGATCGACGAAGAGTGCGACGATCGTGACGCTGTTGAAGAGCGCGTGGGTGATCATCGACGTCCAGGCGTTGCGCGTTTTGTAGTACACCGTGCAGAGAATGATGCCGCCGATTGCGAGCGGGACGAATGCGTATGGATCCGCGTGCGCGAGTCCGAAAACGATGGCGCTCACGATCGCGCCGCCCCAGAATCCCCAGTGTCTGCGGACGGCGTTGAAGATGAAGATGCGAAACGAGAACTCTTCCATCAACGGCGCCCCGACGAGCGCGACGACGGCGAACACGGCCTTCATGCCGGATTTGTTGATGCTCAGCGCAATCTTGATGACGTCCTGTTGATGTTTGACGTGGAAAAACGATTCGATCGCACTTCCGAGCAGATTGACGACGAGTACCATGGCGATCGCGCCTAAAACGGCGATGCCGACCTGTCGCCACGTCGGCACCGTGAAACCGAGATCGCGCAGCGAGAGCCGCGCGAGTCGTGGCAGGATTAAAACCAAAAAAACGACGATCGCGATATCGAGGATGATTTGCAACCCTAGCGCCAAGCCTAGCGTGGGATGCGTTAGAGAAAGCGGCCCCGCGCCGGTAGACCGTAAATAGATGCCGACCACGATTGCGCTGACGACCAGGATGAGCAGCAGCAAGCCGATGGCGACGGCGATGCTCCGCCACCACGAGAAGGCATCAGGAAGCCAGTGCGTCGGCCAGTCGGGCGAAGTCGGCGATGCTGAGCTGTTCTCCACGTATCTCCGGATCGATTCCGATGCTCTCGAGACAGTGCGCGACGTCCGCGCGTCGTACGCCGAGTGCAAGGGTCAGGCTATTTGCGAGCGTTTTGCGGCGGTACGCGAACGCACCGCGCACGACCTGCCGGAAGCGCGCGAGGTCGAGCACCGGCGCAAGCGGCGTCTGGCGACGAACCAGCCGCACGACCGTCGATTGCACTTTGGGGCGCGGATAGAATGCATTGGGGCCGAGCGTGAACGCGCGTTCGACTCGCATCATGTATTGCACGGCGACGCTCAAACTTCCATAGGCCGGCGTCGACGGCTTGGCGACAAGCCGGTCGGCGACGTCTTTTTGGATCATGGCGACGACCGTCTGCGGACCGCCGTCCATCTCTGCGAACTTCGTGATCAGCGGAGTCGCGACGTTGTAGGGCAAATTGCCGGCCATGCGCCACGATCCTTGGCGAGCGAATGCGGCGTAGTCGAACGTCAATGCGTCGGCGTGTTCGATCGATACGCCGGCGAGCTCTACACGATCGCGAAGAATGCGAATCAAATCTTCGTCGAGTTCGAGCACGGTGACGTCTTCGTGGAGCATCCGCAGGGCAACGCTGAGCGCGCCGGTCCCCGCCCCGATTTCTAAAACGCGAAAATCCCCCGGGCAATCCGAAGGATTTTCAATGATCAGGCGCGCGATTTTCGATGCCGTACCGGCGTCCATCAGGAAATTTTGCCCGAAACGCTTTTTTGGCTTGAGACCGTAGCGTTCGAGCAGCGCTCTCGGGTGCTGTGACATCAGTAGGTTACGCGTGCTATTTGAGTCGGTACACCGTAACGACGCGGCGCCCGAAGCGTATCGCATCGGAGAGCGAGTTGAATCCGAGGTCGATGCGGTTTCCGCGAATGGCGCCGCCCGTGTCGCCGGCAAGGGCGACTCCGTAGCCCGGTATATAGAGTTTCGTGCCCAACGGAATGACGCGCGGATCCACGGCGACGATTCCGTGTCCGGCGCGGTATCCCGAAGCGGTATAGCCGCTGCATCCCGCGCACTGCGCGGTGTACGCAGTTGCGACCATGTCGACGGCCGCGGAAGCGATATACGAGGTCTTTTGCAAGCCGCGTCGCGCGAGTTGCGCGAATCCCGCCCATTCGCCGATGCCTTGCGCGATGATCCGATCCTTCGGTTTACGCACGATGCGCGAAGCGACGATTTGCTTTTGTAATTTACCGTTGCGCCGCGTGTAACGCACCATAAGGTCGCGTTCGCCCGCTCTCCCGCGAGAAACAATCTTGGTTTTCCCGGGCGGCAACTTCAAATCGATCTTTTTAATAGTATGGATGGCGATCGCGCGTTTTTCCGATCGGACCCACTTCGTGACGCGGATGACGCGAACGGTTGAGTCGGCGACGATGCGATTGGATAGCGATGGATACACTTCGTCGTCTTTATCGAGATTAATGCCTTGTTCTTCGAGCAACGCACCGACGTCGCCGGCAGCGCTCAGCAGCGTTCGTTTGCCGCGAGCGGTAATTAAGTGCACGGGTACCGCCGCGTGATAGTCGATGACGATGTTGTCCGTCAGGGGCTGATCGGCGCCGGGTCGCACGTAGTCTTTTTGGCCTAGCGTGATGCCGCGTTCGCGCAGGAACGCACCGACGGTGGCGGCGGTCGTCACATGCTGCGTAACCGTGTCGTCCGATTCGAACGAAACGACGTGGCGCACGGGCTGCACTGCAAGCGCCGCCGCGATCGCGGAAGACGGATGAGTGGCAAAACCACCTATGACCAAACCGATGGTGAGAACGCCGACGACGAGCACGTTGCTCGCTCGTGAGGGGCCGCGTCCTATCAACTCAACTCCTTTCCTGACGGGACATCAGTTCAAGACCGAGCTGAGGCGGCTTTACGAAGCCACCTTCAAACGGGACGAACGGGATGTCTTTAGAGGCGGTCTATTGGTTGACGGATCCAGTATGAGGAAACGCCAAAAACCCTTACATGGGCCAGGCCGGGGCTGCTTGCTTGGAAGCCCGGCCACTAATCAACTGACTCGGGCACTATATCACGCCTCATTCTTAACCGGAATATGGCAAAAGTCATAGCATAAGGAAGGTTCTCCCTTTTTCGGGGATCCCCGCCGGCTGGCCGGCCGCGAGCATCGCAGGCGCGACGGCGGAACCCGGGAAAGAGCGCTACGATCATGCGCGTGGGATTTTTTACCGAGGTTTACCGTCCCGTCGTAAACGGTATCGTCGCTTCGATCGACGGGCTCGCTGAAGGTTTGCGCGCGCGCGGCCACGAGGTGTACTGCTTCGCGCCGAAGGTTCCCGGCTACGTCGAAACCGACGGCCCGGTCTTCCGGATGCCTTCGCTCCCGTTGCCGATGTCCACGCCCTATCGGCTGACCATCCCCCTAGTGAGCCGCCGCAACCGCATTGGCGTGATAAAGAAACTGAGCATCATTCACGCGCATTCGCCGTTCGTGACCGGCTGGATGGCGCAGAGGTACGCGCGCCGTTATGGGATTCCGTTCGTCTACACGTACCACACGCGACTTGAAGAGTACGCGCACTACGTCCCCTTCGACGAACACGCGACGCGTTTTGCCGCCACGCAACTAACGCGAAACTTCGCGAACCTCGCCGATACGGTGATCGTGCCGACGTTGGCCATGCGCGACCGTTTGCTCGAGCTTGGCGTGACCCGGCCGGTCGAGATCGTGCCGAGCGGCATCGATTTGCGGTTCTTCGGCAGCGGGACCCGCCGCCGGGAGATCCGGGAGGGCCTCGGCGTGCGCGAGGGTGACCGGCTGCTGCTCTTCGTATCGCGCCTGGCTCGTGAAAAAAACGTTGACCTGCTGCTGGACGCGCTCGCGCGAAGCGCCGACCCGACCCTGCGCCTGGTGTTGGCCGGCGACGGTCCCGAGCGCGCGCCCATCGAGGAACGGGTCCGCGATCTGGGGCTCTCCGGTCAGGTGTCATTCGCCGGAGGGGTGGAGCGCGTGCACCTCCCCGATTTGTACGCGAGCGCCGACGCCTTCGTGTTCCCCAGCGTCAGCGAGACCCAGGGGCTAGTCTTAGCCGAGGCCCTCGCCGCCGGGGCGTTCGTGATTGCAGCCGAGGCGCCGCAAAGCCGGGACGTGTTGGGCGGCGCCGGTGTGGTCGCGGCCGCCGATCCGGCGGCTTTTGCCGCTGCGTTCTTGGCGGTCCCGAAGACTCCCGATCCCGCCGTCGACCGGCGCGCGCGGGAAGCGGCGACCCGTTTCGGTCTCGACGAGCAGACCGAACATGTGGAAACGCTGTACGAGCGACTGCTGACGCGGGAGCCCGAAGCCGTAGGCAGTTGACATCGAACATATGTTCGGCTTATTATGGGTACGTGAACACCATGGCACAGCAGAAGACGTATCCGAAGGTCCAAGCGACTGTCGGCTTCGCGGCCGACGCCAGTGGTGAAGGCGTGGCGTACGCCCGGTTGAAGGGCATCCGTGGTGAAGGGCTGGTTCGCGTCCCATTCGGCGTGAAGCGGTACCCGGCACTCTTGGAGCGCGAGATCGGTTATGCCGCGCTCACCGCCGTGGCGGTTCATTTGCGTAAGCGGGGCGTCGTACAAATCGACGTTGCGGTCGACGACTCACAGTTAGCGGCCGACCTTCGCGAGCGGCGTGACGTGCCTGAGGCACTCTCGATGGCATACGTGCGGTTGGGATGCGCACTCAATGCGTTTGCCGACTATCGGCTCGTCGACGTCGACGGAGCCTCCGATCTCACGGCTCGTGCAAAAGCGGAAGTGGCGATGCACGTCGCGGCCTAGCTAACTCTCCGGAGTGCAGCTGCAGCGCATCGTTCCCGGCGAGCTACCCATCGGTACGATGCAGCTCGCCAAAGCCCTCATCGGCTGCGTGCTCGTCCGAGACTGCCCGGACGGGCGCGCGGCAGGGCGTATTATTGAAGTCGAAGCCTACACCCCTAAGGATCCCGCCTCACATGCGTATCGCGGTAAGACGCCGCGCAATGCCGCAATGTTCGGCGGGCCGCATCGCGCGTACGTCTATCTTATATACGGAACGTCGTACTGCGTGAACGTGACCGGTGAGTCTGCGGGGGTTGGGGCGGCCGTTCTTTTGCGCGCACTCGAACCGCTCGTCGGAATCGGGATAATGGAAAGCCGGCGCGGAACGACGCGCGTGAGAGATCTGTGCCGCGGACCCGGCAGACTCGCGCAGGCGCTCGCGATCGATCGTTCCCAGGATGGCGCCGACCTTCTTAACGGCACGGCGTTATGGCTCGCTCGCGCGCAGGAAATACCTGAAAGAATCGGGGTCAGTACCCGGATCGGGCTGACGAAAGCGTCGCAGCGGTTGCGACGTTTTTACGAGCCGAACAACCCGTTCGTCAGCGGTCCGCGCGCGTTATCTTCCTAAATCCTTGATGGAGCGGGCACTCTTGTGGTATAGTTTTGTTGTCGCGAGGCAGTCTTTCCAGAGACTTCCGCGACGCATGACATTCCCCAACGCCTACGCCGCCACATAACTACAGGCAGCCCCGCCGGTACGTTTTGCATAACCTGGCGTACGCGACTCTTCGAGAGAGATAGTCAGCTGCAACTCGACAATCGTCCCAACAACGGCCCAGGTGGAGGCGGCCGCCGTCGCCGTTCACGCCGCCACCGCAATTTCAACGGCCAGATTCAACCGGCCGAACAGTTCCCCCAGATGGATGCCGGCCCCCCGATGCTCACGGCATCGCAACTCGCCGAGAAAACCAAAGCCGAGCTCAACGAACTGGCCAAGGAATTCGAGATCCCCTCGCCTCTCAAACTGAAGAA
Organism: Vulcanimicrobiaceae bacterium; assembly: GCA_036559125.1. Taxonomy (GTDB): domain Bacteria; phylum Vulcanimicrobiota; class Vulcanimicrobiia; order Vulcanimicrobiales; family Vulcanimicrobiaceae; genus JALYTZ01. The sequence continues at coordinate 19,742 of DATBTT010000011.1, forward strand.
GGACGAGTTGATCCCGCGGATTCTCGAAATTCAGTCGGCGCGTTCCGGCCTCGAGATCGCCAACGGCGTGCTCGACATCTTGCCTGAGGGCTACGGTTTCTTGCGCCGTGAAGGCTACGTTATCGGCACCGACGATATTTACGTCAGCCAATCGCAAATCCGCCGTTTCGAATTGCGTCGCGGCGACTTGGTCGAAGGACAAGTGCGACGGCCTAAAGAGAGCGAGAAGTATTACGGTCTGATCCGCGTCGATCGCATCAACGGGTACGATCCCGAGGCGATCAAGGGCCGGAAGAACTTCGAAAAAGGGACGCCGATTTATCCGCAGGAGCGTTTCCGTCTCGAAGTTCGCGCGACCCAACTCTCGACGCGTCTCATCGATCTTTTCTGTCCCATCGGCAAAGGGCAGCGCGCGCTCATCGTGGCGCCGCCGAAAGCCGGTAAGACGACGCTTCTCAAAAACATCGCCAACGCTATTTCGATAAACCATCCCGAGGCGCACATTATCGCGCTGCTCGTGGACGAACGCCCCGAAGAAGTCACCGACATGCAGCGTACGATCGATGGCGAAGTCGTCGCTTCGACCTTCGACGAGCATCCCGAAAATCACACCGCGGTTTCCGAGCTCGCGATGGAGCGCGCGAAGCGATTGGTCGAGCACGGTAAAGACGTGGTGATCTTGCTCGACTCCATCACCCGTCTCGCTCGCGCGTACAATCAGGTCATCCCGAATTCAGGCCGCACCCTTTCCGGCGGTCTCGACACGGCGTCGCTGCACAAGCCGAAGCGCTTTTTCGGCGCCGCGCGCAAAATCGAAGAAGGGGGCTCGCTTACGATCATCGCTACGGCGCTGATCGAGACCGGTTCCAAGATGGACGACATCATCTTCGAAGAGTTCAAGGGTACCGGTAACATGGAGCTCAACCTAACGCGCAAACTCGCGGAGTCGCGCGTCTTCCCCGCCGTCGATATCAAACGTTCGGGTACGCGACACGAAGAGCTGTTGCTCAGCGAGATCGAAATGCGCAAGATCTGGATGCTCCGTCGCGCTACGAGCGTTCTCAATACCGGCGACATCACCGAAATCATTCTCGACAAGATGGCGCAGACGCGCACCAACGACGAGTTCTTGCAATCCGTTACAAAAGAAGCGCTGTCAATGTCACGCGGCTACGACAGCGACAACGGCAAACGCTAACGCCCTTCGATAGACTTACCCTTCGACAAGCTCACCTTCGACAAGCTCACCCTTCGACAAGCTCAGGGTGACGGGGGAGAACGAGTTTAGGGGTGTTAACGCGGCTCCGTAACTCCCGGACGGGAAAGAGGGCTTGAACGAGTTTAGGGGTGTTAGCGCGACCCCGTAACCCCCGTCACCCTGAGCCTGTCGAAGGGTGAGCCTGTCGGAGGGTCGACGGAGCTTCCGCTTACGGTCAAGAAACGAGCGCCTTTGCGGGCGCTTTTTCTTCTGAAAGATATGTAATGCAATCCTCGGATAAGATTCGACTTCAGAAATTCCTCGCGCACGCGGGAGTCGCTTCGCGTCGCGCGGCCGAGGAGTTGATCGTACGCGGCAAGGTGCGCGTTAACGGTGCGATCGTGCGCGAGCTTGGAACGAGCGTCGGGCCACAGGACGAGGTGGATGTGAGCGGCACGCCCGTTCGGTTGCAAAACGAATCGACGTATCTGGTGGTAAACAAACCGTTCGGGGTTATGACCACGATGCACGATCCACAAGGGCGCCGGACCGTCGCCGAGTTGATTCCCAAAGGAATGCCGCGCGTCGTTCCCGTCGGGCGGCTCGATTACGACACGGGCGGCGTGTTGTTGATGACCAACGACGGCGAACTGGCCAACGTGCTCACGCATCCGCGCTTCGGCATCGACAAGCTCTACCGCGCGGTGGTTTCGGGGCGGTTGCTGCCTGACGAAATCAAGAAACTCCAGACAGGCGTCGTTCTTGATGATTTTCACGCCGCCGGCGCGCAGTTGCGCATCGTGGCCGCGAGGCGCGAGACATCGGTGATCGATATCACCGTCCACGAAGGCAAGAACCGCCAGGTCAGGCGCATGTTCGAAGCGGTCGGTCACCCGGTCCTCGCGCTTACCCGCCTCGTGTTTGGTCCAATACGGCTCGGCGATTTGGCGCCCGGGAACTCGCGGCCGCTGCTCCCGCGCGAGTTGGCAGCGCTGCTGGCTCTGGAAGCGAAAGCTGCGCCCGGGTCGAGAACGTCGCAGGCCAGCCGTCGCAAATCTGCTACCATAGACTGACCGTGGACCGACTAACCTCCCTGCCCCATGCCTACAAACTCGTCCGCCGCGATGCACGCGCCGGCCACACCACAGTCCGGCTCGCAAACGGCGCGACGTTCGGCGGCGACGTGCTTGCGATTTGCGCCGGACCGTGCAGCGTGGAATCGCGCGAACAGATCGACGCTACGGCCAAAGCCGTGGCCGCCTTGGGCGCCAACGTCTTGCGCGGCGGTGCGTACAAACCGCGAACGTCGCCATACGCATTCCAAGGATTGGGCAAAGGCGGCTTGCAGCTATTGCGGGAGGCAGCTGACCGGCATGGGCTAGGCGTCGTGACCGAGGTGCTCGATCCGCGCGACGTCGAGACCGTCGCGGCGCATGCCGATATGCTGCAAATCGGTGCCCGCAGCATGCAGAACTTCAGCCTGCTACGCGAAGCCGGTGAGACCGGCCGGCCCGTGCTGCTCAAACGAGGGCTCTCGGCCACCGTCGAAGAGTGGCTGATGGCGGCCGAATACGTGCTCGTGACCGGCAACGACCAGGTGGTTCTTTGCGAGCGCGGCGTTCGTTCGTTCGACGCGGCCACGCGCAACGTGCTGGACCTTGCCGTCGTTCCGCTGCTGCGCTCGCTCACGCACCTTCCCGTGATCGTCGATCCGTCACATGGTACGGGCGTCGCGCGTTTGGTGACCCCGATGGCGCTCGCGGCGGTGGCCGCGGGAGCCGACGGGCTGCTCGTAGAGGTGCATCCGGATCCCGCAACCGCGGCCTCCGACGGGCCCCAATCGTTGACGTTCGAGCAATTCGAAGCGCTCATGGAAAAGCTGCCGGGTATCGCCCGAGCGATCGGCCGGCAACTCCCGGCCGCCAGCCTCGCTGCGTAAGACAACCGAGGCTCGCGCCGCTTCCCGTCGAAGGCCCACGGGCGCCATGCGGACATAACTCGTTTCAAATACGTTTATCGGCGGTACAACCCTAGGCTGTTTACCGGGCGTCCGCAATCGGCCGCCGCCCCGCCCACAGCCGTATTTATAGCCACCCATGAGGTACGCAACACACGTATGAATCGCTTCACTCAGTTGGTCGCAACGGTCAGCTCGCTCGGCATCGCCGCCGCTCTCGTCGCGCCGGCCGCGGCGCAATACTCGAACGAGTACGCCCCGCCTAAGCTGGTAAGCCAGGGTAAAACCGGTACCGCTATCGCAGGCTCGGGCACCGTCGTCGTTCAGGTGCAAGTCAACGCAAACGGCAGCCACAAAGTGGTTCGCGTGCTGCATTCCACCAACGCCGGCGACAACGCCGCCGCTATGGATATTGCGAGCCACTCGACGTATCGCGTCGCCCGCCGAGGCAAGAAGCCGATCACCGCTTTTTACGACTTCACTTTGAAATTCAAGGGTAAGTCCGTCGCATCGTCCGCAAGTGCCGGCGCGGCCGCTTCGGGACCGACCGCGCAGATCGCGCGTATGATCCGCGTCGGAAACTACGCCGGTGCGAAAGCACAAGCCACGCAATATCTCGCCTCGAATCCGACCGACGCCCTGGCGGCGCAGGAATTGGGCGTTGCGGAATATTTCCTCAATGATTTCCCCGCATCGGCCTCTGCGTTTGAAAAAGCCGGCACGATATCGCCGGCATACAAAAGCGTTGCGGCTCACGCGTACGCTTCGGCCGCGGTCGCTTTGCAACAAAGCAGCCCGACGCAAGCGCTCGCTTATGCGAAATCCGCTTCTCAGCTGGAATCAAGCGCGAACTCTTACTATGCTCTGGGATCCGCCGAACTAGCCAGCAAGGATTACAGCGCCGCGGTTACCGATCTGAAGAAGGCACGCGATCTCGCGTTCGCCGACAAGAAGACCGACACGAAGGCAAAAGTTAATCTCGATGCCGCGCTCATTTCCGCGTATATGGGTGCCAACGACACGGCCGACGCGCAAGCGACCGCCGCCGAAATCAAAAAGCTCGATCCGTCGTCGACGATCGCCGACCGTATGATGGGCAACCAGCAGCTTGCCGGGGCGCAGGCTGCCGCCAAAGCCGGCAACCACGAGCAAGCGATAACGATGTACGAACAGATCGCGCAAAAGAGCACCGACCACCAGTTGCAAGTCACAGCATATACGAGCGCCGCGTTTGAAGAGAGTCAACTCACGAAACCGGACTACGGCAAAATGAAGGTCGACGCGGACAAGGCGGTAGCGCTCGCACCGACCGACGCGCAAGCGAATTTCGCCGAGGGCATCGCGCTTGCGGGACAATACATCGCCGGCGGCAGTACGAACGCCGGATTGAAATCGGAAGCCCAGTCGACGCTTGCTAAAGCCGATTCAGAAGCAAAGGCAGCCGGTAACACGGCACTCTCGTTCAATATCGAAAGCTTCATTAAGAACACGTTCAAAACGCCGTAAGGCGGAGGCGAAAAAGTAACGAGGATTTTCCGTGGAGGTGGGCCAATGCACCGCCTTCACGGGTCGGGGGGCTTCCCCCCATAGTTTTTTACTGTCCAAGCAACAGCTAAGTGCACAACGTTCCCGTCAACGGGAGGGGTCGAAATAGTGGGGATTTTCAGCGGTTTCATAGATCTTATGGTTCGGGGCGGCCCGGCAATGTGGATCTTACTCCTATGCTCGATCGTCGCGGTGGCCATCGTCATCGAACGATTGGTCTTCTTCGCGGCACAGCACGGCGATACCAAGGGCTTGCTGCGCCAGATCGGTCAGCGCATCGCCGCCGACGACATCGACGGCGCCATTAAGGTCTGCCGTCAGAACAAGGGCATGCTGCCTCGGATTCTCGAGTTCGGCCTGTTGCGCGGCGAAAAGAATCGTGCCGACATCACCGACGCGCTTTCGATCGCGCTCATGGAGCATCTCAACGCGCTCGAACGTAATCTCGGGGTCATCGGTACCATCGCCGTTATCGCGCCGTTCGTCGGCCTATCCGGTACGGTTTTGGGTATCATCAAGGCCTTCCAAGACATTGCCCTCAAGGGCAACTCGACGCCCGCCGTCGTAGCCGCAGGCGTCTCCGAAGCGCTCATCACGACGTTCGCCGGCCTCGTGGTCGCCGTCGTCGCCGTCGTGTTCTTCAATTACTTCAAGACGCGCATCAAGGCGTACAATCAAGAGATGATCGTCGCTGCGAACCAACTCGCCGAAATGCTGCACTTCCACAACACTGGCGCTCCGATTCCCACCGAGCTTTACCAACCGGTCGGCGGAAAATCTACTCCCGCACCGGCCGTCAAGTAAGCGCGGCACCAGGAGAATTCCGTGAGTCTCCTATCATCGCAGCAAGACCAGGAGGTAATGGCGGAGATCAACATCACGCCATTCACCGACGTGCTCCTGGTGTTGCTCATTATCTTCATGATTCTGGCAGCGATTCAAACGCCGCCGGGATTCGAAAAAGAGCTGCCCAACAACAACAATAACAACATTACGCAGCAAGTAAAACACGACGACATCGAAGTCGACGTCAACAATCGCGGCAAGATCCTCGTCGACGGCGTCGTGGCCGATCAGAGCAGCATTTACTACATAATGGCGCAAGCCCGAGCCAAAAAAGGCAACAAGCACGTTTCGATCGTCGCCGACGCGAAGGCGCCCTACGGCATCATCATCCGGGTTCTGGATGCTGCCAAAGTTGCGGGACTCGACGATGTCGGGTTCGTTACGTCATAAGGTGGAGGTTCAGTAACCCGTGGCCGTATCAACAGGTCAAGGCGAAGAAGAGGTCATGTCGACCATCAACATCACGCCCTTCACGGACGTGCTGCTGGTCCTCCTGATCATCTTTATCATCCTTGCCGCCGTTACGAAAGAGCCGCCGCTTCCCCTGGCAAAGAACCGGGACAAGGTTCAGCCGTCGCAAATCGTCGTCATCATCGACGCGAAAGACAACATCCAAATCGGCTCCAGCACCCTAAATATCCAACAAGTGAGCGCGGCGTTTTCGGCGCTGCAAGACAACACCGGCCATAAATTCAAGAGCGTGATCATCAAGGCCGACCCGAAGGCCAACTACGGGACGATTCTTCAGGTGATGGACGCGGCGAAGTCGGTGGACTTAACGGATTTCGGTTTGGCGAATAAGATCGAGGGAAGCAAGACCTAAGCGATGGCAGATAATAAAAACAAATCGCCGTTCCTCACGACGGGCGAACGGGTCCGCAATTACCTCGGCTGGGCATTTGTCGGGTCGCTTATCATCCACTTTATCCTAGCGCCATTCTTCCCCGGCTTAACGCGCCATCACGAAGACACCCAAACCGAGAAGGTCTCGGTAACCAAGAAGATACGCGTGAAGGTGCCGACGCCGCCGCCGCCCACGCCGACCCCACCGCCGACTCCGACCCCGCCGCCGCAGCGGACGCCGCCGCCGCAGCAGCAGCCGAAAGCGCCGCCGAAACTCAAGCTCAACGTGCCGAAAACCACGAGCAACAACAAGTCGACGACGCAAACCACGCAAAAGTACATACCGCCGAAGAGCGGTTCGCAAAATGGCGTCCCGAACGGCGTAAATACGAATCCGCCCTCGACGGCTGCACCGCAGACACCCGCGCCGACGCAGGCTCCGGCGTGCAAAGTCCCCTTCCAAGATGCGACGGTCGCAAGCCCCGTTTCGCCGGAATATCCCGACAGCGCTCGCGAAATGGGATTGGGCAACGTGACGGTGCTGATCCAAGTTACAGTCGGGCCCAGCGGCAGCCTCGTCGCGGCGAAGGTCAATCAGAGTTCGAGTAATATGGCGATCGATCAAGCGGCACTTTCGGCCGCGCGACAATCGACCTACGCGCCGAAGATCGTGAATTGCAAGCCCGTGACCGGAGACTATCTCTTCCGCGCGAGTTTCGACGCCAGCAACTAAAGAACGAGATCGCGATTATGCTGAAAAGGCGCTTCCGGAAGGGAGCGCCTTTCTTTTTTGACAAGCAGTGAACGGTATGCACGTGACGCGCGCGCGCCGAGTGCTGGTCGTCGCTTTCGCGATCTCCATCCTGCTGCATCTCCTGTTGGCGCACTTCGCGCGGCTTCCGCTAAGCTCGCGCAACGACAAACCCGAACTCGTGACGCTCGACAAGCGACGCGCGATTTCGGTCGTACGCATGACGCCGCATCCGATTCCTACCACGCTGCCGACGCCGCGCGCGCCGCGACCACACGTTGTGTCCCATAGCATTCGGTCTGCGCCGGCCGTCGTGCACCGGTCCGCCGGGCCGTCCGGACCGCCTCACGGCAACGGGCCCGGAGCGTCGGCAACGGTATCGCCGCCGACGCCCCCGCCGCCCCCGGTGCCGACGGCTATGCCGGCCGGCGGATGCGCGCACCCCGAAGCCTCGCCCGCCGTACTTGCGACCCCGCCCGCGCCGGATATCGCGCCCGATGCGCGCGCGAAAGCGACGAGCGGAACGACCGCGGTGAACGTACGATTGGACGCCGATGGACGCGTGGCAAGTGCGGCGGTCGCGAGTAGTTCGGGGAACGCGGACCTGGACATCGTCGCGGTCTCAATGGCGCGCGCCGCGAGCTACACGCCGAAATACGTCGCCTGCAAAGCGGTCGCCGCGGACTACACGTTCACGGTAAAATTCGTCGCATGGTAGCGACCGGTGCGCGCAGCGCCGCTAGACGACGCCCATGTCTCGCAGGAGGCGCAACGTATCGATGTATCGCACCAAATCCCCGCGCGTAGCGTCGTCGATTTCGGTAAAAGCTACGCCGGTTCGGTAGCGCGAGAGTAGCGGATCGAAGCTCGACCAACGCACCATGCCCTGCATGCGAATGACCGGATTGGTGTCTCCGCGTAATTCGAGTTGGACGCGGATCGGCGCGTCCTTTTGCAGTTGCGCGTTGGTGATCATCGCCATTCCGCCGAGGGCGATGTCGTACGTTTCGGTAAACTCGGGCGCAAAGTCGTCAGATATGCTGTACGAAACGAGCAGCGTGTCGCCGACGCGTTCGAAGGCGCGGCGATGGCCGAAGCGCTGTTCTTCCTTTTCGTCGGCGGGCGCATGGGACGAATGATCCACGTTTCTCGGCTTAGTCCGTTCCCAGGAGCAATCCTCCCGGCGCCGTAACCTCGGCTGCGTGACTTTTGCCCAAGCGCTCGTACTGGCGCTCCTCCAAGGCGTGAGCGAACTCTTCCCGGTGAGTAGCCTCGGCCACACGATTCTGGTTCCCGCCCTCTTCCAGTGGAACAACATCGATCGTACCGCCCCGACCTTTTTGGCCTTCGTCGTGGTGCTCCATTTGGGCACCGCGATCGCGCTCGTGCTGTTCTACTGGAAAGATTGGGTCAACATCGTCGGCGCGCTGCTGCGCAGCGTAGCGCGCGGCAAGCTCAGCGACGATCGCGACGAACGCATCGGCTGGCTTTTGGTCGTCGGTACGATACCGGTAGGCTTGCTGGGCCTGCTCTTTCAAGAGAAGGTCCAAGGGTTATTCGGGGCCGTGGCGCCGGCAGCGGTCTTCCTGGTGATCAACGGGTTTATCATGTTTTTCGGAGAGGCGCTGCGAAAACGTCAACATGCCGACTCCGCCCGGTCCTACAAGCGGCTCGAGGCGATATCGTGGATGCAAAGCGTTTTCGTCGGCTTCGCGCAATCGCTCGCGCTCTTTCCGGGCATCTCGCGCTCCGGTGCCTCGATCGTGGGCGGCCTATTGATCGATCTGGATCACGAGGACGCTGCGAAATACTCGTTCTTGCTTGCGACGCCGGTAATTCTCGCTGCCTCGCTTTTGAAGATCCCCGAACTGTTCGCGCCAGGCGCTCACGTCGCGCTAGTCCAAGCTATAGTCGGCGGAGTGCTTTCGGGCGTGGCCGCCTACCTATCGGTCGCGTTCCTCACCCGATATTTCCGATCGAACGATCTGCGCCCGTTCGGCTGGTATTGCGTCCTGTTCGGCGCGCTCTGTTTCGTTCTCGCTCGCATGGGAGTCATCCGATGAAAAACCTTGCCCTCGTTCTCGCGATCATCTTTATCATTCTTGCGATTCTCACCGCGACCGGCGTGGCCTCGTTCTTGCCGGTGTTGGGACTGGACGGCCACCATCACACCAAACACACGATCGTCTATGTAGTGCTTGCAGTCCTCTGCTTCATCTGGATGCGCTTCGCATCGAACGCCGCTCCGGCGCGCTAAAGGGTACGCCATGAAAGACATCGTCGAACTTTTGCGCATGCCTTCGCCGGCCCCGCGCCCGCAAGCGCTCGCATACGACGGGCAGCTTCTGTGGATGGGGTCGCTGGGGACGTCCCGGCTGTATGCCATCGAACCATCGCATTGGACCGTACGCGAAGAAGCGCAAGCTCCGGGACTTCCGTACGGGGCGACCGTCGTCGGCGACGAACTGCGCGTGCTTCTGGGCGAAGGCCCGGAAGACCATCGCACGATACGGCGATTCGTCCCCGGCCACGGCTTCCGAACCGAGGACGCCATTGCGTGCCCCGACGATACCGGTTCGCAACTCAGTTATGACGGCGATCGTCTGTATGTAAGCCAGTGGTACAACAAACGCATACTTTCGCTCGGCGAGCACGGTGAAGTCGGAAGCGTCATCGAGTCGCCGCGCGGCATCTGCGGCCAAGTCGTCGTCGACGGCTGTTTCTACGTACTTAACACCAACGACGAAGATACGACGGAGTACTACGTGACGCGCATTGACGCGCGCAACGGCGCGCCGAAAGTCGAGGACGTCGCGCGGGTCCCATTCGGCGCGCGCGCGCTAGCCTTCGACGGCGAACGTTTTTGGACCAATCACCGCGAACACCACGAAATGGTAGCCTTCAAGATCGACTAACCCCTCCCGTCATGCCGATTACGCCCTTCGACAAGGTCAGGGTGACGGGGTTGATTGTCATGCTGAGCCTGTCGAAGCACGTCGTGCTCGCGGCATGGCGAAGCGCATTTTGTGCCCTTCGAGAGTTAGTGCGTGCCGATTAGGTAGACTTCGTGCGGATGCGGGGCTATGATTTCGACGTTGGCTCGTGCGGTGCGTAGATGTGGTTCGTAGTCCGCCTGCTTTTGTTCCGTGGTTTGCACGATGACAACGGGATAGTCTTCGGCGCTCGATAGGACGGTTGCGATCGCGCGGGCGTAACTGTGTTCGTCGGCGCTCTTTTGACCGAAGAGCGAGTCGCGGTACGCGTGCTCGATGCTGAAGTAGGGGTTGGCTTGCCACCACGCTTCCCACATCCAGATGCGGGCGTCCGCATTGCGGAACGCGTTTCGTGCGGGAGGGGCGATGAAGAGCGCGTCGGCGGATTGCGCCGCGATCGTGGAGAGTACGTCGGCCTGGCGAGATGTGTTGCGTCGAAGATTGCTGCCGACCCATTTTTCGGTTTGCCGTATGTACGACCACGCGAGTTCGCTGGGGGGCACGTCCTGCATGTCGTCGGGATTGTGGGCTTTTTGCAGCCAGTAGCAGAGTACGCGCCACAAACCGAGAATCGCGAGGCCGGTTTGACCGTCGCTACGTAAATTGCGAACGTTGTCGTGCCAGACGCCGAGATAGACGCACTGCTCCTCGGTGAAGAACACGCCCTCCCACGCCTTGAACATGTCGGAGGAGTACAGTCGTCCGGGCAGCATTTCGACGATTTCGGCGACCTCGCTGTCGCGTAGGATCGTGAAATCGTTGGTGAGCAGCCCCTCTCCAACGCGCACGAACCATTCGAGCAGATCGCCTCCATGCACCGCGATTCCATGCCGTTTGAGGTAATTCAAATGAGTCGGCAATCCCATGAACGGATCCACCAGACTGTGGCATTCGTAGCGCGTCAGCAATTCGTAAAGGCGCGACGGCGAGACCCGCCGCGTTCGCTCCCGCAGTTCGATCATGGCCGCACCTTGGCGACGTCCGCCAAAGCGCGAACGACGCGCGGATCGAATTGCGTACCCGCGACCGACTCCAACTGCTCGAGCGGCGATAGCGACGGGCTTGCGGCGCCGGAGCCGAAACGATCGTCGAGGCCATCGTAAGCTACGCACGCGGCAAGGACTTGCGACTCGATAGGAATTTCGTCGTGACGCATGCGGTCGGGTAACCCGGTTCCGTCGTACCATTCGGCGCGCGCGCGAACGACGCTTGCGAGATCGGCGACGACCGGAAACGCGGCAATCAGCTCGGCGGCGGCGATGGCATTTGCGGCACGCCCTTCGATGCCTAGCCGCGAAAGCGGATCGAAGCGCTGCGCCTCCGGAGCCGCCGCGGAGAGCTCGCCGAGACCGAATAGCGCGGACGCGAGCGTGACGCGGCGAATCTGCTGCGCTTGGAGGCCGAGCGCGGTCGCGAGCGCGTCGGCCCGGCGGCCGATGCGGCGCCAGCGCCGAGCAGTCCCGTTGTGATCGTCGACGCGATCGGCGAGCAGTTCGACGATATCGTGCGGCGCGGTGCCGGCACTCAAGGAATCAGCCGGTGCTTCGAGCGGTGTTATTTCGCCGCCGAAGGTGTGAAACCACATAATGAAGGTTCGCGTCTGTTCCGGTGCAAAGCGCTGTCCGCCGTCCGCGGCCAAACAAGCCAGACCCTCTTCCGGCTCGGCGCGCAAACCCACATATGCGCTTGCGATGTGTAGCGTCTGCGCGGCTTTTGGAATGCCGTTCCACCGAAGCTGGTCGGGGAAACCCGTGCCGTCCCAGGCCTCGGCTTGCCAGCGTACCAGGTCGGCCGTGCCTTCCGGGAGTGCCGCGATGGCCGCGCACGTCCGCGCTCCGTCGGCCGGAACGTCCCACCGCAACATCGTTGCGCTGCGTTCGGAGAGCGGATCGCCTTTGCGCAGCCCAGGATTTCCGAAAGCGCCGGCGTTGCGCAGGAGTGCCGCCCAAAAAAGCGCATCGCGATCTTTTTCAGGGAGTCCCGCGATGCTGGCGATAGCAACGGCGAGCGACGCAATCGCAATGCCGTCGTCCGGAGCGTCGCCTGCCACGACGTCGGCTACGGTGCCAAAAAGCGCGAGCAACTCCGCTAGGGCCCCGCGGTCCGGGCTCGAATTGGCGCCTTGAGCTGATAACAGCGACATCTCTCCAATCGTTTTTTCTATGAGCCTGCCGAAACCCTCACATATTGCCGCCGACGGAAGCGTTTCCATGGTCGACGTCTCCACCAAAACGGTCACGTTGCGAACGGCGCGCGCCGGCGCGCGCGTGCGCATGAGCCCTTCTGCAGTAAAGGCGTTACGCGATGCGACGCTGCCCAAAGGCGATGCGTTCGTAACGGCGCAACTCGCCGGTATTCTTGCCGCGAAACAAACCGGAACCTTGATTCCATTGGCCCATCCCTTGCCGCTCGCGCAAGTGGAAGTGCGTTTTAGATGGGACGCAGACGTGCTGGTGATCGAAGCAACGGCGCGAACCTCCGCGCAAACCGGCGTCGAAATGGAAGCGATGGTCGCCGCTTCGATCGCGGCGCTCACGATTTACGATATGACGAAGGCGGTCGATAAGGGCATCGTCGTTGAGTCCGTGCGGCTCCTCGAAAAAAGCGGCGGCAAGAGCGGACACTGGGTTGCCGATGCGTCATAAAGTCGCGTTTATCGTGCTCTCGGACCGAGCCGCCGGCGGCGAACGTCCCGATGCGTGCATCCCGGTCATGCGAGAACGATTGGGCGAAGCCTTCGATATCGAAAGGGAAGTCGTGCTTGCCGACGATCCGAGCGCGTTGCAAGCCGAATTGATCGACCTGTGCGACCGCACCGCGGCACATTTGATCGTGACCAGCGGCGGGACCGGCCTGGGACCGCGCGATCGGACTCCGCAGGCGACGGCCGCGATTTTAGATTACGAAGTGCCGGGCATCGCCGAAGCTATTCGGGCGGCAAGCGTTCCGAAAATCAAAACCGCCATGCTCTCTCGCGCCATTGCCGGGGTGCGGCACCGGACGTTGATCATCAACTTACCGGGCAACCCGAGAGCGGTCGCGGAATCACTCGACGTGGTTTTCCCAACCCTCGCGCACGCGCTTGAGCTTCTCGCCGGCGAGCCGGCCGACGGCTGATATGGATTTCGGCCAGGCGCAAAGCTACCTTATCGGGACGATCAACGAAACGGTGTCCCGGCGGGAGCCATACAGGCTCGATCGCATGCGCGCGTTGCTGCGCGAACTGGGCGATCCGCAAGACCGCTATCCGACCGTTCACGTCGGCGGCACGAGCGGAAAAGGCTCGACGTCGACGATGATGGCGACCGTGTTGAGCGCGTCGGGAAAGCGCACCGGCTTGCATACCAAACCGCATCTGCGTTCGATGGTGGAACGCGCGCGCGTCGACGGCGCGAACGTTAGCGAATCGCGTTTTGCGGAGTTGCTCGAAGAAATGCTTCCCGCAATCGACCGCGCCGCCGCCGCGCATGGCCGTCCGTCCTATTACGAGACGTTGCTCGCGCTCGCGTTCCTGCATTTCTTCCGCGAACGGGTGGACGTGGCGGTGATCGAAGTCGGCATCGGCGGGAGGCTCGACGGAACGAACGTCATCGTGCCTAAGGTCTCGATCATTACCAACGTTGGGCTCGACCACACGGACGTGCTCGGCGACACCCTCGAAAAGATCGCTTCCGATAAGGTGGGTATCGCCAAGCCAGGCGTGCCGCTGATTTCGGCGGTTGAAGACCCCGGCGCGCGTAGGACGATCGAAGCCGGGTGCGCGCGCGCAGGCGCGCCTTTCCTCTCGGTCCTCGACACGGTACGCGTGGTCGAACACGCGACGGCGCAGGCGGGCCAGCGCTTTAGCGTGACGACGCCGAAGACCACCTACGAGATCGCGCTGCCCGTGCTGGGCACGTTCCAGCAGGGCAATGCGGCAACCGCGATCCTCGCTCTCGAGCAGTTGCCGGAGGGACTGCGCCCCGATGCCGGCGCGATTGAGCGAGGCCTGGCGCAAGTCGCGCTGCCCGGTCGTATGGAATATTTTCCATCGCATCCACCCGTGATTTTCGACATCGCGCACAATCCCGACAAGGCGGCGCATTTGGTCGCCTCCTTGCGATCGAAATATCCGGATCGGCGATTTTCGTTCGTGATCGCGGTCTCGGATTCGAAGGACGCGCACGAGATTTTGCGCTCGTTCGTGGACCTGCCCGCGACGTTTATCTTCTCGTCGTTCGACACCGAAGGGCGTCGAGCGACCAAACCGCAGCGCCTGGCGAGCATCGCCGAGGATCTCGGCATTTGGGGGCGCGCGATTGCCGATCCGATCGAAGCGCTCGCGATCGCGCGCCGCAACGCGGCAAGCGACGAAGTCGTGGTCGTGACGGGATCAACCTTCGTCGTTTCGCAACTCCGCGAATGGTGGGTAGAGAACGTCGTTGCTCAAGCAACGGCACTCTAAGGGAGTGACGGCGCGCGGTGCCATGCGCGTGCGCGGGCGCGAGTTTCGCTGGGGCGAGCGAACGTACGTCATGGGCATCGTCAACGTAACGCCGGATTCGTTCTCGGGCGACGGAGTTCTCGAAACCGACGCCGCATTAACGCGCGCCGTGATGCAGCACGAACTCTCGAGCGACATACTGGACGTCGGCGCAGAATCGACGCGGCCCGGGTATCGTACCGTCGACGAAGCGACCGAATCCGAACGGCTGCTCCCCGTCGTGCGGGGAATACGCGAGCGCGTGCCCACCGCGGTGATCTCCGCGGATACCTATAAACCCGCGGTCTTTCGCGCGGCGCACGCGGCCGGCGCGGACATACTCAATTCGGTATGGGGAATGCCCGACGCGTTGCTGGACGTGGCGGCCTCGTGCGGCGTTCCGATCGTCGTCATGCATAATAAGGATGAAGCGCGCTACGATGGGGACGTCGTCGACGAAGTCCTCGCCTTTTTAGATGAGGCTGCTCGTAGGGCGACGCGCGCAGGCATCCCCGCCGAGAGCGTGATCCTCGATCCCGGCATCGGTTTTGGCAAGACCGCCGAGCACAACATCGCGGTCTTCCGCGCGCTCGATCGTCTCGTCGCGCTCGGCTTTCCTACGCTCGTTGGAACCTCGCGAAAATCGACGATCGGCAAACTCACCGGACGCGCCGCGCACGAACGCGCATTCGGAACTGCGGCGACCGTAGCGCTGAGCGTCGCTGCGGGAATCGACATCGTGCGCGTGCACGACGTCGCCGAGATGCGCGACGTCGTGAGCGTAAGCGACGCGCTCGAACGGGGATGGAGGCCGGCCGATTGGATCGGATAAGCCTGCGCGGAATGCGCGTCTACGGCCGGCATGGAGCCAATCCCGGCGAGCGCGAAGGCGACCAGCCGTTCGACATCGATCTCGTGCTCGATATCGACCTGCGCCCGGCCGAGAGGAGCGACGAGCTGGCCGATACGCTGAACTATGACGCCTTGCATCAAACGCTGGCCGGCGTGGTCCGGGCGACGTCATATGCGTTGCTCGAACGATTGGCCGGTGAATTGCTGGACGAAGTATTTCGCGATCCGCGCGTAGCGGCGGCCGAGTTAACCATAGGCAAACCCGGCTTGCTCGACGGCGCGACTCCGGCAATCACGCTGCGCCGCCAAAACCCGCGTCACTAGTTTATGGCGCGCGCATCGATTGGTTTGGGCGGAAATCTCGGCAACGTTCCGGTGGCCTTGCGCGCGGCCGTACGGGCGATCGGCCGGGACGTCGGCGAGGTAGTCGCGGTTTCGCGCCTTTATTGCAGCCTTCCGTGGGGGGAGCCCGAGCAGCCGGAGTATCTCAATGCAGTCGCCTTGGTCGACACGTCGCTCGAACCGCGTCGGTTACTCGAGGCGCTGCAAACCATCGAGAAGCGGCTGGGGCGCGTGCCTTCCTATCGCTGGGGTCCGCGCGGGATCGATCTCGATATTCTGACGTACGACGAGCGGCGCGTTGCCGAGCCGGGGCTGGATATCCCTCATCCGCGGCTCCTAGAGCGAGCCTTCGCCTTGGCGCCGCTAGCCGAAGTCGACCCGCGCTATAGCCGGGCCTACGAAGCACTGGCCTCGGGCGAGCGTGACGCGGTGCGTCTTGCGGGGCCCGTTGTTCCCTGGGGCGAAACGCAGTGGCTCATGTCCGACGTTCACCAGGACCCAGCCGGGGCCGAATCGTCCCTTGCGGCGCGCGTTCGTGCGCTCGCGCAGGCCTTCGTCCAGACCGATCTGGTCCGCTTGCGCATTGAAGACCCCAATGAGGACGCAGTCGAATTTCGCAAGTCGGTGCCTTTCGCGACGCCGGCTACCGCCGCGAGCGAAGTTGCCCGCGATTCCGCATCGGCCCCGGCCAATCTGGAGCCCATAAAATCCGACCTCGTCGGCATCGTTCGCTTCAGCCGGACGGCTCCCGCCGAGGGCGAGATTCTCGCTGAAGATCGCGAACTGGCCTATGTCGAAGCGCTCGGTATTCGCAATCCGGTGCGCTCGCTTGGAGCGGGACGGCTGGCGACGATCAGGGTTCGCGACGGACAGCCGGTAGAGTACGGACAAGTGCTCTTTGAGATAGATCGGGGCTAGACCATTTTTAAGAAAGTGCTTATTGCAAACCGTGGTGAAATCGCTCTGCGCATCAATCGCGCGTGTCGCGAACTCGGCGTGCAAACCGTCGCGATCTTCTCCGAAGCGGATCGCAATTCACTGCACGTTCGCCATGCAGACGAAGCCTTTTGCGTGGGACCCGGCCCCGTCGCGCGTTCGTACTTGAACATTCCGAACATTATTTCGACCGCGCTTATCACGGGATGCGACGCGCTTCATCCTGGCTACGGTTTCCTTGCCGAAAACGCTCGCTTCGCCGAAATCTGTGCCGATCACGGCATCGCATTTATCGGCCCCAGACCCAGCGTCATAGCGGCCATGGGCGACAAGGCCACCGCCAAACGCGTCATGCAAGAAGCCGGTGTCGCGACGACGCCGGGCACCGGCATTCTGAATTCGGTCGATGAGGCTCGCGCGGCTGCCGAGGGCGTCGGGTATCCGGTCTTGCTCAAAGCGACCGCCGGCGGCGGCGGGAAAGGCATGCGCGTCGTTCACGCCCCCGACGAGCTGGAACGAGCATTTACCGGCGCGACGGCCGAAGCCGAAGCGAGCTTCAAAGACGGCCGCGTGTATATGGAAAAGCTCATCCTCAAACCGCGGCACGTCGAGGTGCAAGTCTTAGGCGACGGCTTTGGAAACATCGTTCACCTGGGCGAGCGCGATTGCTCCGTGCAAAAGCCG
The DNA here is from genome assembly GCA_036559125.1 of Vulcanimicrobiaceae bacterium. Classification (GTDB taxonomy): domain Bacteria; phylum Vulcanimicrobiota; class Vulcanimicrobiia; order Vulcanimicrobiales; family Vulcanimicrobiaceae; genus JALYTZ01. The sequence goes on from DATBTT010000011.1 coordinate 37,151, forward strand.
TCACATCAAAAACTTATCGAAGAAGCGCCGGCGCCGAACCTTCCGCGAAAAGTTCGCGAAGCGCTTCACGAGATGGCGGTGCGCGCGTGCAAGCACGTCGGCTACAGCAACGCCGGGACGCTCGAGTTCCTGGTGAGCGGCGAACGCGTGTACTTCATGGAGATGAATACGCGCATTCAAGTCGAGCATCCGGTAACGGAGATGGTGTATAACATCGACTTGGTCAAAGAGCAGATCCGCGTCGCCGCAGGCGAGCCGCTCGGCTACACGCAGGCGGACCTGCGTCCCGTCGGACACGCCATAGAGTGCCGTATCAACGCCGAGGACGCGCGCAATAATTTCGCTCCGGCCGCGGGTACGCTTACGGCGGTCGTGTTTCCGGGCGGACCGGGCGTCCGTGTCGACACGCACGTCTTTTCGGGAGCGACGGTGCCACCCTTCTACGATTCGATGCTCGCCAAGATCGTCGCGTCGGGCGACACGCGGGAAGCCGCGATCGCGCGCATGGAACGCGCGCTGCGCGAAACGGTCGTCGATGGCGTCAAAACGACGATCGACCAGTGTCTGGAAATATTAGCGACGGAGCGCTTCCGTAGCGGCCGTTACGATATCGACTTCCTGCCTGGGTTGCTGCAATCAGCGGCCGTCGCATAGCGTTTAGATAATGCCGTCACGTCGAATGGCCCGCGAGCTCGCGCTCCAAGCCCTGTTTTCCGTCGAAGTCGGTCATCGCGAGACCGGCGAAGTGCTCGATGAATACCTCTCGCATTACGGCGAGAGCGAACACCGCATGTTCGTGAAGGACCTCGTCTTAGGCACGATCGAGCACGCCGAAGATAGCGACGCGGCGATTTCTCCGTTACTCGAAGGCTGGACGATCGAACGTTTGCCCACAATCGATCGTTTGGTTTTGCGTATGGCTACCTTCGAACTGCGCTATCATCCGCAGACGCCGCGGCCCGTCGTAATCAACGAGGCCGTCGAGCTCGCGAAGAAGTTTTCGACCGAGGATTCGGGACGTTTCGTGAACGGCGTGCTCGCCGCGGTCAGCAAGCAGTATGCCCGGGCGTAAGGGCCGCAAGCGCTCTCCGGGTATGCGGGTCTTGCGGGTCGTTCTCGTCGGCGTCTTTTTGATCGTACTGTTCGCCGCCGGAACGGTCGCGGGCATGGTCGCGGCGTACTCGCGCAATCTTCCCGACATCAGCCGCATGGCCGATTACCAACCGGCTCGCTCCACGCGAATCTACGCGCGCGATGGTACGCAGCTTGCATCGCTCTACAAAGAAAACCGCATATGGGTTCCCATTAGTAAGATCCCGCGTACCGTGCGCAATGCGTTCATTGCGAACGAAGATCACAATTTCTACTATCATCACGGAGTAGACTTCGGCGGCATCGTTCGTGCCGCGATCGCCGACGCGATGCACAAACGCTTCCAACAGGGCGCCTCGACGATAACGCAGCAACTCGCGCGCGGCTTATTTCTGACCGATCGCCAAACCATCGCTCGCAAAGTCCAAGAGGCGTTGCTCGCCATGGAAATCGAGCGGTATTATACGAAGGACGAAATCCTCGAGCGATACCTCAATCTAATTTATCTGGGCTCGGGCGCCTACGGCGTCGACGCGGCGGCGCACACCTATTTCGGGCGCGGCGTTTCCTCGCTCACACTTGGACAATCGGCCTTGCTCGCCGGCCTGGTTGCAGCACCGTCGGATTATTCGCCGTACGTCAACCTTAAGCTCGCTCGCGAACGTCAGCGCCACGTGCTCGATCGCATGGCCGAGAGCGGTTATATTTCGCGAGCGCAGGCCGACGCCGCCTACGACGCTCCGCTGGCGCTGTCCGGCGAACGCGCCCGCGGCTTGCAAGGCTATAACGATCCGTACTTCACGACGTTCGCGGTTTCGCAGTTGGAGAAGACGTTCGGGAAACAAGCCACCTATGAAGGCGGTTTGCAAGTCTACACGACCGTCGATCCGAAGCTCGAAAAACTTGCGCAAGAAGCCGTGGATTGGGGCATCGAACAGTCCAAACGCGAGGGAATCGGCGCGCACGAGGCGGCACTCGTCGCGCTGCGTCCGTCGACCGGCGAAATCGTGGCCATGATCGGCGGCACGCATTTCTCGCTCACGAACCAATTCAATCGCGCATGGCAGGCGCACCGTCAACCGGGTTCGTCCTTCAAGGCGTATGTCTATACGGCGGCCATTGACAGCGGCATGCCGGCCTCGACGATCCTCGACGATTCGCCGGTGAGCTATCCGATGGGGGACGGCACGACGTGGTCGCCGATGGACGACGACAATCGTTTTTACGGACCGATGACGCTCCGGTACGCCCTCGCGCAGAGCCGGAACGTCGTGGCGATCAAACTGCTGCAACAAGTCGGCGTCGATCGCGTAATCGAGTACGCGAAACGCATGGGCATCAAGTCGCCATTGGAAGCGAACCTTTCGCTCGCGCTGGGAACATCCGTCGTCACGCCGCTCGATCAAGCCAGCGGGTATCAAACGCTCGCGGATCAAGGCATTCACATCGATCCTTCGCCTTTTAGAGTGGTCAAGGATTCGCTCGGCAACGTCGTGTTGGACAATGAGTATCCGCAACAGACCGAAGTGGTGAGCGCCGGTACGGCGTACATCATGGACACGATGCTCGAAGACGTGATCAACCACGGAACCGGTTACCCGAACGCAATCATCGGCCGTCCCGCAGCCGGAAAGACGGGAACGACGACCGATTTCCGGGACGCCTGGTTCGTCGGCTACACGCCCGATTTGGTTACCGCGGTGTGGGTCGGTAACGACGATTATTCGCGCATGTCCGAATCGTACGGGGGAAACATTCCGGCGCGCATTTGGGCGCGATTCATGAAGGGCGCGCTCGTGGGCGTTGCCAAACACGATTTCGTATTTCCGGGCGGCGAAGTGAAGAAGGTCGCGAGTTGCCGGGGCGGCATGGGCGCCTACGAGTACTATCTCATCGGGACCGAACCGCTAACCGCATGCGGCGCCCCGCAATCGCCGCCACCGAACTTCGTTCCGGGCGAAACCACGACCGTGCAAGTCGATCCGTCGCAACAACCGCTGCCGACGCTGGCTCCCGAACCGCCTCAAACGCCGTTGCCCGCCGAGGCGACGCAACCGCCGAACACGGTGGGCGACGGCACGAATTACGTGCCGCTCGACTCGCCCGCGCCCACCGCTACGAATACACCGCGGCGCAGGCGCTGACTTTGGATCAGCAAGTATCGCTGTTCGATCAAACGCAGCCACCCCGCATCGAAGGGGTTAGCCGGGTCGTAGCCTACATCGGCAAGCTGCTTTCGCAAAACAAAAGCCTTCAAGGGCTGCGCGTTCGGGGCGAAGTCTCGGCACCTACCAAATCTGCCGCCGGTCACATCTATTTCGATCTCAAAGAGCGCGCCGACGTTCTCAAGTGCGTCATCTGGGCGAGCAACGCTCCGGCACTTCCCGCAATCAAGAACGGCGACGAGATCGTCGTGAGCGGCGAGTGGGGCATCTATGCGGCGCGCAGCACGTTCCAACTCTTCGTAACCGCAATCGAGCTCACCGGAATCGGCAATCTCTACGCGCAGTTCGAAGCGCTCAAAGAAAAGTTCCGCAAAGAAGGCCTCTTCGAACCCGGCCGCAAGCGCCCCATGCCGGCGTTTCCCGTTCGCATCGCGCTCGTATCGGCACGCGGTAAGGGAGCCGAAGACTTCGAATCGATCGTGGGGCGCGTCGCGCCGCAGGTGGCGATTCAGTTCGTGGAAACGCGCGTGCAGGGCGACGGAGCGGCGATCGACATCGGCGAGGCAATAGACAAGGCATCGCGGCGCGATGTCGACGTCATCGTGCTGGCGCGCGGCGGCGGCTCGTACGAAGATTTATTTCAGTTCAATCTGGAGCCCGTCGTTCGCGCGATCGTTCGCGCGCAACGTCCGGTGTTGTCGGCAATCGGTCATACGGGCGACGTGCACTTGAGCGATCTGGTGGCCGACCATACGTGCGAGACGCCGTCGAGTGCGGCGCAGTATTTCGGTGGCATCCGCGAGACGTTCTTGCGAAGGATCGAACGGCTCGACCGGCGATCGTGGGAGCTCGTGCGCACGCTCAAGCGCGAGCGCGATCAGTCGCTCGATTTTACGATCGGCGCGCTGGACCGCGCCGCACGCTCCGTAACCGGCGAACGCGCCTCGACCTTGCTTAGACTCGAACGGCGGCTCGATGCCCAGACCCCGATCGTGCGATTGACCGCTCGACGGCAGCGCTTCGACCGCTTATCTTCGCAGCTCGCAGCGATCGCGCGCCACGCGCTCGCGCCGGCGACATCGCGCCTCGAAACCGGCGGTGACCGTCTCGAGCGCCTGCAAGCGGTCGCCTTGAATTCAGCGGCGCAGCGGCGCGCGGGTTTGGACGTGCGGCTGCAAGCCATCGACCCAGAGGCGCCGTTAGAACGCGGCTACGCGATCGTCACCGACGCGACGGGCAAGCTCGTCCGCGACGTGGACGTCGTGCGCGAAGGAGACGTCGTGCGAGCGCGCCTGCAGCGCGGGACGCTGGATGCTCGCGTCGAACGGAAAGCACTCGATGGCTGATCAAGTATCCGGCGCTTTCGAACAAAAAGTTGCGCGTCTCGAAGCGATCGTCAAGGAACTCGAAAACGGCAACGTAGAGCTCGATCGCGCCGTCGCACTGTTTAAAGAGGGCAAACAACTTTCGCGCGAATGCGAAACGCTGCTCAAAGCCGCGCAAGAACAAATCGACCGCGCCATGGCGACGACCCCCACGCCCGAACCGTCGCAAGACGACGTTCCATTCTAAACGACACGTAAAGCGCTGGAACCTTAGCTATGAACGATGCGTCTGTTCTGGAAACCGAACGTCTCAAGCTGCGCGGACACGGGCTCGACGATTTAGCGGATTGCGCTGCGATGTGGTCCGATCCGGCGGTCACGCGATACATCGGCGGTAAGCCGTTTTCGGCGCAGCAAGTTTGGATGAAGATACTGAACTACACCGGGCACTGGGCGCTAATGGGTTTCGGATATTGGGTTATTGAAGAAAAGGCGACGGGCTATTTTGTCGGCGAGCTAGGTTTCGCCGATTTCAAACGCGAGATGGAGCCTTCTATAAAAGGGATTCCGGAACTCGGTTGGGCTCTCGCGCCCAGCATGCATGGCAAGGGCTATGCGACGGAAGCTGCCCGCGCAGCGGTTGCATGGGGCGACACACGTTTCGAACGCGCGCGCACGGTGTGTCTCATCAGTCCCGAAAACGTCGCATCCATTCGCGTCGCCGAAAAAATCGGTTATAAGGAATACCGGCGCACGGCGTACAACGGTGAACCGACGTTATTGTTTGCGCGGCCGTCGCATGAATAGCATGCGGAGAGCGATGCCGTAACGCTCAAGCACCGATGACCCCACCGCGAGAATCCCGATGGTGATTCCGGCAAGCACCCCGAACGCGAAGCTCAATGCCTTTTCACGGGGAAACAGGACGGACAGCACGTAAAAGAGCGCACAACAAACGGCGTACGGCATGCATGCGTACAGACGGCTTCTTAGAGTGGCCAATTATTTCAAATACCTCCGCTTCCGATTCGGTAGACGAACCGAGGAAAACCTTTTGGATGTTTGAGGTCGCATATAATAGCGCGATCGCCGCTTGTGCTGGCCTTCGTCATCCTGAGCTTGTCGAAGGACGGCCCTTCGACAGGCTCAGGGTGACGGGGTCGCACGTATCGCAACCACCGATGCCGCTATACGTGTCCGCCTGCGCCGTTACACGTATAGCCATCACGATGTCCGTTATACGTATCGCAACCACCTACGCCGTTATACGTATCGTAACCACCTACGCTGTTGTACATATCGCAACCACCTGCGCCGTTATACGTATCGCAACCAGGTACGATCGCCGTCATGCTGAGCCTGTCGAAGAACGCGCGCCCTTCGACAGGCTCAGGGTGACGGGGCGCAATTGCTATGCCGGTCGCGGGAAATGGGAAGAACGTGCGTATGACTGATGAAGAGCTTCGATCTTACCTGAATCGGCCCGTGCGTTTGACTCTCGATGACGGGCGCGTGTTGGCCGGGCGTTTGAGCCTCGATTCCGATGGCGGGCAGTATACGGTCGACTCTGCGCCGCTGCGGCAAAACGAAGACGGGAAGCGTGAGGAGATCACGCCTCGCCGCGTGACTACCATCGAAGAGGCTTTCGACGACCCTGCGGCTCGTTAAGCGGCGTTCAAGGGGCGCAAGGGGTCTGCGGCAGAAGCCAGTGGGATGACGGCCCAACGCCTGGACGCCGCGGTTGCGGAACAGGCCGGACTTACCCGGTCTCAGGCGCGCAGCCTGATAATGGAAGGACGCGTGCGCGTGAACGGTGCCCCCGCCACGAAGCCGGGCGCGAACGTGCGTCCCGATGCCGCCATCGAAATCGAACGTCCGCGGCGGTTCGTCAGTCGCGGCGGCGAAAAACTCGATCGCGCGCTCGATGTCTTCGGTATCGACGTGACGGGACGGCGCGCCCTCGACATCGGCGCCTCGACCGGCGGCTTCACCGATGCGTTGCTCCAGCGCGGGGCCGCGCACGTGGTCGCCGTCGACGTCGGCTACGGACAACTCGACTGGCGGCTGCGCACCGATCCGCGCGTCACCGTGCTCGAGCGCACGAACTTTCGGCACTTGCCCGACGACGCGTTCGGGGAGCCGTTCGATCTGATCGTCATCGATACGTCGTTCATTTCGCTGCGCACCATCGTCATGCGGGCCGTCGCGTACCTGGAAGAGTCCGCGGAAATCGTAGCTCTGGTCAAGCCGCAATTCGAAGCGGGACGCGAGCGGCTCGGTTCGGGCGGCGTCGTGCGCGATCCGCACGTGCATCGTGCCGTGTTGCGCGAAGTACGCGATGCCATGACCGGTTTGGGGCTGCACGCCGTCGCACTGACCCCTTCCCCACTGCTGGGGCCCGCCGGGAATCGCGAATTTCTCATGCGCATTCGCCGCGACGGAGCCGTGCTCGACGATGCTGCGGTTGATGCGGTGGTCGATGAAATCTAGTCGAACCTCAACGCTCGTCAAGGGACGGTGCGTCGCTCTCTACGTGGACGTCGAGCGCGAAAACGCGCGTACGATCGCGCTGCGCGTCGCAGACGGTTTTCGCAAACTCGGGTACGCGATCGCGCTGTGCCCCGGCTGCGACGCGCACCTCAACATTCCGACCGACGGCGCGCGGCCGTCGGACGCGGCGCTGTTGATTACGATCGGCGGTGACGGCACGTTGTTGCGAGCCGCTCGGATCGCCGTCGAAGACGATACCCCCCTGCTTGGCATCAACACGGGGCGACTGGGTTTTCTCACCGAATTCGACGAGGACGATCCGCGCATCGACCAACTGCCGGAGTTGCTCGAACGCGGCCTCGCTATCGAAGAGCGCGTTGCCTTACGCGCCGAATACGGCGGACGCGAATTCTTTGCGCTCAACGACGTGGTCGTTCGGCGGGGCAGCACCTCGCGAATCGTACCGTTCGGCTTGTGTTTGGGGCAAGAGCAGGCGGCGCACATTCCGGCCGACGGAATCTGTATCGCGACCCCGACGGGATCGACGGCGTACTTTCTCTCGGCCGGCGGTTCGATCGTCTCGCCGGACGTCGACGCGTTCGGAATCGTACCCCTGCTTCCGCATACGCTCTTTTCGCGTCCGCTAATCGTACCGGCGAGTTCCAAAATAACGATCTCCGTCGACTCGGAAATCGTCCATGCGAATCTCGAATGCGACGGCGAAGCGGTCAGCGATCTTGCGCCCGGCGCGTCCGTCGTGATCGAACGGCATCCGAAGGCAGTCCGTTTCGCGCGGACCTCGCCGCTCAAGTTTTTCTCGCGCCTGGAGGAGAAACTGCGCTGGGGCGTATCGATCAAAGAAACGTTCCGCTAACCAGTACGATGTTGCGTCGCGTTACGATTGAAAACTACGGGTTGATTTCCCGTGCGGAGATCGAGTTTTCGGATGGCGCCACGATGTTCACGGGCGAAACCGGATCGGGGAAAACCATGGTCCTCGGCGCCGTGGCGTTCGTTCTCGGCGAGCGGGCGAGTTCCGACGTGGTCCGCACCGGCGCGGCACGAGCCATCGTCACGCTCGAGTTCGAGACGTCCGATGCGTTGCGCGAGCGCCTCGATTCCGATGGTTTCGATTTGGATTCCGGTGAGGACGCGGTGCTTTCGCGCGAAATGAGCGAGAGCGGCAAATCGTCGCTGCGCTTGAACGGCCGCATCGCGACGGCAAGCTACGTCCGCGAGCTGGCGCCGGCGATCGCGGACATCGTCGGGCAGCACGACGCGCAGCGTTTGCTTGCGCCGGGCTACCACGTCGAACTACTCGATCGGTTCGGCGGTTCACCGGTAGCCGCGGCGCGCGAACGTGTGGCGGAAGCGCACGCGAACGTCGAGATCCTTCGCGAAGAACTCGACGCCCTCTCACTCGACGATCGGCGCGCCCAAGAGCGGCTGGCGTTCGCGGAATTCGGCCTTCGGGAAATCGAAAAGATAGCGCCGGCGGCCGGTGAGGACGAGCAGTTGTCGGAGCGCCGGCGCTATTTGGACAACGTCGAGCACATCGCGCTCGCGCTGCGCCAGGCCCACGACGCGCTCGCGGGTGAGGAATCGTCGGCAAGCGACGCGCTCGGTACTGCGGCGGCGGCCCTGCACGGCATCGGCGATATCTCGGCCGACCTTGCGAACATGGCGCAGGCGGCGGCAGCGCTGCAAAGCGACGCGAACGAGTTGTCGGCGAGCCTCGCGCGCGAACTCGACGCGACGGAGTTCGATCCCGCGGAACTCGAAATCATCAACGCGCGTCTGGACGAGCTCGACCGGTTGAAACGAAAATACGGCGGCAGCCTTACCGCAGTCGGCGAGTCGGCCGATGAGTTTCGCGCGACCGTGGAGCGTTTTGGGAATCGCGAAGAGTCGATCGCGCTCGCGCAATCGCGTTTAGACGCCGCCCTGCGGGATCTTGGATCGGCTGCGACAGTCTTGAGCGACGCGCGGCACGGCGCCGCGAGCGAATTGCGGACGCGCGTAGAAGCTGAATTGAGCGATCTCGCGCTTCCCGCGGCGCAATTCGACGTGGCGTTCGAACCGTTGCCGCACATCGGACCTATCGGTGGCGAACGCGTGGACTTCGTGTTCGCGGCAAATACCGGAGAGCCGCGGCGGCCGCTGGCGCGCGTCGCGTCGGGCGGCGAGCTGTCTCGCGTGCTCTTGGCGCTGATCGTCGTCTTGGCGTCGATGCGCGAACGCGCCCCTCTGATCTTCGACGAAATCGATACCGGCGTTGGCGGCGCCACCGCTACCGCCGTCGGGCTGCGACTTGGACGCTTGGCGGCCTTGGGACAGATTGCGTGCGTTACGCATCTCGCGCAGATCGCCAGTTGGGCGCAGCGGCATTACGTACTGGAAAAGCGCGAGACGAACGGCACCACGACGATCGACGCGCGGTTGCTGACGACCGTGGACGAACGCACGCACGAAATCGCACGCATGCTCTCGGGCGAATCGCACGATGCCGCAGTCACCCACGCGCGCACGCTGCTCGACCGAACCCAACAACGCCGAGCCACCCTGTCAGGATGAGCCACTCACCCTGACGGAGTTTTACGCGATGAGGTGGATTTTTAGCAGGTTGGTGCCGCCGGCGCCGACGGGCATACCGGTGGTAAAGGCGACGTAGTCGCCGCTGGCAACCAGGCCTTCGGAGAGCATGCGTTGCTCGGTGATGTGGAGCAAGACGTCGATCGACGAATAGCGTTCGATGAGATGCGCTTGCACGCCCCAGAGCAGCGCTAGCCGGCGCGCGACTTCTTCGACGGGCGTGAGGGCGATGATGTGCGCGCGCGGCCGGAATGCCGAGATGTGATGCGCCGCGTTACCCGTCGTTGTGCCGGTGACGATATACGCGAGGTTGAGTTCCGCGCTGGAACGCGTCGCGGCCTCGGCTACCGCGGTCGCGATATCGCGCGTGGCGCCTTCGAGACGGCGAAGCGCCAGCAGTTCGTGCGGATACTGCTTCTCGACTTCGCGAGCGATCTCGGCCATGACGCGCACGGCCTCGGTGGGATATGCTCCGCGCGCGGTCTCTCCCGACAGCATGATGGCGTCGGTGCCGTCGAGGATAGCGTTGGCGACGTCGGTGGTTTCGGCTCGCGTGGGGCGCGCGTTGACGATCATGGATTCGAGCATCTGCGTCGCCGTGACGACCGGTTTGCTCGCACGATTGCAGCGCGCGATGAGATCTTTCTGTATCATCGGGACGGTTTCGAGCGGCATCTCGATGCCCAAGTCGCCGCGGGCGACCATGATGCCGTCCGCGGCGGCGACGATATTTTCGATGTCTTCGAGCGCTTCGTGTTTTTCGATCTTCGCAAGCACCGGCGTCGTTTTGCCGCGTTCGGTGATGAACGCTTTGACGCGGTTGACGTCTTCGGCGCTGCGCACGAAAGAGACGGCGACGTAATCGACGTCTTTGCTCAGCCCGTACTCCAGAAATTGGAGGTCGCGTTCCGAGACTGCCGCGAGGTTGAGCGTTCCGTCGGGATAGTTGATGCCTTGCGTCGGCCGCAAGTCGCCGCCGACCTCCACGGTGGTCACGACCTCGGTTGCCGTTTTGTCCACGATGCGCAGGGTGATGGCACCGTCTGCGAGATAGAGGCGCTTGCCGACGGCAACGTCGGCCGGTAAATCGCGATAGCTGCACGAGACGCACGTTGCGTCCCCCGGCGCGTCGCGCGTGGTTAGCGTAAACGGTGCGCCGCGTTCCAAACGAACCAGCGGTACGTCATCGGCAAGCGTTCCGGTTCGCACTTTCGGCCCGGGGAGATCTTGCAGCACGGCTATGTGCGCGCCCAAGTCTGCTGCGATCCGGCGGATGGTGTCGATGATCTTGCCGTGATCTTCCGGCGTTCCGTGCGAGAAGTTGAGACGAAAAACGTTCGCTCCCGAAACGATGAGCGAACGCAGAATGTCGGGGTCGCGCGAGGCAGGGCCGACCGTCGCGACGATTTTCGTGCGTTTCTGAATTAATTCCATGGATGGTGTGCGCTTGCGCGACATGACGGGAAGGCTCCTGCGGTTGCTTGAGCGCATTATCTTGGCACATGCGCCGGGATCCGATCGACCAACGGCGGACGCGCCGCTTGGCGGGCAGTTATCTCGCCTCGGTGATCCTGCACGCGCTTGCAGCGCTCTTGTTGCTATCGGTTGCGACGTCGTCGTCCGAGCAGTTCGCGCCGGAGAGCGTGCAAGGCAACCAGATCGTGTCGGTGACGACCCAAACGATCGCGCGCCCCATTCCGGCCGTCGTGCCCAAAGCAGCGCCGCCGGTTCCCCACGCGCCGGTCCTAGCATCACCCCGTGCCCGGCCGCAGCGCGCCGCTAAAAGTCATCCGCGCATCCTGCACGAACTCGCGAAGTTCGCGCCCACCGCGCCGCCGAATCCGACGCCCGCGCCCGTCGCCTCGTCCGTGCCCAATCCGCAGCCGACACAAGAGACCGTCGTGCCCACTGCGCTGCCGTTCGCGCCGGCGGCCCCTACAAGCGTGCCGACGGCTGCAGCGGTGGCCGTGGCCATCAAAGTGCCACCGACGGCAGTTCCAAGTGCGGCGCCTACAGCGGCGCCGACGCTCGCGCCAACCGCAAAACCGCGCCCGATTCCCACGTCGATGCCCACGCATGCCCCCTCGACTCCAGTCCCCGCCCAACCAACTGCCGCACCGGCGACCGCCGCACCGGTCGTCGTGGCGCGCGTCGAACCTAAACCTTCACCAGGTCAACCCAGCCCGGGCCCAACCGCTCTCCCGACCGCGAATCCCCAGCACGGCACCGCGCAAACTCCGGGTCCTAAGCCGGCGGCGTCGGCGGGGCCCAAAGGCACGAGCCTCGCGCCGAAAACGCAGGCCGCGCCAAAGCCGGTGCAGGTGCCCGCGACGCCGGCTCCCGCGAGGCCGCCGGCCAAGGGCCCCGGTAAAAAGCCGTACCCGGACATCAATGCGCGGCTGCGGAGCCTCATCCCAACCGGTCCGGTGACGCCCACGACGGGCACCTATCACGCCGATCTCAGCCGCATGGGGGGCAGGCTGGAACCGACTCCTCCGCCCGAAGTGCTCGCTCAAACGAAATACCTGTTCGAGGAGAGCGGCAAGAACGCCGGATTGGAGGGACGCATCAAAATGTACGTAACCGCCGTGCACAAAATCGGCCCGGTCACTATGTGCACGGGGTGGCTCCTGCGCTACCCGCGACCCGACCGGCAATACGGAAGCATCGGCGATCGGCAACTCGCTACCGGCCGCGTCGATTTGTCGGGGGCGGGCTTTGGTTCCCCGCGGACCGATTACACGGTCCATCCGATTATCGAGCAAAACGTTACGTACGCATGCAGCGCACGCTCGCTTACGCCGTTCGTCGCCCCGTCGCCCTCCCCGTAGCGGAACCGGCGCTTGCCTCTTGGTGATCGACTTTCATCGGGGTACAATAGGATTGTCTCTTAAGAGCAACGAGCGTAAGAAACAGGAGGGCGGTTGGAACCGCAAGATCCACCGGGCTACCATAGCCCGCAAGAGCCCGCCGGACACATAAAGCGCTAGACGAACGCTTACCGGAAGCCGGACGTAAACCGGCACTGGGCGAGCTCGACGAAAAAACCACAGAAGACCATGAGCGAGGGGCCGCACCCACGATGGGGTTGCGGCCCGCCGCATATTTGCGGTATCCTTAGCGCGGTAAGTCGTCGTAAGCGTGGGCAGGTCCCGCGCTTCGTTGTTGTCGGGGAGTATCGAAGTGTCGCCAATTGACGGCCCCAGGCTTGGCGAAGCCTTTGAACGGGCAATTGCGGATATCGAGCACGATAACGGCTTTGCCGATGTTGAGTTCGTTTCGCACGGCGCGCGGCGTAGCGGCGGCGTCACCGCCTTTACGGTTACGATCGATCGCGAAGGCGGCGTCGACGTCGGCAGTTGCGAACGCGTCGCCGCGGCGGTCAATGCGAAACTCGACGAATTCGACGAAGAATATACGCTACAAGTGGAATCGGCCGGCCTCAATCGCCTGCTGACAAAACCCGGCGATTACGACCGGTTCGCAGGAAGAGCCGCGCGGGTCGTCACGACGTTGCAAATCCACGGCGAGAAGACGCACCGCGGCATATTGCGCGGCGTCCGGGGAACCAACGTGATTCTAGAAACGAAGAAGGGCGAGTTGCCCTTACCGATCGCAACGATCAAAAATGCCAACCTCGAGTACGACATCCGCACGGATTTAACGCGTGACAAGAAAGAACGGAAGAACCATGGCTGAAACGGCAACCGATGAAAAACTAATCGACGTGCTCCAATTCATCGCGCGGGAACGTAACATTCCGTTCGAGATGTTGCTGGAAGCGCTCGAAGCCGCGCTGCTCACGGCATATAAGCGACATTTCGGCGCCGAAGCCAATGCGATCGTCACCGTCGACCGCCAGAGCGGCGAATACAAGGTCTTTCATCGGCGCGCGGTCGCCGAAGAGGTGACCGATCCGAAACTCGAGATTTCGCCGAAGCAAGCCGGGCCGCAATATCAGCCCGGGGACTTTTTCGACGAAGAGGTTACGCCCAAAGACTTCGGACGCATCGCCGCCCAGACCGCGAAGCAAGTCATCGTGCAGCGCATTCGTGAAGCCGAGCGCGACACGGTCTATAACAAGTACGCGGCGAAGCTCAACGATATCGTCAAAGGAACCGTGCAGCGATACGAGCAGCGCAACATGTACGTATTGCTCGACGGCAAAGACGAAGCGCTGTTGCCGCTCTCGGAACAGGTGCCGCGCGAGAATTTCCGCATCAATGATTTCATCCGGGCCTACGTTCTCGATGTTCGAAAGTCGCCCAAAGGACCGACGGTGGTCCTTTCGCGCGCGGCCGAAGGACTCGTGCAGCGCCTTCTGGAGTTCGAAGTGCCCGAAATCGAAGACGGCATCGTCGAAATCATGGCCATCGCGCGAGAGCCCGGCAGCCGCTCGAAGGTCGCCGTCCGTAGCAACCGCGCGGAAATCGATCCAATCGGCGCCTGTCTCGGGCCGAAATCGAGTCGCATCGCGAACGTTTCCGACGAATTGCGCGGCGAAAAGATCGACGTCATCCGCTACGATGTGGATCCGACGGCATTTATCAATAACGCCCTCGCCCCGGCCAAGGTGCTGACGGTCGAGCTGTTCGAAGACGACGGCGTCGCGCTCGTCGTGGTTCCCGATTATCAGTTGTCGCTGGCCATCGGACGCGAGGGACAGAACGTGCGCTTGGCCGCGAGCCTTACCGGCTGGCGCCTCGACATCGCGAGTGAAGCCGAAGCCGACGAAGCGCGCGAGCGTTATCTTGCCGAGCGATTGGTCGGCACTGCGGCCGAAGCCCCGATCGAAGAGCCGGAAACGATCGAAGCCGAGGCACCGACGCAAGAGCCGGAAGGCGACGAAGAAGCCGTCGCCGGCGCTCCGGCGATCGACGAAGAGCTCATCCGGAAGCTCGAGGAGTTCAAGCGCGAGCGCTTGGGTGGCGAAGGGTAGTTGCCGCAATGCATAAGCCGGTCCGGCAGTGCGTCGGGTGTCGCGAGCGCAAGGAGCAGGCAACGCTCGTGCGCTTCGTGCGCGACCAGGCCGGTGCGTGGCATCCCGAACCGCAGGGAAAGCCGCGCGGGCCGGGACGCGGAGCATATCTGTGCTCGCACGAATGCATCGGGAGAGTTTCGAAGAACAAGCGGTATCCGGGGCTTGCATCCGCCGCCGCCGAATACGGGTTCAAGTAAGGTTAAACACAAACATGATGACACATGAACGCTAACGCCTACGTCCATGCTCGCTAGATCGGTACGCGCCGTGATCTAGTGCGGGCCACCCCGTGGTTGGGTGACCCGCAAAATGGGCGCGCAAATAACACGGGGTCCCCGACGCGACAGACGCGCTTGGGGTGGAAAGGTAGATCTTGGCTACGGGAAAAGTTCGAATTTTTGAGCTCGCGAAAGAGGTCGGTCTCTCTTCTAAAGAGTTGATCACGCTCTTCAACGAGCGATTGGGCGGCATCTTCGAGGCGAAGAACCAACTGAGCGTCGTTCCCGATCATATCGCCGATCTGGTCCGTAGCGTGCTCCTCAAGCCGGCGGCGCCTGGGAAATCCGCGAAAGCAGCGACGGCAAACGCGCCCGCGCCCGCTAAACCGGCTGCCCCGAAGGCAGCTTCCGAAGCCGCACCCGCGGCGCCGGTGGCGAAAGCGGCGCCGGTTATTCACGAGCCGATCCCGGTTCTCAAACCCGTCGCGGCCAGTTCGCGTAAGACGACGTCGAAAGCCGCCGCCGCGCCTGCCCCCGCAGCAGCGGTAGCAGAATCGCCGACTGCAGCGCCGGCAGCGCCCATCCCGGTCGCACAAGTGCCCGAGCCAGCGCCGCAGGAACCCCCGGCCGCGGAGCCGGCCGCCGCTGCGCCGAGCAATGGTGCCCCGGTTGCGGCCGCCGCACCCACCCCCGCTGCCCCCAAGGCGCCGGCACGCGCCGCGACGCCGAAGCCGCCGGTTCCCGACGTCCCGATTCCACGTTTGCGCCCCGTACCCCAGGGCCAGGATTCCGTATTACCCCCGCGCCGTCCGGCGCCGCCGCCGCCGACGACGTCGGCTTCGGCTTCACCGGGACCTCAGACCGGCATTCCCGGCCGTCCCGGCGTGGCGCCCCGTCCCGGACAAGTCAGTGCAGCGCCGCCGGCGCAAGTCGGCGCCAACGGGCAGCGCGTTCCACAGCCCGGCCGGCTCATTTCGCCCGCGCCGCAGCGCCGGCCTCAAGGCAACGGTCCGTTCCGTCCGCTGGCCGGTCCTGCAGCGGGCGGGCCGCGCACGGCCGGTGGTCCGCCGCGTCCGGGCGTTCCGAGCTCTCCGACCGAAGGACCCACTCCTAGCGCCGGTGGCCGTCCCGGCGACCGCGCCTTCCACCGCGACGACAAACTCAACAAGAAGGATCGCGAAAAGGAACTGCTGCTCGAAAAAGAGCGCAACCGCAAGAAGCGCCCCGAGAGCGCGCCGCAACCGGTCGTCGCAAAACTCGAGGCCATCGAGATCCCCGACCTCTTGACGGTGCAAGAGCTTGCAACTTCGATGATCGTTCCCGCCAAAGACGTCATCAAAGAACTGATCAAGATCGGGACGATGGCGACGATCAACCAGAACATTTCGAGCGACGTCGCTATCTCGGTTGCGAAGAAGTTCGGATTCAACGCGGTCGTCAAAGAGGCGGGCGAAGAAGTGACCGTCGAGCAGGAAGAAGACAAGCCCGAGATGATGACGCCGCGTCCGCCGGTGGTCACCGTGCTCGGTCACGTCGATCACGGCAAGACCTCGTTGCTCGACCGGATTCGCGTCGCCAACGTCGCCGGTGGAGAAGCCGGCGGCATCACTCAGAAAATCGGCGCGTACACCGTCGACAAAGACAATCGCAAAATCACGTTCATCGATACGCCCGGTCACGAAGCGTTCACCGCAATGCGGGCGCGCGGTGCAAAAGTCGCCGACGTAGCGATCCTCGTGGTCGCGGCCGACGACGGCGTAATGCCGCAGACGCGCGAAGCGATCAGTCACGCCAAGGCTGCCGAAATGCCGATCGTCGTCGCGATCAACAAGATGGATAAAGAAGACGCGCAGCCCGATCGCGTCAAGCAGCAATTGATGGATCAAGGCTTGCAACCCGTCGACTGGGGCGGCAAGGTCGAGATGGTTCCGGTGTCGGCGCGTACCGGCGACGGCATCGCTGCGTTGCTCGAAACCGTGCTGCTCGAAGCCGACATCCGGGGGTTAAAGGCGAATAAGACGCGCCGCGCGACCGGCGTCGTCATCGAATCGGCCCTGTCGAAGGGTCGCGGCGCGGTCGCGACGGTGCTCGTGCAAAACGGCACGTTGCACGTCGGCGATATCATCGTCGTCGGCGGTACCTTCGGCAAAGTTCGCGCGCTCGTGGACGACAAGGGCAAACAAGTCAAAAAAGCCGGCCCGTCGATTCCGGTCGAGATCATGGGCCTGCAAGACGTCCCGTCGGCCGGCGACACGCTTTCGGTCGTCAGCGACGAACGCGTCGCCCGCGAGACGGCGGCCAAGCGTAAGACGCGGCGTCGCGACACGCGTATCGCGGCCACGAATTCGCAGCGCGTTTCGCTGGAAACGTTCATGTCGATGCCGGCTGAGGGCAAGAAGACGCTCAACCTCATCATCAAGGCCGACGGTCAGGGTTCGGTCGAAGCGTTGCGCGCGCGCATGGAGTCGCTCTCGACCGAAGAGGTTGATATTCGCGTCATCCTCGGCGGCGTCGGTGCGATTACGCCTAACGACGTGAACCTCGCCAGCGCATCGAATGCGGTGCTCATCGGGTTCAATATCCGTCCCGACGAAACGGTCAAGCGTCTATCCGACAACGAAGGCGTCGACCTGCGCTTCTATCAAGTCATCTACGAAATCGAAGACGACCTCAAGAAAGCGATGCGCGGAATGCTGGCCCCGGTCGCGCGCGAAGTCACGCTCGGGCACGCGGAAGTCCGGCAGATATTCAAGGTCAGCAAAGTCGGCACGATCGTCGGTTGTTACGTCAAGGACGGCAAGATCACGCGCAGCGCGAAGGTGCGAGTTCTGCGCGATTCGGCGGTCATTTTCGACGGCGAGGTCGAGAGTCTACGACGCGTCAAAGAAGACGTTCGCGAAGTCGCCGAAGGCTACGAGTGCGGTATCCAAGTCGCGAAGTTCCAAGACTTCAAAGACGGCGACATCATCGAAGCGTACATGATCGAACACATCGCCGCCGAGCTAACCCCCGCGTGATCGAAAACACTAACCACCTGCCGCAGGGGGACCCCGCGTGATCGAAAGCAGTTCTCGCGCGATCCGCAGTTCCAACCACCTGCCGGAGGGGGACCCCGCGGGCTCCGCCCGCGGGGGGCGGCGAAGCGCGGAGCGCGGAGCGCCAGTTAAATGAAGCAACAGCGCATGGCGCGGATCGATCACGAGATTCAGCGCGTACTGGGTAAGCTCATCGCACAGGATCTCAAGGATCCGCGCTTGGGCTTTTCGACGGTGACGCGCGTCGAGATCACGCAAGATCTTCGGCACGCGAAGGTCTTCGTTGCGATCATCGGCGATCGGCACGTCGCGCGTCAGAGTATGGATGCTCTTGAAAGTGCGAGCGGATATTTGCGCGGAGAGTTGGGTCACGAGATCAAACTGCGCCACGTACCCGAACTGACATTCGTGGAAGACCGGAGCACCGAACGCGCGATCCTGCTTGCAAAAACCCTGCGCGAAGACGCGCGTCCTGCCGCCGGTGAAGCGGACTAAATGCGGAGCGTCTGTTGAATGATCGATGAAAAACCCGTAGCGGCCAGCACCGAAGAAGTGGTATCGGAGTTGCAAAGCCGGACCGCCTTCGTGATGGTCAGCCACGTGAAACCCGACGGCGATACCTTGGGCGCCGGGCTCGCGCTTGGCATCGCGTTGAAAAAACTCGGCAAGCGCGTGCATTATTTCCAACAAGATCCCGTGCCGCGCAACCTGCGTTTCCTGCCCGATTCGCAATTCGTCTCGCGCGACGTTCCGGCTGATCTACCCGGCGACGCGCTTTGGGTATTCTGCGATATGAGCGATACGGGCCGCGCCGGTGAGTTCTTGCCGCACATCGAGCGCGCGAACGTGCTGGACATCGACCATCACCTCGGTAATTCACACTTCGGAAAACTCAACTTCGTGCTGCCGAGCGAGTGTTCGACGGGCACGTGCGTCGTGCGCCTGCTCGACGGGCTCGGAATTGCGATCGATGAAGCAATCGCCACGTGCCTGTTAACGACCATCATGACCGACACGGGCGGCTTCATGCACAGCAACACGACGCCGGAGGTACTCCAGCTTTCTTCCGAGTTGATGGTATGCGGGGCGGACAAAGAACGGATTACCGAAGAGATATTTGCGAACAAACGCCTGGCTGCGCTCAAACTGCTGGGACGCGCGCTCGACGAAGCGCGCGTCGCGCACGACGGCCGGTACATCTACTCGTATGTCGACGAGGCAATGCTCGCGCTTTGCGGCGCCGACGGCGAGGACACCGAAGAGATCGTCAATCATCTGCGCTCCGTCGAAGGCGTCGACGTGGCCGCTCTTTTCAAAGACTACGACGGGGACATCCGCGTGAGCCTACGGTCGAGCGGGCGCGTCAACGTGCAGGCTGCGGCCGCGCGTTTGGGCGGAGGCGGTCATTTCCGCGCTTCCGGACTGACGTACGTCGGAACGTTGCGGGATGCCGTTGCGACCGTCGATGCGGCGCTCGTCGCCGAAGGGCTGTAATTCTGTCCCGGGCCGCGCGTACGTAAGAGAATCGTGCTCGGGTTCGTCAACGTCTTCAAACCTGCCGGTCCCACATCGGCGCAAATCGTCGCGCGCCTACGCCGCATTTACGGTCTCTATTCGCGCGACCGCCGGATCGCCGTCGGACATTTGGGCACGCTCGACCCGCAGGCCGCGGGCGTGTTGCCCATCGCCGTCGGGAAGGCCACACGACTCATCCCCTTACTCGTCGATCAGCGTAAGGCGTACGTCTGCACGCTCGTCCTGGGTCGTTCTACCACCACGGGCGATGCGCTCGGTAAGGAGGTTGCGACGGCGGCCGTTCCGCGGGACTTCGAGCGGCGCGTGCGAGAGACGCTGCCGCGTTTCATCGGCAAGATATCGCAAATACCGCCCATGTACAGCGCGGTACATCACGAAGGCCGGCGCCTCTACGAACTGGCGCGCGAAGGCAAGGACGTCGAACGCAAGCCGCGAGAAATCACGATTTATGCGCTTACGCTGCTGGGCGCCGAGCGTGAAAGCACCGTACGGCTCCGCATTGCGTGCAGCGAAGGCACCTACGTGCGCACGATTTGCGAAGATCTCGGCGCCGCCCTGGGCGTGCCCGCCCACATGGGTTCGCTCGTGCGCGAAGCGTCGGGTCCGTTCGTACTTTACGAAGCGCACACCCTCGAGGATATTGCCGATCGCCCGCGTGAAGCGTTGATCGCACCCGAACACATCATTCCGTTTCCGACGATCGTGCTCGATTTGCGCCATTCGGCGGATTTCCGCGCGGGCCGGGTCGTCCCGCTGCCCGCGGGCGCTCCGGCGAAGCACGTCTTCGTGCGGGACGAGTCGCGCACGCTGGTAGGAGTGGGCGAAACGCACGGCGCGCTGCTTTCACCGCGTAAGGTCTTCGTGTGAAACTCCACCATATACTCGATAGAGAGTCGCAGACGCCGGTGGTCTTGGCGATCGGTTTCTTCGACGGCATGCATCGCGGACATCAGGAGATCGCGAAGCAGGCGCTGCGTTTGCGCCGACCGGGATGGCGCGCGGCGGTACTGACGTTCGCCAACCACCCGGCTGCGTTTCTGCGACCGGGCCAAGAACCGCCGCTCATCACGACGCTCGAAGAACGCATCGACCTGTTCGCACGCGCCGGATACGACGAATGTTTCCTGGTGCCTTTCGACGCATCGGTCGCCTCGCAATCGGCGGATCATTTTTTGCGCGATACTCTTATCGCACATCTGGGCGTGCGCGCGGTCGTGGTCGGTGCGACGTTTCGGTTCGGTCACAAGCGCGCGGGCGACACGGCGCTGATGGAGCGCGTCTTCGCCGAGTTCGGCGTAACGGCCGTCGCGGTCGACAACACCCAAGACCGCGGCGAACGCATATCGAGCACGCGCATCCGCCGCTGCATCGTCGAGGGTGACCTGGAGACGGCCGACCGGCTTCTGGGTCATAGCTATGAAGTGCGAGGGAAGGTCGTGTTGGGGGCGGGACGCGGTCACGATTTGGGTTTTCCGACCGCCAATCTCGAAACGCCCGCAAAACTCGTGCCCAAAGATGGCGTCTACGCAGCCGTCGCTCGACATGACGGTCGCGACTACGCATCGCTCGTTTCCATCGGCACCAATCCCACGTTCGACGGACAAAATCGCACGATCGAAGTGTGGCTGCGCGACTTTCACGCAACGATATACGGTCAGGATCTGAGCGTGCGCGAATTACGTTACGTTCGCGAGCAGCGGAAATATGCCGACGTAGACGAACTGCTCAAACAGATGCACGAAGACACGCGAGCGATCGCGTATCCGTCGTACGGGTGAGGAGAATAACGGTGAATAGAGGCCTTGTCGCGGCACTTTTGAGCGGGGCGCTGTTGAGCGCGTGTTCCGGTCACGGGTCGAGCGTTGCAAAAGTCGGTTCGCCCGCTCCGGATTGGACCATGCCGACCTCGACCGGCGGCACGCTCGCGCTTGCATCGTTAAAGGGAAAACCCGTCTATTTAAATTTCTTCGCCACGTGGTGCGGGCCGTGCAACGACGAAGCTCCGTACATCAACGGATTGCAGAAGCGCTACGCGTCGCGCGGCTTAGCCGTAATCGGCGTCGACGAGCTCGAAGGAGCGAAAAAGGCGCAGTCCTTCCGGCGGAAATATGCACTGGTATATCCGGCCGTCATCGATTCGGGCACGTTGCAAGGCCAGTACGAGATCAACGGATTGCCGGTTCACGTCTTCATCGCGCGCGACGGCACGGTTAAAGCCATCCGCGTCGGACAACTGACCCCCACCGAGATCGACGCGCAAATTCGCTCGATCCTCTAACGCCGGCCCCCTCGACTAGGCGCGACCTGAGAGGAGGCGCAGCAGGAGGTCGAAGTGCTCGCGCGGCGTGTGCGCCGAAGCGGCGGGGCAGGGTAATATCAGGAGTACGCCCAGCAGGACGACGAGCGCCATTAGGAGCGTGGCCGGAGCGATCATGTAGCGCGGCATGCCTTGGAGTATACCCCAAATCTTCAATCGCTGCGTCAAGAAAACCATCAAAAAAGCTCCTCTAGCACCCTACTAGCTCTAGGCCGCCCGCACGACCAGCGCGTCTCCCTCGAGCGTTACCGACGCTGCGCTGCCCGCTCCGATCTCGCCTCGTAAGATTGCCGTGGAAAGAGGCGTGCTGACGTGGCGAGCCACGGTGCGCTGAACGTGGCGCGCGCCCGACCCTACGTTCATCGCTTCGCGAGCCAAAAAGTGACGGGCTTCGTCGGACAAGCGCAGCGAAACGGAACGAGCCCCGAGCCGCCCGGCCAGGCTGTCGACGTGTATCGTGACGATCTGCTCGATCTGCTCTACGCCCAAATCCTCGAACCGTACGACCTCGTCGATGCGGTTTAGGAACTCCGGGCGGAACGAATCCGGCAATTCCTCGTCGCTCAAATTGGTCGTCATGATCAATAACGCGTGGCGAAAGTCGACGGTGCGTCCCTTCGCATCGGTTACGCGGCCGTCGTCGAGAATCTGCAAGAGGATTGCGGCGACGTCCGGGTGCGCCTTTTCCAATTCGTCGAACAGCACGACGCAGTAGGGGCGCCGGCGCACGGGTTCGGTCAATTGGCCGGGTTCGTCGTGGCCTTGGTACCCCGGTGGCGCTCCGAGCAATCGCGAAACGGTGTGCGCTTCGGTGAACTCGGAGAGATCGATGCGCACGAGGGCCGCTTCGCTGCCGAAAAGAGCCTCGGCCAGCGCTTTTGCGAGTTCGGTTTTGCCGACGCCGCTCGAACCCATGAATAGGAAACTGCCCAAGGGTTTGCGCGGATCGTGTAAGCCGGCGCGCGCGCGGCGAATCGCCTCGCTCACCGCGCAGATCGCGGGCGATTGTCCGATAACGCGTTTGCCGAGTGTGGTCTCGAGCGCCAGCAACTGATTGGTTTGCGACTCGGTGAGCGTGGTTTGCGGAATGCCCGTCCACTTCGTGACGATGCACGCGACGTGTTCGGCGGTCACTGGCGGGCGCACGACGGCGCCCTTGTTAGCAAGCGCGAGCGACGCGGCGGCTTCGTCCATGAGGTCGATAGCCTTGTCGGGTAAGAACCGGTCGACGATGTAGCGGGCCGAGAGCGTGGCGGCTGCCCCAATGGCGGCGTCGGTGATTTCGACGTTGTGGTGCGTCGCATACCGGGCGCGCAATCCGCGTAGAATTCCGACCGTCTCCTCGATCGAAGGCTCTTCGACCATGACCGGCTGAAAGCGGCGCTCCAAGGCTGCGTCCGACTCGATGTATTTGCGGTATTCGTCGAAGGTCGTCGCACCGATGCACTGCAGGTCGCCGCGCGCGAGTTCCGGCTTGATCATCGAACTCAAATCGAGCGAACCCTCGGCGGCGCCGGCCCCGACGAGCGTGTGCAATTCGTCGATGAAAAGGATGACGTCGCGCGATGCCCGGCGCACTTCTTCAAGGATTTTCTTGACGCGGCTCTCGAACTCGCCGCGATACTTCGTGCCCGCCACGAGCGGACCGAGTGAAAGCGCGAGCACGCGCTTGGTCTGCAGCACGCCGGGGACGCTCCCGGCTACGATCCGCTGCGCGAGACCTTCAACGATCGCCGTCTTTCCGACGCCCGGTTCGCCTACGAGCACGGGGTTGTTTTTACTCCGCCGGGCGAGAATGGAAACCACGCGTTCGACTTCGTCGTCGCGTCCGATGACCGGATCGAGTTTTCCGCTGCGCGCGAGTTCGGTCAAGTCGCGCGAGAACGCCGCCAGCGTCGGCGTACCCGAACGAAAGCGGCGGGCCATGTCTTCGAGCGGATTGCCGGCCGACCCGGATGCGTCGTCTTTCATGCGGTCGTACAGGAGGGCGCCGCCGGCAACCAGCGCCGCCGCGGTGAGCGCCGCACCCAAAAACGGAATGGTCGTGCGCGTTGCGTGCCGCCGTGCCGCGCACATCGTGCACAATGTCGGCGCCGTCCCCGGCTGGGCGTTGGGGTCGATAAGCGTAGCCGGCCGTCGCCCGCAGGTCTCGCACGTCGTAGTCATCACCCTTTGCTACCCCCGCCGGGCACCGGGGGTTTCGGGACGTATCGGGTCCGGTCCAGGCGGTCGAGCGCCGTTTAGGTGGTATGCTCGTAGGGGAATAGCCACCTCAAAGGCGCCGCGAGCGTCCTCTGCACGGTTGAAGGAGACTATAGTCATGGGAATGAGCATCCTACTCTTCATAATCTTCGGCCTCATCGCCGGCCTCGTTGCGAAATGGATCGTACCGGGTGAGGGCCCGGGCGGAGTCCTGGGCGATATTATCGTCGGAATTATCGGTGCGTTCATCGGCGGCTTCATCTACAGAGCGTTCGGCCACGTCGGCGTTACCGGATTCAACATTGGAAGTCTTATCTGCGCGATCATCGGCGCGATCGTACTCCTCTACATTTTGCGCATGATTACCGGAAGGCGCACTGCAGTCTAAGCCGCACCGGCAGGCACGTTTGGCGCGCCCGGGGAAGGCTCCGGGCGCGCCCTCCGTTAAAAGAGGGCGTTGCAATTTCCAAACGTTTCTCGAAGGAAGTAAAGGGGCTAGCCGGATTCCATGGCGTACGTCATCACCGAACCGTGCATCGGGACCAAAGACAAGTCGTGCGTCGACGTCTGTCCGGTCGATTGCATTCATGGCGCGGACGAGGATAAACAACTCTTCATCGATCCCGAAGTCTGCATCGACTGCGGCGCCTGCGTTTCGGCATGCCCGGTCGAGGCGATCTTCGCTGACTCTGATGTGCCGGAAAAATGGACGGATTTCACCGAAATCAACGCCGATTATTTCAAAAAGTAATCGTGTAGCGTAATGCGCGCGAGCGGCCGGGAACTCATCGATGCTCCGGTCGAGTCTCGCAGCGAGCTCGAAGGAAGTCTCCGCGATATCGAAGCCGCGAATCGCTGGCTTGGCGGAGCGGCTCCGGTCCGGGCGCGTATCCGCGAGTGGCGGCCGCAGCGTCTGCTCGACGTCGGTACCGGCAGCGCCGATATTCCGCGTGCGTTGCTCGAAGACGCGCGGCGCGACCAGCGGCCACTGGTAGTCACGTGCCTGGACTCGAACGTCCAAATGCTTGGAATTGCGCGAGCCCGGTCGGGTTGTGACGCCGCGATTACGTTCGAATTGGGCGACGGCACGTCGCTACCGTTTGCCGACGGCGCCTTCGACGTCGCGATGAGCAACCTTACCCTGCATCATATAGACCCCGAACCGGCGGTCGCGTTTCTGCGCGAATTGCGGCGAGTCGGACGCATACCGCTGGTGACCGATTTGTACCGGTCGTTCCCGACATTGGCCGGCGCGTGGCTCTTCAGCCGTCTCGTCTCGAACAACCGCCTCACGCGTAACGACGCGCCGCTTTCCGCGCGCCGCGCGTACACGGCTCGCGAAGCGCTCGCACTGGCGCGAGCCGCGGGCTGGCGCAGTCCTACCGTGCGGCACGCGCCGTTCTTTCGCATGGTGCTCTTCGATGGTTGACGCGATCGTCGTCGGGGCCGGACCCGCCGGCAGCGCGTGCGCGTTACGCTTGGCGCGCGCTGGCATCGACGTGACGATCGTCGAGCGCAGCGCGTTTCCGCGCACGAAAGTCTGCGGCGAATATTTGAATCTCGGAGCGCTCGCCGAACTTGACGCGCTCGACCTGCGCGCCGTCGTCGCGGAAGGTGCCGCTCTGCAGGGGATCCGTCTCTTCGGCTTGGGCCTCGCCGTCGATCTACCGCTGCGATCCGCGGCCCGTGCCATGCCCCGTAGCGTTCTCGATGCGCGATTGCTCGACGCGGCGCGCGCCGCGGGCGCAACGCTGTTGCACGCCCGCGTCGAAGACGTGACATGCGATTCGGAACGCGCGCGGATTCGCGCGCGTGATTCCAGCGGCGAGGAGCATACGCTGGACGCACGCGTGGTCGTTGCGGCGGACGGCATGGACTCGATCGTCGCGCGAAAATGTGGGTTGCTTGCGCCGTCGCGTGGGCGCGAGCGCTTTGCGGTCGGCGGTCATTTTGGCGGCTTTCGCGCGCTGGATCGGTTCGTCGAAATGTACGTCGATCGTGGGAGTTATTTCGCGGTCAACCCGCTCGGGAGCGGCGAAGCCAATATTATGGTCGTCGTTGCTGCGGACGTGCTCTCGACGTGGCGAGGCGCCATTGACGTGCGGCTGCGCGAAGCCGCGGCGCGTTTGAGCGGCGGCCGTCGCACGTTCGCGGGTGTCGCGCAGATCGGCAAACGCGTGGCTATCGGGCCGCTCGCGCACCGCACGAGCAGGCTCGTCGGCACGCACGTGTTGCTGGTAGGCGACGCGGGCGAGTTCGTCGACCCGTTCACGGGACAGGGCATTTTTCTCGCACTCGCGGGGGCGCGCCGCGCTTCCGAAGCGGTGATCGCCGTATTGCGCGATCGCGTCGACCAGCGCGAAGCCTTCGCGCGTTACGAAACGCAGACGCGTCACGAAACCGCATCGCGCCGGCGTTTGGCGCGCACGGTCAAGTTCGTGATGAGCGTACCGTTGCTCGCGCGCCGGGCCGCGCGAAATCTCGAGCGGCTGCCCGATCTCGGACCGACAATCATGGATTCGGTAGCCGGAGCGGTCCCGGCGGCGCGCGCGTACGCGCCGGCAACGTTGGCGCGCCTCCTCGCATGAGTGCGATGTGCGACAGCATCGTCATCGATGCCCCGGCTAACGTCA
The DNA here is from genome assembly GCA_036559125.1 of Vulcanimicrobiaceae bacterium. Classification (GTDB taxonomy): domain Bacteria; phylum Vulcanimicrobiota; class Vulcanimicrobiia; order Vulcanimicrobiales; family Vulcanimicrobiaceae; genus JALYTZ01. The sequence goes on from DATBTT010000011.1 coordinate 63,737, forward strand.
TTTACGATCTTGCCAGCGCTACGGATCGCTGGGCGGAATTTCTACCGCATTACCGATTCGTGCGGGTGCTCGAACGCGACGGCGAGCGGCAGATCGTCGATATGGCCGCTCGCCGGATGGTTGGGTCGATCGCGTTACCGGTGCGCTGGACCGCAGAGCAGCGTAATGATTCGCATGCGCCTGCGATACACTTTCGGCATCTGACCGGATGGACGCGCGGCATGGACGTTCTCTGGCGTTTCGAAACGCGTGGAAAGCAGACGCTGGTGTCGATCGACCACGACGTGCGCTTTGCTTCTCCGATTGCCGGCCAGTGGTTGGCTCGACATGTAGCGGGCGAATTCTTCATCCACAATATCGCCGGCAAGACGCTCGCCCGCATGAAAGTGCTTGCCGAGACAAACCGTGCCTGAACACCGCGTCGCCATTACCGGTATCGGCGTGGTTACGCCGTTGGGCATTGGAAAAGACGCCTTCTGGCGCGGCGTGTGCGAGCGGCGGGTGGCGGTTGCGCCGATCACGCGTTTTGACGCCGCAGCATTTCCTGCGCGCTTGGCGGCTCAAATCGACGACTTCGACCCGAACGATTTTCTGGCGCGACGGCGCGTCGTGTGGACCGATCGCTTTTCGCAATTTGGAATTGCGGCTGCGCGGCTGGCCGTCGAAGATGCCGCGTTTTCTACGCAAGGCCGCGGCGACGAGATCGGCGTGTACACGGGGTCGGCTCTCGGCGGCCTCGCTTTCGCCGAAGAGCAAATGGGCGTCTTTGCGGAACGGGGCCTCGGGGCGGTGCGGCCGTTACTGACGATCTCCGTTTTCGGCGGAGCGGTGACAAGCAACATCGCGTTGGAATTCGACTGTACGGGCGCGAGCATTTCTAATGCGAATTCGTGCGCGTCGGGAGCGGTCGCCATCGGCGAGGCGTTCCGTGCGATCGCGCGCGGAGATCTACGCGCGGCGCTGGCGGGCGGCATCGAAGCCCCGCTGGCGCCACTGACGTATGGGGCGTTTGCGGTCGTGCGCGCGATGTCGACGCGTAACGACGACGCACCCACGGCGAGCCGTCCGTTCGATCGCGATCGCGACGGATTCGTCATGGCAGAAGGGGCCGGCATTCTCGTACTCGAGCGATACGACGACGCGGTACGGCGCGGCGCGAATGTCTACGCGGAGATCGTCGGGTACGGCATCACCAACGACGCACATCATATGTCGGCTCCGCGCCCCGACGGGTCGCAGACCGCATCCGCGATGCAGCGCGCGCTCGACGAAGCGCGGCTCGATGCGGACGCCGTCGATACGATTAACGCGCACGGCTCGTCGACGAAGGTCGGCGATCGAGCCGAAGCGCTCGCCTACGAACGCGTCTTCGGCGAGCGCGCTCGATCGATTCCCGTGAGCGCGACCAAAGGCCAACACGGTCACGCACTCGGTGCAACCGGTGCGTGGGAGATCGGGTTGTCGGCGTTGAGCATGCAGCATTCGCGCATCCCCGGCACCGTCAATCTGTACGAACGTGACGTTCTATGCGCGCTGGGGGTTTCGCCGCAAGACGTGCTCGTGCGGCCGCGGATCACTATGGCAAATTCGTCGGGATTCGGCGGAATCAACGCGGCAGTAGTGCTCGCCGCGCCGGATTAGCCGTGCGTGTGGCGCCCGTGATCGTCAGCGATGCCGGCAAACGGTACGACGACGACGTCGTCGCGCTCGACCGCGTGAACATAACGGTCCGTCGCGGTGAATTGGTCGCGCTGTTGGGGCCGAGCGGCTGCGGCAAGAGCACGCTGCTCAACCTGATCGGTTGCATCGATCTCCCAACCTCAGGCGAGGTGCGCGTCGACGGCGAAGCGACGTCAGCTCTCTCGGACGATGCGCTGACGAGCCTTCGCCGCAATCGTATCGGGACGGTTTTCCAATTCTTCAACCTTATCCCGACGTTGTCGATCGCGGAGAACGTGGGCTTACCGCTGGTCTTGCAACGTCGCCCGCGTGCCGAGATCGCGCGACGCGTGGCGCGCGTCCTCGATGCAGTCGGTATTGCCGACCGGGCGCAAGCCTCGCCCGCGGCGGTTTCCGGCGGTCAATTGCAACGCGCCGCGATAGCGCGCGCGGTCGTGCACGAGCCCGCGATCGTTCTTGCCGACGAGCCGACCGGAAATCTCGATTCGCACAACGGCGTGCTCGTGCTCGACATTCTACGCAATCTCGCCGATGCCGGCCAGGCAATTTTGATGGCCACGCATAGCGAAGAGGCGGCGACTCGCGCCGATCGCCGCATTCGCATGCGCGACGGCCGGGTCGTCGGCGAAGACTAGGCACGCAATGGGAGCGTTGCTGCAGGCGCTCGTACTGCGTAACGTGCGTAGCGGCGGGTTGCGTTCGGTCATTACGCTCGTCGCAGTCGCGCTCGGCGTGGCGATTGCCTATGCGATCGATCTCGCAAATGCAACGGCGATCGCATCGTTTTCGAACAGCGTCGATGTCATCGCGCGTCAAGTCAACATGCAAATCTTCGGCGTCGGGCAAGGTTTCGACGAGCGGGCGCTTCTGCGCGTGCAACGCTATCCCGGCGTACGCAGTGCAGATCCGGTGGTAACCGGCGAATTGGCGGTGGGCGTGGCAAAGAACTCACCGGTTCAAGGCGAGATACTGCGCGTATTGGGCGTGGACTTTACGCGAACCACGCTTCCGCCGGGCGCGCGGGTGTCCTCGGGAGCGCGCGTCGACCTCGGCGCGTTCATCAACGACCGCGGCATTATCGTAAGCCGGCGCGTCGCTGACGAATACCGATTGCACGCGGGGGGCGCGATGTTTGCTTTTGCGGGCGCGCGCCGAGTTCGCTTTAACGTCGACGGCATGGTTCCCAAGGACGCTTCGGGGGTGGATTCAAGCGTGGCATTCGTCGACATTGCCACCGCGCAAGAAGTCTTCGGTAGCGTGGGGCGGCTGAACCGCATAGATCTCGTCGTCGATCCGGCGCGGCTCGCGCGCGTGCGTCGCGGTTTGCAAACGATCGTTCCGCCGGGTACGAGGGTCGTCGAACCGCGCGTGCGCACCGGCGAGATCCGCAATTTGCTGCGCAGTTTTCAGCTCAATTTGAGCGCGCTTGCGTACGTCGCGCTCCTGGTCGGAATGTACTTGATCTACAATGCGGTCGCCATTTCGGTCGTGCAGCGCAAACCGGAAATCGGAACGCTCCGCGCGCTCGGCGCGCGCCGGATGCAAATATTTGGGACGTTTCTGGCCGAAGGCGCCCTTTTCGGCGTTGCCGGATCGCTCCTGGGCCTCGCCGTCGGAGCGGTCCTCGCGCGGTACTCCGTTAGCGCGGTCTCGCATACCGTTTCCACGCTCTACGTCGGATCGCACGCCGACGGCGTCGTCTACGGCCTGGCCCCAACCCTCAAAGCGTTTTTTGCCGGCGTGATTCTCGCGATCGTTTCGGCGGTGGTGCCCGCGCTAGAGGCTGCCTCGACCGCACCGGCGATCGTAATGCGCGCCGGTGCGGGATACGAACGGCGCATCCCCGGCTTGTCCGCGGCGACTGCCGGTACCGGCGTTCTTTTGCTCATCTTGGCGGGAGCCGCATCGCTCGCGCCCGCTCTCGACGGCACGCCTGTTTTCGGATACGTCGCCGCGCTGCTGCTCATCGCCGGCACCTCGCTATTGGTGCCGTTGGTCTTGAGCGGGGCCGTTGCTGCGTTGCGCCTATGCGTGACGCGCGGTGCGCCATCGTTCGCGTTGGCGCTTTCGGCATTGCGGGCGTCGCGGCGACGTTTTGCGGTCGCAATCGCTTCGCTGATGATTGCAGTCGGAATGATGGTCTCGATTGCCATTCTCGTCGGCTCGTTCCGCACGACGGTCGTCGCCTGGGCAAACGACACGTTATCGGCAGATCTCTACGTCAGTACCCCCGGCGCGATCGATGCGTCGTTTCGCGGCCATTTTACGCCTAAGGCCGTCGCCGAAATCGGGAGGGTTCCGGGCGTTGCCGCGGTCGACACGTATCGCGGCTTCGAGGTGCCCTTTCGCGGGCGGCTAGTGCAGTTGGGCGCGACCGATTTCGGTTCGATGGCAACTCGAAGCAAGCTTCGATTCATCGGACGCGTCGACCGGTTCGCGCTAGCGCGAACGATGCGTTCGAGCGATTCGGTCGTCGCGAGCGATGCGTTCTTGCAGCGTTTTGGACTGCGAAACGGGGATCGCTTCGCCATCGACACGCCGTCGGGTCCGCGCAGCTTCAGGATCGCGGCGGAGTATAACGATTACTCGACGACCGATGGGACGTTCATCATGGACGTCCGCGTCTTCGCGCGGCTGTTTCACGACGATTCGATCGACTCTATCGCGGTCTACGCACGCCCCCGCGCCGATCTCGCGCGGCTGCGTAGCCGGATCGAACGCGCGGTTGCGCCTTTGCAGATCGACGTTAACACGAATCGCGAGATTCGCGGATATGTGATCGCGATATTCAACCGCACGTTTGCAATCACGGACTCGCTCTACATCATAAGCATCGCGATCGCGGTAATGGGGGTCGTGAGCACGCTTTTCGCGCTCGTTCTCGAGCGGCGCGTCGAAATCGCACTCTTGCGGTACTTAGGCTTCACCGTCTCCAGCGTGCGCCGCATGGTATACGCGCAGGCCGCGATCGTCGGCTTGCTGGCGGGCATCGTCGGCGTGGCGTTGGGAATCGCTCTCGCATTGCTCCTGATCTTCGTTATCGATCGGCAATCATTCGGATGGTTGATCGAACTACACATGCCGTGGGCGTTTTGCGCCGAGGCGATAGGCTTAATCGTCGTTGCCGCCTTACTGGCGGCGGTGTATCCCGCGAACGTCGCAGCGCGAATCCGCACTGCGGAGGCATTGCGCGTTGAGTAGCTTCGCCGCCTTGGGTTTCGCGCTCGTCTTGGCCGCCACCAATCTCGCCAGCGGTTTCGCGATCGCGCGTGCCCCGTACGCATACGCGTTTCCCCGCGATCATGCGGCGCACGACCGGTATCGAACCGAGTGGTGGTATTTCACCGGACACGTCAAGGCGAAGGACGGCCACACCTTCGGCTATGAGTTGACGTTCTTTCGGGTCGGTCTCGAACCGCATGCGCGCCATCTGATGCCCGGACAGAGCCGTTGGCGAGCCTCGGAATTGTACCCGGCGCATTTTGCGATAACCGACGAAACGGCGCATTCGTTCGTTTACAGCCGGACACTGGCTCGCGAAGCCCTCGGCCAGGGCGGCGCTTCGCAGTCGGTGCTCGACGTTCGCGCCAACGGTTGGCGTCTGACAGGTCGCAAAAGCGGCGGTCGCTTCATGATGCACGCTGCAGCGAACGAAGCGGGCGATGCGATCGATTTTGTGTTAACTCCGCAAAAACCGCCGGCCATTCATGGGATCGGCGGTATTTCGAAGAAGGGCCCATGCGCGTCGTGCGCCTCGCACTACTATTCTTTTACGCGATTGACCACGACCGGCACGCTCCGGCGCAGCGGCGTGTCGCGGACGGTCGCCGGTATTTCTTGGATGGATCACGAGTATGGAACCGACGAACTCCAACCGGGCCAAGCGGGGTGGGACTGGTTCTCCATTCAGTTGGACGATCGGCGCGAACTCATGCTGTATCGCATCCGCCGCAAGAACGGCGGCGTATCGCCGCAGTCGAGCGGTTCGCTCATCGGCACTTCCGGATCGGTCCGGCACGTACCGCTGGGCGAGTTTACGGTTTCCGCGACCGGAACGTGGGTGAGCCCGCACACCCACGCTCGCTATCCGAGCGGGTGGATCGTAACGGCGAACGGACTCGACCGGCAACTGCGGTTGACGCCGACGCTGGCGGATCAGGAACTGGTCGATGCTTCGGGCGGGGTAACGTATTGGGAAGGGTCGGTGCGCGTCACCGATGCTAAGACCGGCGCCCGTCTGGGCGTCGGCTACGTAGAATTGACCGGCTATGCGGGCGCGGTTACGCTGTAGCCGCGTGACGCGAAAGCGTGAGCGTGACCACCGTGCTCGTCTGGGTCGAGGTTATTCGTACGCCGTCCACGAGTTGATGCATGAGCGTGATGCCGCGCCCGCGCTCTTCGCGTTTCTGAAAGGGACGCCACCGCCCCTGATCCTCGACGGCGACGACGACCGACGTTGCGGTGATGTCGGTTCGCACCGTTATTTCGCCGCTCGGATCGCCCCGGTATGCGTGCTCGACGGCATTAGCTATTGCTTCGCCGGTGGCGACCACGAGCGCGAAGCGGCGATCTTCGTCGAAACCGCACGCGTCCGCAATGCGATTCATGGCGGCGCGAACCAGCGGCGCGACGATCGGCAAGGCCGAAAACGTCAGAACGTCGGGTACGCGCCCGTCCGCGCAACTGAGCGTCAGCGCCGCGGCGTCGTCGCGGTTGGGCGCACCGGCAAAGATTGCGTCCTGCAGCCCTTCGGATGGATTTACCGCCGAACGCACATCGTGGCGCGCGGCGGCTTTGAGCAGGAGTTCCTCGCCGCGAATGACGTCGCGGTCGTTTTCAATAAGGCCGTCGGTGTAAAAGATCACCTGCGCGCCGGGAGGCAACGTGATGTGCCAATCCGACGCGTCGACTCGCGGCGCTACGCCCAGGGGAATACCGCCGCCGGGCAGGAGTGCGCTCATGCCGTCGGACAGCGTGACAATTGGCGACGGGTGTCCCGCGACCGCGTATGTGAGCCCGCGAAAAGCCGGATCGTAGTATCCGAAGATGGCGGTGACCATTCCGGTCGACGAGCGTAGATTGGTAACGCCGTTGATGTGTTCCAAAACGCCGGCGGGCGTGAAGTCGCCGACGGCCAACGACCGCATCGCTTGGCGAATCTCACCCATGATGGTGGCCGCCTCGAGACCGTGACCGGCGACGTCTCCGAGCGAGAGTGCAACGCGACCGTCGGGAAGCGTGAACGCGTCGTACCAGTCGCCTCCGACTTCGGACTCATCGCTTGCCGGGCGATATGCGCCGTGAAGAACGGCACCGGCAACGGGCGGAAAGCTCTCGGGTAGCAACGCCCGTTGCAGTCGATCGGCCACGCGGTGCGTTCGCTCGAAGAGCGCGGCAAGATCGACGGCGTTGGCGATTTGCAATGCGAGGACGGTCGCCAGCTTCTGGGTCGCGGCGTTGAAAGCGCCGGCCTCGCGCGCGGCCACGACGAAGGTGCCGAGAATTTCGTGCCGGCCGCAGATGGGTAGAACGACGACGGTTCGCAGGCCGCGCTTACGCAGCAAGTCGGGGAGCGGCGCGCCGCCGGCGTCGCCGAGGCCGAGCCACTTGTCGTTGCGCGCGGCTTCGCCGCCGTTCGCCGATCCGTCGGGCCGCCGCGCGCTGACGCTGCAGTAGTCGGCGAACTCGCGAATGCAGAGCGCCGCTACTTGGGGGAGCGTTTCGGCGAGGTCGAAAGAAGACGCGAGAACGCCGCTTGCTTCTGCAAGCAGATCCAGCGCTTCGACATGACGCGTCGCGCCAGAGTCAAGCAAGGGCGGGTCCCGGGGACATGCCCACACTTTCCCTGGGGCACGCGCTCGCTAAACCTGCCAGGCTCGAAGCCGTTTGGCGGCGCATAGGTTTGGAAACCAATACGGAACGCCTGTGACGAGCAACGCTCATCGCCAGGCTCGTTGCGCATATTACCATGGAGTCGAACTTGATGCCGACTGCGACCGGTACGAAAAAACCCTCCACCGACGGCAAACGTTCTCGCACCGTTGCCCCAAATGCTCTCGAACAGCGCCAACTCCTTTCAGCCCTCCGCTCATTCCGAAAAGGCGACTTCTCGACTCGCCTTCCGGTAGAGGGGGGTGGGATGGCCGCCGACATAGCGCAGGCCTTCAACGATTGCATCGAACTCAACGGCCGCCTCTCCAAAGAACTGCGGCGCGTCAGCACGCTGGTCGGCCGGGACGGCCGGATCGCGCAGCGCGCTTCAGTCGGCAACGTAAGCGGGGGCTGGCTCGAGTACGTCGATTCGTACAACACGCTTATCGACGATTTGACGGCCCCCATGGCCGAGACCAATCGCGTCTTAGGCGCCGTGGCGCAGGGAGACCTCTCGCAGCGCATGGCGCTCGACATCGAGGCCCGCCCGCTTCGCGGAGAATTTTTGCGCTCCAGCCGCATCATCAATACCATGGTCGACCAACTCAACGCGTTCGCCTCGGAAGTAACGCGCGTCGCGCGCGAGGTTGGCTCCGAGGGCAAACTTGGCGGGCAAGCGAGCGTTAAGGGCGTCGCCGGCACGTGGAAAGACTTGACCGACTCGGTCAACACGATGGCCGGTAATCTTACCAATCAAGTGCGTAACATCGCGGACGTGACGACGGCCGTCGCCAAGGGCGACCTTTCCCGCAAAATTACCGTCGACGCCCGCGGCGAAATCTTAGAACTCAAGGGCACGATCAACACCATGGTCGACCAGCTCAATGCGTTCGCGGGCGAAGTGACGCGCGTAGCGCGCGAGGTCGGCTCCGAAGGTAAGCTCGGCGGCCAGGCGGAGGTGCAAGGCGTCGCCGGCACCTGGAAAGATTTGACCGACTCGGTCAACACGATGGCGACGAACCTTACGTCGCAAGTCCGCAACATCGCCGATGTCACCACCGCCGTGGCGCGAGGCGACCTTTCGAAGAAGATCACGGTCGACGTTCGCGGCGAGATCCTCGAGTTGAAGAACACGATCAATACCATGGTCGACCAACTCAATTCGTTCGCGGGCGAAGTGACGCGCGTCGCGCGCGAAGTCGGCTCGGAGGGTATTCTCGGTGGCCAGGCGCAGGTTGCAGGCGTCAGCGGCACGTGGAAAGATCTCACCGAGTCCGTCAACTTCATGGCCTCTAACCTTACGTCGCAAGTCCGCAATATTGCCGACGTCACGACGGCCGTGGCTAAGGGCGACCTCTCCAAGAAGATCACGGTCAACGTGCGCGGCGAGATCCTCGAGTTGAAGAACACGATCAACACGATGGTCGATCAGCTCAATTCGTTTGCCGGCGAAGTCACGCGCGTCGCGCGCGAAGTCGGCTCCGAGGGCAAACTCGGCGGGCAGGCCGAGGTTACGGGAGTTTCGGGCACGTGGAAAGACTTGACCGATTCGGTCAACACGATGGCCTCCAACCTTACCAATCAAGTGCGTAACATCGCCGACGTGACGACTGCCGTCGCCAAGGGCGACCTTTCGCGCAAGATTACCGTCGACGTCCGCGGCGAGATCTTGGAGTTGAAAAATACCATCAACACCATGGTCGACCAACTCAACTCGTTCGCCGGCGAGGTGACGCGCGTCGCGCGCGAAGTCGGCTCCGAAGGCAAGCTGGGCGGACAGGCGCAAGTCGCCGGAGTCAGCGGCACCTGGAAAGACTTGACCGACTCCGTGAACTTCATGGCGTCGAACTTGACCAACCAGGTCCGCAACATCGCCGACGTGACGACGGCCGTGGCGAAAGGCGATCTCTCCAAGAAGATCACGGTCGACGTTCGCGGCGAAATCCTGGAACTCAAAGACACGATCAACACGATGGTCGACCAGCTCAACGCGTTCGCGTCCGAAGTGACGCGCGTCGCGCGCGAGGTCGGTTCCGAAGGCAAGCTCGGCGGCCAGGCCGAGGTCGAAGGCGTCAGCGGCACGTGGAAAGACTTGACCGACTCGGTCAACACGATGGCGTCGAACTTGACCAACCAGGTCCGTAACATCGCCGACGTGACGACCGCCGTCGCGACCGGCGACCTGTCGAAGAAGATCACGGTCGACGTTCGCGGCGAGATCCTCGAATTGAAGAACACGATCAACACGATGGTCGACCAGCTCAACGCCTTCGCGGGCGAAGTGACGCGCGTCGCGCGCGAGGTCGGCTCCGAAGGCAAGCTCGGCGGGCAGGCCTTCGTGCGCGGCGTCGGCGGCACGTGGAAAGACTTGACCGACTCGGTCAACACCATGGCGTCGAACCTCACCTCGCAGGTTCGTAACATCGCGAAGGTTACGACCGCCGTCGCAAACGGCGATCTTTCAAAGAAGATCACGGTCGACGTTCGCGGCGAGATTCTCGATCTCAAAGACACGATCAACACGATGGTCGACCAGCTCAACGCGTTCGCGTCCGAAGTGACGCGCGTCGCGCGCGAAGTGGGCTCCGAAGGCAAGCTCGGCGGTCAGGCCCAGGTGGCCGGCGTCAGCGGCACGTGGAAAGACCTGACGGACAACGTGAACTCGATGGCTTCGAATCTCACGAGCCAAGTGCGCGGAATCGCGCAGGTCGTGACGGGCGTCGCCAACGGCGACCTCAAACGCAAGCTGACGCTCGAAGCCAAGGGCGAGATCGCTCAACTTGCCGACACGATCAACTTTATGATCGACACGCTTGCGACGTTCGCCGACGAAGTGACGAAGGTCGCTCGCGAAGTCGGATTCGAAGGCAAGCTCGGCGGTCAAGCGCAGGTGCCCGGCGCCGCCGGTCTGTGGCGCGACCTCACCGATTCGGTGAACCAACTCGCCGGTCAGCTGACCTCGCAGATTCGCGCCATCGGCGAAGTCGCGACGGCCGTCACCAAGGGCGATCTCTCGCGCACGATCGAGGCCGAAGTCCGCGGCGAGGTCGCCGAGCTGACCTCCAACGTGAACGAAATGATTCAAAACTTGCGGGACACGACGCGCAAGAACACCGAGCAAGACTGGCTCAAGACCAACCTCGCGCGGTTCACGGCAATGCTCCAAGGGCAGCGCGACATCAAGACGGTCAGCCGCTTGATCATGTCGGAGATCGTCCCGCTGGTCAACGCACATACCGGCGCGTTTTACTTGAGCGAACCTGTCGGCGACCAGCAAGTCTTGCGCCTGATCGCAAGTTACGCGCTCAACAAAAAGAAGGGCGCGCAACGCACCATACGCGAGGGCGAAGGATTGGTCGGCCAGGTGCTGCTCGAAGGGCAGCGCGTGTTGCTCACCGAGGTGCCGGGCGACTACATCACCGTGAGTTCGGGTCTGGGTGAAGCCAAGCCGTTGTCGCTGATCGTGATGCCGGTGCTCTTCGAGGGTGACGTCAAAGCCGTTATCGAGCTTGCGTCGCTGGATAAGTTCACCGACACGCAGATGCAGTTCTTCGAACAGCTGACCGAATCGATCGGCGTTATTCTCAACACGATCGGCGCCTCGATGCGCACCGAAGAGCTTCTCAAGCAATCGCAATCCCTCACGATCGAATTGCAGAGCCAACAGATGGAACTGCAGCAAACCAACGACGAGCTGGAAGACAAAGCCCGGCTGCTCCAAGAGCGCAACGACGAAATCGAGCGCCGCACCCGCGAGATCGACGAAGCGCGTTTGGAACTCGAGAAGAAGGCCGAGCAGTTGGCGTTGACCTCCAAGTACAAGTCGCAATTCCTTGCCAACATGTCGCACGAGTTGCGCACGCCGCTTAACAGCTTGCTGATTCTTTCCAAACAATTGGCGGACAATCCGCAGGGCAACATGATGCCCAAGCAAATCGAGTTCGCGCGGACGATACGCGCGGCGGGTTCCGACCTGTTGACGCTGATCAACGACATTCTCGACCTTTCAAAGATCGAGTCGGGTACCACGTCGATCGATTTGCAAGAGGTTCCGTTCGAATCGATCGAGGACGACGTGATTCGCACGTTCGATCAGATCGCCAAGGATAAGGGGCTGCAATTCATCATCCGTCGCGGCGAGGACGTTTCCTCGACGCTGTTGACCGATCCGACGCGGCTCCAGCAGATTTTGAAGAATCTGCTCTCCAACGCGTTCAAGTTCACCACCAACGGGTCCGTTACGCTCGGCGTTTCGCTCGTACGCGACCACCACGTCGCAAACGTTACCGGGCCCGTGGTGGCCCTCTCCGTCACCGACACCGGCATAGGCATCCCGCCCGACAAGTTCAACGTGATCTTCGAGGCATTTCAGCAAGCCGACATGGGGACGTCGCGCAAGTTTGGCGGAACCGGTCTCGGGCTGGCAATTAGCCGCGAGATCGCGGGCCTGCTCGGCGGCGAAATCAGCGTCGAGAGTACGCTCGGTGAAGGGAGCACGTTTACGCTCTACCACCCGCTCACGCGCAGCGTCGCTTCGGCTTCTCGAACGGTTGTATCCGAGGTCAAACGCGAATCGCTGCCGGCGATCGAAATGCCGCAATTCGACGCGTACATCCCGCCATCGCTCGCAGCCATAAACGACGACCGCGACGGGATCGAGAGCGTCGACCGCGTCTTACTGATAATCGAAGACGACGCGATCTTCGCGCGCATTCTCCTGGGTCTCGCGCGCGACCGCGGTTTCAGGGGCATCGTGGCGCTCTCGGGCAGCGAAGGATTGGGGCTCGCCCGCAAGTATCTGCCCGACGCGATCACGCTCGATATCGGACTACCGGATACCGACGGCTGGAAGCTGCTCGCCGAACTCAAGGGCGATCCGAATACGGGCAACATTCCGGTTCATGTCATCTCCGGCGAGGAGCAATGGCAGCGCGCGTTGGACTCCGGGGCCATCGCACATCTGCGGAAACCGGTCACCGAAGAAGCGCTGACCGAAACGTTCGACAATCTGCTCGGTTTCGCGGAACAGCGCACGAAGAATCTGCTCGTTATCGAAGATGACCTCACGCAACTCAACGCGATGGTCAACCTCATCGGCAGCGGCGAGGTCTCGGTAACCGCAGTGCGCACCGGCGCCGAAGCACTCGACGCGCTGCGTACGACGCGCTTCGATTGCATCGTCTTGGATCTGGGTTTGCCGGACGTCCCCGGGGACGAACTGATACAGAGAATCCGCATGCAACCCGACCACGTGCGAACCCCGATCATCGTGTATACCGGCCGGGATCTCAACCGCCAGGAAGAAGCCAAGCTCGCGAAGCTGAGCGAAGCGGTCATCGTGAAAGACGCGATGTCGCCCGAGCGGTTACTCGACGAGACGCGATTTTTCTTGCATCAGGTCGAGGCACGCCTGCCGGCGGCGAAACGAACCGCCGACATCCCACCGCTGGGTTCGGCGTCGCTCGAGGGGAAGAACGTGCTCATTGTCGATGACGACGCGCGCAACATTTTCGCGCTCGGAAGCGCGCTCGAGGCGCACCATCTGCAGGTCGTGAGCGCCGAGAGCGGACAGGAAGGCATCGACATTCTGATGCGGCGTCCCGACGTCAACATCGTTCTCATGGACATCATGATGCCGGACATGGATGGTTACGAAACGATCCGGCGGATTCGCGCCAACCCGCTTTTCAAAGATTTACCGATCATCGCCCTCACGGCCAAGGCAATGAAAGGGGATCGCGAGAGCTGCATCGCTGCCGGTGCCTCCGAATACATCAGCAAGCCCGTCGACATCGATCAGCTCATTCCGTTGTTGCGTGCATGGTTGACCAGATAAGCGAAGAGCTGGCCGTCTCGGAGCGCGGCGACGAGGTTGCGACGGTCGAACTGTCGCTCCTTCTCGAAGCGGTCGTTCGTTGGGCCGGGTACGACTTTCGCGACTACGCTCCCGCGACGCTCAAACGTCGAATCGCCGAACGGATGCGCGCGGAAGGCGTCGAGACGATATCCGGGCTGCAAGAGCGCGTCCTGCACGATCCCGAGTCGTTGCGCAACTTTGTTTTCGCAATGTCGGCGTCGTCGAACCGGCTGTTTCGGCCGCCCGAATATATGCGCGCGTTTCGCTCGCGCGTCGTGCCGCTGTTGCGAACGTACTCGTTCGTGCGACTCTGGTTCCCGGCGTGCTCGACCGGCGAAGACGTTTATAGCGTTGCAGCAGCCTTACTCGAGGCGGACCTACTGGACCGTTGCATGATCTATGCGACCGATTTAAGCGACCTCGCGCTCGCCCAGGCGCGCGAAGGGCAATACGACATTCCATCCTTTGAAGATTTTGCCAACGACTATACGATGGGTGGCGGCGAGTTGCCGCTCTCACAAATTTGCGCGCGAGAAAATTCCGGCGTTCGCTTTAACGACGTATTGAAGAAGAACGTGATTTTCGCGCAGCACAGTCTCGCGACGGATGCGTCGCTCAATGAGTTTCATGCGATCGTCGCTCGCGGCGTCTTTCCGCAATTCAGCAAGAGCTTGCAGTACCGCGTGCACAACCTCTTCTTACAAAGCCTCGCTCGCCTGGGTTTCCTGTGCGTCGGAAGCGCCGAATCCTTACATGCAACGCCGCACGAAGGCGCCTTTCGCAAAATCGACGACGTCGTCCCCATCTACCGCCGCATGCGCTAATCCCCGCTGGATTGCGATGTTTGAGTACCGCTCCGTCACCCCGAGCTTGTCGAAGGGCGCAGCGGTATGAACTGGCAGGCCACGGCGTCGATTTCGCGTAGGCCGCCGGGATAGCGTTCGAAGGCAACGGAACGCTGGTGCGCGTGCGCGCCGATGGGTGCGACGAGCCAGCCCCCGTCACGCAATTGCTCGTAGAGCGCGCGCGGAACCTGCGGGATGCTCGCGGTGACGATGATTCGGTCGTACGGCGCCTCGTCGAGGAAACCGAATTGTCCGTCGCCGCAGTACGCGCGCACGCGGGCGTAGCCGGTTTCGGCCAACCGGCGCGCCGCAGCCGCCACCAAATCGCATTCGATGTCGACGGTGACGACGCTGCCGCCGAGTCCGGTGAGCTCGGCGAGCAATGCTGCGTTATACCCGCTACCCGTGCCTATTTCGAGAATGCGCGCGTTGGGAGCGACGCGCAGCTGTTCGAGCATCAACGCAACCATCGTCGGCTGCGATGCCGTGCTGAGCATGACGCCGTTCGCCGACTTGATCGCCACGACGCCGTCGGCGTATGCGTGTTCGAGCGGAACGTCGGGCATGAACGCGTGGCGCGGTACCGCGCGCATTGCGCCGCAGACCGCGCCTTCGCCGATCGTTCCGGCGCCGATCAGGCAGTCCACCATGCGAGCGCGCAAGCCCGCGCCCTCGTCCATCAATCCCTCTCACTCATGTGCCTGGTTATACCGCATTAGCGAACGATCAAATGCACGTCTCCAAACTCATGCCATAGGAAGCGCTCCCTCAATGCAAGGGCGTAGCCTTCCATGAGGAACTCCGGCGTGACGAACGCTTCGAGCAGCGAAAGATGGCTGGCTCGCGGCTCGTGAAGCCCGGTTAGAATACCGTCGGCGACGCGCGGCGGGTGCGCGCGGTCGACAATGTGGCGCGTCCAACCGCTGCGCGGCCCGAAGGCGGTATTTTCGTCGCGGGCGCTTTCGAGCGCCCGCACGACGGTCGTGCCGACGGCGATGATGCGACCGCCGTGCCGGCGCGTTCGGGCGACGGCCTCGACGGTCGCCGGACCGACCCGAAAGCGTTCCTCGACCGGTGGCTCGTGGGTTTCTAAACTGGCCACGCCGCAATGGAGCGTGATCGTCGCGATTTCGATCCCGCGCTGGTTCAATCGTTCGACCACTCGCGCGGTGAATGGACGTCCCGCCGACGGCATCTCGGCCGACCCTGGAACGCGCGCGAAGATCGTCTGATACGCCGCGAGCGGCCAGGGCCGCGTCACGTACGCGTACGCGATCGGCCGGCCGTACGCGGCGATGTATCTTTCGGCCGGCAGTGGAAGCGCGAGGGTCGCGTACCAAAGCCGCGCGTATTGACGTGCAACCGGTGCCAGCAGCCGAATCGCGCCGCCGTCGGGAAGCGTGAGGACTTCGCCTTGTCGCGCGTCTGCGATGTGGCGTGGTTCGACGATCCACAACGACTCGTCGATGCTCGTCGAAAGGTGGACGATGCATCGCGAACCGTCCGCGCGTCCGGCGGAAAGCGCCGCCGCGATGGTTGCGGAGTCGTTGACGACGAGGAGATCGCCTTCGCGCAAATGTTCGTCGATGCGATCGAACGTGGTCGAGCGATGCACGCCGGATCGTGCGTCGCTCACCAGCAACGCAACGGCGTCGCGCGGGATCCCTCTGGCTTCGGCAGGTTCGGTCGCTTCGAGCTCGGCGGGGACGCTAAACGGAAGCGCGGACACGGGCTTGCACCTCGTAACGTGCGAACGGCGCGTCGGCACGTTCGATCAACTCGACGAGGATCGGAGCCACGTCCTGCGGGCGCGGCAGATGCGAGAGGTCCTCGCCGGGTTCGGCGTCGCGATGCATTTGCGTATTCATGTTGCCGGGATCGGCGATCACGACGCGCACGCCCGAGCCTTCCAGTTCTTCGGCGAGAACGCGCGAGACGTGTTCGAGCGCCGCTTTGCTGGCGCCGTAGCCGCCCCAGCCTGCATAGGCCTGCACCGCCGCGTCGGAACTGACGTTGACGATCACGCCGTCGCGCCGCGCGCGCATTTGCGGCAAAACGCGCGCCGCAATGGACAGTGGAGCGCGCACGTTCACGTCCATCAATTCGAAAAATGCGCTGGTCGTCAACTGCTCGAGGCGTGGCATAGGCGATCCGCCCAGGGTCGACGCGTTGTTGATCAAGACGTCGATTCGGCCGAACTCAGCCTGCGCGCGTTCGACGAGCTGCGCCATGCGATAATCGTCCGACACGTCCACGGCTTCGGCCAGGACGTACGTATGCGCGCGCAACTCCGAGGCCAGCTCCGCGAGCGCTTCAGGACGGCGCGCCGTCAGGACCAAACGCGCGCCGCGCTTCGCATAGTCGCGCGCGAGGGCCGCCCCCAACCCCTGCGAAGCGCCGGTAATTAGAACAACTTTTGTAAGCATGTTCACGAGCATACGCGTCGCCGGTGGCCCCGCGCCTCCGGCACCGGTTCAGCCCCGGCCTGTACTAAAGATCAGGGCTAGTCAATGAAATCTCCTCGTCACTTATAACGTTTTGAGCATTT
>DATBTT010000012.1:0-7573 GCA_036559125.1 Vulcanimicrobiaceae bacterium
CGGTAGTTATGTCTCGTCGTACACCGACGTGCGAACGGGTCTGCCCGTCTACAGCCTGTACGGCAAGCAAAAGCACCCCAGTGCCGCCATGCTCGCCGGCGTCGACGTCCTGCTCTTCGACATTCAAGACGTCGGCGCGCGACCGTACACGTACGTGTCGACGATGGCTTACGCGATGGAAGCGGCGAAGCGATTCCACAAAGAAATCTGGATACTCGATCGCCCCAATCCGCTGGGCGGCGAGGCCGTCGAGGGGCCGGTGCTCGATCCGCGCTTCAAATCGTTCATCGGTCTCTATCCCATACCGATGCGACACGGAATGACGGTCGGTGAGCTCGCAATGCTGTTCAACGCGCACTACGGTATCGGCGCGAAGCTGCGCGTCATCCGCATGAACGGATGGCATCGCAACATGCTCTGGCCGCAGACGGGGCTGCAATGGGTGCAAACGTCGCCGAACATTCCGGAGTGGAGCACGACGGTGGTGTATCCGTGCACCGGATTGATCGATAACGCCGGGCTCAACGGCGGTATCGGCACGACCAAGCCGTTCAAATATGCGGGTGCGATCGGCCTCGACGCGTATCGGCTAGCCGCCGTGCTCAACGCAAAGCAATTGCCGGGCGTGTATTTTCGCCCCGCCTATTGGTCGCCGTTTTTCGGCGCGCTAACGCAACGCCAGCTTGCCGGCGTCGAGTTCGTCGTATACGATCCGCACGCGTTCGTGCCGGTTCGAACGGCGGTCGAATTGCTCGCCGCAGTCAGAGACATCTCGCCCTCGACGATCAAAATCGACGCGAAGCCGCTCGACATCGATTGGGGCACCGATTCGCTACGACTGGGACTAAGCGCCGGCCGGTCCGCCGAAGCGATCTGGAACGCTTGGCAACCCGCCGTAAACCGCTTCAAAGCCGTCCGCGCAAACTACCTCTTATACACGGCACCCTGACAAATGCGTAACTGACGGGGCTTTAGCCGGGGGTGCCGTCGCGGCGGGTGCGCAGGTAGTGAATCTGCCAGAGATGGATGAAGCGTTGTAGTTCCTCTTCGGTTTTCGGGTCGAGGTCGACGAACGCCATGCCGTGCGCGAACTGCTTCGCGGCGACGTCGAAAAACGTGACCAGGACCTTGCCCTCGATGTGCATTGGCGCGAAGCCCGGTGGCGTAACCTTCACGGTTTCGGGACGTAGACCGAAGGGACTCTGCTCGTACACTTCTTTCTCGACAGTCATGCCTTCGAGAAAATCATCCGGAAGGTGAAAATCGAGCGTGAGGATCGAGCCCTTGACGATATCTTCATCGCACGCTAAGCGCAAACCGCCGGCGCTCAAATCGTTGGCGCGCGCGCTTCGCCGTCCGCGCCGCCCGGCGATCGCGTAGAACACGTCGAATTCGACCGGCATGCGAAATGCCGATCGCTTTTGTTCTGCAGCCGGAGCCGCGGGACGACCTGCATGCCGCTCCGGGCGCTTCTTGCCTTTGCCGAATAAGAACGAGAACATCGAACGAATGCCCGTTAAGAAGTGCAGGCCTCGCCTCCTGCTCGCCCGTACCTGAATCATGGTGCTCGAGCAACGTTTGATCGACGCGATCGGTCCGGCGGCCGTCAAAACGGCCCCCGAGGATCTGGCTGTCTACGCCTTCGACGCGTATTCGCAGGGACGGCAGCCGGCGGCAGTCGTTCTCCCGGAAAGCACGCGCGATGTCGCGGCGGTCGTCAAAATCGCCAAGGACTGCGGCGAACCCATCGTCGCCCGAGGCGCGGGCACGGGTCTTTGCGGAGGCGCGGTGCCGGCTGTCGGCGGCATCGTCGTGTCGTTCGCCCGCATGAACAAGCTGCTCGAACTGGACGCGCGCAACCGGCGCGCCCGCGTGCAGCCCGGGCTCATCAATCTCGAGCTCACGAAAGCGACCGCCGCGAGCGGCCTGTTCTACGCGCCCGACCCGTCTTCGCAGAAAATCTCGACCATCGGCGGAAACATCGGCACCAATGCCGGCGGACCGCACTGCTTGTCGTATGGAACGACGGTCAATCACGTGCTCGGGTTGGAAGTCGTCGACGATTCAGGTGACGTTTTTACGACGTCGTTTGAGGAAACGGGCTACGATCTGACCGGCGCGCTGGTGGGCAGCGAAGGGACGCTTGGAATCGTAACCTCGGCGTGGGTGCGCTTACTGCGCCTGCCGGAATCCACGCGCGTGTGGCTGGTCGCATTCGGCGACGTCGAGGCGGCTTCGGAGGCGGTCTCCGCGATCGTGGGCGCGGGCATCGTGCCGACGGCGCTTGAGATAATGGACGCCGTCATCACGCGAGCCGTCGAGACCGCATTTGCAGCCGGGTATCCAACCGATGCCGGCGCCGTGTTGCTGATCGAAAATGCCGGGTTCGAAGACGACATGGCCGAGACCGAACGCAACATCAAACACATCGTCGAGGCGCACGGCGCGATCTCGTGGCGCGCCGCGCGCGATGCGGCCGAACGCGACGCGCTGTGGGCGGGACGCAAAGGCGCCGCCGGCGCGGTCGGCCAATTGGCGCCGAATTACTACATTCAAGACGTCTGCGTGCCTCGCACGAAATTGCCGCAAGCACTGCAAGCCGTCGGGCACGCCGCGCGCAGCAATGGCATCGCGGTCGGCAACGTCTTTCACGCGGGCGACGGAAATTTGCATCCGTTACTGATGTACGACAAGCGCGATAAACGTCAAGTGGGAGCGGTCATCGAAGCCGGCAACGAGATTTTGGCCGCGGCGATCGACCTCGGTGGTACGATTAGCGGCGAGCACGGCATCGGCTACGAGAAACGCGAAACGCTCACGCGCGTCTTTTCAACTGCCGACCTCGCCACGATGGCGCGCGTTCGCGACGTCTTCGACCCGCGTCGCATGCTCAATCCGGAGAAGATATTTCCGGCCGGCTCCGCATGTGCGGAGGTTCGATGATCGGAAGCGTACCGCAAGACCGCGTGAAGCCGCCGGACGTCCCCGGACTCTGCACGCTGCTCGCGCAATGCGACCGCGACGGCAGCGCGGTGCTCGTGCAGGGCGCAGATACGCTGCGCGGTATGGGCTTTCCGCCGCGGCGCGCCGACGTCATCCTCGCGATGACGGGACTGGATCGCATCGTAGCGCATGAGGCCGCAGATTTGACGTGCGCGGTGCAAGCCGGCGTTACATTGGCTTCGCTCGCCGAACGGTTGGCCGAACGCGGACAATTCGTGCCGATCGACGCGCCCCGGCGGCGCGCGGCGACTCTAGGCGGGACGCTCGCTGCCGGCTGGCTCGGGCCGCGTCGCCACCTCTACGGCCGCCCGCGCGACTTCGTCATCGGGTCGCACGCGGTGCTCGCCGACGGGACGCTCGCACACGCCGGAGGCATGGTCGTAAAGAACGTGACCGGCTACGACATGAGCAAGCTGTACATCGGATCGTTCGGAACGCTCGCCGTGCTCGCGCAGCTGAACCTCAAGACGATTCCGCAGCCGGCGTCGGCTCGCGTCATTCTTGCAAAACTTCCGGAACGAACGCGCTCGCGAACGATTGCGGCCGTTCACGCGTTGCCGGTCGTTCCGGCCGTCTTTCTGTGCGTCGAAGGCTTTCGTAAGGCGGTTGACGGCGAAGACGGTGTCGACGGGCGCATCTTCATGTTATTCGAAGGATCGCAGGCGCTCGTCGATCGCGCGACGCGCGATGTGCGCTCCGCACTCGGCAAGGCCGGCGTTCCGGAGGCGACGATCGTGGACACCGGCGCCCGCGAAAGCTTCGATCGCGCACTTGACGCCACGATCGCAAACGTCGCGGAACGATCGGTGACGTACCGATCGCTCGGCACGCCCGCTACGGCGGAGCCGCGAGCGCTTGCGATGCGCGATCTTGCTAACCGGCACGAACTCTTCACCGACGTATTGATCGATCCGCTCAACGGAGACGTATTCGTGCGGGTGAGCGAACGCGACACGCGCGCTTTCGCCTCCCGAATCGAAACCTTCGACGATGCCGTGCACGAAGCCGAGCCGCGCGCCGTCGTCGTGGCCGGCGACGCGCCCATGCGCGGTTCGTTGCGCGTGTGGGGCGAAGAGCCCGCAGCGCTTGTGAAGATGCGCGCTATAAAAGCGCGTTTCGACCCGCACGGAACGCTCAATCCCGGCCGGTACGTCGCGGGAATATAGCGAACGCGCGTGCTCGATAACGAGATTGCTTTCGCCATCGGCAACGTCGTGCGAAGCCCAGTCCGGCTGCGATATTTGCTGGACGGCGGCATTGCCGGCGGAATCGACATCGCGCGTTTCTTGCGGCGCGTCGTGCCGCTGGCAAAAGCGTCGCTCGGCCGCGTGGAACGACTCGCCGAACGCATTCCCGACGACCGTCTGCGGCACGAAGCGCTCGAGAGCGTGCGCGCCAAAGCCTATCACGTCGCCGGCGCCGCCATCCTGGCGACGTTTTTGCCTCTCGGGGCGCGCCGCCACTACGTCGAAATAGTTACACCGCTCGAGTCTATCTATGACTTTCTCGATAATCTCTGCGACCGGCATCCGGACGTTCCGGTCGACGCGTATCCGGTGCTCCACCAAGCGCTCGCGGACGCTCTCGACCCCACCCAACCCCTCCACGAATATTACGCGCGCGGGCCGCTCGGCGACGACGGGGACTACCTTCGCCTGCTCGTCAAGCGAACGCGTTTCATGCTGGCGCGTCTGGACGGCTACGAACTCTTGCTGCCGCGATTTCGCGAAGCCGCGCGACTTTATACGGAACTGCAAACGTTCAAGCACTATCCTAAGGCCGAACGCGAGAGCGCCTGTATCGCCTGGCACGATCGGCATCACGAGCGCTTCGGCGACCTTTCCTGGTGGGAATTCGCGAGCGCGGCGGGTTCGCAATTTCAGGTGTATGCCCCACTCTACGCCGCCTTTTGTAGCGACTTCGCTCAGATCGAGCCGGCGTTCGACGCGTACTTCCCGCCCTTTTCCGCGCTCCACGTGTTGCTCGACTATTTCATCGATCAGGCTGAAGATCGCGCGCACGACGAGCTGAATTTCGTCGCATGTTACCGCGACGCCCATGCTTTCAGAGCCCGGCTGCGCACCCTCGCGCAACGCGCCCGCGCCGGATTCAAACGCTTGCGAAAACCGCGCGCGCACGCGTTCACGCTACGCGTCATGTGTCTGTTTTACCTGACCCACCCAAAGGTGTTCGAAGAGGGTCTCGACGAGGAAGCGCAACTGCTCCTCGAAGCCCTCGCATAGCTGTGCGTTACGAGTTACGGGCTGGATCGTACCGCGTCGATGAAGGAGCGGTCCTCGGGCATGCGCGGCGCACCGGGCGGATAAGCCGAGGGGTGGCGCGCCATGTACTGCTCCGAGAGCATCGCCAAATACTCGAAGTTCTCCCACATCGCCGGCTCGTTTAGATCCGCGCGAACGTATGTAGTAACCGGAAGCAACGCGTTCCAATTTCGCATCACGACGTAAGACAAGAGATCGCACGCTATTTGTTGGTCGATGATGCGATTCTTGACGAAGCTGCCCAGGTTCTCGAAGAAGTTTGCCACCGTATCGATAGCTTGGTATTCGCCCTCGAATTGGGACTGAGACTGGGCGATGAGCAGGCACTCTTGCGGATCCGCCAATCGCTGCGGCAATTCGTACGAAACGAAACGCTGCGCCCGGCGAAACTCAGCTGATTCCATTTTCTCGCGACATTCGGTTAACGCGACGATCTGATTGCTCCCGCGCAAGTGACGCAATTGAAGAAGCGCGGCAATCGCCGAGGCCGCAATGACGACGAAGGTGCCGATCGTGCCGACGGCCGTTACCCATTCAGCTGACACGTAAACCTCCTGGGAAAGCGCGTTTCCCGCCTCCGACAGGTTCGGGCATGCTGGGACGCGCCGCCTGCTTGCTCGCGGGTCGTGCGGGCGAAACCGCTCTGCAGCCTTTTGCAACTCGGGCGCAGCATAGTGACGTTGTGCAGAGGGCTCGCGGGCCGGGGGAGAGTTTATGCGTATTGCAATTTTTGGAGCTTCGGGATTCGTCGGCCGGCATTTGGTCGACGCGTTGCAACGGCGGGGCGACGAGGTACGCACCGGTTCGATCCGCGATCCGCAAGCCGGGGCGGCACTGGCGGAAGGTTGCGATGCGATTGTTAATTTGGCCGGCGAACCCATAGCCCAAAAGTGGAGCGACGACGTCAAGCAAAAAATGGAACGGAGTCGCACCCAGGCGCCGCGCGCCCTCCTGGACGCGCTCGCGTCTGTCGCCAACAAGCCGCACGCATATATTTCCGCCTCCGCGGTGGGCTACTACGGAACCAGCGAAGATGCGACGTTCACGGAAGAAAGCGGGCCGGGCAACGATTTTCTCGCTCGCATCTGCGTCGCGTGGGAGCGCGAGGCGCAGCGAGCGGCAGATCTCGGCATGCGAGTCACGCGCGTGCGCACAGGGGTCGCTCTGGGCGCCGGCGGCGGCGTGATGGAAAAGCTTCTTCCGCCGTTCAAAATGGGCGCGGGGGGACGCGTGGGGAGCGGCAAGCAGTGGTATTCGTGGGTGCACATCGACGACTTGATCGGCGTCTACGAACTGGCGTTGGGCGGAGTCGACGGCGCGCTCAATGCCACCGCGCCGAACCCGGTTCGAAATGCGGACTTCACACACGAACTCGGCAAAGCGCTGCACCGTCCGACGATTTTCCCCGTGCCGCAGTTTGCGATTAAGTCGCTTCTGGGCGAAGGCGCGGTCGCGGTGCTCGAAGGCCAGCGCGTGCTACCGCAACGAACGCAGGCCGAGGGCTACGTTTTCCGCTTCCCCACGATCGACGCGGCTTTTGCCGACGTTCTCCGCTGACCGGCACCGGCTGCGCAGCAGCCGGCTCGATCTCGAACCGATTGCGGCCGCGCACGCCGACGAAGCGTGGCCGCATCTCGACGACGAGCGACTCTGGACGTATTTTCCGGCGTTGCGTCCGCAATCGCTGGAACGGCTTCGCGAAACGTACGCGCGGCGCGCCCGCGGATATCCCGATGCCGACGGCGAGCAAAGCTGGGGTAATTGGCTGCTTCGCGACCGGGCCACCGGCGGACTCGTCGGCGACGTTCAAGCCACGATCTACCCAAAGCGACGCGTCGCGTACATCGCCTATAGCGTGTACGTGGCATTTCAGGGAAACGGTTTTGGACGCGAAGCCGCGCGCGTCATGATCGAACATCTGCGCGACGCCCACGCAATCGAGGCGATCCAAGCGGAAATCGACGAACCCAACGCGGCCTCGCGCAGGTTGGCGGAATCGCTCGGCTTGGAGCGCATCGCACAACACGAAACCGAATGCCTCTACGAACTGCGTTTCCCAATCCCGGCCTCGTCAAAGACCGCCCTTCGACAAGCTCAGGGTGACGGGGACTCGCTGGACCGCTAACGATCCGTCATCCTGAGCTTGTCGAAGGACGGCACTTCGGACGAACGATCCGTCATCCTGAGCTTGTCGAAGGACGGCACTTCGGACGAACGATCCGTCATCCTGAGCTTGTCGAAGGACGGCACTTCGGACGAACGATCCGTCATCCTGAGCTTGTCGAAGG
>DATBTT010000013.1:0-11439 GCA_036559125.1 Vulcanimicrobiaceae bacterium
GTCTCGGCAACGGTCTTGACCGTGCTGATGGTCGTGGGCATCGGGCTGTTCACGTGGATTTGCGACCAACTTTTCGGCCTGCTCTTTTCGGCGATTCACCCGCAGTAAGCATCGTATGGAATTCACGCACGTGGAACAAACTCACGACGACGACGTCGAGATCACGACGCCGGAGCACGAATCGGAAGCGCAGGCGCTGACCGAATCGGCCGGTTCGAACGACCTCGAAGCTGCCGCCGAGATCGCCGACGCTCTCGAGGGCGAGCCGGCCGAACGGCGGGCACCCCCGGTTAGCGCCAAAGACGCGCGCAAGCAGTGGTACGTCATTCACACGTACTCGGGCTACGAGAACAAGGTCAAGGCGAATCTCGAGCGACGCATCCATTCCATGAACATGCAAGACAAGATTTTTCGCGTGCTCGTGCCGATGGAAGACGAAGTCGAGTTCAAGGACGGCAAGCGCAAGATCACGCCGAAAAAAGTATTTCCCGGCTACGTGCTCGTCGAGATGGACATGGACGACCAGTCCTGGTACGTCGTTCGCAACACGTCGGGCGTGACGGGATTCGTCGGCAGCCCCGGTGCGGGCGAGAAGCCGGTGCCGTTGCAAGACAAAGAAGTCAAGACGATCCTCAAGCAGATGGGTATCGAAACGCCCAAGCTCAAGATCGATTTCAAGAAGGGCGATCGCGTCAAGGTCACGTCGGGCCCGTTCTTCGACTTTACCGGCATCGTGGACGAGATCCAGCCCGAAAAGGAGAAAGTGCGCGCGCTCATCTCGATCTTCGGTCGCGAAACGCCGGTCGAACTTGAGTTCTATCAAATCGAAAAAGTCTAGACGGTGTATATCTCGACCTTGAGTTTGTTCGTCAACGACACGGATCGCGCGGTTGTGTTCTTCACCGAGAAGTTGGGCTGGGAACTGCGACAGAACGAACAGATGGGCGAGAATATGCGATGGGTAACGGTGGCGCCGCCGAACGAACGCACGGCATTCGTGCTCGTGAAGGGCTTCGCCAACTGGTCGCAAGAGAAAGTCGGCGGTTGGGCCGGCGTGGTGATCGAGGTCGACGACGTATTTGCAGCGCACAAAGAATGGAGCGCGCGCGGCGTCGAGTTCACCGAGGTGCCCAGCGTGCAGTTCTACGGGGGCTGGGCGCAATTCAAGGACTCGGAAGGTAACGAGCTCGGATTGCACAGCCAGGCACCCGCGAACAAATAGCGCAAACGTTTGGCCCGGACGCCAACCCCCGCGTCCGGCAGCCGTTTCATCACTTGGGGGAAGAAGCGAAACGCTTCGTTAGGAAGACGACATGGCAAAAAAAGTCGTAACCAAAATCGGGCTGCAGATTCCGGCCGGCAAGGCGACGCCGGCACCGCCGATCGGTCCGGCCCTCGGACCGTACAGCTTGAACATCATGGACTTCTGCAAGCAGTACAACGAACGTACGTCCTCGCAGGCGGGCATGATCATTCCGGTCGAGATTACCGTTTTCGACGACCGCACGTTTACGTTCATCACCAAGACGCCTCCGGCGTCGTTCCTCATAAAGCAAGCGCTCAAGATCGAGTCCGGTTCGAAAGAGCCCAACCGCAATAAGGTGGGCAAGTTGAGCCAAGCGCAGCTCGAGGAAATCGCGAAGACGAAGATGCCGGATATCAACGCGAACGACATGGACGCCGCGAAACTGATTATCGCCGGCACCGCGCGTTCGATGGGCGTGGAGGTGGAAGCGTAATGTCACGTTTTCATGGAAAACGCTTCCGCAAAGTCGCGGAGACGTTCGATCGTAAGCAGCTCTTCGGCGCGGCCGAAGCGATCACGCTCGTGAAGAAGAATGCGAACGCGAAATTCGACGAAACCGTCGAAGCGCACATCCGCTTGGGCGTCGACCCGAAAAAGAGCGACCAAAACGTGCGTGGCACGGTGCTCTTGCCGCACGGCACGGGCCGTACCGTCCGCGTCATTGCGTTTGCCAAGGGTGATAAGGCTCGGGAGGCGGAAGCCGCCGGCGCCGATTTCGTCGGCGAGCAGGACCTCATCGATAAGGTCAAAGGCGGATTCGCCGATTTCGACGTTGCGGTTGCGACGCCGGACATGATGGCGGCCGTCGGTAAGGAGCTGGGCCGCGTACTCGCGCAAAAGATGCCGAATCCGAAATCGGGCACGGTCTCCGCGAACATCGGTTCGGCAATCAAAGACATCAAGGCCGGTAAGGTCGAGTACCGTCTCGACAAGACGGGCATCGTTCACACCATCGTCGGTAAGGCAAGTTTCGGCGAGGAACAACTCACCGAGAACGTCGCGGTGTTGCTCGACGCAATCATTCGCGCAAAGCCCTCGGCCGCCAAAGGCACGTACCTGCGCAGCATCACGCTGACCAGCACCATGGGCCCCGGTGTCAAAGTCGATCCCAACCGCGTACGCCCCCAAGTAAACGCCTAACTCATCCTGAGCCTGTTGAGGGGCCGTCCTTCGACAAGCTCAGGATGACGGGGAACGGGCTTGGGGTGACACAGTCAGCATGACGGTCCTTCGACAAGCTCAGGATGACGGGTCCTTCGACAGGCTCAGGATGACGGGTCCTTCGACAGGCTCAGGATGGCGGGTCCTTCGACAGGCTCAGGATGACGGAGGACGGGGTGATGTTGTCACCCTGAGCTTGTCGAAGGGTCGCACCAAGGTGCTTGCGTCTCGGGCGGGGCTTTGGTATCATGAGCGACGGCTCCGAAGACCGTAGGCCGCCGGTTCCCGTTGAGGGATTCGGCGTTAATGCTCGCCAGGGCACCTACCGAGGACGTGATACAGGACGCTAACGCTCCGACGATGTCGTCGAAACGATTGGCGAAACTCGTATGGCGCTCTCCGGACGGATGGAGCGCTTTTCTTATTTAAGGACAACGTATGCCAACCGCTAAAAAAGAGACCGCGGTTGCGGAACTGAAAGGCCGGCTCGAAGAGTCCGACAATCTGTTCTTCACCAATTATGCGGGCCTGACCGTCGAAGCAATTACGAAACTCCGTGGCGAGTTGCGTAAAGACGGCAGCAGCTACGCGGTCGTCAAGAATACATTATTTTCGATTGCCGCGGGCGACGAGCTCGCCAAGCAGGTCGAACAGTTCCTTGCCGGTCCGACCGGCATCGTTTTCGCCGGCGAAGATCCGGTCGCGCCTGCAAAAGCGCTCAAGACCTTCGCGGATGAATACAAGGCGCTTGAAATCAAAGCCGCCTACATCGACGGCAAACTCGTCGATGCTGCGCAGGTACTGGCGCTTGCCGCACTACCCCCGAAGACCGAACTGATCGCCAAGATGATCGGTTCGCTCGCCAGCCCGCTTCGTGGACTCGTTACCGTCCTGTCGGGCAATCAAAGCGGACTCGTCCGCGCACTCAACGCGATCCGCGAGCAAAAAGAAGCCGCGGGTTCGAACGCCTAAAGGAGTTCACGTATAATGGCAGTTCCCGAAGTCATCGACCAAATCGACAAGCTCACCGTCCTCGAACTGGCAGACCTGGTCAAGCAGCTCGAAGATAAGTACGGCGTTTCCGCCGCCGCCCCGGCCATGATGATGGCCCCGGGTGCGGGCGCGGGCGCGGCCGCTCCGGCTGCGGAGAAGACCGAATTCGATGTCGTTCTCGCTGCGGCGGGCGCGGAGAAAATCAAAGTCATCAAAGCGGTTCGCGAGATCACGAGCCTGGGTCTGACCGAAGCCAAGACCTTCGTTGAAAGCGCGCCGAAGGCCGTCAAAGAAGGCGTCAGCAAAGACGAAGCCGAGAGCGTCAAGAAGAAGCTCGAAGAAGCCGGCGCGACGGTCGAAATCAAGTAACTCGTCCGCGCGGCATCGAAACCCGGGGAGTGCGTCATACGACGCGCTCCCTTTTCTTTGAGGAGGATCGATGCATCCATCTGCCGGTTCCCCGCAGTACGGCGCGAATGCCGTCATTCTCGTCATCGTCGTCGCAATGCTGGTATGGCGCAACCTGCGGCCGCAAAAGATCAGCGTCGGACGACTATTCGTCACGCCGATCTTGCTCGCGATCGTCGTGGTATTCTCCATCTATGGGACGCAAAGCGTATTCCCAATTCCACCTTGGCAAATTGCAATCGCGTTAATCGTCGGCGTATTGGCAGGCATACCGGTCGGCCTCTTGCGCGGCCATCACAGCCGCGTGCGCGCGACGGAGCGGCGCAACGTGATGCTCCTCGACGCTTCGTGGCAAACGATGGCGATCTATCTCGGCGCATTTTTGGTGCGATACTTGCTGCGCCTGGCTTTCCCACCGTTCAGTCCCGCCGGCGCTGCCATCGGCGACGGGGTTCTCGCATTCGCCGCTGCAATGCTGATCGTGTCGTACTACGCGATCTACACGAAATACAAGGCGCTTGAGGGCGCGACGCTCGTCGAAACGCCGGCACCTCAAGCGCGCTAGGGTCGAACCTCTCCTACCAGATTTGGCAGCGGGTTTTGGGCGGCCGCACCATCGGGTCGTTGAGTTTGCAGAAGAACGCTTGCGCGAACCCCGGCATGTCGGCGAGCGTGGCGTTTACGCGGAACTTGTCGTATCCGTGTACGTCGGTCTTGGCCCGCAGCGCGATGGTTTCGGGACGGTACTGCGACGCCCAGACTTGCGCCCACCCCATGAAGAACCGCTGTTCGGGCGAAAAGCCGTCGATGGTCCGGCGCGGATGGTGCGCCTGCCATTTTTCGAAGGCCTTGTACGCGATGGTCATGCCGCCTAGGTCGGCAATTTCTTCGCCCAGCACCTGCTGGCCGACTTCGTGCACGCCGGGTTGCGGAGAGAGCGCGTTCCATTGATCCACCATGCATTGCGCGCGCGCGTTGAAACGCGTGGAGTCCGCCGGTGCCCACCAATCGACGAGATTGCCGTGCAGGTCGAAGTGGCGCCCTTCGTCGTCGAAGCCGTGCGTCGATTCGTGCCCGATGACGGCCCCCATGCCCCCGTAATTGACCGCCATATCGGCGTCTTTGTTGTAGTACGGTGGTTGAAGGATGCCGGCCGGGAATACGATTTCGTTGACGGTTGGATCGTAGTACGCGTTGACCGTCGGCGGCGTCATACCCCACTCGGCGCGATCGACCGGTTTACCGATGCGCGCGTAATCGCGGGCGCTCTCGTAACGCGAGTCCGCGAGCATGTTGGTTCCCAAAGAATCGCGCACGATCGGTAGCTTCGTGTAGTCTTGCCATTTGTCGGGATACCCGATCTTCAACATGAATGCGTCAAGCTTGGCGACGGCGCGCGTGCGCGTCTGCGGCGACATCCAGTCCAAGGTCGAAAAATCGTCGCGCAGCGTTTGCTTGACGTTTTTGACCATTGCGAGCGCCTGCGCTTTTGCAGCCGGCGGAAAGGTCTTTGCGACGTAAAATTGGCCGAGGGCCTCCCCGAGTACGCCGTCGGTTTTGCGCACGCACGTTTTCCAGCGAGGAAGTTGGGCGGTCGTTCCCTGGAGGGTCTTCGAATAGAAGTTGAAGTTTTCGTCGACGAACGGCTGCGAGAGATCGCTCGCGTACGAGTGCACGACGTGCCAGCGCAGATACGTGTGCAAGTCGGCGGAACTCATGGAAGACAACTGCGCGGCGAGCGCTTTGAAGAAACTCGGTTGCACGACGTTGATCGAGCTGGCGTCGCTGACGCCGTCCTGCGCAAAATATTGGTTCCAGTTCAAGCCCGGCACGAGCGTTTGAAGCTGCGCGAACGTCATTTTGTTGTACGTCTTGTACGGGTCGCGGTTCTGAACGCGCGAGAACGAGTTTTGCGCGAGGGTTGTTTCGACGGCAAGAACGGTCTGTGACTCTTTGGCCGCCGTGTCGGGCGAATCGCCGATCAGTTGGAACATCTTGGCCACGTGGGCGACGTACGCGTCGCGGATAGCCGTGGTCTTCGCGTCATCTTTCAAATAGTAGTCGCGATCCGGTA
This sequence comes from Vulcanimicrobiaceae bacterium, assembly GCA_036559125.1. GTDB lineage: Bacteria > Vulcanimicrobiota > Vulcanimicrobiia > Vulcanimicrobiales > Vulcanimicrobiaceae > JALYTZ01. The sequence goes on from DATBTT010000013.1 coordinate 5,943, forward strand.
AGCCGAGCCCGCTTTGGCGCAGCTGCGCGATGTTCATCGAGCTGTTGTGGTTGTCGGAACCGGCGTAGAACGCGAAGAACGTGCCCACGCCGTCGGTTTGCAGCCGGGCAAGCGTGGTCGCCAGCGTCGTGGGATCGACCGACGACGCCGCCGCCAGTAGATCCGCAATCGGCTTGGTGCCGGCCGCGTCGATCGCGGCGACGTTCATGCAACTTGCGTAGAAATCGCCGATCTTTTGTTCGTTGCTACCCGGTGCGGCGTTAGCGGCGGAGGCGCCGTCCAAAATCCCGTGAAGGACGTCGGTGTTACGATCGGCGAGCTTCTGAAAGTTGCTGATGCCGGGATAGGCTGCCGGGATCGGATTATTTTTGATCCAGCCGCCGTTGGCGAACTGATAAAAATCGGAGCATGGTTTGCAGGTGCGGTCGAGGTTGGATAGATCGATGCCACTCTGCAAGCCGCCCATCGCCGCGCGAACGTGGCCGCCGGTGGCGGCGAGCGCGAGCACTGCAACGACGGCGCCGATTCGCACTCCGTGCGAAAGCGTAAAACGCATAGGTCCCTCTTGCTAATACAAAGCCGGAAGCGGTAGTAGGCCGTACTACCGCTTCGTAATTGAGGTTCCTTTGTGCCAAGTTATTGGCGTTTGCAGAACTTCCAGCCCGGCGGACACTTCGTCGAGGATGTGGTGCGGTGATGCGTCGATGCCGAGCTTTGGCGGCGAGTCGTGCCACATCCGCGCCCGTATTGATTGCGGAAGCCTGCATAGCCGATCGGCGTAGCCGAGCACTGGTCCGGGTTGAACTTGGAAAAGAGACTCGGGTCTTGCTTGAACTCGGTCTCAACGTCCGAGATGCGATGATCGTCGCGCGGGTGATCGGAGAGTGCTTCGGGCGGAGCGCCACCCGACGGGCTATTCTCGAAGTGGTTGAAGAGCCAGACCATCCCCCACGGATTGATTCCGGCCTGCGCGCACGTGATCGCACCCTTATGATCGGCGTTGTGCTCGACGTCGCGCGAGTAGGTTAACGCCTGCAGATTGGCCGCGAGATTGATCGCCGTATTGGCCAACTGGCTTCGCCCGCCCAGTAAGACCGACGCAATGGTCGCGTAGATGGAAAGCCGTTGATCCTTTGCCATATTGTTGATGACGTCGTGATTGATGTCGTGCGAGGTCTCGTGACACAGCACGCCGGCTAACTCTTCCTTGTTTTGCGCGAACGTCATCATCGAATCGGTCACGTAGACGTTGCCGCCGGGCACGGCAAAAGCGTTGGGCGATTTCTCATGCACCAAGATGAAATGGAACGGCACGAAGTATTGCTTGTCGGCGACCGATTTGATGCGGGCCGCAATTGAATTGAGCGTCCTGTAGTATGGCGAACTATGGATGATCTCGCCCTTCTGGGCGAGTTGCTGGTAGACTTGCTGGCCGATCTGAAGCTCCTGTTGCTGCTCCTGCGTGTAAGCAAGCGCAGGTACGGTGCCGCTCAGGGCCAGTGCCACCGCGAACAGTCCGGCCAAAATGCGTTTCATGAATCGATTGCGTTCCTCTCTTGGTGTGGGCTTGCTTGATTGCCCATGTACCCATTCACTGAGGGAAACGAAAACCGGAGCCCGTTTGGTTGCCGGTGGAATGGTCCGGGCCGGCGAGGAACCCTTTGGCTTCATGACATTCGATATCGACAGCGCCTTCGTTACCCCGCAAACGGCCGTTGACGCCTACGATCGCGATGGGTTCGTGCGGCTACCCGGAGTTCTCGGGCCCGAGGCGCTGGCCCATTATGGGGCTAGTATTTCCTCCGAAGTTCTGCGGCGCAATCCGCAAGCGGAGCCCATAGAGGCTCGTGACACCTATCATCGGGCCTTTCTGCAGATCACCAATTTGTGGCAGACCAGCGACCTCGCGAAGGAATTTGTTTTCGGCAAGCGTCTCGCATCGATCGCAGCGACGCTATTGCGCGTCCCGCACGTGCGCCTTTACCACGATCAGGCACTCTACAAGGAGCCGGGCGGCGAAATTACCCCGTGGCATGCCGACCAATTTTATTGGCCGCTGGACTCGAACAAGGCCGTCACGGCTTGGGTGCCGCTGCAGGCCACGCCGCTTGAAATGGGCCCGCTCGCCTTTGCCGCCGGTAGCCATCGAATGCGCTTCGGCCGGGACCTCGAAATTGGAGACGAAAGCGAGCGGTCGTTAGGCAAAGCGTTACGCGACGGTCGTTTTCCAGAACGAATCGCGTCGTTTGCGCTCGGCGAGGTGAGTTTCCATTCCGGCTGGACGTTTCATCACGCCGGAGCCAATCGCACGCAACGTCCGCGAGCGGCAATGACGATCATCTACATCGCAGACGGAATCCGCCTCGCAGAGCCGACGCGAAAACAACAGTACGCCGACTGGCGCGCTTTCATGCCCGGCGTCTCGCCGGGAGAAGCCGTGGCCTCCGTTCTCAATCCGCTGTTGGCCTAGACGTTTTTGTCGCGCGCCGTGCCGTTGTAACTAGTCGGGCTGGGAGTTCCTTACCGTGCCTCTCGCTGTCTGGAAGCTGTGTAATGGAGTCAGGTACTTCTCGTAGCTAAAGAGGAGATTCTCTATGTCGAGAATCGTCATGCACATGCTTTGCGCGCTTTCGCTTTGTGGTACGACCGCATTGATGACTGGGTGCGGTGGGGGAAGCGCGATGCCGCCGTCGGCAAGCGCGAACGATAGCGGCGGAGCTGCCGCTGCGACTCGAAACGTTGCCGGATTGGGAAAGATGTGGACGGTGCAGGCCGGCGCGTCGACGCTCGATCAGTCCGCGCAGGATTTAGATTTTTACGACAACACGATCACCATCGACGCGGGAGATAGCGTCACATGGAGAATCGCGGCCGAAGAGCCGCACACGATCAGCTTCCTGGCGCCCGGCCAGAAACCACCCAATCCGGCTAGCCCGCAAGCGACGACCCCCGCGGGCGGAACGACCGAAGACGGAAGCGCCTTCACGAGCTCCGGCCTGATAACCGACGGCAAGCAGTACACGCTGACGTTTCCGAAAGCGGGGACCTACGTGTATCATTGTTTGCTCCATCAACCGCAAATGATGGGAACGGTCGTGGTTCAGAGCGCCGGGACGACGTATCCGCACGCGCAAGGTTTTTACACGCACAATGGCGCGATCGATGAATGGAAAGATCTCATCGCCGCGGAGTTATCGGTACAAGAGTTCCCGTTTACTCCGCACGGTAAGACGATCGCCGCGGGTACCGCGCCCGGATTGGCGGCCGGCAAACCGGCCGATTCGACGGTCCTGCGTTTCATCGACGTCAACACGCTCGGGAACATCGTGCAGGCCGGCAACGTGACCGTAAAAGTTGGGACGACGCTGACGTGGGTCAACGAATCAAATAACGAACCCCACACGGTGACGTTCCCGCCACTGGGCCAGGTTCCGAACCTTCCGCCGTTTGCGCCGCCCATGGGCGGGTCGACCTACGACGGATCGATGTTGACCAATTCCGGAGTGTTTTTCCCAGGTCAGCACTACAGCTTGACGTTTACGAAGGTCGGCTTCTTCAAATACTATTGCCTATTCCACGACGACCAGGGGATGGTCGCTTACGTGAACGTCGTCAAGTAATCCGGGGACGAGTCACTGAAAAGCCCGTTGGTACCGCGGGCTTTTTGGTATACTCTCTACGCAATGTATCTATTTATGCTGCTTCTCGTATCGCTTGCCGCGGCGGCGCCGGCCGCGAGTCCGGCCGTGCCGCCCGCACCAGTTCGCATCAATCGGTGTCACTTGAACTATACCGGCGGTGGGCTCGTGATTTCGAGCGTTCCGGGTGCCTTGCACATCGCGTTCACGGACATCGCGCCCAAACCTGTTTCAGAGATTGCGTTCGCCGTCCTGCTCGACGGCCGGCGCGAAGTCGTCAACGATCGCGGAACGTTTTCGACCGGCGCGCAAATCGAACACGTTTACGATGCGTTTCGCGGTTCGCGCACGCGTACGTTCAAAACGCCGCAGCCCACGTGCACCGTGGAGTCCGTGCAATTCGCCGACGGCTCGACGTGGCATGCGCCCACGAGCCCGCCTACGGCGACGCCTCATACGTGATGGTCACCGTCGCATAGACGCGCACGTCGCTGGGCGGTATCCGGGTTGGAACGCTCGCCATTGTCTTCAGTTGTGGCGCGAATGGCACTGGCTGCGGCGGTTGCTCGAGAGCGCCTTGTTGCATCGTTTTGATCCGCACGACGTGCAGACGCGCGGCAGCAGCCATGGCATCGGCCTGATTCCGCGCGTCGCGCACCGCCATCTGCACGGCTTGCGAATACGCGCCACCGGTGTGTTCGGCCGCAAACGAGACCCCGCCGATGTTCGTGACGCCGGCGGCAACGGCTGCATCGACCGCCTTTCCAACGATTTTGGTGTCGTGCATCGTCACGGTGACGCCGCGGTTGACGATGTAGCCGTAAACGGTGCCGTCGGGTGGCGGCTCGACAGCGTTGGGCCCCTGCGGTTGGGGCGACGGACGCGGGTTGAAGTTGACGTTGAGATAGTCGGTTTTGATATCGGACTCGGGAATCTTGAGGGCATGCATGGCGCTTACGAGCCGATCGTACGCGCGTTGATTTTGCGACGTGGCACCCTGCGCCTTGTCGCTGTTGGTCATAACGGTCGCGTTCAAAGTCGCGACGTCGGGCGGCTGGGTGACGCTCGCTTGGCCGGTAACCGTGATCTCGGCAAAGTTCCCTGCGGCTTGGGCGGGTATGGCGCAAGCCGCCAGCGCGAACGCGGCGGCCGCCGTCAAACGATGTAGCATGACCCGCTAATTAAAACGTGCGCGCATCGGGACCTTCGCCGCCCACGGCTCGATACGAGGATGGCGAATAGCCGGTGGTATTACTGAAAAAGCGTGAAAAATGGGCTGGATCGTTAAATCCCACTTTTGAGGCTATGCGAGCAATGGAGTCGGTGGTTTGCCCCAGCAATTGCTTTGCGCGTTCCAATCGAATCTCAAGGAGGTATGCATAAGGCGTCCTTCCGGTGGCCGCGCGGAATTGCCGAAGGATCGTGAAGGGCGAAAGTCCCAATTCGGTGGCGATGTCATCGAGCTGCAGCTGTTCGAAGGCGTGGCGTTCGATGAATCGTTTCGCCCGCTGCATCCGAAGTTTCGGCGCTTCAACGGCGCTGTTTTTTGTTGAGATCGAGGCAGCTTCGTCAAATAACGTGAAAATCACCGAGTCGAAAGCCTCGTCGTCGGCGCAATTTGCCGCACGTTTAACCAACTGCAACGCGCCCCGTGAGGGGATAACGCGCTTCGAGAAGAGCCGTCCGTGATTTTGATCGAGTGCCGTATCAAGCAACCGGCGCGAAGATGGCATCAACGACGGCTACAACACGATTCAAGGTGTCCGCGCATTTGACTCCAGTTTGCACGGCTGGACGACGCCAGACGCGTATTCCGGCGACATCAGCGATCCCATGTCGCGCAAGTCGTACATGTGGAA
>DATBTT010000014.1:0-102501 GCA_036559125.1 Vulcanimicrobiaceae bacterium
CGAACGAGGCCCTTCGACAGGCTCAGGGTGACGGGGATCGGCTAGGGGCGAACGAGGCCCTTCGACGGGCTCAGGGTGACGGGGATCGGCTAGGGTGGACGAGGCCCGCTCGACAGGTTCAGGGTGACGGGGGACAGGCTAGGGTGACGAGGAGGGCCCTTCGACAGGCTCAAGGTGAGAGCTGTCATGCTGAGCCTGTCGAAGCACGCCGTCGGTGGTTACCAGCTTCCGCCTCCGCCGCCGTCACCACCACCGCCGCCACCGCCGCCGAAGTCGCCACCGCCGCCGCCGCCGCCGCCGAGGTCACCGAAACCGCCGCCGCCCCAATCTCCGCCGCCGCCGGCGCTGGGATCGGCCTGCCCGGGGTCACTCTGCCAGCCGCCGCCATCCGTCGGAGACTGCTGCTGACCGCCGCTCGTGTCCGCGCCGGAGCCTCCACCCAAACCGCCGCCGAACCCGCCGCCGCGAAAAAGCTCGTTGCCCAAAAATGCTCCGCCGAGTCCGCCGAGCAAGCCGCTCCAGAAGCCGCCGCCACCGCCGTACCCGCCGTATCCTCCGTATCCCCCGCCGTAACCCGGACCGCCGTAGCCCGGAGCGCCGGGCTGTATCGGTCCGCCGGCGCCGTATCGCGTACCGGACATCGCCCGCATGATGGAGCGGATGATGAGGTATCCGATGAAAATGATGACGATCCACCAAAACACGCCGATATGCACTCCTCCGGAAGTCGCGGCGCGCGCCTGCGTTGGCGCAGACGCGGCGCTATTGCTCCCGGGACGTTGTAGTGAGCTAAGATGCGAACGGTAAATATCGAGAACGCTGCCGACTGCGCCGGTAATGCCCGCGTCGTAATTGCCGTCTTTGAACTGGGCGGCCATCGATTGCGCGATCGATGTGGACGTGCTCGCCGTAAACCAGCCGGCCCGGACGGCCGCTCGGTCCGGTAGGACGTACGCCTTGCGATCGTTCTTCGAAATGTAGATGAGCGTACCGTTGATTTGCTGTTGCGCGAATGCGTTTTCCGCGGCCACCGAAACGGTTTGGCCGCTGGGCATGGAGGGCACCGTAACGACGACGACCTCTTTGCCGGTCTGAGCGTTGAAGTTTGTCAGCCGTCCGTTGAGTTGCGCGGCGACGCCCTGGCTGAAGAGGCTCGCGCCGTCCTGAATGAACTGCGTGGCCGCCTGCGCAAAAAGGACCGGCGCCATTGCGGCGATCGCAAGCGCGGTGACGGCGCTCAAACGTTTCATTGCTGCATGTCTCCCATGGGGCGTGATACCGGGCGGTGCCCGGGATGTTTCCGGCGACGGGCTAGTGGATGACGCTCACGCTGATAAATCCTACGCCGACGACGCTCAGCGCGAAGACTACGAGGAATATCCAAATACCCAACTTGAGCAGGGCCTGCCGCCGCTGCCGGGCCGAACGAGTGAGGTGGGTTCGCGGGCGCATGCTCACGACGACTGTACCTGCCGTTCGGCCACGTCCGCCCATAGCCGCTCCAGGTTATAGAATTGCCGCTGCTCCGGCGTGAAGACATGCACGACCACGGTTCCGAGGTCGAGCAAGATCCAATTACCGTCGGAATATCCCTCGACGCGCATGACGCGATTTCCGGACTCCTTGATTTTTTCGGCGATGTTATCGGCGATCGAACGCGTTTGAACTCTCGACCGTCCCGTCGCGATGACGAAGGTGTCGGCGATGATCGTTTTACCGGCGATGTCGATCTCTATGAGATCTTCCGCCTTTTTGTCCAGTGCGGCGTCCCGCACGATCTCCACAATTTCAGCCAGCGCGAACCTCCAAATCGTCGATCGAAAGACCGAACGTGTGAGCCGCCTCCGCGGTTTGCGGCGCGACCGGTATACCCTTCTCCATAAAGTACCGCAACGAGGAGCCAATCGTTGCGCGCATGGCTGCGGCAAGGTCGGCCATTGCCAAACGTTCGAGGTGGACGCGGTCGGGGAAGTTACGGCCGGGCTCAAGGCCGTCGGCCAGGTAGACGATGCAATCGAGCGGCGACATTTCCCCGGCCGCGACGGTGTGTTTGGATATTGCCGAAAGAACCTCGGGGTCTTCGACGCCGAATTCTTCGCGCGCGAGCGCCGCCCCGAGCGGGGCGTGCAACACGATTGGGTTGTGCCGCTCGAAGGGGCCGATCGGCAGTTCGCGCAGTTCGGCTTGCGCGATGAGCCGTTCCATCGACCACAGCCTTGCAAGGTCGTGCAGCATGCCGGCGAGCCAAGCTTTGTGTGGTTCGACGCCGTGGGCAACCGCTAGGCTTCGGCCGAGTTCCGCGACGCGGACGCAGTGGTCGTAGCGATGTCGCTGGACTAGACGCGCGCGAACCGCATCGCAAAGCTCCGCGGAGTTCACCGCGGTTTGGTCGTGTTGACGAAGTCTTCCCGGTGGAAATATACCGAGGCCACCGGTTTGCCGTCGCGCAGTGCCGGCTCGAACTGGTCGTGCTGCGCCGAAGCGATCGCGATGCGGTCGAGACGAACGTTTCCACTCGACACGTACATCGTTGCTGCGCTAACGCCGCCGGCCGCGTTGACGGCGATTCGCACGTAACCGACGCCTTGGTCGGGCGTGTCGTAATCCGCGGCGCCGAGCTTTTGCAACACGGGCGCTTTGAATGAGGGTAGCGTTTTTGCAACGTCGGGCAGCAAGCCGGCGCGCGCGAGTGCGGGACGTTCGCCGTAGAATGCTTCGCGCAGCAGATGTGAAGTCGTATCGAAGAGCAGCGCGAGTTCGTGCGACTCATCGAGCTTGTAGGTTTGCAGTTCCGCCGGAGCGCCGTTATCCGGAAATGCGGCGTTCGCATCGAAATCGATAAAGCTCGAAAGTGATTGCTTCGCGGCGTCGGCCGTGGTGGAATTGAACGCGACGTGTTTGTGGCCGGGCGCCGGAAGTACGATGACCGGATCCGCGGACGACGCCGGCGCGAGGTCGATTATGCGAACGTTACCATCGTCGTCGGTGGTCAGACGGAGCGTTCCGTCGTCGCGTTGCCACGTCCAGACCGTTCCCACGTCGGTTGTCGAAACCGCCGGATTGCCGCGCTTGGCGATCGTCTGCGAGACCTGCGTGCCCAGGGTTATGCCGCCGAATGCCGGAACGGGCGGCGCCGTAACGACGATCGCGAGCGTTAGAAGTGCTGCGATCACGGAAAGAGGGCCGCGCGCAGCGCGCGCAAGCGGTTGCGATAGAGTTCGCTCTTGAGATTGCCTGCCCACATAACGAACGCGTTCTCGTTGTTATCGCTGTAGTAGCCCTTGCGCGTCGAGACCGTGGTGAAACCGTACTTTCGATAGAGCGATTGAGCGACGACGTTCCCCTCCCGCACTTCCAGGGTCATCCACGACGCGCCGCGTTCGAGCGCTTCGTCCAGCAACCGCACTAATATGTACTCGCCGTATTTGTTTCCGCGATGCTCCGGCAAGACGGCTATGGTAGTGACGTGCGAGTCTTCCAAAATGACCCAAATGCCGCCATAGGCGACGATGCGGTCGCCGATGCGACCGACGAAGTAATGCGCGAGCTTGTTGTCGTGCAGTTCGTTGTAAAACGCATTGGCGGGCCAGGTCGTCGTGAACGACTGCTGCTCGATGCGCACGACCTCTTTGATATCGCGTTCCAGCATCGGAGCGATCTCGAGCGGCGACGAATCGCCGCGTGCGAGCGGGTCCAGTTCCGCTTTCATTTCGCGGGAACTTTCGCGGCGGGAAGCTCGCCGTAATCGGCACGCAATTCGTGCACGCTGCGCGCAGGCTCGCGCTCGATGGCGAGCAGCGCCACCGCCAGAGCCGCGGGATCGATGACGCGGTCGATTCTGTGCACGTGGGTTCCGCGTTCGCCAAGTGCGGCGAGCACGTCCTCCGGGGCGCCCAAAACCGCTAGAACCGGCGGCAGATCGGCGGCCAGCGCATCCAGCACGTCGGCGACGTAACCGGACGCACGGCGAAGGACGGTACCGCATAAGCGCACCGATACGACGCCGGGCCGCCCGCTGACGACCGTCAGCAGCTCCGGCTCCGTTTGGAGACCCGCCTCGAGTGCGTCGAACGACGACACCCCGACGATCGGAAGGCGCCACGCTTGCGCCAGCGATTTCGCGTAGCTCAGCGCGATTCGCAGGCCGGTAAAGCCCCCTGGCCCCAGCCCGACGGCGATGCGGTCCAGCCGCGCCGGGGGCGTCTGAGACTGGGTTAACACGGCCGACACGGCGCCCAGCCCCCCTTCGAGCGCAACGTTGCCGGCAAGCTCGGTGCTTGCCAGGCAGCGACCGTCTTCGACAACGGCGCACGAGAAGGCACCTAAGGCGCCGTCGATGCCGAGCACGATCATGGGGCGGAAACCCGCAGGGAGCGTGGCCCGTCGCCGATTCCTTGGATCTCGATTTCGTAGTGCCGTGGCGGCAAAAGACCGGGGGCATTGCGCCACCACTCCACCAAAACGACCGACGAGCCGTCAAAGGCCTCCTCGAGCCCGAGCTCGGCGAGGTCCCGCGGGTCTTCCAGCCGGTAGAGATCGAGATGGTCGACCGGCGGCACCCCAGCATAGCGGTGCCAGAACGTGAAAGTCGGGCTGGAAATTTGCTCGCTTCCGTGCAGCGCGCGGACCGCCGCCCGCACGAAACTCGTCTTGCCCGCTCCCAAGGGGCCCCAGAGCCCCACGACGTCTCCGGGGCGCAGCGACCGGGCGAAATCGGCAGCGAAGGCGCTCAGTTCCGCCTCGGTGAGAAATGTTCGTTCCATGCGTTTAGCGAAAGGATACTCCCGTGATACTGCGTCGGTTGCCCCTATTCTCACGCGCGAGCGATCTATCCTGACTTCGGACGATCGCGACCCCCTTGGCGAGATCGACGCGCAGGCGCAAGCCGACCTGCTCCGGTTGCGCGAGGCGACTGCGGCAGCCCACGAACGTTTGGAAGCCGGGGCGTTCGCTCTGCGCGAAAAAACCGGTCCGCCCGAACCGCAGCCCGTTGAGGACGCGCAAGCGCCTCCGAATCCGGGTGGGGCCCTCGTGAGCGATTTCGGCACGGGTCCAGACGGCGACATTCCGGTTTGGGATGGACCGTCCTAGCCCTGTCGCCACCCTAGCACCTACCCTTTTCCTTATTAGAGCGGAGCGCTTTTAAACCACGTGAACAACGACATCATCTCGCAAATCAACGTCGAAGACGAAATGCGAGAGAGCTATCTCTCGTATGCCATGTCCGTCATCGCGTCGCGCGCATTGCCCGACGTGCGCGACGGTCTCAAGCCCGTGCAACGTCGCATCCTGTACGCGATGCGCGAAATGGGCATGGACCCGACCAAGCAGCATCGCAAGTGCGCCGGTGTCATCGGCGAAGTGCTCAAGTCGTATCACCCCCACGGCGACCAGTCGGTGTACGACGCGCTCGTGCGCATGGCACAAGATTTCACATTGCGTTACCCGTTGGTCGACGGCCATGGTAACTTCGGATCGATCGACCCCGACCGGCCGGCGGCGTACCGGTATACCGAAGCGCGTCTCGCGCGGCCGTCGCTCGAAATGCTCGCGGACATCGATAAAGAAACCGTCGGCTTCGTTCCGAACTTCGACAATCAAGGCGTCGAGCCGAGCGTGCTTCCGGGCAAACTGCCGCAGTTGCTGCTCAACGGCAGCAGCGGCATCGCCGTCGGCATGGCGACCAACATCCCGCCGCACAACCTAAACGAAATTGCCGATGCCATCGCGGCAATCATCGACGAGCCGAACATCACCGACGACGAGCTTGCGAACATCGTCAAAGGCCCGGACTTTCCGACCGGCGGCATCATCATGGGCGAACATGCCATTCGCGAGGCCTATCGCACCGGGCGCGGATCCATCGCGATTCGCGGTAAGGCCGAGATCGTCGAGGAGAACGGCAAGTTCAAAATCGTGATCACGGAGATTCCCTATCAGGTCTACAAGAGCCGCATCGTCGAAGCGATTGCCGAGGCGCATTCCGAGAAGCGCATTCAAGGCATCGCGCGGCTCGATGACGGTTCGAACCGGAAAGGGATGCGCGTCGTCGTCGAGCTGCAGCGTTCCGCGACGCCGAAGGTCGTCCTCAATCAGCTTTACAAGCACACGCCGCTGCAATCGAGTTTCGGCTTCAACATGCTCGCGCTGGTGCCGGTCGGGGACGTCCGGCCCGACGGGACGACCGCGCTCGAACCGCAAGTCATGTCGCTCAAGCAACTGCTCGAGCACCACATCGCCCATCGCAAAGACGTCGTCGCGAAGCGCACGACCTACGATCTGCGCAAAGCCGAAGAACGCGCGCATTTACTCGAAGGCTACCGGATCGCGCTCGACAATATCGATCAAGTCATCGAGATCGTACGCGGCAGTCAGACCACTGACGAAGCTCGCCAGAAACTCATGCAGCGCTTCTCGCTCTCGGAGATACAAGCGACCGCCATCGTCGACATGCGCCTGCGCACGCTGGTCGGCTTGGAGCGCCAAAAGATCGAAGACGAGTATCGCGAGCTGCTCAAAACGATCGCCGAATTGCAAGACATACTCGGAAGCGAACGCCGCATAGCGAGTATCGTCAAAACCGAAATTCTCGAAATCAAAAAGAAATACGGCGACGAGCGCCGCACGCTCATCGTGCCGGCCGAAGACGAATTCTCGGTCGAAGCGCTGATCCCGCACGAAGACGTGGTCGTGACCTACACGGTCGGCGGATACATCAAACGCGTTACCGTCGACACGTTCAAGACGCAGAACCGCGGCGGGCGCGGCGTCACGGGCATCAGCAACCTCAAACGCGAGGATATCGTGCGGAACTTCTTCGTGACGGGCACGCACGACCACGTGCTGTTTTTCACGAACAAAGGGCGCGTCTATCGTTTGCGCGGATTCGAGATACCCGACACGACGCGCCAGGCGCGCGGTACGGCGCTGGTCAATTTGCTGACGCTGCCGCCCGGCGAGCAGGTCTCGGCCGTTTTCCCGATCACCAACTTCGAGGGCGAACATCACATGGTGATGGTCACCAAGAACGGCGTCATCAAAAAGACCCGGCTCGCGGAGTTTTCCAACGTGCGTCGCAACGGTCTCAACGCGATCAACTTGGACGACGCCGACGAATTACTCGCGGTGGACCTTTCCGACGGCACCCGCGACATCATCCTCGCGACGGTGCAGGGCATGGCCGTGCATTTTAACGAGAAAGACGTGCGTCCGATGGGTCGCAACGCGCGCGGCGTCAAGGCGATGACGCTCGAGAAGGGCGATAACATCATCGCAATGGACGTGGTCGAAGACGATCGCAAAGAAGTCTTGCTCGTCACGAGCAAGGCGTTCGGAAAGCGCACGCCGATCGAAGCGTATCGCCATACGTCTCGCGGCGGCAAAGGCGTCAAGGCGTTCGCGCGCCAGCGCGACGATATCGGCACCGTCGTCGACCAGATTCTCGTTGCACCCGACGACCAGATATTGATGATCACGTCGGCCAATCAGGTGATCCGTCTCAACGTCAAGGAAATTCGCCAAACGGGGCGCGACGCCAAGGGCGTCAAACTTCAGCGCCTGACCGAAGGCGACGAGGTCATCGCGCTCACCAACCTCGGCAAACAGACCGAACAGCTCACCGACATCACCGGAGAACCCCAACAAACGGAAATCTAACGGCGCGTCTCGACGCGATCCGCCCTTCGACAGGCTCAGGGTGACAGGACGGCGCAACACCCGTCACCCTGAGCTTGCCGAAGGGCGAGCTTGTCGAATGCAACACCCGTCACCCTGAGCTTGTCGAAGGGCGAGCCTGTCGAATGCAACACCCGTCACCCTGAGCTTGTCGAAGGGCGAGCTTGCCGAAGGGCGAGCTTGTCGAATGCAACACCCGTCACCCTGAGCTTGTCGAAGGGTCGAAGGATCGGGCGGCGGTTGAAACCGGGCGGGTGATCGATGGTTTTTAAGACGACGGAGGAGACTACAAGAACACAATGAGCGCATTAGCCGAAGTTTCGCAAAGCACGTTTCACGAGGAAGTGCTGCATAACGACCAACCCGTCTTGGTAGATTTTTGGGCGTCGTGGTGCGGCCCGTGCAAGATGCTCGCGCCGGTCGTCGAGAAAATCGCGGCTTCCCACAGCGGGAAAGCCAAATTCGTAAAACTCAATACCGACGAGAACCCTAGCCTGGCCGGCGAATACCAAGTCTCGGGGATTCCTTGTCTGATCTTGTTCAAGGGCGGGCAGCCCGTCGACCGTATCGTCGGCTATGTCTCGGAACAGACGATCACGTCGATGCTGAGCAAGCACGTCGCCTAGGCGACGCGCGAGGCGCGGTGTCGGTTAAAATTATGCGCGGCCTTCCGGCCGTGCATCGTTTTCTTTCCGAGGAGCGCATAGCGCGATACGAGGCGCTCGTCGGACGCGAGAGCGTGAAGCGCGCGATCGAGGCCGAACTCGAACGCGCCCGCGGGGCCGAAGCAATCCCGAATTTCGACGCGCTGATATCCGGCGTTCTGGAACGCCTGGATTTCGAGCGCGGGCAGCGGTTGCTCGAAGCGATCAATGCCACCGGTATCATTCTCCATACGAATCTCGGGCGCGCGCCGCTTGCGGCTGCCGCGCTCGAAGCGGCGACGCGGGTCGGTGCGGGTTACTCAAATTTGGAATTCGATCTCGCGACGGGTTCGCGCGGCTCGCGTTACGCGCGGGTAAGCACCGCATTGTGCGACGCGACCGGCGCCGAAGATGCGCTCGTCGTCAACAACTGCGCCGCGGCGGTCTTGCTGCTGATCGATACGTTTGCCAAAGATCGAGAAGTCGTCGTTTCGCGCGGCCAGCTCGTCGAGATCGGCGGCGGCTTTCGCCTTCCGGACGTTCTCGAGCGCAGCGGCGCAAAACTTGTCGAAGTGGGCGCCACCAACAAGGTCTATCTCAAAGATTACGAACGGGCGCTCTCGCCGAAGACCGCTCTGCTCATGCGTTCGCATGCGTCGAACTTTCGTTTGACCGGTTTCACGCACGACGTCGAACCGCGCGAACTCGCCGCCCTGGGTAAACGCGTGGGTGTCGCGGTCGTCGAAGATCTCGGCAGTGGAGCGTTGGTCGATTTAGCCGAATACGGTCTCCCGCACGAGCGTACCGTGCAGGATGCGGTACGAGATGGGCTCGATGCGGTCGCATTTTCCGGCGACAAACTGCTGGGCGGCCCGCAAGCCGGCATTATCGTCGGCCGCGCTCCCGTCCTGGCGCGTTTGCGCTCGAATCCGCTCGTGCGGGCGCTGCGCGTAGACAAGCTGACGATCGCGCTGCTCGACGCGACCCTGCGTTTATACGCGACTCCCCAGACGCGCGACCGCATTCCGTTCTTTCGGATGCTCTCCGCGCCGCTCGAAGCGCTGCACGTCAGAGGCCGCCGCTACGTCGACGAACTTCCGGACCGCGCCGCGGCGCTCGCACCCAGCATCGCGTATGTTGGCGGAGGATCGCTCCCGGGAACGCGCATCGCATCGGTTGCCGTAGTGGTTTCTTGCGTTTCGCCACCCGACATAGCTGCGGCGCGACTGCGGTCGAGCGAACCGGCCATCGTCGGCCGCGTGGAGGACGGACGGCTGCTGCTCGATTTGCGGACGATCGCAGCGGAGCAAGATTCGGCCGTCATCGCGGCGCTTCGCACGATCGTCTAGGGGCCAGGATGCATGTCATCGGTACCGCGGGCCACGTCGATCATGGCAAGTCGTCGCTCGTAGCGGCGTTGACCGGAACGCACCCCGATCGGTGGGTCGAAGAGCGTTTGCGCGGCATGACGCTCGATCTGGGATTCGCACACCTGGTGTTCGACGATGGTATCGAAGCCGGTATCGTCGACGTACCGGGGCACGAGCGCTTCTTGCACAACATGCTCGCGGGCGCCGCCGGCATGGAGTTGTTGCTGCTCGCGATCGCCGCGGACGAAGGCGTCATGCCGCAAACGCGGGAGCATTTGCAGATTCTACGTTTTTTGAACGTGCGCGGCACGATCGTGGTCGTGACGAAGTCGGACACGCTCGACGCCGACGAACTGGCCCTCGCACGCGAAACGATCGCCGAATCACTGCGCGGCACCATTGCCGAAGGGGCGCCTACCGTGGCGGTATCGTCGCAGACCGGGAGCGGCCTCGACGCGCTACGCGAGCTGATTCACGCCGCATTGGTCGCGCTGCCGCCGCGAGACGTTCGCGCGCCGGCGTATTTGCCCGTCGATCGCGTCTTCGCGCTTCCGGGGCACGGAACGATCGTGACCGGTACGCTCATGCAAGGTGCGCTTTCGGTCGGCGACGCGGTCAAATTGGAGCCCAGTGGAAAGACGTTGCGCGTGCGCAGCCTGCAGACGTTCGGTAAAAACGTAAAGAGTGCGCGAGGCGGCGCGC
This sequence comes from Vulcanimicrobiaceae bacterium, assembly GCA_036559125.1. Taxonomy (GTDB): domain Bacteria; phylum Vulcanimicrobiota; class Vulcanimicrobiia; order Vulcanimicrobiales; family Vulcanimicrobiaceae; genus JALYTZ01. Next base: position 10,391 of record DATBTT010000014.1, read on the forward strand.
GCGTGGCCGTAAACGTGCCCGGCGTGGAGGTTGGCGAGATCGCGCGCGGCGAGGTGTTGGCTGCGCCGCAATTTTCGGCCGCGCAACGTTTTAGCGTAACGTTCGAAGCCGTTGCCGATGCGTTGCCGATACTGCGGCGGCGCAATCCCGTGCGCGCCTACATCGGGGCCGCCGAAATACTCGGGACGCTCGTTTTCGAGCGGGCGCCGTCGTCAACTGCGGCGTGCGGTGCGCAACTCTTTCTGCGTAGTGCGACGGTCGCCTATCCGGGAACGGCGTTTGTCGTGCGCCGTCCGTCACCGAAGACGTTGCTCGGCGGCGGTCGCATCGATGACGCCGGAGGCGCGCACGACACGAACGAGGCGGAGCCCGGCTCGCACGAACGGGCCGTGCTCGCAGTGCTGCGTGCCGCGCACGGCGATCCGCTCGCGCCCGAAGCGATCGCGCGATCGGCGAATCTCGTCGACGAGACGGTGCGCGCGACTCTCGACGACCTGATCGCGCGCGGCGAGATCGTGCGCGTGCAGCGGCCGGTCGGATACGTCGACGGCGCTGCGGCTGTGGAATTTCTCGAGAAGGTGCGCCGTTGCATCGATAAACAGTTGCAAACGGAGCCGTGGTCGATGGGCATGACGTCGATCGCGCTTTCGCGCGCGCTCGGCATCAACGAAGCGCTGGTCGTCCGCATTCTGGGAGCGCTCGCCGAAGACGGGCGGCTCGCCAATCGCGGCGGATACTACGCGGCTGCCGATCATACGCCGAAACTCACGCAAGCACAACGCGAATTTTTCGACCGGGTGACGCCGATCGATCCGAACAACCCGTTCGCGCCGGCGATTCTCGCCGATGCGATCGCGCAAGTCAAACAATCGCGAATCGAAGGCGCCGGCAAGGCATTCGACACGCTCGTCGCTCGCGGCGCGCTTGTGAAAGTGGGAGAGTTTCTGTACCGGGGCACGCAAATCGCGCAGATTCACGCGAGGGTCGAAGCATATCTTCGATCGCAGGGTCAAATGACGATGGCGGAGTTTCGAGACGTCATCGGAACGTCGCGCAAATACGCAGTCCCACTTCTTGAGTGGTTCGACGCGCGCGGAATAACCGTGCGCAGCGGCGACTACCGCAAGCTCCGCTCCCGCAAACCGTCACCCTAAGCTCGCAATCATATCAGGCTCAGCGCGAACTCCTGTCGCCCGAGCTGCGACTCGGCGGGATTAGTGGCGGAGCGTTAGTACGCCGACGACGAGTTCGAGCGCGATGAGCACGATTACGACGATTTCGAGAAACTGGTCGCGCGTGCTGCGCGCTTGATCGCTCACGAAGCGGTACATATCGCCGATGCTTTCGAGTTTTCGATTGATCTGTTGCTGCCAATCTCCCAGCGCCAGGCGTGAAACCGCGGCGCGATAGATTCGCGCGTAGTACGCGTCGCCGATAATCTTCAACGCATTATTCGCGCGGTCGGTAAGCTCCAGGACGTCTACGATCAAATACCGCAGGCTCGCCGCTTGATCGGCGGCGCCGCGGCCGAACAGGGATCGTACCGGCTTGCCCGGTTGCGCGGCGTAGATCGCGTCGAGCTCGCGATCGAGCAAGGCGTCGTAGGTGCGTAGCTCGATCAGTTGCGAGTTGGCAAACTCCAAGATGTCTTCGATTGCGTCGGCGCTTTCGCGGCGATCGTAGACCAGCGCACCGTCCCATTGCACGATCGTCAGGTCGTCGGCATAGTATGAAAAGCGCTGACGCAGAGATTCCTCGAGTTGCAACGGCGAGAACGGCCCGGCTTCGCCCGAAAGCAAGCGGGCAAGTTCGGCGGCGTGGTCGGCCAGCAACGTTTCCGCGGCCATGGAGCTGGCGAAGCGGTCGATTTCCGCGATAAAGTAGTCTTCGACGAGCGCGGCATGCGGATCGTCGAGGGCGTCGCGGATCTCGGCGATGATCTGCTCGACTGCCGTGCGCGCGAATCCGCCGAGCGCGCTCGAACTGCGCAGCCGTCCGGCGAGTGCCACGAAGGCGTCCCACTCCCCGGCAAAATCGATCGTCAACCGGATCGAAACGACGCCGTAATCGAACAACTTGGCGCGTCGCAGAATGGTCAAGCCTTCGAAGTGCAATTCCGGAAGACGTGCGATCAGTGGCGGAGTGGGAAACTGGAGATATGCGGGCGAGGTATGTGGACGCAGAGGGAGATCGGCCGGCGCCAATCCTTCGCCGCCGACGGTCCGAAGCCGGGCCAGATCGATGGTGTCGGCGACGTCGTAGAGATAGAATGCGCGTAGCGCCCCGGCTGCAATTTCCACGAAGGTGCATAGCGCAACCGCAAAGGAGTGTCCTGCTGTTTTGATTGGTGGATATGAACGTTGATCGTATGACTGAGCGCGTACAAGACGCACTCAATGCCGCATATACGCTCGCGCTGAACGAACGCAACACGCAAACGACGCCCGAGCATCTGCTCGCCGCTTTGTTGGAGCAAGAACGCGGGATCGCGGTCGACGTCGTCAAGGCGGCCGGCGTCGACCCGCAGGCGTTCGCGCGCAAGGCCGAGGATGCGGTCGCGCGTCTTCCTCGCCTCACCGGTTCCAATGCCGACTCCGCAAACGTAACGCTGGCGCCCGAACTCGCGCGGCTTCTTTCGTCGGCGGAGAGCGAATCCAAAACCTTGCAAGACGACTTCGTTTCGGTCGAGCACCTGTTGCTCGCCATGGCGGAGAGCAGCGGAGAGGTGGGCCGCATCTTTCGCGATTCGAAATTGACCAAGGATGCGTTGCTCGCTGCGTTGCGCACGGTGCGCGGCAATCAGCGCGTTACGACGCGCGACCCCGAAGGCACGTACAAGAGCCTCGAACGCTACGGGCGCGATCTCACGCTCGAGGCGGAACGCGGCAAGCTCGATCCGGTGATCGGTCGCGACGACGAAATCCGGCGCGTCGTTCAGGTGCTCTCGCGGCGCACCAAGAACAATCCCGTCCTCATCGGCGATCCGGGCGTCGGGAAGACGGCCATCGTCGAAGGCCTCGCGCAACGAATCGTGCGCGGCGACGTGCCCGAAGGGTTGAAGGGGCGGCGCATCGTTTCGCTGGACATGGGCGCGCTCATCGCCGGCGCAAAATATCGCGGCGAGTTCGAAGAGCGTCTTAAAGCCGTGCTCAAGGACGTGCAAAAGGCCGAAGGCGCGATCGTTCTATTCGTCGACGAGTTGCACACCGTCGTCGGGGCCGGGAAGAGCGAAGGTTCGATGGATGCGGGGAATTTGCTCAAGCCGATGCTCGCGCGTGGCGAACTGCATATGATCGGCGCGACGACGCTCGACGAATATCGCAAATACATCGAAAAAGACGCGGCGCTCGAGCGCCGCTTTCAACCGGTCATGGTCGACCAGCCGAGCGTCGAGGACACCATCTCGATTCTGCGCGGCTTGCGCGAGAAATACGAAGCCCATCACGGCGTGCGCATCAAAGACAGCGCTCTCGTGGCGGCTGCGGTGCTGTCGAATCGGTACATCAGCGACCGTTTCTTACCGGACAAAGCGATCGACCTCATCGACGAGGCCGCGGCGAAGTTGCGCACCGAAATCGATTCGATGCCGCAGGAACTCGACGAACTTACGCGCCGCATCATGCAGCTCGAAATCGAACGCGAGGCATTGCGCAAGGAAAGCGACACCGCAAGCAAAGGCCGCCTCGAAAGGCTCGAAAGCGAAGTGGCCACGCTCAAGCGCGATCAGGAAGGCGTGCAGAAACAATGGGAGTCGGAGAAGGGCGTCGCGGTGAAGACCCGCGAGTTGCGCGAACAAATCGAAAACACCAAGGTGCAGATAGAACAGGCCGAGCGACAGTACGATCTCAATCGCGTCGCCGAGCTGCGCTATGGGAAGCTGGCCGACCTCGAGCGGCAGTTGCGTACTGAAGAAGAACAGTTGCATGCATCGCGTAACGGCACGGCGCGCCTATCGAAAGAGGAAGTCGACGAAGAAGACATCGCGGAGGTCATCAGCCGCTGGACCGGAGTTCCGGTAACCAAGCTGCTCGAAGGCGAAGTGCAGAAGTTGCTGCATCTCGACGAAGAATTGCACCGGCGCGTCATCGGCCAGGACGAGGCCGTGGATGCCGTCGCCGAGGCGGTCGTACGATCGCGTTCGGGGCTGGCCGATCCCAACCGGCCCATCGGGTCGTTCATCTTTCTGGGACCGACGGGCGTCGGTAAGACCGAACTCGCGCGCGCCCTCGCCGAGTACCTCTTCGACGACGACCGCGCGATGATCCGCATCGACATGTCCGAGTATCAAGAAAAACACACCGTGGCGCGCCTGCTGGGCGCGCCGCCGGGGTACGTTGGGTACGACGAAGGTGGCCAACTGACCGAAGCCGTGCGGCGTCATCCGTATTCGGTGATTCTTTTCGACGAAATCGAAAAGGCGCATCCGGACGTGTTCAATATTTTTCTACAGATCCTCGACGATGGGCGTTTGACCGACGGTCAGGGACGCACGGTGGACTTCAAGAATACGATCGTCATCATGACCTCGAACATCGGCAGCCATCGCATCCTGGATTACAAGGGCGACTTCGCCGGCGCCGACTACGCGATCATGCGGGCGACGGTTCTTGACGAGCTACGCCAGCATTTCCGGCCGGAGTTTCTCAATCGCGTCGACGAGACCATCGTCTTTCATGCGCTTAGTGAAGAGCAGCTCGGCCGCATTATCGAGATCCAACTCGGACGGCTGCGCGGCCGGCTTGCCGATCGCCGCATTACGCTCGAGCTTTCGGACGCGGCGAAAGTGCATCTCGTCAAGGCGGGATACGATCCCGCGTACGGGGCACGCCCGCTCAAACGATCGATTCAAAAAGAATTGGAGACTCCGTTGGGACGCAAAATTCTGGCCGGCGAAATTCGAGACAACCAACGGGTGCGCGTCGACTACGACGAGCTCCGCGGCGAGTTGACGTTCGCCCCGCAATGAGCGAGCCGCTGAAGATTACCTACTACTTCGACGTGCTCTCGCAATGGTGCTATTTTGCCGATCGCGCGCTCGACGACGTGCGCCGCGAGTTCGGCGACCGCATCGACCTCAGTTTCAAGGTAAAGCTGATCAACGACGGCGAGCCACTAGCATATTCGCCCGCGCAACTCGAGGCGATCTACGGTCGCTCCAAAGCGGTTAGCGGTATCGAAACCACGGCTGCGTGGTTGCGTCCGGGCGATTCGTCGCTCTATGCGAATCTCGTGGTCGAAGCAGTGCGTGGCCTGGGCGGCGATGCGGAGCGCACCCGGCGGCGTCTCTCGCGCGCGGCTCTTGAGGAGGGGGTGCGCGTAGGAACGTTTGAAACGGCGCTCCAGGCCGGGGCCGAACATAGCGGTTATGACGCGGAAACGCTGGCGCAAAGAATGCGCGAGGCCGAGCACCGGGTGCGGGAGACGACCGCTGAATTCCACGCTTTGCCGGTGGAAGTGGTGCCGGCGCTGATTTTGCGCAACGCGATCGGCGATACGGCGATTCTTTCGGGATTGTTCGAGCGCGACACGTTTGCAACGGTGGTTCGCGAGATGTTGCGGGCGGGCGACATGTACGAGCGGTACGGTAACGAGCATCCGGAGCTCGCGAACTTTTAGTGGCCGCAGACGATAGCACGTCGCCGGACACGCCCCAGCATCTGGAGACCGCCATTCAAAACTTGGCGGATATTCATGCCCGGCACGCGGGCGTCGTAACCGAAGGGCAATTGGGAATCGAGCGCATGACGCGGTCGATCGGCCGGCCCTGGTTTGCCTTTGTGGTCTTGCTTTTCGTCGCGACCTGGATCGCGCTCAACGTCGGCTTGGCCGTTGTCGGCCGGCGACCGTTCGATCCGCCACAGTTTTTCTGGCTACAAGGCATCGTGAGTTTGTCGTCGCTGCTGATGGCCACGTTCATCTTGATCACGGAGAACCGGCAGAGCGACCTCGCGGAGCGACGCGCGCAAACCACGCTGCAAATCGCGTTGGTCTCCGATCAGAAAATCGCGAAGATCATCGAACTGCTGCAGAAACTGCGCCAAGACTCGCCGCAGGTGCGCAACCTGCGGGACAAAGAGGCCGAAGCGATGGCGGATCCGACGGACGTAAATGCCGCAGTGGACCGGCTCGAAGAGGCGCAGGACGAGGCATTGCGCAAAAGCGACGCCCCGCCGTAGCCTAGGCTCGCGTGACCTCGCGTTTACGGTTGCGTAGGCGCTCGGTTTCGTTCAATACGCGCTTGCGCAGACGGATCGATTGCGGCGTGACCTCGACGAGTTCGTCGTCTTCGATAAACTCGATCGCGCGTTCGAGGGAAAGATCTTCGGGCGGCGCGAGTTTGACGTTGTCATCCGAACCCGAAGCACGCATGTTCGTGAGCTTCTTCGCCCGCACGACGTTGAGCGAGATGTCCTTGTCGTCGTTTGCGCGTCCGACGACCATGCCTTCATACGCTTCTTGACCCGGTCCCACAAAGAAGCGGCCGCGTTGTTCGAGGCCGGCGAGCGCGTAACCGGTAATCATGCCGGTATCGCTCGCGACCAGAGCGCCGACGTTACGGCCCGGGAGATCGCCCTGCCACTCCTGGTGGTCGTAGTAGGTGTGCGACATCACGGCGGTGCCGCGAGAGAGCGTCAGCAGTTCGCCGCGCAACCCGAAAATCGCCCGCGTCGGCATCGTGTATTCCAGGCGGCGCGATTCACCCACGGTGATCATGTTCGACATGATTGCCTTGCGGCGGCCGAGCGATTCGATAACGGGGCCGGAATACTCCTCGGGCACGTCGACTACGACGTACTCTACCGGCTCGAATTTCTTGCCCTGTTGCTCGAGAATGATGACTTGCGGTTTGGAGACCTGGATTTCGTACCCTTCGCGACGCATCGTTTCGATCAAGATCGAGAGATGAAGTTCGCCGCGGCCGCGCACTTCGTAGGTGTCGGCGCTCTCGGTGTCCGCAACGCGCAGCGCGACGTTGGATTCGAGCTCGCGCGTCAAGCGGTCGCGAATCTGTCGCGACGTGAGGAACTTGCCTTCTCTACCTGCGAACGGCGAGTTGTTGACGCTGAAGAACATCGAGACCGTCGGTTCGTCGACTGCGACGGCGTGCACGCCCTCCGGGGCGCTCACGTCGGCGATCGTGTCGCCGATGTTCAGGCCTTCGATGCCCGAAACGCATACGATGTCGCCGGCACTGGCTTCCTCGACTTCCACGCGCTCGAGACCCTGGAACGTCAGCAGCTTCGTTAACCGCAAACCGGTCTCGACTTTGCCGTCGGGCGAAACTTTCGCAATCGGCGCGTTGATGCGCGAACTACCGCGGAAAACGCGCCCGATGCCGATGCGGCCTACGTACTTGTTGTGATCGATTGCCGAGACGAGCATCTGAAAGCCGCCGTCTTCGGCGGGCGCCTCGGGGACTTGTCTGGCGATGATTTGAAAGAGCGGCTCGAGATCTTCGCTGGGATCCTCGAGCGTGCTCTTCGCTATACCCGCGCGGCCGTTGGTGAAGACCACCGGAAAATCGGCCTGCTCGTCATTGGCGCCCAATTCGATAAATAGGTCGAAGACTTCGTTGACGACTTCCATCGCGCGCGCGTCTTTGCGATCGATCTTGTTCACCGCTACGATCGCCTTTAGGTCGAGTTCCAACGCCTTGCGCAGCACGAAGCGGGTCTGCGGCATCACCCCTTCGGCCGCGTCTACGAGCAGAAGCACGCCTTGCACCATCTGCAGCACGCGCTCGACCTCGCCTCCGAAATCGGCGTGACCGGGCGTGTCGACGATGTTGAACTTTACGCTGCCGTGACGAATCGCCGTGTTCTTCGCGAGGATCGTGATGCCGCGCTCGCGTTCGAGCGGGTTGGAATCCATGATGCGCGTCTCGACGTGCTGGCCTTCACGAAAAACGCCGCTCTGCCTGAGCATGGCGTCGACGAGCGTAGTCTTGCCGTGGTCGACGTGCGCGATGATCGCGACGTTACGGATGTCGGGACGTGTCTTCACGTGGGTGCTTTCTGCGGTATCTGAAAAATCGACAAAAGAGGGTTATAGCGCGGAATGAGCTCCAAGCGCCATGGGTTTTGTCACTTCGAGGACCGTGAGGCAGGGTCCTCAGGCTGCGGCACCGGCTTTACGCGAAAGCCGGTTACTCTACGCTTATACGAAACCGGTCCGGATAGCGTGAATGGCCACCTGCGTCCGGGCGGTCATGTGGAGCTTCGAGAAAATGCTGGAGATGTGATTTTTCACGGTCTTGTCGGAAAGTAACAGGCGTTGGCTGATCTCTTTGTTCGACAGGCCTTGGGCGATTAGGCGGACCACCTCGATCTCGCGCGGCGACAGTTCGGATATGTCGCGGTCGCGGCGTTGCGCGCGCTGGCGAAGCACGGCGCCCGAGAGGCGCGGGTCGGCGTAGAAACTGCCTCCCGCCACCGCCTTGATCGATGCCAGCATTTCGGTCGGCGGAATGTCCTTCATCACGAAGGCGTCGGCGCCGGCCGAGAGGGCTCGCAGCAGCACATCCGGATTCAGATATTCCGAGAGTACGCAAACGCGCGCATCGGGAGCAGCGTTCTTGCATCCCGTAACGAGTTCTCCGAGCATCGCAATCGAATCGTCGGCGTCCAAAATAATCAGTTGCGGCGCCGCCGCGATGATGGCCGCCTGATCGACCTTCGGGCTGCTGCCCGCTACGCACAACCCTTGATCTTCGGAAATGATTTGGACTAGTGCCTTCGCAAGAAGCGCCCGGCCTTCTATTATGAGAACGCGGGTGGCATCTTTGGCTGAGACAACGAACATTGAACCCTCCCTAAGGTGAGCGTGGTCGTGAGAAATAGCGGCATGCTTAGAGCCGAAAAGACTCCCAAACGCGACTACACGTCGAGGCGAAACGCCCACCGAGTTTGAGGTAATAGTCCCTTCATTTGTGCGATAGAGTTAGAGTAAAACATAGTTATGGCGTGGTCTCTACCCGGTTTTGGGGTGTTAGCATAAAAGCAAAACTCTAGTAGTCCCTTAGGCTCACGCAAAAGATGATGCGGATAGACAAATGACCGGAAATCTCAACGGCGAGAACGGCGAAAAAAACGTTGACGAAGTCCAAGAGCGAGCTCGCATAAGCGATCTGCTACGCGACGTCGAGCCAACTTTTTGGATTTGTGGAACGTTTGACGTTCGCCGCCGCCTGCTTCGCCGTCTGACCGGCGCCCCGTTACCGCGCAATATCGTATTGGAGTTACTGTATACAATCGATCCGCCCGCGACGGTTACGATCGCGCGCGGCTCGGCGCGCATGGAATGCGCGGTATCCATCGTCGTTCATCCGTTCGCCGACGGCAGTATTTTTAAACTCATTCTGCTGTACGATCGGGCAATGCGCCCGCCGCCCGACGGCGTGGTGGCGCGCGTACGCGAGATACTCGAAGCGAAAGACTTCGGTTCGCTCGCTAGCGCGCCAGTAGACAGCGTCCCGATCATGCGCTCGAGACGACCGACGCAATTGGCGATTTTTACCGTCGACGACACGTTCCGCGTCGCGGGATCGTGGCTGTCTCGGGATCCCGCGGTTTCGGAAATGCGCGCGATCGTCACGCCGCGTGGCAACACGCTGCCGCTCTTTCTCGAGACGGTGCTTCGCGAAATCACCGCCGATTGGGATTGGGAAACGGGCGATCGCGCTCGCCCGCAAGTGAGCATTCCAATTCCGATGCTGATCGTGCGCGCGATTCCGCTCGCACGGGGACCCGAAGGCGACCTGCCGCTATTGCAGATGATCGTGCTTCTCGAGCTGTTGAGCGTCCGATACACGCTGGCAACGGCACAGCGCGACTTTCACTTATCGGATCGCGAAGTGCAAGTGCTGCAATTGGTCTTCGAGGGACGCCGCGTAGTCGAGATTGCCGAAGCGCTTTTCTTGGCCGAATCGACCATTCACGATCACATCAAACACGCCATCGCCAAAACTGGGTCCACCAACCGTGTCGAAATGACGGCGAAAATTCTCGGCTGGGCACACGGCGACGACGGCTCGACACCCTAGCAGGCTGCTAATGCGACGGCAATGCGTCGAGCAACGTCCGCACGGCGGTTTGCAGTTGGGCGTCGCGATCTGTCCCGATGGCGCGCTGCACGTGAATGTCAACAGGGCGTGGGTGCAATTCCATCGGTTGCCCCGAAAGCGTGGTGACGCGGGTGCTCGGCAGCCGGAAAATCGTTCCGTCGATCAATTGGATCGCCGAGGTATAGATGATCCAGCCGGCGGTGGGTTCGCCGACGACCGTACCGAGATGCATGGCTTCGTAGCCTTGCGTAAAGTCTTCGCCGTCCGAAAGCGTCTCCTCGTTTACCATGAGCACCGTCGGTTTCTCGAGCGCGCGCTGACCCAAGACTTCGCGGGCCGGCGACGTCGGCGAATTTCGCGACGTAAAGAGAAGGTACGGCCTGCGGGACAAGACGTCGAGCGCGTACGCGTTGACGAATCCGCCCTCGTTCGATCTAATGTCGATAACGACGCCTTGTTTTGAAAACTCGATCGTATCGAGGTCTTTGTAGAACTGCGCGAGCGATGCGGGTTCCATATCCGGAATGTGGACGTACCCCAGCCGGCCGCCGCTCGCGCGATCGACGTAGTCGCGATTTGCAGCAACCCACGCGCGATAGCGCAAGTTGGATATGCTCGAATAGTTGACGGGCTTGACGGGGACGACGTGCGTGCGACCGGCGGAGCGAATCGTTAGCGTGACTTTCTTGCCGGTGGTGTTGTCGAGGAGCTGATCCAGGTTTGTCCGTCCGTCGACCCGCACTCCGTCGACTGCGAGCAAGTCGTCGCCCACACGGACGCCGCCGGCCGTCGCCACCGGCGACCGCGCCACCACTTCGGTGACGCGCAATATCCCGTCGCGCTCGTAGGCGACTCGGTCGAACGAAAGCCCCAAGTGGCCGGTCGTGCGCTGATTCCCGCCGGGGGGCGCGTAGACGCCGGTGTGCGAGCTGTCGAGTTCGCCGATCATCAGCTGCAGGAGACGCCGCATTTCGTCTGGATTCTGCGCACCCTCGAACTGGGCGGCATATTTTGCATGCACGGCCGCCCAGTTGACGCCGTTGGTGTGCGGATCCGCGTAAAAATCGCGAATCGCGCTCCACGCTTCGGTAAAGTCCTCGACCTTGTCGCGATTCCAATCTTCGTCGAACTCCGCCGCGATAGGCACTTGCGCGGCTCTGAAATTTTGCAGCGAAACCGATTGAATCGCACCGTCGTCATCGAGATAGTAGACCGCTTTGCCGTCGGGCGCCCACTGCGCGTACGCCTTGCCGCCCGCGTTGGACGTAATTTGGCGCGGTACGTCGGGGCGCTTGGAATCGCGGTTCAACGAATAGAGATAGAGGTTCTGCTGACCGGCTGCCACCGCGGTCAGCAGAACGCTCTTTCCGTCGGGACTTATTACCTGCGAATTGACGTCGAGCCCGGTCGGCAAGTAGTCGAGACGATCGTGAATGCCGTCGAACGCGACGCGCACCGGCGATGGACGCACCTCCTCGTGCTTGCGCGAAGAAGCCGGCGCCCGGCTTGCGGCCGGCGCCGGGGCGGCATCGGAACCGTTCGGCGTGAAGAGTTTGTGAAAGCGGTCTTCGGCGAACGTCGGAGTGTACGGAACGAGATCTACGCGCGCTAGTTGTTGGGGCTCGGTGCGCTGCCCACTATCGAACAAAATGTACTTTCCGTCGGGGCTCCACGAAACCGTATTCGCGTATGCGTTCGACAAAAAGCTTATGGGCTGAGCCCGGCCCGTTTCGACGTCGACCACTCTCACATTGGTGAACGAACGGCTATCGGTGTCGAAGTAGGCGATCCATCGGCCGTCGGGCGACCACACCAACGCGCGGTCCGGTTCTCCGGGAGTGAGCGGCAAATTGCCGCTTGCAAGCGTGCGCACGTGTTTGGTTGCGACGTCGAGGATGCGCAACTGCGCGCCGCTCTGCTCGTACGCAAGTCGTTCGTCGCCGGCTTTCGCTGCCGGATCGTAGGTTAAATAGCGAACGTCGGCCGGAGCGGTGGTTAACTCCCGCCGCGAGTCGTGCACGAAGTCGTAGGTATAGAGACGATCCTCGTGCCCGCTACCCGAGGCGAACGCGACGGCGTTGCTATCGGGCGCCCACGTTAGTTCGCGCGCGTATTCGTTTGCGTGCGTGACCTCGAATGCCGATCCGCCCGGCGTCGCGACGGCGAAGAGCCGGCCGTGCACGATAAACGCGAGCTTCTTGCCGTCGGGCGATATGCGATAGTCGGTGTAATGATTCGTCATCGCTACGTGCTTGACGCCGGGTTCGGAAATGGCGCCCTGTAACACGATCGGCACACGAGAAGCGCGGCCGGTGCGCGAGTCGACTTTCCAGATACCGAAGTCGCGCTCGAAAACGATCGTCCGCCCGTCGCTCGCAATGCTCGGCCATACGACGCGTCCGCCGGTAAAGTGCGTCACTTCGCGAGCGGATCCGCCGCCGAGGGGGCGCTCCCAAATATTTTGCGCGCCGCTGCGATCGGACATGTAGTATAGGCTGCGACCGCCGGGCGCCCACATCGGCCAGACCTCTTTCGCGCCGCCATCGGTCACGCGTTCGTACGTCGGGTGATTTCCGGTGCCGTGCTTTATCCAAATCTCCGATTCGTCCAGATGGCTGTGCCCGACTCGCCACCATTGATTGACTGAAAAACCGCGTGCGTCGAACGCGATACTTTGACCATCGGGAGAAGGCGCCCCGTAGAATTCGCCGACGTACGTTTCGGACACGATCGGAAGCGGCGTGCCGCCGGTCGCGCGAACGCGATACTCGTCGCGTTCGCCCTGCACGTTACCGTTCGGGCTCGAAAAATAGATGAACCCGTCGCGCGACCAGCCGTCGAGCTGATCGTAGTTGTCGTTGTAGGTGATGCGCGCGACAGCCCCGGTAGCCAACGTGAGAACATAGATGTCGCCGTTACCGGTCTTCTGAGAAATGAATGCAAGCTTTGAGCCGTCGGGCGAATACAGCGGCCGCTCTTTGGTGGAATCGTCGGCAATCAGCAAACGTGCGGCGCCGCCGTTCGCATTGACGGTCCAGACGTTCCCGCCCGAGACGAAGGCGATGTCGCGCCCGTTGGGCGAGATGCCGGGCTCCCCCAAAGAGGGACGTCCGGCAGCTTGCGCTCCGGCCGCTAACCCGAGCATCAGTGCCGGAACGACGGCACAGGCAATACAAAGACGGCGCAGCACATGCATAGCCACTCGTTACTACGACCGAAAGGCATTCCCTCGCCCGATCGCCGGCGGCCTAGGACAAATGGCATGCATGATCGCTAGTGCAAAACGCGCAGAGAATTCACGGTACGAAAGACACATTGGTTGCTCGGCATGACGCGACGGGGTCGCTGCGAAGCCGCATCGTTGGGAGGGGAGTGTCATGCATGACTATCGTGCACTCGCCGTTTTCGTTCTCACAATTGCGGCATGTTCGCGAATCGAACAAGGCCCGTCCGTGTTGCCGGACTTGCAATCTTCCGAACCGGCGACGTTAGCCGCGTCTACGCAAGTTCTTGCGGCGCCTTCACCGCCGCCCGCAACGGTTCCGTTGCACATTCACGGCGCGATGACGTGGTATCAGGGAGAGAACATCAATCGGGATATTCCGGCATCGTGGATGGCCGCGCATTACGATTTTACCGAACAAGGCGATGCCGGCGGTCAATTCGCAAGCGCGTACATCGCAGCCGGAGGAAAGTACGCGATACTCTACAGCGATCCCGAGATCATTCCGCATTGCTCGTCGCCGTTTGCCACCGCGAAAGGCGCGTTGCCGGGTCTGTGCGCCGATCTCTTGGGGAAGGTGTTCACGAGGACGGAGTCAGCCTGGTTGCACGACGCCGCCGGCAATCGGCTGCACGTACTTCCCGGCGGACCATACCTTCAGGGGCAGTTTTTGGACCGCGCCAATCCAAACTCGCCCGCGGTATCGGCTGCGTATCATTCATGGACGACCACCTTGGTATCCGGCACGCGGTGGAATGCATTTGAAATAGACGACGTGCAGTCGTCATATATTCCATCGTACTTTCAGTTTAAGTTCGGAGCGACGTCCAAGGAGTTCGACTCATTGGGTGCGAGCGCGAACAGCGTGTGGTTCGCCGCACAAATGCGCATGGCGGCCGCGGCCACGAGGCCGGTGTTCATCAACGGGATTACGTCGGCTTCGCAATCGCAGTTTCTGACCGCGCCGAACGTCATCGGTCACATGGTCGAGAGTTGCGCCACGACGATTACGCCCAGTCCCGTCGCCGGCGCGCAGTGGGTTGCTAACATGAATACGCTACTCGCCGCCACTGCAGTAAAACGCTATGCGATATGCATTAACTATTTCCCACCGCAGAGTAATGGCGTGTTCCAGCGCTTGTACGGACTAGCGTCGTGGTATTTGACATACGACCCGTTGTATTCGGTAATTTTCGATGACATCCCGACGTCGGACCACCATGAAACCTATCCGGAGCATGGGATAACCGTGTTCTCGCCGCTCACGACGGCGAGCGCTCAAAACATTTCGACGCTGCGTTCGAATACCGGCGTGTACGTACGTGAGTTCGCGTATTGCTACGTGCAAAAAGTTGCGATCGGCCCGTGCGCGACGCTCGTGAACCCCGACAGCGTCAGCCATGCCGTTCCGACGCTCTCGCATCGGTACGCCCACTCGTTACAGCTCTCCACGCTCAGCTGGTACGCAGGCGGAACCGTAAGTTGGGCTGCAAGTCCACCGGCCACGCTCGCGGCAATGTCGGCACGCATCCTGAAATTGTAGCTCAGAGGGTGAGTTTCATGCCTTCGTGGCTTGCGGTAAAGCCGAGGCGCTCGTAGAAGCGGTGGGCATCGGGGCGAGACTTAGCGGTTGTCAATTGCACGATGCGGCATCGGCGCTCTCGCGCCGCATCGATGGCGTATACCATCATACGCTCGCCGATCTTTTCACCTCTTGCGGTCGAAGCAACGCGCACGCCCTCAATTTGCGCGCGCCACGATCCTTGATGGCTTAACCCTGGTATGAACGTAAGCTGCAGGCACCCGATCGCGCGACCGTCACGTACGCACACGAGAACCTGCTGATTGGGATCAGCATCTATCGCGGAAAACGCCTCCGCGTAACACTGTGGAAGTGGATCTTCGACTCGCTCGCGAGTCCGTCCAAGCACGTCGTCGGCCAGCAGCGCCACGACCTCCGGTAGATCGGCACGAACTGCACGGCGAATCGCGGCTTCAGGCATGCCACGCCGGTTCTAATCAACTCGCGAAAGAACCTCGGCCCCAGCTTTGCAGCGCGCCCAGCGGACAGGAGATGCAACATTTTGGTAGCATCCGCTTAAACGGCCGTTACATTCGGCGCGGTGGCAAAGCTTGGGAGAGTACGGGTCCGTCGCTCGCACTGTATCCGGAAATGCGGAATCAACAAGCCAGGCGGCTGGAATCGCCAGAACACTTGTCTCGCTTGGCCAAGTTGAAACCGTGATCCTTGCCCTTCTCTGAACGATGATGACGGGGGACCTTCGCTGCTTGCGGAGGTGACACGCAAAATTGGGCAAATTTGCTACACCCTGCGGAAGGTAGCGTCGCGAACGGATGGCGAGTTGGGTATCTTGCCGATCCATTCAACCTAACTACGTTTGCTCAAGCGTTCCCTCAGTTCGCGAGCCAAGAAACGCCACACCGTACAGGACAAAAAACAAGCCACCGACGCACGCAGCCCAAGCCCGCACCGCGTCGCCAGGCACATCGGCGTTCTTGCGGCGCATTGCGAATGTTAGAACGATGACGATCAAACCAAGCAGAAGAGGTATCGTACCCCACGATTCATGAACAGCGACGTATGCCCAATACGTAATGGTGCTCGATCGGCAAGCACTTGCGCCACTCAATCTACCGTCCCCTTTAGGTCGTCCCCAGGCCGCTAAAAATGCGAGACTATGCGATTGCGAGAGCCAAATCGCGTCGTTCATGCTTGAATAGGTCTGAAAAGCGGTCGAGTGCTGCAAATACTCCCAGTTTGCCAAATACAATCGATTCTCGAAAACACCGTAGAGGACGGCGGAGCGAGGTGGGAAAACCGCGAAACATACCAGTCGAACCGTTTACGTCGAAAATGCAAACGTGGGAGAGTACGGGTCTGGTGGCCCGCACGGTCTTCAAAATCGCTGAGGTCGTCGCAAGGCGACTGGTAGGTTCGATTCCTACACGCTCCCGCCAAAATACTCCTATTTCACGACTTTCCGGCGTGTCCGGTGTTACGGTTGCAAAACGGTTGCAATAGCCAAATCAACGGGTGATCGAACACACGCATTGCCACCGGGAAGTAAAGGTGCGCAGCCGTCCTTCAAACAGCTACGGATTGACTCCGCAACGCAACAACAGTTTACAACCACCCGCACGCCCACCTGCGTTTTCTTTGGAGCTTACCGATATGTGGCGTTCTCTTGCAATCGTATGTACGAAGCCCTGTTTCCGCTGGGCTCCGATAGAGTAAAGTGGTTGTTGTTCGGTGTGGTGGAAATGCCCGAGGAAACTCGTAGCGGCCACGTCAGACGTGTTACCGCAAGTATGGCGGACTTTTTCAATGATACTCTGAGGCCAGCCGGCCTTGATCTACTGCGCGGCATGGCGACATTTGGGATAGCGATCCGAAATTAGAACGAGATTTTTCGCTCCGAAGCAACAAGGCAAACTAATCTGGAACCCATAGCTTCAGCCTTCGATGAAATGGCCTTTAAATTGTGCAAGACGATGTAAACGGCGACGAAAAGGTGGGACGGTTCGAGGACTTGGGGCGCAAACTATTCCAAGCCGACAAAGAGCAAATCACTGAAGACGACCCTACCGAGGAAGGGCTGGACGATGAATAGGCCCGCGGTGTCCTTCGCGCAGTTTCGCCTTTTCGCAACGTAGCGCATTTACGTCACGCGGTGTCCGTCCGTGTTCTTCGCAACGGTTACGAAGCGGTCGGCATCGTCCGTTTCCCCAGTGTTGAAGCGGAACATTTGCTCGTCAAGGTAGCGGCTAGGTCGAACGGACGCGGAGCGATATAGGTGCCTTGATCGTACGCTCCAAGCAGCTCCAAAATTTTTAATGCGATTTGTGTGGACGCGGCCTTCAACGTAGCGGACCAAGTGATCGACGAACGCGTTAACGTATTCCGGAGCGATGGCGGTAGGAGCGCAGCGCCTCGGTATAAACCAGCGAACCGACTTGCACGTTTGCGTAATCTTCCGGAGCAGTACCGACGCTTTGTGATTCGGGACGACGAAACGGCGGACGCGGCTTTTCTTAGTTCGTTCGCTCCGCTCAATCATGCCGAACACGGTGGCTTACCTGTGGCCGGTCCGTGAGCCAATTTGCGGAAGCCGCTCTTGGAAAGTAGTTCGTCCGCAGTTTGCGGCCGACGCAGGTTTCGTCCGCTTCGACGTCGCCCTTGAACGCCGCGCCATCGTCAATCTTCATAGCTTCGCGTATACGGTGGAACATGAACCACGCCGTTTTCTCCGTTACGCTGAGGGCACGGCCAAGTTCGTGCGAGGACGTACCGTTCTTCGTGTTCGCCAGGAACCAAATCGCGGGGAGCCACCCTGGTGCTGCAGTTTTTGCGGTCGCCGTTGCAGTCTGCGCCGCCGAGCAAAGGATATACGTCGCGAACGTCAGAAGGCGGGCAAATGCACGGTGCGGCGCCCTCTGGGCGGTCGGGGTTACGCACGATTGTGATCGTCGCGTTGTCCTTGTTCGTGCTCGTCAGCGGCACCGCCGACCTCCGGCGGCTCACGCACCCGATCGGCGTTTTCGGCACGGTTGCCGACCTCGACGGCGTGCTCACGGCCGTCGCGCCCGGATCACCTGCGTCAAATGCCGGCATACGCCCAGGCGACCGCTTCGATATCGCGGCGCTCAAGCCGCAGCAACGCTGGTGGCTGTTTCCGCATAACTGTGCGCCGTCGGCGGCTTCGTTGACGGTAGGCGTCATTCACAACGGAATCGAGCGAGAAGTCACGATGATTTCCGTGCCGGAACCGATGCAAGCGACGGTGCAGGCGGCGATCGTGGTTGACGTGCTCGCCGGCATCATTTTTGTGCTTATCGGAACGTTCACCGTGCTGCTTCGGCCGACGGCGGTTGTGTGGGCGTTTTATCTGTTCTGCCTTGGATCGGCGCCGTTTCCGTATCGCGAATTTGATGCGGCGCTGCACGTTCCGCTCAGTTGTTTGTGGATCGCCGTGATCTTGACGATCGGCGCGGCCGGCCTGCCGGGACTGCTCATCTTTTCCGTTCGCATCTTGCAAGACTCCGTTTCCGGCTGGCGCCTCTGGGTCGAACGAGGCGCGTGGCTCGCCTTTGCTGCCGTCGCTGTGTTGTACTACTGTTACGTCGTCCGCGCGTATCTGCTCGGGCTTCCGGTCGAATGGGCATCCGCTCCAATGGAGCGGATCCACATCGCACTGCGCCTGGCGGTGGTCGCCGTCCTCATCGCGACGTATCTGCGTGCGCTCGGTACCGATCGACAACGCATCAGGTGGATGTTCGTCGGAATCGGCATAGCGCTGGTGACACCTTATCTGCAGTTGCTGCTTTCCGGCTTGGACATCACGACGCCGGCGTTCTACGACGTTATCGCGGTCGT
The DNA here is from genome assembly GCA_036559125.1 of Vulcanimicrobiaceae bacterium. GTDB lineage: Bacteria > Vulcanimicrobiota > Vulcanimicrobiia > Vulcanimicrobiales > Vulcanimicrobiaceae > JALYTZ01. The sequence continues at coordinate 29,072 of DATBTT010000014.1, forward strand.
CGGCGCGGTTGCGCCTATCGGCGTAGCGTATGCGATTTTGAAACATCGCGTCGTCAACGTGTCGTTTTTCGTCAGCCGCACGATCGTGTATGGAACTATAACTGCGATCGTCGTCGCGGCGTTCGCTTTCATCGACTGGCTTGTGGGGAAGGTGCTGGACCAATCGCGACTGGCCATTGTCGCAGAAGTGGCGACGGCGGTCGGCATCGGCTTTTGGATGAATGCGCTGCACCGCCAGATCGACCGGCTCGTAGACAACGTTCTCTTCAAATCACGGCACGTTGCGGAGCGCGCACTGATGCGCTTTGCGGCGGGCCTGCCCCACGCTGCGTCGTTTGAACTCGCCGACGACATGCTCGCGGATGAAACGGCAGCCGCGCTCGGGTTGGCGTCGGCGGCGGTTTTCAGACGCACGTCGCCGCATCGTTTCGAACGCATGTCGGCGGTTGGATGGGGCGCTGGAACTGCAACGTGTCTGGACGAACGGGACCGCCTCGTATTGCAATTGGAAGGTGAGCGGCAAGCGTTACGGCTTTCTGAAATTCGCTGGAGCCGCGCTGATGTTCCGGCTGGATCAGCGGAGCCCGCGCTCGCTATTCCGATTCTGATTCGTCACGAACTCGGTGCGATCGTCGTGCTAGGCCCGCACAAAACCGGCGAGGATTTCGACGCGGACGAATTGCGGCTGCTATCGAATTGCGCGGTCGCGGCGGGCGCTGCGTACGATCATCTGGACGCGGACGCACTCCGCCGCCGCGTTGATGAATTGCAGCACACCGTCGAGTCGCTGCGCACGAACCTGCAGACGCACGGCGTGCCGTCGGCTACCTAATTCCTAACGCCGCGTCGCCATCGCGACGTTGGTCGTCAAGGAATCCGAGTTTCGCCTTTGCATGGGCGCATGAAAATCGCGCCCATTGCTGCCCTCCTCGTGCTCGCTGACCGACGCGCGGTACTTACGTTGCGTGCGTTTCGCCAACGTTTCGACCCGAACGCCGAGATCGCCGAGCATGTCATTAGCCTGCGGTGCCCCGATTGGTGCCCCAGCATGATGCGCGCGATACACTTCGCGACATCGTTGGATAGCATCGAAATCTGTGGCACGAGCGAGTGATATGCGAGGTGCATCTTTCTGCGCAGCAGCTCGAGTTACGCAGGCGAAGGACGACGGCGACGATCCAACGCGCTCGCCTACCGACGCCGAGACGGGCGGCCTGCGCATCCGAAACAAACGCGAAATCGTGCCACGCGGATCCGTCTGCCCAGAAGTCGCCCTAAACAGCGGAGCCAAACGCCAACAGCGATGGTACGGCGGATCGACGTATGATTTCAAACGCCGCCGCGCTAACTGATTCGGCATCAACGCCGCGCGTGATTCCCGCGAGCAGTAAGTCCGGCTTTATTCGATCAATGGCAGCGAGAATCTCCTTCACCTCATCGCCCTTGAGCTCTTCCAAACTCGATGCTCGATGGCGTCGGTCATGAGGAGCAGTTAGTACGCCTTCCGCTCACTGAATTGCTGCTTTTTGCAAACGCGCCGCCGGACCAGCGGACCGTGTTGTGGCATATATTACCAGAGTATGGCAGGCTTTCAGTCTACGAGCAAGATTGGTTCAACAGAGGACAGTATGATTTAGGCTATCAGTGGCCTACGATTATAACGCGCGAGGCCTCGATCGAAGGCAATTGTCGGATCAGGCATCCGACTCGATGTATTCGTTCTAAATAAAACTATGCGACAAGTTTTCTGGTGGGCGGAAAAATTTTGATAGTCAGTAAGCTTAGAATGGTTTGACCCTTCAACCCTGACAGGCCATCGCCGACTTCTCGTTAACGCTCGATGACCGATTGCTCGATGGTGGTGCGGTCGGCGATGAGATCGATCGCAGTGATTCGATCGTCCGCTATCGTAAAGCGGAACGCAACACGCACTTCGCCTTCATGCATCCACACCGCTCCCGGCTCGCCGTCGATTAATACGGGTTGCGCAGCACGCGCACGCGCGGAGAACGTACGTGCAACGGCGTCCGCGCCTTCGATACCGGCCTGCAGACGATCGTTCTGCCAGTAGGCCGCGCCGCCCATCGCCACCACCCCCGCATCTGCGCGAAGCGTTGCTCCCGGATCGAGCAGCCCGAGCAGCGCGGAGAAATTTCCCGACCGCGAGGCTTGGAGAAACGCGCGCACGAGTTCGTCGTGCCGCTGCGTGACGACATCACCGTCGGCGGATGCGCCGCGCACGCGGCGGCGCGCGCGGCTTGCGAGCTGCCGCGCCGCCTCCGGCGTCCTTCCGACGATCGCGGCGATGTCATCGAAGGGCACGTCGAACATGTCGTGCAGCACAAATGCGACGCGCTCTGCCGGGGGCAGCGCATCCAGCAGGATCATCAGAGCCATGCCGATCGAATCGGCGAGCATCGCTTCTTCCTCGGGGCGTTCGCCGGGAGCGATTGCCGCAATGTCGCGACGCGGATCGTCCGCTGTCAACTGCTCGCGCCGGCTGGTCCGCCGTTTTAGCGCATCGAGGCAGACGCGCGCGACAACGGTCGTGAGCCAGCCTTCGAAATTCTCGACGCGCGCAATGTCCGCCCGACGTATGCGCAGCCAGCTCTCCTGCAGCGCGTCGTCGGACTCTGCAGCGGATCCCAGTATTCGTTGCGCAATCCGCAGCAAGCGCGGGCGCGCCGCCTCAATGCGCTCCGCGACCCACTCCGCATCCATCATGATCGCTCACCTTCGGTGCCCGTCACGTTTCACCGTGCTCGATCCGTCATAGAAATGGAAGGAGTATAAAACCTTGAAAGATGTGTCCCTAATCGTCTATCCTGCCGCAGATCTGGCCAAAGCCAAACGATTCTTTAGTGAGCTTACCGGCGCTAATCCCTACGTCGATAGCCCCCAGTACGTCGGGTACAAGAGCGGCGATATGGAAATCGGGCTAGTTCCGAACGGAGATCAACGCGAACCGGGCGGGCTCGCCTACTGGACCGTGAGCGACATCGCGGCGAGCGTGAAAGCGCTCGTAGCCGCGGGCGGCACGGTCGTGCAAGAGATTACCGACGTCGCCTACGGACTGCTGGTCGCCAGCGTCAAAGAGCCCAACGGCTCGATCGTCGGGCTACGACAACCGCCGAAGGGCTAGGTGTATTCGATGAAGCAAACCAGCAGCTCTAAAGGCCGTGAGTCTCCCTCCGAGCTCATTGACGCGAGAATCAAGGAGCTGGACGATTGGCGGGGCGAGGCCCTTTCAAAGATCCGCAAACTCATCAAGCAAGCCGACCCCAAAATCGTCGAGGAGTGGAAGTGGAGAGGCGTCCCCGTCTGGTATCACGATGGAATGGTCTGCACCGGCGAGACGTATAAGAGCGTCGTCAAGCTGACCTTCGCCAAGGGTGCGAAGCTCAAGGATCCAAAGCGGCTGTTCAATTCCAGTCTTGAGGGCAATGTCCGGCGTGCCATCGATCTGCACGAAGACGACCGGATCGACGAAACCGCGCTCAAAGCGCTCGTCCGCGAGGCCATTGCGTTGAACGAGTCCGCAGCGCGCTAGCCCCGTCGGCGCCCGCTTCGCTAAGGACTTTTGGCCTACCAGCCGATGTTGTACGTGGGCTCCGAGCTTTCTGCGGTTTGTAATAGCTTCCGCGGTGGTGGCCAGGTAGCTCCTCCCATGGACGGGCCGCATGGGACCCTGAGGCGTTACACTCATCAGGGTCCTTTCTGACGTTGGCGCATTCGCGCTTCTTAAGGCTGGCGTCATGAAAGCGTAACTTTTCGCGGGTATGTGGTGGCGGAGGAGAACCGCCGATGCACGTACGCTGGCTGGCCGCCATACTAACCGCAACGCTCGCCTTCACGGGATGCGCGCAGTCGAAAACCACGACCGTTACGACTACCGCTTCCACCGCAATGCCCGCGGCAGCGCAGAGCAATCCGCCGGGCGACATTCCCGATACGCAACTCTTCGTGCCGTTCAAATCGACCGGCGCGTACGCGGTGTTAGCGCCCGAGGGCTGGTCGCGAAGCGTTAGCGGTTCGAACGTCACGTTCGTATGGAACTACGACGGCGAGCGCGTCGTCGAAACGTCGGGAGCCCTCAACGGTGCCGCGGTCCTCGGCGCGATTCGGACCGCCTTCGGCGGCGTGAAAGATGCCAAAACCAAAGTCGTTACCTTACCCGGCGGCCCGGCAACGCTCGTAACGTATACTTCCGAATCCGCACCCGATGCCGTTACCGGCAAACGCGTGCGCTTGGAAAACAATAGTTACGTCTTTCGGAAGAACGGAAAGTCGGCCCGCCTCGACCTGTGGGCGCCCCAGGGTTCGGACAACGTCGATCAGTGGAATAAAATCTCGCGCAGTTTTGCGTGGAAGTAGTCGCGCAGCCTGCGGTTCTCGAAGCGCACGATCTCTACCGGTTTTATCACGCCGGTGAAGAAGAGACGCTCGCGCTTCGCGGCGTAACGCTCGCAGTCGCAGGCGGCGAGACGGTTGCGGTGATGGGCCCCTCCGGCAGCGGCAAATCTACGCTATTGGCGTGCTTAGCCGGGCTCGACGAACCTGACGGTGGATATGTCGTCGTCGACGGCGCTCGACTCACGCGACGATCGGAAACGCAGCGAGCGGCGCTTCGCGCGCGCAAGATCGGCATCTTGTTACAATCGGGCAATTTGCTCGGGCATTTGACCGTCGCCGAGAACGTGGCACTTGCCTTACAACTCGCACATCGCTCCAACGGAAAGCGCGTGACGGAGTTGCTTACCTCCGTCGAACTCGATCACCGGGCGAACTCGCGAGCCGATCACCTCTCCGGTGGAGAAACCGCGCGGGCGGGCCTTGCCATCGCTCTTGCGGTCGACCCACCGTTGATTTTGGCCGACGAGCCCACCGGCGAAGTGGACTCCGCAACCGAGCACCGGCTCTTGGAAATGCTCGACCGGCGTAAGGCCGCGGGAGGCGCGACGCTCGTGGCCACGCATAGCGACGTACTCGCTCGTTGGGCCGATCGCGTCATCCGTCTCCAAGACGGGCGAATCGTATCGTGAGCGACGTTTTAGCGGAAGCACAAAACGTCTCGCGGACGTACCGCGTCGGCGGCCAGGACGTCGTCGCATTGGCCGATGCCAGCGTCCGAATAGAGGCGAGCGCGCGCGTCGCGCTTCTCGGTCCGTCGGGGAGCGGAAAATCCACGCTGTTGCAACTTCTCGGCGGCATCGATGCGCCGACCACCGGCACGATACGCTGGCCGGCCTTCGGGGCTGCAGACGCGCTTCGTCCGAAAAACGTCGCGTTCGTTTTCCAGAACCAGAGTCTACTCGCGCCGCTCACCGTTATCGAAAACGTCGAGCTTCCGCTGTTGCTGGAGGGTCAATCGCAAGCGCATGCGCGCGCGAGCGCCGCGAAGATGCTCGAAACGATCGAGCTGGCGGGCCTTGCCGACAAACTTCCCGAGGAACTCTCCGGCGGCCAGGCACAACGCGTCGCCTTCGCGCGCGCGCTCGTCGGCAGACCGCCGCTACTGCTCGCCGACGAGCCGACCGGACAACTCGACCGCCCAACGGCGGACCGGCTCTTAGACGCCGTGTTGCACTTTCTCGACGACTCCGGGACGGCGCTAGTCATCGCAACGCACGATCGTGACGTCGCCGCCCGGATGTCGCAGCGCTGGACCATGGAGCACGGCGTATTGCAGGTTGCGTCATGATCTTCGTCTGGCTGCGCGGATTGTTCCGCACGCGATCGGGAAGGCTGGCCGGGGCAATCGTCGGCGTTGCGCTGACGATCGCGTTGCTCGCAGCTATCGGTTCTTTCGTATCGTCGAGTTCGGCACGGATGACCTCGCAAGCAATTGCGGGCGTCGCCGTCGATTGGCAAGTGCAGCTCAATCCCGGTGCAGACCCCAAGGCAATCGTACGCGCGATCGGCAAAGCGACGGCGTATACGTCCCTGAAGCGCGTCTGGTACGCGAGCGTGTCCGGTTTCGAACTCAGTCAAAAGGGATCGACGCAGACGACGGGCGCGGGCAAAGCGGTGGGTCTGCAGGATGGATATTTCACGACGTTTCCACGGGAAGTGCGCCGGCTGATCGGTTCGCACTCCGGCGCGCTGCTCTTTCAGCAGACGGCCGCGAATCTGCACGCTAACGTCGGCGACATGGTGACCATCCGGCGCGTCGGACTCTCCCCGGTACGCGTACGGGTTGCCGGCATCGTAGCGATGCCCGATATCGACTCGTTTTTCCAGGCCGTCGGATTGCCGCCCGGATCCGCCCCGCAAGCGCCGCCCGATAACGTCGTGCTGATGCCCGAATCGCAGTGGCATGCATTGTTCGACAAACAACGTACCGTCCGGCCCGATTCGGTGCGCGAACAATTTCACGTTCGAATTAGCCATCGATTGCCGTCCGATCCGTCGGCAGCGTACGCGGCCGTCGCAGGAGCGGCGAAGAACGTCGAAGCCCGCATCGCAGGTAGCGGCATCATCGGCGATAACCTTGCCGCCAAACTCTTGGGCACGCAAGCCGACGCGCTCTACGCGCGCGTGCTGTTCTTATTCCTGGGCATTCCCGGCGCCGTGCTGGCGGTACTGTTGACTTTTGCGGTCGCTGCGTCGGGAAGCGTGCGCAGAAGTCACGAACAAGCGTTGCTGCGCGTGCGCGGCGCATCGACCGGGCAATTGCTGGGCCTCAGCGGCGTCGAGGCACTCGTCGTGGCGCTCGGCGGCGTCGTTCTCGGTTTGATCTTACACGCGGCACTCGACGGCGGCCGTTTCGGCGGCGCGCCGTCGTGGTTGATTTTCGCATCGTGTATTGGATTCATCGTTGCGTTGCTCGCGGTTCTCGTTCCGGCCTGGCAGCAGGCCCGCTCGACGACGGTCGCGCAGGCGCGCGCGACCGTCGGACGGGCTGCCGCGCCGCTTTGGGAGCGATTGTATCTCGACGTCATTCTACTGATCGTGGCAATACTCGTGTTCTGGCGAACGGCCAGCACCGGCTATCAGGTCGTGCTCGCTCCCGAGGGCGTACCGCAAACGTCGGTGCATTACGAAGCCTTTCTGGCTCCGTTGCTGCTCTGGATCGGTGCGGGACTGTTGACGGTTCGGATCTGGCGGTTCATCGTGACGCGCGGCCGCGGGGTGGTTGCCGCAGCGTTACGCGGTCTCGCGGCGCAACTCGCCGGCGTCGTCGCGGCCTCGCTCGACCGGCAGCACGGCGCGGTTACTCGCGCTATTTTGCTCGTCGGTTTGGCCTTTGCATTCGGCGTATCGACGGCGGTATTCAACGCAACCTATAACGCGCAGTCGCGTGTCGACGCACAATTGACCACCGGCGCGGATGTTACGGTTAGCGGGCTGACCGGCGCGCCGCCGTCGAGCAAGCTCGCGCAATTACGCGCGATTCCCCACGTCGCCGCTGCCGTCGCGATGCAGCATCGCTACGCATACGTCGGAAGCGACCTCCAAGACCTGTACGGCATCGACCCGCGAACGATCGGATCGGCGACTCCGATGTCGGACGCCTTCTTTGGCAACAACGATTCGCAAAAGGCGCTGGCCGCACTCATCGGGCACCGCGACGGCGTTCTGGTATCCGAAGAGACCGTTCAAACGTATCAATTGAAATTGGGCGATCGCCTAACGCTGCGCCTGCAAGACGTGCGCACGCATCGCTACGTTCCCGTATCGTTTGTTTTCGTCGGAGTAAGCCGCGAGTTCCCGACGGCTCCCAAAGACTCGTTTCTTATCGCCAACATGTCGTACGTTGCGGCGAAGACGCATTCGAATGCAGCCGAAGACGTCTTGATTCGGGTCGACGGGAATGCCGTCGCCGGCGTCCGTACCGCCGCACAAAAAGTCGTCGCGACCCTTCCGGGGGCGACGGTGACCGACATACTACAGTCCCAGCGTAAGATCGGTTCGAGTCTCACCGCTATCGATCTCCACGGGCTGACCGCGATCGAACTTATTTTTGCCGTCGTCTTCGTCGCCGCCTCGACGGGGTTGCTACTCGCACTCGGCTTTTCCGAGCGTCTTCGCACGTTCGCGATTTTGGCTGCGATCGGCACGAAGGACCGGCAGCTCGGCGCGTTCCTCTGGAGCGAGGCCGGCCTCGTCGTGAGCGCGGGCGGCGCGTTCGGTATCGTCCTGGGCTTTTTGATCGCGCAGATGCTTGTAAAAGTTCTCACCGGGGTTTTCGATCCGCCTCCGGCCGCCTTGACCGTACCCTGGGCGTATCTCGGTGGGCTCGTAATCGCAGCACTTGTGTCGACGGCGATAGCGGTCTCGATTCTGCTGAAGGTTACGAAGGGTGCGGTGCTGGGAGCTCTCCGCGGGCTATAGGCACGATTCCGGCGCGCCTGATGTATCTAACGGCTTATCGCGCAATGGTCCATACGCAGGGTCCGAACGCCGTCATTTTCCGGCTATGATTGGGCAAACGCGTCCATGTCGTGGAGGGTTTTTCTCATGGCAGCATACATCGCTCCGAAAGTATTGAAGACGTACCGCACTGCGGATCTTTTCGATTGCGCGTCGGGATTTGATTCGTGTACGGTCCCTCTCGAAAACAGCGTAACCCCGTTTAATCGCGTCTGCTAAGAGACGCTGGTTGCTTCGGCGACCGCGCGCTCTTCGCTCCAGGCGGCGCCTTCGTCCATCAGGGCGTTCAATTCGCCCGGGGTGAAGTTCGTACGTAACCGGTCCAGTACTTTATCGTAGGGGACTTGTTCGGTCGGGCCGCGCCGCGATTCCGAAGCCAGGAAGCGCGCGTCGCTGAATCCGAGTAAGCGCGCAGCGAGCGCGGCATCATCGCGCCAATACGCAATCGACGCGACGAACGAAATTGCGCATTGGAGCAGCAACGGGTGCTTCAGCCGTACGGCGAGCGTCAACGTCTCGCGGGCGGCCGGCGCGGCTTGCTCCATGTCGTCCAGGCCAAGCGCATAGGCGGCGATGTTCCCGGCGAGATAGAGCTTGATTTCAGGCGTTGCGAGCGGCATCGCTTCGCGCGAAATCGCGATGGCGCGTTCGAAGCAGCCTGCGGCCGCTTCGCTCTCAGCCCACCAATTCAAGGCGCGCGACGTTTCGCCGTCGTTTCCCAGCGTGCGAAAGATCGCCACGCATTGCGCGAACTGCTCGCGCGCGCGTTCGATCTGTGATGGGTCGAATGCCGTGGCCGACCGCTGCAGCGTTGCAGCCAGTAGACGGTTATCGCCGATCGCACGCGCGTGCTGCAGCGCTTCTTGCGCGTAGCCGAGTGCTTGTGAATAGCGTTCCTCACGAGCATTGAGCTGCGCCATTTGCGACAGCGCCCGCGTGAGCCCGCGCTCGTCGTCGGTTAGGCGGTAGGCGTCTACGGCTCGGTTAGCGGCCGAAAGAGCTTTGCGATACGCGCCGCTATTGTTGAAGAGCATCGACAGAGCGTACTGGAGGCGCGCTTGTGTCGCCGGCGGCGGCGATCCCAACGCGAGCGCCGCTTCGCACCATCGCGCACCCTCGGCCAACAGCGACAACCGGATGAATACCGGATAGATCGCGCTCGCCAAGGCCGCGCCGAAGGCCAAGTCGTGACCCGCATCCAGAGCCCACGTCAACGCTGCGCGGAAATTATCCAGTTCGGGCTCGAGCCCCGCGAGCCAATCCTCTTTTGGCGCACGGTCCCATTCTTGATATGCGCGGTCTGCGAGCGCGCCGAAGTACGATGCATGGCGCCGCTCTCTCGACTCTGCGTCGCCGCTCGAGTTCAGCCGCTCGCGCGCGTATTGACGCATGGATTCCAGTAGGACGTAACGCTGGCGCGCTTCGTGCAGCTCCGCGGTCACGAGCGACTTGTCGACGAGCGCGCTGAGAAGATCGAATACGTCCCACGACTCGATGGACTCGTCGGCACACACGTCGACTGCCGCTTCGAGCGTGAACCCGCCGGCGAAAACGGCGACGCGACGAAAAACGGCTTGTTCGTTTTCCGCCAGAAGGTCGTAACTCCAATCGATGAGCGCGCGCATCGTATGCTGACGCGGCAGTGCGCTGCGGGTACCACCGGTGAGGAGGCGAAACCGCTCGTCCAATCGCTGCGACAGCTGTCCGACCGCGAGCACTTTTACCCGCGGAGCGGCCAGTTCGATCGCAAGCGCGATGCCATCCAACCGGCGGCAAATGTCGGCAACGATCGACGCGTTTTCGTCGGTCAATCTAAAACGGCCGTCTGCCGCGGCCGCGCGATCGGCGAAAAGCGCAATCGATTCGTACGTTGCCGCGTCGGCCGCCGTCAGCGGCTCGCCGGCCGGCGGCACGCGCAGCGACGGTAGCCGGTAGACGTGCTCGCCCGCTACGTTGAGCGCCTCGCGACTGGTAGCCAGCACCTTCACGCGGGAGCACGTTCGCAAGATCGCGTCGACGACGTGAGCCGCTTCCGCGATGACGTGCTCGCAGTTATCGAGCACTAACACCATGTTGCGATTCTTGAGGTGCGCGAGCAGCACGTCCGATGCGGCCTGGCCGGCGTTCTGCGTTACGCCCAGCGTCGAGAGCACCGTACTTGCGACCAGCGAGCGATCGGACAACGGCGCCAGCTCGACGTACCACACGCCGTCGCCGTACTCGTCGAGCAAATCCGCCGCGACGTGCGTCGCCGTGCGCGTCTTACCGACCCCTCCGGTCCCCACGATCGTCACGAGATCGGCTTTGCGCAGCAGCTCCTTAATCTCGAGGATGTCGCAATCGCGGCCCACGAACGTGCTGGCTTGACGCGGTAAATTGGTGGGAAACGCCTCAAGCGAACGCAGGTGCGGAAAATCCGCGCGCGCACCGGGCGCTACCAGCTGGTACACGCGTTCGGGCTCCGCGAGGTCTTTGAGCCGGTGTTCGCCGAGATCGCGCAGCGACGTCTGCGGCGGCATCGCGCCACCCGCGAGGTTCGCGGCTACGCCCGAAAGCACGACCTGGCCGCCGTGCGCGATCGCGAGCAGGCGCGCCACGCGATTGACGGCGGGTCCAAAGAAATCACCGTCGCGTTCGTGCGCGGACCCGGCGTGAATGGCCATGCGTAATTGCAATCCGCCAACCGCCGTAAAATCTTCCGCGCCGATCGCTTGCTGTGCCGCGAGAGCAGCGGCTACGGCATCTCCGGCCGTGTCGAAGGCACTGCAGAACCCGTCACCCAGCGTCTTAAAAATGCATCCCCGGTGAGCGAGGATCGCCTCGCGCACCAGCGCGTCGTGGCGGCGCAACGCGATCGCCATCGCGCTCGGTTCGGCCTCCCACCGGCGCGTGCTTCCCTCGATATCGCTAAAGAGGAACGCGACCGTACCCGTCGGTAGCGACGCGCGGCCTATGGGTTCGTTCAACAGAAATCCACCGTAGACGCAGCCTCCGTGGCCTCGACCGCAAACTAGAATATGAAGCTTGTCGCTCTGTTGGGGCGAACCTTCCAGGATCTAGCGATCGCCATTCTCGCCGGCCGGACTCATCGAAAAAGGGGCGCACCCTTGTCACCCTGACAGTGGACTGCACTCAGCTATCCCATCCATCGCCTGTCGCCGCTCCCGTCATCATCCTCTGTCGCCGGGGGGTAATGCGGGTACATTAGGGCTGGAGGTTTGCAAATGTTGTTTCGATCGTGCGCCCTGGTTGCGTTCTGCATCGGGGCCGCCGCGCCGGCGGGAGCTCAAACCGTGGCTGTGCCTGCCGGCGTTCTGGTTCCCGTCGCCTTGACGCAGAGCGTTTCTTCGCAGTCGGCGAAGGCCGGCGATCCGTTTTCGTTCAAAACCACCGCCGGCGTGCGCGCCGGCGACGTTGTAATTCCCAGCGGAAGTATGGGTCGCGGAATCATCGCGCAGGCCAAGGGATCGAACGGAACGACCAAAGGCGGCGTCCTGCAATTGCAGCCGGAAACGATCGAGCTCCCGGCCGGCGGGACGGTCGCCGTAGCGATCGCACCCAAGGACAGCCGCAAAGCGTCGAAGCGCTCGTTGTTACATATCTTTCCGTTTCCGCTTCCGATCGGAGGCATTCTCTTTATCGGTGCGGTCGGCAATCCGGCGCGCAACGTGAAGATGGACGCGGGCACCGCGTTTGACGTCGTTACGGTTGCGGCGCCTACTGCGTTGCATACTCCCGGATCGCCGCGGTGAAGATTTCGCCGTATTGCTCGAGTTTGACGTCGCCGACGCCGCCGACGCGGCGAAAGGCGCTTTGCGTTTCCGGTTTTTGAGCGGCAAGCTCGCGTAGCGTCGCGTCTGAGAATACGACGTAGGGCGGGACGCCCCGATCGTCGGCCAAGCGTTTGCGCAATCGTCGCAGCTCTTCGAACAGCGCTTCTTCGTATGGCGCCGCGCCGACGCTCGGTCCTTTGGTTTTACGGCGGCCCTTCCCGGAATGAACGATCTTCGACTTCGCGACCTCGAAAACGCGTCGTTCTTTGAGCGCGAGCATGCCGTCGGCTGTGAGAACGAGCGTTTTGTGCACGGCGTCCTGCTCGATGCAACCCAGGCGTAATAACTCGGAGATGACGGCGAGCCACTCGTCTTTGGTATGTTCGACGCCGACGCCGAATGTCGAGAGGCGGTGGTGGCCGTACGATTGCATTTTGTCCGTGGGCGTACCGAGCAAAACGTCGACGATATGATGTGCGCCGGTCGAAAACCCGCTGCGTTCGCGAATCCGGTAGATGCACGAGAGTAATTTCTGCGCGGCTACCGTAGCATCGAACCGTTCCGGCGGAAACAAACAGTTATCGCAGTTTCCGCAGGAGTCGGACGCGATGCTTTCACCAAAATACCGCAAGATGTGCACTCTGCGGCACGAGGCGGTCGCCGCGAAATCCAGCATTTGGCGCAACCGCGATTCCGCCTGAGCGCGTTCGCCTTCGTCTTCGATCTGCCGGATGAAGTGGCGCTGTTTGGCGGCGTCGCCACCGGAGAAAAAAAGCGCGCATTCGCTCGGGAGTCCATCGCGGCCCGCGCGACCGGTTTCCTGATAGTAGCCTTCGATGTTCTTGGGGACGTCGTAATGCACGACGTACCGCACGTTTGGTTTGTCGATCCCCATTCCGAAGGCGATCGTCGCGCAGATGACGCGGATTTCGTCGCGAATGAAAAGCTCCTGATTGCGCGCTCGTTCACCCGTTCCCAGCGCCGCGTGATAGGGGCGCGCGGTTATCCCGGTCGCGCACAGGCGGCTCGCGAGGTCTTCGGCGCCGTTGCGGCTTTGCACGTATACGATGCCGCTCTCGTTGGCGCGAGCGGAGGCCCAGGCAGACAACTGCTTGAAAGCGTCTCGTTTTTCGAACACGCTGTAGCGTAAATTTGGCCGGTCGAAACTCGCGGTGAAGCGTCGCGGCTCGCGCAACGATAGATAGCGAGCGATGTCGTCACGCACGCGATCGGTTGCGGTCGCGGTTAGCGCAAGGAACGGCACGCCGGGATAGCGCTGACGAAGGGTAACGATGCGCCGGTATTCCGGCCGGAAATCGTGTCCCCATTCGCTGACGCAGTGCGCTTCGTCGATCGCGATGCAGCGCAGCGGCCACCGGTCCAATCGCGCGAGGAAGCTGCTGAGAACTATTCGTTCGGGCGCGACGTAGAGCAGCCGGTACTCACCCCGGTCGAGCGCGTCGAGCCGGCGTGCGGCGGTGGTTGCATCGATGGAACTATTCAAAAACGTTGCGGCAATGCCGTTGGCCGTTAACGCGTCTACCTGATCTTTCATCAGCGCGATCAACGGCGAGACGACCAGCGTCAGGCCCGGACGCAAAAGTGCAGGCAGCTGAAAGCACAGCGATTTTCCGCCGCCGGTGGGAAGCAACGCCAGTACGTCGTCGCCCGACAACGTCGCTTCGACGATCTCACGCTGCAACGGACGAAACGTTTCGTAGCCGAAGTAGTGCTTCAGCGCGTCGTCGAGGTCGAGGGTTTCCCGCACCTGTGCTCTATCACGCGCGACGGCCGAGACATCCTGTGTCCCGACGCGCTATTGAATTGGGCGAACCGTCGTCTGCGTGCGCGGCCCCCGGCGATGCCGGTGGTGCTTGAACGGATTGATCTCCGAAAGTAGCCGGCCCAGAAACGGAAAGACGCCGCGTTTTCGTCGTACTGGAGCCGTGCTAGGGACGGCACTCGGGACGACGGGTATTACCGTTCGTACCGCTACTTTGGGTCGAGCAACGCGCCGCGGGCGTACCCTTGCGACCGCGCGCGGTTTGCGCGCGCGCGCGACGTGGCGAACGATACGGCGTATGACGCGAGCGTGCGCGTGGCGCACCGGCGCCGGATTCGGTTCGCGCGTAGCGACCTTGCGGACGGCGACCGGTTTGGACGGACGACGATGGTGAACCACGATGGTTCGCGGCCGCCGAACCGGCATCGCGTGTGGTGCCGGGGTTACGACGGCTCTCGCGATGCGTTGCACCGGAACGCGACTCTCTACGATCGTTCGGCTCCCGAATGCACCCAGAGCTATTGCGGCAACCAGCGCACCGAGGATTGCCGCGGTCAATCGAACGGTATCGTCGCGGCCTGGAACCGGGTTCTCGCCGTTGGCCACTCTGGCGACGTTGCGGGCAAACGCGCTACCGATGAACGGTATCGCGCGCAAATTCCCGCGGAGGCAAACGATGAGCGCTTCGGGCAGGTCGCGATTTTTTTCGACGTCGGACAGCAACCGCTCGAACTCGCCGGGGTCTAGTTGGTCGCGATCGCGCGGCTCGCGCCGGGCAAGCTGCGCCGCGATCGCTCCCCGGTAATAGGGCGGGAGCCGCCTGCTGGCTTTCTTCAGCGTGCGCGCGAGTACGCTCGCATCCATAGCGCGGACGTAGGTCTCCATGGCGTTGGCGACTGCGTACGGGTCGAGGTCCGAGAGCGCTTTCTCGGGCGGCTTACGATTCATCGCCGCCCGCCACGGGCGAGGCGCGGCGGGAATGCGGCGCGGCCGTCGGTAAAGCGCATTCTCCAATACGTTCTATTTACGTGAGGAAAAACAAGGTCATGGATTTTGTCGACCGCATCGATAAATCGAAGCTCGACGGCATGAAGATGGTCGCCGAGTCCGATCAGTTCGCCGTTTACGCCGAAGGAAACGACACGTACTTGCTCGTTCAACGCCATAACGCCATGGCGTGGACCGCAATACGTTTTTCCGGCGACGGAATCTTTCGCGTCGGGTCGCTCATGGTAGATGCCATGCGCCATCTCTATCGCGATCTCGCGACGCAACTCTCGCCGAACTTCGAAAAGGCGCAGGCATCCGCTAACTCTTCGCAGTGACCGGCGGCGGTTTGAACGTTCTGACGTTGACCAAGCCGCATCCGCGCAGCGCGCTTTCGGCGTTCGCGGCTTCTTCCGGTGTCGCTTTGAACGTCACGACGCTTCGGCCTTCATCTACCGCGATATCGTAATTTTCGGCCGCATCGCGCGGAATCGCGACTCCCTGCAAATAGTGCGGAACGTGCCCGCCTGCGACCAGTGAAGAAAGCGTCGGCGAACGGCCACCGATGCCGGGAACGCCCGTTCCGTCAGTCCCGCCTCGCCCGCCGAACGTGCTGCCGGTCGCGTGCGCGAACCGTAGCGGCGAATCTTCATGCGCTGCGGTCGCACTCGCCTTCGTAATGATCGTGAGCCGCTGCGCGTCGAGCTCGGCGCAGCCCATCAGTAATTTTTCGAGTTGTGCCGGATCCGAGGTACGTGCGATTCCGGCAACGACGTAGTGCGCCAGAACGATCGCCTCCTTCGCCCATATCATGTTCCAACGTCTCGCGTAGCGTCAAGTCTCATGGGGTACGCGTCGCGCTCGGTGTGGGAGCTTTGCCCGGCTTGAACGGATTGAGTCCGTTGACGAGTCGAACGATCAGGGGCTTATGTTTCGGCTTGGGCGTTGGGCGGGCAACCGCCACGCCTGCGGGAACATTCGCACCCGCCGCCGAGGGCATCGGCATCGGATTGGTAGTCGTATTCGTCGCATCGGGCATATCCGAAAGATCGGGCGCAATCTGCGGTTCCGGCGTCGCGGGCGGCGCCGTCACGAGGGGAAGCGCGACGGAAACGCTGCCTTTGCCCGGAGGAGGGGTGCCGTGGGTGCGCGATTGCGGCGGCACCGCGGTAACAAAGACTTGCGGCGTGGGCGCGGATGTGGGCGCGGGCGCGTTGGCCGGCGTGGGCCTGGATTGCACGGCCGTCAGCGCGCGCGGGGCGGTAACGGGCGTGGGCGTGCGCGGCCTAGCGGAAACGCGAGCCACGGTAGTACGCGAAAGCCGCGGGCCTGCCGAGGGCGATGCTTGTGGGGGAATCACTGCGAAACGATAGCCGCTGCGTTCGAGGACGCGCTCGCCGCCGGCACCGATCGCGAGAGCTACGGCGAGCGTAGCAAAAACCACCGTTCCGCGTGTCATGCCGTGCGAACCGCGCGATACCGGCGCTTCGCCGCGGGTAATTCGCACGATGTTTTCGGCGAACGACCCACCGATGAGGGGAATCGCGCGCAAGTTCGTGCGCAAGCATTCGATCAGTGCGTCGCGCAATTCGTCGTCGTTGCGCGATTCTGCGACGATGCGTTCGAAGGAGGCGGCGTCCAGTTTCGCCGGTACGTCGTTCCCGGCGGCGGGCAGCCGCTCAGCGATCACCGTTCGATAATACGCGGGAAGGCGGTGGCTGGCTTTGGCGAGCGTCCGTGCGACGGCGCGCGTGTCGAGTTCGCGCACGTAAATTTCCATCGCGCAGGCGACGTCGTGCGGGTCGAAATTACTTAGAACGTGATCGCGTGGCGTATTGGGCATGAACGGCTCCGTGACATACTCTATGCTTTCCCGCAGCCGTATGTTCCCGCGGTTGACGCGGGGCCAACCGGGGAACACGGGCTACCCGGCGCTCGCTTGATATAGAAAACGCGGCCCCCGAAGGCGCCGCGTTTTTTGCGAGTTATCGCATTCCCGGACTTCAAGCTTTGTGACAATACCCGTGGACTTTTTTGCCCGCCCGCATGTAGCCCTTGACCCAATGCTGGCCGGCGGGACACGAGTGGCTGGACATCGTTTTGTGATGCATGGCGGACTTCATGTGTCCGGCGGACGCCGCTCCCGCACTGATAGAAACGAGCGCGGCGAGAGTTAAGACCGATGTAAGAAGACGCTTCATGGAATCATCCTCCGGTAAAAAGTACGGTACCGTACGACGTTCGGCAGGGCACCCGCCGCTCCCGCAAGGCATAGTCGACGCCGACCCGCAAAGTAATCGACCGGTTCCCTTGCTACTGCTTCACGATTTTGGGGAGGGCTCGTATGGAACAGTTCGTGGTTCACCTGGTGCACATCGGCGCCTGGATCTTCGGCATCGTCTTCCTGTTTGCGATCATCGGGTTCATCGCCGTGATCTCTTGGATCGTCAATCTCTTCCGCAAGACCGAGGCGGTGGTCGAGACCGGCGTGCACAACGTGGAGGGAACGTTTCACCGTCACGATCAGGAGTAAACGACGGGCGCGGCGATCCTTAAAAAAGGATCGTCGCGAACTCACCGCAGCGCGCAAATCCCACGCGCTCGTAAAGCGCCAGTGCGTTTGCGTTGAAGGCGTTGACGTACAGCGAAAGGGTGGGATGAACGTCGAGCAACTGCGCGCAGATTCCGTGCAGCGCTTTGCTCGCCAGACCGCGGCCTCGCAATTCCGGCGGCGTCCAAATGCCTTGAAGCTGGAGCGTCTGGCGGCTCGACGGTCCTACGTTACAAAAGAAGCATAGCCCGGCGTCGGACTCTCCGACCCACCACAGTCCGCGCGCGATCATCGCGCGAACGTTCGCACCGAAGTCGCCCGAAACGCTGCGTGGATCGTACTCGAGTTCGTGTTCGATCATCTCGGCGGAATTTTTCGCGATCGTCTTCCACTCGTCCGCGCGGGCCGTGCGAGTGATGACGCCGTCGGAGTTCGCGCGCAGCGCGCCGCGTTGCAGTGCGAGCAACGGCTGGCTTTCGCGCACGATGCGCGCGGGCGCGTGCCATGGACGCACGCGACGCCAATACGGCTCTACGCACGACCGTGGGCCGACGATCATGCGCTCGAACCGGAAAGCCGACCCCGCATCGGCAAACGCATCGACCACCCGCTCGCCATCGGCGGCGAGAACGACTTGCCGTCCGAAGAATGCGACGCCGCGCACGCGCATGTCGGCGTCGAGATACACGTGCAATCCGGCACGTGTGGCGCTCGAGCGCTCGCGCTCGATCAACCAGGTGAGAAACACGTTGTCGTACGGCGAAAGCGCCAAGAAGGCCAACGCGGCAGCTTCGTAGGCGGGCACGAGCCGCTGGACGCCGGGTTTCACGTCACCGGATGCACGGGGAGACTCAGGTGAGTTTGACAACGAAGGTTGGCGTGCTTGTCGGCTGTTTGCTGCCCCCTTCCGGTTCGACGCTGAGTGCGACCGCCGTAACGTGCGCCCCATTTTCGGGCAGCGGGATGAGCGCGACACCGGCGTTATTCGGTACGAAGGTGACCGACGGGGACATCGTCTTCGTTCCCGCCATCAGCGTCCAGGCCTGATACACTTTACCCTTGGGCGGCGGCGGCAATTGGCGCATCGCGATGTAGAGTCGTTCTCCGTGCTTGACTACTTCGCCGCCGGCCACCCCGTAGCGCTTGGAGCTGGTCGATAGCAGATCTGCGATGGTTTGCTTTTGCACTTGCACGCCGCGCGCGAGCGAAGACGAACGCGCGCTCGTTGCGACCAGTTCGTTCTGCGATTGCTTGAGCGATTCGTTGAGCGAAATGTTGAAGATCGACGTGACGAGCGCGATCGCAAAACACGCCGCCGCGACGGCATATGCCGGCCACACGATCGGTCGAACCGCACGAACCGTCGCCGCGCTAGGCGCGCTCGCCCCGTTATTGGGCACTGCGTCCGTGCGAATCTGCTTCATGATGCGCGCCTTGAGCATTCGGCTGGGCTGTGCCGCGGATTCGGCCGTAAGACCGACCAGATCCGCCACCGGCCTCAACGCCCTGTACTCGGCACGGCATTCGGCGCAATCGACAAGATGCTGCCGGACGCGCTGCGCTTGGGGCGCGGCGAGCGCGCCGAGCGCGTAGACCGCTACGTCGTCGAGCAATTCTTCGTGGACGTTCATGCCGTCACCGCCCCATCGAGCGCCGAGCGAAGTTTGCGCAGTCCGGCGCGAATACGCGTCTTAATCGTTCCTAACGGAATGCCGGTGCGTCGCGCGATTTCTTCGTGCGTGATACCGTTGAGAAACCCCATCTCGATCGGTTCGCGTTGTTCCGTGGGAAGCTGCGCGAGCGCGCCGCGTACGGCGGCCGCGTCGATGTGTGCGAAGGCGGTTTCCTCGATCTGTTCTTCGTCGGCAACCGCACACGGAAGTTCGCCTTCGGGACGTTGCGATTTGCTGCGCAAGACGTCCAAAGCGCGATTGCGCGTTACCCGGGCGATCCAGGCCGCGAAATTGCCGCTTTCAAACACGGTTGGCGAACTCCACAATTTCAAAAACACCGCTTGCGTCACGTCTTCGGCCCCGCCGACATCGGTGAGGATCCGCAGCGCAACTCCGTACACGAGCCGATGGTACGAATCGTAGAGGGCTTCGAATGCCGATGCGTCGCGCGCCCGTACTCGGGCCATGAGCCGGCCTGCATCTTCCACGTCGTTCTGCTTCGCTTCATTCGTCGGTTGCCCTCGGTTGAACGTAACGCAAGGAAGTCCGGCGTGGATGTATCGAGCATCCGGCTAGGCTGCTAGGGCGGCAGCTGCATTGGCGGGCCGTGCGTATCTTCATACGTACCTGCAAGCGGCGGCGGCTCCGGCATTGCCGGAAACGGGTCGTCCAGGCCTCCGAACCAGGATCCGGCGGACGTCTGCGTGCCGGCCGCGACCGGCTCGCGAGGTTGCACGATAAAGGGCTGCTCGGGTTGTACCTCCGGCGACACCGATTCGGGTGTGACGATGGTTTGCGCGAACGCCCCGTCGCCTGGCAAGTGCAGCAAGTCCTCCTCGCTGCGCGTCGTGAGCCCTCGCACGATGTAGGCTTTTTGCGTGCGTTTGAGGCCGCGCAACGGCAGCGTATTTGCCGCAACGCCGACGAATTGGTCGGCCACCGGCTCGAACGTCGTTGCGGAGGCCAGAATGTAGGCGTTGAGTTCCTCGGCGGCGACCTGCAAGCGAGCCGCAACGTGCGCTGCATTGCCGACGACCGCGAATTCGCGGCGGCGCGCAAATCCGACGTCGCCTGCGACGATTGCCCCGGTGTTCACGCCGACCGTGACGACGTATGGCTGCCGTCCCTGTGAACTCCAGCGCGCGTTCATCGCGTTGATGAGGCGGACCGTTTCGAGCGCCGCGCGTAGCGCCCGTTCCTCTTGAAACGGCGTGTCGATGAGGACGCCGAAAACGGCGGTGATCGTATCGCCGCGCAGACTCTCGATCACGCCACGCTGCCGCTCGATCGAGCGACCGGCAATCGCATAGAACTCGTTGAGGTAGCGCAATGTCTCTTCGGGCGTGAGCCGCTCGGCCAAAAGCGAGAAATTTCGAATGCGCGCGCACAAAATCGTAGCGTGGTATGCCTGCGCGGTAAACAGACGCGGGTCGTTGCGCTCGATCAACTCGTCTACGATCTGCTCGGGGACGTAGCGCGAAAAGAGCGCGCGCACGAGGCGATTTTCGTCGCGTTCGCGCGTGTAGCGCCGGAAGAGCGAGTGCAGCGCGATGCAGACGCCGATGGCGAGCGCGATCGCGAAGCCGGTGAGCAAGCCCATATCCTTCTAGGTGTCGGCCCGAGCGGGGTTTGGCCTGAGTTGCGTCGTAGGTCGCGGGCCATGGCAGCGCTCGAGCAGATCCGGTCCGCCATCGCGGATTTCGATGGGTACGGCGACGAGGAAAGCCGCCGCCGCTCCGACCAGCTGATTCGATCGTACCTGGGGGAACGGCTTGCCGCCTACCGGTCGGAGCATGGCGACAGCGGCGCGTTCGACGCGCTCGTGTTGCGTTGCGAGTTCATGGATCAACGGATATTCAAGGCTTTTGAGTCGTCGAATCCGGACCGCGGGCGGATCGACGCGCTGCTGGCCGCCGACCTGGAGGTCGTGGCTCTCGCCGGACGGACGGCGGCGCTTGGCTTGGAGGATCTGCCGGGATTCGTGAACGCCTCCAACGCTGCTCTCGACCGGCGCGACGCCGCCATGCGCGGATAGCGCGAGCGAGGTGCGGCAGTGGGCCATTTGGTGCGTCGTATTCTTTGCGATGGCCGTGCCGATGCGAGGGCGGACGCAGGAGGCGGCGTTCCACGTGTTGCCCGCTCCCTCGTCGATTCGCAGCTCGCCTTGCGGGCGGCCCTTTACCTTTAAACGCCCGCTACGAGTCGCGAGCGATTTCGACGCTGCCGCTTTCGACCTGATCGACGCGCGCTGGTCGGCACTCGGGATTCCCAAGCTGGTGAGATCCAAACGACCCGACGTGCGCGTCGGCCATGCCGCGCTCGCGCCGCAGGCTTATCGGATGCGCGTGCGTTCGGGCGGCGCGATCTCGATCGAAGCGGGAGACCCGGCCGGCTCTTTCTACGCGGCGATGACGCTGGCGCAGCTTCCGCAGCGCCGGGGACGCGGCTGGATGTTACCGTGCGCCGTCATCGACGATTCACCCGCTCTGCGTTGGCGCGTGCTCTCCGACGACGTTTCGCGCGGCCCGCTACCGACGATGCGGTATTTCGAAGAACGCATTCGCACGATCGCCGCGTTCAAAATGAACGGCTATTCGCCGTATATGGAAAATGTTTTTCGCGATCCGCACGAGCCGCTGCCGGCGCCGCTCGACGGCATCACTCCCTCCCAGCTCGGCGCGCTCGACGCCTACGCGAAGCGCTACCACGTTACGTTAATTCCGGAGCAGCAGACCTTCGCGCACATGCACGGCACGCTCGCGCTCGAACGCTATGCGAGCGCGGGCGAACTGCAGCACGACTATCTGCTCAGCCCCGCGTCGCCGTTATCGCACTCGTACCTAAAAACGCTCATCGACGACGAACTCGCGGTAATCCCTCATCCGCCGTTTTTTCACGTGGGCTCCGATGAAACGTCCGAGCTCGGCGACGGCGCGAGCGCCGCCCTCGTAGCGCAACGCGGAAAGGCACAGGTGTACGCCGCCCATATCGATGCGATGAACGCGCTGATCGCGCCATCCGGCGCGCGCGTAATGCTCTGGGACGACGGCATTCAAAGCGACCCTTCGATCATGCCGCTCTTGCCGAAGAATGCGGTGATCGTCAACTGGCATTACGGCGACGAAAAGACGTTCGAGCCTTACATTAAACGCATCGCAAGCGGCGGATTCGAACAGATGGTGGCTCCGGGCGCAAACAACTGGAACCAACTCTATCCCGACATCGCTCGAGCCCTGCGCAACGAGAATACCTTTATCACGCAAGGCAAAGCGGCGCGCGTGCTGGGCCTGTTTCAAACGGTATGGCACGACGACGGCGAGACGCTCTATGAAGCGACATGGTACCCGGTACTGTATGCTGCGACCAGCGGGTGGGAACGGGCGAGCGTCGACCCTCAACGGTTCCAGCGCGATTTCCCCTACGCGTTTTTCGGAAGCGACGATCCGCAGTACGGCCAAGATTTCGCGCGACTTGCGGATGCGCAGAGCCGCGTCACGGCGAGTGCGTACGATACGTCGGACTACTTGTTTTGGGCGGACCCGTTTGACCCACGCGTGGCGGCGCGAATGGCAAAAGTCGATATTCGCGCGGTGCGCCTCGAGGCCGAAACCGTGGAGAGCCACGTGCTCGAGCACCCGCCCGCGTTGCACCGCGAAACGGCGCGCGTCATGTATCTTGCGGCCCGGCGGTACGATCTGCTCGGCCGCAAATATCAGGTCGCGCGAGAAGTTCGCGACTACTACGCCGACGCCAGAGCGCAGATCGGCAAGCCACATAGCCGAACGATTCGCGATCTCTTCTGGTGCAAGTACTGGTTTTGGGAATTGCGCGACGATTACGAGGCCATCGCACCCCTCTACCGCAGGGCGTGGCTCTACGAAAGCCGGCCCGGTCATTTGGCGGGCAACATGGAGCGCTATCGGATGACGGCCGGGCGCGCCATCGAACGCGCGGATAAGATCGACGCGATGACGTACGAAGACTACGTGCGTGAAAAGACATTCCCCTCATTAGAGGACGTCCTCGGTTTGCAGGCGCCGAAACGTGATTAGCGGGCTGCTCATCCTGCTGGTTTTCGTGATTTTTGCGGGCCTGATGTATGCTCGCGTCACCCCGGCGATCTTGGCGGTGCCGCTGATGGCGGTGTGCATGGCGCTGGTCGCGGGCGTTCCGGTGCGCGACGTGAGTGGAATCGTCGTCGACGGTGCGGCGCTACTGGCCCCGGTCTACATCGCCGTGATCTTCGGTGCGATGCTGGGGCGGGTTACGCTCGACACGGGAATAGCCAAAGCGATCGTCAATTTTGCCGCCGAATTCGGCGGAGAACGCCCGATGGTGCTGGCGTTGGTGTTGTGTGCGGTCGTCGCAGTGCTCTTCGTTTCGCTCTCGGGGCTGGGCGCCATCATCATGGTCGGCTCCATAGTTCTGCCGATCATGATGACCACCGGCGTCCCTCGAAAAGTCGCATCGACGCTGTTTTTGATGTCGTTCGCGCTCGGTTTCATTTTTAACATCGCGAATTGGAAATTCTACACGAAACTCTTCGGCGTGCATCAGCAGCAGCTCTACCAATACGCCCTGGTGCTGGCCGCCATCGACGCCGTCGCTCTCGTCGTATACGCGATCGTTTCGTTTCGCACGTCGCGCGAGTACGCGACCTGGGCCGTCCGCGCTGAAGAACCGGCCGCTCGCGGCGTTCCCTGGTGGTCGCTGATCACGCCGGTCTTGCCGATCGTTCTGTACTTCTTTCTCAAGGTCGATGCGACGCTGGCCTTCATTCTCTCGGCGATCTACGGCGTTCTGACGACGCGCCCAAAACAGAGCGTGCCTACGCTGGTCGCGGCCGCGATTCGCGGCGTCGAAGACGTTGCGCCCGCGATCATCCTCTTCGTCGGAATCGGCATGCTCCTCAAAGCCACGACCGCGCCGCAATTCGCGGCGGCATTGCAGCCGCTGGTTTCGTTCGGTGCGCTGCACAACCCAATCGTGTACGTGGTCGTGTTCGGACTGTTGAGTCCGCTCGTGCTCTATCGAGGCCCGCTCAACCCGTTCGGCGTCGGCATCGCGATCTTCACGGTTCTGCTCACCGCGCACGTTTTTCCGCCCGTCCTGCTCGTGGCAACGATAATGGCCGTCGTGCAAGTGCAAAACGTATGCGATCCGACCAACACCGCCAACGTCTGGGTCGCAAACTATACGGGAACGCCGATCGACGAAATCACCAAACGTACGTTGCCCTATCAAGTCGCGGTCGCGACGGCGGCCTGCATCGCCATCGTTGCCGCCTCGGGATCGCTGCTGGGCGCGCGCGCGTTTGCGCTGCCGATTCCGGTCGCGGCGGCTGCGGAGAACCCTCCCGGCCTTTTCGCGCCTTCGCGCGCGGCCGGGCGAATCGCCGTTGGAGACGACGGCAGCGTTCCGGCACGCGAAGCGGCCGGAACGATTGTGACGGGGCTCGACGGATGGGACGGCGTTCGCGCATATGCTTCGCAGCAGGATCCAAACGCGGCCGACTGCTCGCGCAAGCGCTACATAGCGTACGTCAAGGCGACGTCGACGAGTTTCACGATCGCCGAAGGCACCGATCTCGATGTTGGCGTCGTGCTTACCGACTGCGGCGGATGGGAAGTCGACGAATGGCACGATCACGCCGTGTTCGGCAGCGGCCCGACCGCTGCAGACGTTGCGGCGCTCGCCTCGCAAGGCGTTTCGCGTTTGCAACAGTGGGCGCAGTTGCATCCGGTCCCGGCGAAAAATCTGTTTCGCGAAGGCCTCGCATACGATCCGGGTAGCCCGCCGACATATTATTTTTCGCTCTTCAAAACCGTCGACGGCAACATGCGCGCGTTCGTGCGGGCGGGCGGTCCGGCGTATGCCGCCGGAATGCGCAGCAACGACGTCGTCAACAAACTCGACGGAAAGTTTTGGTGGGAATACGGGACGTATCAAACCCAACTGCGGGCGTACGACGGTAAGCCCCACTCGTTCGAACTGCAGCGCGGCGCAACCACGATCGACGTGCGGCTCGATCGGCCATTTCAAGGATAAAACACGGCATGACTGCGATCGATCCACAATTAGCTGCCTATTGCGAGTCCCGGCGCGACGCATACGTCGACGAGCTCAAAGATTGGATAGCTATTCCGTCAATATCCGCCGACCCGCAGCGCAAGCAGGACGTGCGCCGCTGCTGCGAACGGCTCGTCGAACGCATGCGTGCGATCGGTCTCGACGCCGAGGTGCTCGAAACCGACGGAAACCCGTTAGCGTACGGCCAGTGGCTCGGCGCAATGGAAAAACCGACGGTGCTGATCTACGGGCACTACGACGTGCAACCGGTCGATCCGCTTGAATTGTGGCGGAGTCCGCCTTTCGAAGCGGAGGTTCGCGACGGCAACATCTACGGGCGCGGTTCGGTCGACGACAAGGGCCAGGTGCTGATGCATCTCGCGGCGCTCGAAGCGCACATGCGCACGCGCGGCCGCCTTCCGGTAAACGTCAAAGTCGTGATCGAAGGCGAAGAAGAGATAGGCTCGCCGAATTTCGATTCCGCGCTCGCGCGGTATCGCGAGCGTTTCGCGGCCGACCTCGCGGTGATTTCCGATACGGCGGTATTCGCGGACGACATGCCCTCGCTCACCACGTCGATTCGAGGTCTGGTGCACTGGGAGATCGTCGTTGACGGCCCGACGAACGATCTTCACTCGGGCTACTACGGCGGCATCGTGCGCAATCCCATCGAAGCTCTCGCGCACGTCATCGGCCGGTTAAAAGACGCCGACGGCCGGGTGCTGGTTCCGGGCTTTTACGATGGCGTCCACGATCTCGAATTGCGGCATCTTGCCGAACTGCGCGCGTTGCCGTTCGACGAGGCGGCCCAAGCCGGCCAACTCGGCGTGC
The DNA here is from genome assembly GCA_036559125.1 of Vulcanimicrobiaceae bacterium. GTDB lineage: Bacteria > Vulcanimicrobiota > Vulcanimicrobiia > Vulcanimicrobiales > Vulcanimicrobiaceae > JALYTZ01. The sequence continues at coordinate 55,112 of DATBTT010000014.1, forward strand.
CGGAACTTTTCGGCGAGAGCGGCCGCTTGGCGTTGGAGCGGATGTGGTTTCGGCCGACGCTCGAGTGCAATGGTATCTGGGGTGGGTATCAAGGGCCGGGGAGTAAGACAATCGTTCCGAGTTGGGCGAAAGCGAAGATATCCGCGCGCCTGGTCGGCGACCAAGACCCGCATGCGATTAAGGCTGCGCTGGCTTCGTACGTGCAGAGCATCGTCCCGACCGGAGTGCGCGTTCGCGTTGAGTCCGGCGGCGATACGCGCGCGGTCGTCACCTCGCGCGATCATCCGGCGGTGGCGGCGGCCGCTCGCGCGATGGAGGCCGGCTTCGGCAAAGCGCCCGTGTTCATCGGCACCGGCGGCACCATTGGTCCGGTAGCCAGTTTCGACCGTATTTTAAACCTTCCCCAGGTATTGATCGGTGTCGGCCTGCCCGACGATCAGATACACGCACCGAACGAAAAGTTCACGCTGAGCCAATTCTACGGCGGCATCAAGACGCTCGCGTGTTTGTACGATGAGTTAGCGGCGCTGTGAGCCGATGAGCGACCGCAAGCTGCGCTTGGGAATCGACGTCGGCGGTACGTTCACCGACGTGGTCGCCATCGACGCCGCGACGCGCAAGCTCGTTGCGAGCGTTAAGGTGCCGACGTCGCACGACGCTCCCGAAGGCGTAGCGGCCGGAATAATAGCGGGCATCGAGCTGCTGCTCGGCGACCGCGGAATCGATCCATCGCAGGTCGCGTTCATCGCGCACTCGACGACCCAAGCGACGAATTCGTTGCTGGAAGGCGACGTTGCCGCCGTCGGCGTCGTCGGTCTTTTGAACGGACCGGCGCTCTTGGCGCGATCGCAGATGCGCTTCAAACCGTTCGACCTCGCCCCGAACGCGCCGTTCGCGCCACAGTTTGCTTTCGCGCGCGACGCCGCGACGGCGCGCGCGCACGTGGATGCGCTGCACGCCGCAGGCGCAGAAGCGATCGCCGTTTCGGAATCGTTCGGCGTCGACCGCCCCGAAGGCGAAGAGGCGGTCGTGCGATACGCGCGCGAACGTGGAATCTTCGCGACGGCCGGACACGAAGTCAGTTCGATGTACGGCTTGCGTGCGCGTACGCGGACCGCGGCGCTCAATGCCGCTATCCTGCCGAAGATGGTGCGGACCGCGCAGATGACCGACGCCGCGGTGCGGGCCGCGACGATCGCTTCGCCGCTGATGATCATGCGCAGCGACGGCGGTGTGATGGACGTTCGCGAGATCGAGCGGCGCCCGATCCTCACGTTGCTGTCCGGTCCGGCCGCCGGCGTCGCCGGTGCTCTGCTGTACGAAAACGTTACCGACGGAATTTTCATCGAAGTGGGAGGGACGAGCGCCGATTGTTCGGCAATTCGCGCGGGGATGCCGCAGATGCGGCCGGCGCGCGTCGGCGGCCATCGTACCATGCTTCGCACGCTCGACGTGCGCACGCTCGCGATTGCGGGCGGAAGCATGCTGCGTGCCGGTGCGGATGCGGTCGTCGACGTGGGACCGCGCTCCGCGCACATAGCGGGTCTGAAGTACGCAAGTTTCGTCGCGCCGGAATCGTTCGACGGGGCTCGTGTCGAGCGCGTCCGTCCGACGCCCCACGATCCCGCGGATTACGTCGCCATCGTGGCACGCGACGGCACGCGCATAGCGCTCACGCCGACGTGCGCGTCCAATCTGCTCGGCTACGTTGCGCAAACGGCGTTTTCGTATGGGAACCTCGAATCGGTTCGCCGCGGCTTTTCGCTGCTCGCCTCCGAAATGGGCATCGACGCAGAGTCACTTGCTCGACGGCTGCTCGATATCGCGACGGACAAAGTTATTGCCGCCATCGACGAACTCGTCGCCGATTACGAATTGGAACGCCACGCGCTCGTCGTGGTCGGCGGCGGCGGGGGCGCCGCCGCGCTCGTTCCCTATGCCGCGCAGCGCACGCATCTGGATTTCCGTCTCGCTCGCGACGCCGAAGTCATCTCCCCAATCGGCGTCGCGCTCGCGCTCGTGCGCGAGGTCGTGGAGCGCACGATCGTCGATCCGACTCCGGACGATATCGTGCGAATTCGGCGGCAGGCCCAAGACGCGGTGATTGCGGCGGGCGCGTCGCCCGAGCGCGTCGAGGTCGCCGTCGAGATCGACGCGCAACGCAATCTCGTGCGCGCGACGGCTTCCGGGGCCAGCGAGCTCGCGGAGAGTGCGGCGCACGGCGAACGCTCCCAGTCCGAGTTACTGGCGATAGCGGCGCGCGTGCTGCGCGCGCCGCCCGAAGAGGTGCGCCGCCGTGCGGGCACGGATAGGTTGACGCTTTTCGAATACGACCGGCGGATCGTTGGGCGGTTCGGGCGTTCGAACGTCGTGCGCGACTTGCGCGTGATCGATTCGGGGGGCGTGGCGCGGCTAGGATTGCGCGCCGCGAACGTTACGCGCACGTCCGCGGCGGCGTCGAGCCAAGCGCTTCGCGATGCCGTCGAAGCGGCCACCGCTTTCGGCGACGTCGGGCGTGCGATGCCCGACTTGTACGTGTTGCACGGCGCTCGCATCGCCGATTTTAGCGGGCTCGCGAGTGCCGATCAAGCCATCGCGCTGGCTCGAGAGGAGCTGGCCGGACGCGAAGGCGACGCGCCGGTCGTGATACTCACCGCCGGAAAGCTTAGTTGACCGGCGGTTGTGCGGTTAGCAATTCGTTGGCGTTCTCATCCAGCGCTACGGTGCTGTGCTTAATTCCGTAGCTGTAATAGAACACCAGGCCGACGATCAACCAGACGATGAACGCGAGCCACACGAGCGGGAAGAAGCCCCATACGAGCGGGTTGTTCTCTTTCAGGAAATAGATCAAGCCGAGCGCCGATAGCGCGGCGAGGATCGGAATGAGGTAGGGTCCCAGCGGGACCGTGAATGCCCCTTTGAGGCCGCGGTGACGCAATCGAAGAATCGGTACGGCGATCGAAACGAGGATGAACGCGAACAGCGTTCCCATGTTCGTCAGCGAACCCACGATATTGATCGGCGTCAGGGCCGCGATCGCGGCGATGCAAATGCCGAAGAACACCGTCGAAAAAACCGGAGTACGCCAGGTTGGGTGCACGCGTGTGAACGCCGGTGGAATCAGCTTGTCGCGCGACATCGCGAAAAAGACACGGCTCTGGCCGAACATCATGACCAGCAGCACGGTCGTCAGACCCGCGAGTGCTCCCAACGAAATGATGATGGAGGCCGCCGGTCCCCACGACAAGCCCATGTGCAGGACCGCGTACGCTACCGGAAATGCATTGTTCAACGTATAGAACGGAACGACGCCGTTGAGCACGAGCACGACGATGATGTAAAGCACCGTGCAGACGACGAGGCTCCCGAGAATTCCGATCGGTAAATCGCGCGACGGGTTTTTCGCTTCTTCAGCAGTCGTCGATACGGCGTCGAAGCCGATGTACGCGAAGAAAATGAACGCGGCGCCGCCCAGCATGCCCGTCCAACCGAACGGGAAGAACCCGCCGTCGTGCGTCAACGGACCCGGCGGGAGGTGATAGTTCAAGACGTTGATGTGCTGGAGGCCGATGACGATGAAAAAGACGACGATGCAGATCTTGATGGCGACGATCACGGAGTTCACGAGACCGGACTCGCGCGTTCCGCGGGCGAGCAGCGCCGTAATGATGAGGATGATGATGGCCGCCGGAAGGTTCGCATAACCGGACTGCCCGGCCTGACCGGGAAGCCCCCAATGCGGCCCGTTCGCCCACTGCGGCGGAATGTTCCAGATATGCGCTTGCGCGAGAAGATTCGCGAAATAGCCCGACCAGCCGATGCTCACGGTCGCCGCGCCGAGCGCGTACTCGAGCACGAGATCCCAACCGATGATCCAGGCCATCAATTCGCCCAGCGTCGCATACGTATAGGTGTACGCGCTTCCCGAGATGGGGATCTTGCTGGAGACTTCGGCATAGCACAGTGCCGCGAGCGCGCTTACGATTCCGGCGACGATGAACGAGATGGCCAACGACGGGCCCGCGCGTGTCGCCGACGCTACGCCGGTTAAAACAAAGATGCCCGTGCCGATGATCGCGCCGATACCCATCGCCGTCAGCGCCCACGGGCCGAGCGTTCGTTTGAGGCCATGTTCGGTGTCGTTGCCTTCGGCCAAGATGCGGCCGAGCGGCTTAATACGTTGCATCAACATTACGCCGGGAATACACCTTTGGCGACCGACTCCCTGGTTTTTCTAAGGCAAAAGTCTTAGCACCCTGCTAGAGAATCGGCTGAGTGCCAATGAAGAGGCCGCGTCCGATCAGTCCGCGCTCGTCGAAGCTGACCGAAAGGCGCGCTTTACGAAATGCGCTTTCGTACTCCTCGCGCGTGAAGAGCGTCAAGCGATGCGGCTCCGTGAAGGTCCGGATGCCGTCGGTGGAAGCCACCATATAGTGGAAGTGCAGGACGGCGACATTGCCGTCTCGGCGGCTGACGTTCATTCGTGCAATCTTCAAGTTGGGTTCGTCTACGTACAACGCGTTGACTTGACCGTCGCGCCATTGGTCCGGCGTAAACCAAGGCTCGAGCAGCACGACGCCGCCCGGGTTCAAGTGCTTCGCGAAGGTACTCAGCGTCTGATCCAGACGCATCGTGTTGGGTGCGTATCCGATAGATCCGAAGAGGCAGACGATCGCGTCGTACCGTTTGCCCAGGTTGAAGCTAATCATGTCGGCCAAATCCATCGGAACGCCCGGATTGCGCTCGGCGGCCACCGCAAGCAGGTTCCGATCGATGTCCACGCCTTCGCACGCGAAATCGTCGCGTAGCCGTTCGATGTGCTTGCCGGTACCGCACGCGACGTCGAGCAACGCATTACCCGCAGTGCGCTTGTGCTCGGCGACGATCTCTTTGATGCGCGCCGATTCGGCCGCATAGTCCTTGCCCAGCGCGCGATAGAGTGCGTCGTAATATTTGGCGGATTGGGTAAACATGAGCGCGCAAGCTTTACGGCATGCTCGGAAATGGCCTGCCAACCGAGCGTCGAAGAGCGCCACTCGTATGCGCGAATACGATGTGCTCGTCGTCGGCGGCGGCAATGCCGGGTGCGCGGCTGCGATTGCCGCAGCTCGCCACGGCTCGCGAACGCTGCTCGTCGAACGATATGGATTTCTTGGCGGAACCGCCACCGCGTCGATGGTCGGACCCTGGATGACTTTTCATTCGGGAAGCAAGCGTATCGTGGGCGGAATCGCGCAAGAGATCGTCGATCGCTTGCAGGCGATGGGCGGCTCTCCCGGCCACATCGCGGATTCGTCGGATTACGTTGCGACGATCACGCCGTTCGATCCGGAAATACACAAGGCGCTGCTATTCGAGATGATGGAAGAATCCGGCGTCGATCTGCTATTGCACGCATATTTCCTCGACGCGGTCGTCCCAGCCGGCGCAAACGCCGTGGAAGGCGCAGTCTTCGCGACGGTCGGAGGGCGGCGCGAGTATCGCGCCCGGCTCACGATCGATGCGACGGCCGACGCGTACGTCGCGGCGTCGGCGGGCGTGGCGACGCAGCAGGGCGACGAGCGCGGCCGGGTGCAACCGGCGAGTTTGATGTTTCGCTTGAGTCACGTCGATTTGCGTAAAACGGCGACGTACGTACGCATGCATCCCGATCAAATGCGCACGTCGCTCAAGGCCCACGAACGCACCTCGCACGCGCTGACCGCCGTCGCGGGGCTTTACGATCTGTGGCACGCCGCGCAGTCCGACGGCGACGTCTGCGTTCCGCGCGAACTCGTTTCGTTCTTCATCACGCCGTATCCCGACGAAGTGAGCGTCAATATGACGCGGGTAACCGACATCGACCCGCTCGACCCCGACGATCTCACGCGCGCCGAAGTCGAGGCGCGCACGCAGGTAATGCAATTGCTGGATTTTTTCCGCACGCGGGTTCCGGGTTTCGAGCATTGCCGCCTAGCCGCTACCGCGGCGCAGATCGGAATTCGCGAATCGCGTCGCATCGTCGGCGCCTACACGCTCACGCGCGACGACGTTCTCGAGGCGCGCCACTTCGACGACGCCGTCGCACGCAGCGCCTACCCAATCGACATCCACAATCCGTCGGGGAGCGGCACGACGACGCATCGGTTGCCGACCGGCGAGAGCTATGAGATCCCGTACCGCTGCCTGGTTCCGCAAAGCATCGAGCGGCTGCTCGTCGCCGGCCGCTGCATCTCCACCACGCACGAAGCGCTTGCCTCGACGCGTTTGACGCCGACGGTCATGACGCTGGGGCAAGCAGCCGGGACCGCGGCGGCCCTGGCGAATCAGGCGAATCTGCGATTACGCGACGTCGATCCGCAGTATCTGCGCGAAACGCTCGTCGGAGATGGAGTGTTGCTCTAGTGGCCCTCAATCGTGCGTTACGGCTAGCGCGTGAATGCGGCGTCGAGGTGCGGTTTGCAGATCTGGGTGATTGGGGCGCCGACGAACTGCGCTCGGAGTACGATCCCGACGGTCCCGTCATTCGATTGAACCTGCGCTATATCGAAGCGCTCGACGTTGCGGAGATCGGCGAATTCATAACCCTTGCGGTCGCGCACGAACTCTACCACCATCGCGAGGCGCTCGGCGATACGGCGCGGCTTTCCGGTCGCACGCAGCGCGAACTCGCCGCGGACGCGTTCGCGCGCGAACTGCTCGCTCTCTCGTGAAACTCTTCGCCGGTATCGACGGCGGCCAGAGTTCGACGACTGCGGTGATTGGCGACGAGACGGGACGGGTGCTCGCGCGCGGCAGCGCCGTTGCGGCCGATGAAGTCGGACAAGGCGCCGATTCGACGCGTTTGCGCGACGCACTGGAGGCGGCGCTCGCCGACGCGCGCGACCGAGCGGGCTTACCCACGAAGGCGTGCTTCACGCAGGTCGTTGCGGGAATCAGCGGATATGAAGGGCGCGTTTACGGTAAGGCTCCCGAATTTCTCGCCGAATGCGTGACGCTGATGCACGACGCGCCGATAGCGCACGCCGGCGCGCTCGGCGGGGATCCGGGCGTACTTGTTATCGCAGGTACGGGCTCCGTCGGCTACGGCCTCAACGAACGCGGCGAAACCTGCACCATCGGCGGCTGGGGCTATCTCTTCGGCGATCAAGGCAGCGCGTTTGCGCTGGTACGCGATGCGGCAAGCGAAGCCATGCGCGATACCGACGCGGCATGCGAAAACCATCTCTGCGCCGGAATGCTCGCGTATTTCGGGCAGCCGTCGTTGCGCGCTCTCTCGCGCGCGTTCTATGCCGGCGACATTTCACGCGAAAGGCTCGCCGGATTCGCGGTGGGTATCATAGGCGCCGCCGAATCGGGAGACGAGCGCGCGGCGGCCCACTGCCGAAGCAGCGCGCAAGCGCTGGTTGCGCTCGCGTCGGCGACTGCGGCCCGGCTGGCCATGCAAGAGCCGCGGGTAGCGTTCGTGGGCGGTCTGCTGCGCAGCTCCCTGATGGCGGGCGAGATTGAGGCGCAACTCGCGCGGCGATTTCCGGCGGCGCGGCGGGTCGAACCGCGCTACGATCCGGCCGCGGGCGCCCTTCTGCTCGCATACAAAGCCGAAGGCGTGGCCGTTTCGGAAATAACGGAGGTGCCGTGAACCTCATCGATGGCTTGCGCGGCGGCCTGGTCGTCTCGGTACAAGCGTGGGCAGGCTCGGCAATCGACGACCCCGGCGTGCTCGCGGCGATGGCGCGCGCCGCCGCGGACAACGGCGCGGTCGGGGTACGCGTTCAGGGAGCCGCGAATCTTGCCGCGGTGCGAGCACGCGTCCGCGTGCCGATCGTGGGCATCGTCAAGCGAGCGTACGACGGATTCGAACCATACATAACGCCGACGCTGCACGAGGTCCGCGAGATTGTCGACGCGGGCGCCGAGATCGTCGCCTTCGACGCAACGGCTCGCCAGCGGCCGGGCGGCATTACGACGGCCGGGCTGGTCGAAGCGATTCATGCGGCGGGAGCGCTCGCCATGGCCGACTGCTCGGACGAAGCCGACGGGGTGACGGCAGCGGGTATCGGCGCCGACATCATCGCGACAACGCTATGTGGCTATACTAAGGAAACGCGTGGCCGAAAGCTTCCCGCGCTCGACCTCGTGCGCGCCTTTGCCGACCTGGACGTCTTCGTTATCTGCGAAGGCGGCATTCATTGCCCCGCGGACGGGCGGGCCGCTCTCGAAGCCGGCGCCGGCGCCATCGTCGTCGGAACTGCAATAACGAACACCGACTGGCTCGTCGATTCGTACGTCGCCGAATTAAAAAGGAAGGTATGACTACCGCCAAAGGTCGTCGCGATGCAAGGACGGTTTTTTCTATAGTCAAATAGACGTTTCAGGGATGTCTTTCGTTGGAGGGCGCATCGGGCGAAGCTCGACGGCGCCGCGCATGCGTTTTTTGGAGTAACGTTCTTGGCTGTAGAGAATCGCGATCCGGCCGTCCGCCTAGACCGGGGCTTTTGGCTCGTTACGCTTCTGCTCGCGGTATTGGCCGCGATCGGCATCGTGTACTGGGCGCTCCTGGCGCCGATCACGAGCTGGCTGCCGGAGGCGGTCGACAAGGCGCAACAGATCGATTCGCTTTCACGCTTCCTGATGGCCTCGGGCACGGCGCTCTTTATTTTTGTGGCCGGCTATCTGTTGTATTTCTCGATCGCCTTCCGCCGCCGCGCTAGCGACGGACCGGACGCGATCGGCGTGCAGATTCACGACAACAATAAGCTCGAACTCTGGTGGACCATCGTCCCGGCGGTCTTCGTGGTCGTCATGGCAATCTTCAGCATCCAGATTTGGGCCGGCATTCAGCTCGGCGACAACAACGGGATGGTCGTGGAAGCGCTGGGACATCAATGGTTCTACTCGTTCCGCTATCCCGACGTTCACGGCGAGATCACCAACGAAATGCACCTGCCGCTCGGAACGCCGGTGACGCTCCACGTGACGAGCTACGACGTGATTCACTCGTTCTGGGTTCCGGACATGCGCATCAAGGCCGACATGGTCCCGGGCATCATCAACACCCTGCGCTTCACGCCGACCAAAGTGGGCCGCTATCAAATCGTCTGCACGGAGTTTTGCGGCACGCTTCACGGAGAGATGAACAAGCAATACTTGGTTATCGACACGCCGCAGAAGTACAAGGCGTGGTACCAAGGCTGGCAGCAGAAAAACGCGCATGCCTCCGACGCGATTCCGACGCAGTCGACCGGCGCGATTAGCCTGTCGGGCGGCAACGTCAATGCGGGCAAGATGCTGTTCACGCAAAAGTGCTCGGCGTGCCATGCGCTCGCGCCGTTCTCGCAAAAAGTCGTGGGTCCCGGCCTTAAGGGCGTGCTGAGCGATCCCGCGCATCCCAATCTCGTGGACGGGGCTAAGGCGACTCCCGAGAACGTCGCCAAGATTCTGCAAAAGGGCTATAAGGGCGACATGGGCCAGATGCCCAACCAAACTGCGAACGGCCTGACCGACAAAGACATTGCCGATCTGGTCGCGTTCCTGAAGTCAACGAAGTAACTGGAGCAAACATGGCAGTAGCAGCGGTACACGCAGGCGGCATCGCCGATCACATTCATCCCGAGCCCGAAGGCTTCATCCGCAAATACGTGTTCTCGATCGATCACAAGATCATCGGGATCCAATACTTGGTCACCACGTTCATGTTTTTGGTGCTGGGCGGAATGCTGGCCGAGTTGATTCGCGTACAATTAATGAACGCCAACGGCGGTTTCATGACGCCGGACACGTACAACGAAGTGTACTCGATTCATGGATCGACGATGGTGTGGCTGGTCATCATCCCGATGCTCACCGGCGCGTTCGGCAACTTCGTTTTCCCGCTGCAGATCGGCGCGCGCGACGTTGCGTTCCCGTGGCTCAACATGTTGAGCTTTTGGCTTTTCCCGCCCGCCGGTTTGATGCTCTACGGCTCATTCCTCATGGGCGCGCCGGCGGCTGGTTGGACGGAATATCCGCCGATGTCGCTGCAAGGGCAAGCGGGCACCTCGATGTGGTGCGCCGCAATCTTTTTGGTGGGCGTCAGCTCCACGCTAACCGGGATCAACTTTTTGGTCACGCTACTGAAAATGCGGGCGCCCGGCATGACCTACACGCGCATGCCGCTCTTTTGCTGGGCGCAGTTCGTCACGGCTCCGCTGCTCATGATCGCGACGACGGCATTGGGCGCCGCGTTGGCCGCGCTGTTCGTCGAGCGCCAGTTCGGCGTGCCGTTTTTCGATCCGACCAAGGGCGGCAGTCCGCTGCTGTGGCAGCACATGTTCTGGTTCTATTCGCATCCGGCCGTCTACATCATGATCTTGCCGGTCTTCGGCATCGTTTCGGAAGTCTTTCCGACCTTTGCGCGCAAGCCGATCTTCGGTTATAAGATGATCGCGTTTTCGTCCTGCTCGATCGCCATTTTAGGCTTCATGGTCTGGGCGCACCACATGTTTACCTCGGGCATGGCGCCGTTTTTGCAACTGCCGTTCATGGTGTTGACGATGCTCATCGCCATTCCGACCGGCATTAAGATTTTCTCCTGGGTCGCAACCCTATGGGGCGGCAAAATCCACTTTTCGACGGCGATGCTCTTTGCGGTCGGCTTCATCGCGACGTTCACTCTCGGCGGCATAACCGGCGTCTTCCTCGCGGCGGTCCCCTTCGACTTGCACGCCCACGGCACGTATTTCATCGTCGCGCATTTGCATTACGTACTCGTCGGCGGCAGTTTGATGGGCGTTTTCTCCGGTCTCTATTTCTGGTTCCCGAAAATGACGGGCCGGTTGATGAGCGAGAAGCTCGGTAAGTGGACGTTCTGGCTGTTCTTCATCGGTTTTAACGGCACGTTCTTGCCCATGCATAACATGGGCTTGCTCGGCATGCCCCGTCGCGTGGCCGAATACGATCCGCAATTCCAGACCCTCAATCGCATTGCGTCGTCGTTTTCGTTCTTGATGACCTTCGCGATTTTGCTGATCATCATCAACGCGCTTTATAGCATCAAGAACGGCAAGAAGTGCGGCCACAATCCGTGGAACGCCCGCACGCTGGAATGGCAGATTCCCTCGCCGCCGCACTATTACAACTTCAAGCACATTCCGTCGGTCTTTGCCAACCCGTACGATTTCAACGAGCCGCTTCCGTACCGCGGACTCGAGGACGAACTCACCGACGCGCCCCCGCCGGTACCGGCGGCGGCCCACTAAGCGGTCAAAGGAAAGTTAAAAGATAGTGGCGGTAGCATCTTCACTCTTGTCGACGCCGGTGACGCACGGGCACGACGACGCGGACCAGCTCTATATCGAGACGCGCGAACTTCGCGTGCAGGGCTTCTTGCTCTTCATGGTCAGCGACCTCGTGCTCTTCTCGTCGTTCATCTTCGCGTATCTGTACCTGCGTAACACGGGCCAGGGATGGCCCCCGCCGGGCGCCCCCCACGTCGACATTTGGCTCGCGGCGATGAACTCCGTCGTGCTCTTCGGCTCGGGCGCGACGATGCACTTCGCCCTGGAGAACTGGAAACACCGCAACTTCATGAAGTTCGCGAGTTGGATGGTCGCGACGATCGTTTTGGGTTTGCTCTTCTTGGGCGGCCAGGGCGTCGAGTACGTTAGCCTTTATACGAAAGACCACGCGTCGTGGGGAGGCAGCGGCATCTTCGGCGCATCGTTCTTCACCCTGACCGGCATGCACGGCTTCCACGTTTTCGTCGGCGTAATTTACCTGACGGTCCTGCTGTTGCAAGCGACGGCCGGCACGTACACGTTCTCGAAATACACCGGACTCACGCTCGGGACGCTCTACTGGCATTTCGTCGACGTGATCTGGGTCGTGCTCTTCTCGATCTTTTACTTGCTGTAAGGCGGCGCACCATGGATCACACAATCGTCGTAGAACGCACGATCGCCATCGTCTTCGGGATCGTCGTGCTGGTCACGGCTCTGGTGGCACTCAAGAACGACTGGAAGACGCCGGGCCTGGAAAATCACATCTTCAAATTGATGCTCGCGCTGCTTGCCTTGGGCGGGCTGCTCGGCACGCTCGCCGGCATTGGCATCATCGGGAAGGCCTAACATGTACGATATCACCGACGAACGCGGCGTTCCCACCAGCCGCGGGGTGCCCATGGCCGTGCGCATCGCCGTGCTGGTCGGCGTCATCATTATTTTCGCAATCGGCGCCGACGTTATTTTCAACTCGTCCTACGGCCACCAGTGGCCCGCCAACAAAACCCTCCGCGTCCCTCTGTCGAGCGGCAACGGCTACTAATTTTGTCAGGATGACGGAATGCCGTTAGTGGCGAGGGGCGATACCGATGGCTAGGAGCGGGACGTCTTCATCGGGGAGAACGCCGGTCGAACGGCCGTCGATTTTGTGAATGCCGCCGTAGACCGAGAACTCGGTCATCGCTGGTAGCGTCAACTCCGGTAGCGATTTTCTGCCGAAGCATTCCCACTCGCATGCGGTGCACTTGTCTTCAAAAAGCACCGCAACGTAACCGGTCGCTTCATCCTCCGAAGCAACGTCCCGGCCCCGATAGCGCACGTACCCATCGACGATGAAGATCGGTTTGAACGTCTGCAGAAACGCGCGCACCGGCGCGAACAGTACGGCGAAGAAGTAACCTGCGAAGGCGACCGCGATGAATGCGAAGCATGGCGCGAGCACGACGATGTCGGTCTCGACGGTGTGATGCGCGCGCCACACGATGCCCCAGGTCAACAGGGCGAAGAAAATGCAGCCGAGCAGGGGTTCGATCGCGATTGCGAAGCGTCCGGTGAGCCCGCGCCACACTTTACGACGTTCGCTTTCGGTCCAAGCGCGGCGGACGAGGTGCCGCTGTCGATCCATTTGGCGGAACTTCATGGAGTCTTAGTATCCCACCGCAAGAAGAGGTTGAAAAGGGGCTAGAGTGCCACGGCAGCGCGTGCCACGATGACGGCCTGCTCGGTTGCACTCGGGAGCGTGCCGAACGTGCGTCCCCAATTGCCTGCGAGTCGCGAAGCGAGAAATGCATCGGAGACGGCGGCGGGTGCGTGTTGCACGAGCAACGCTCCTTGCCATACGAGCGCCAGCGTTTCGACGAACGCGCGCGCCGATCGCTGCGCATCGGCTCCGCTCTCGCGCGAGAGCGCTCGTAGCGAGTCGAGGCTGCCCGATAGATGGCGGTCGTGCAACGCAGGCGCGATCTCGGCACCGAATGCTTCGATTGCCTCCGGCGCTTTCGTGACGATGCGAACGACATCGAGTGCGTTGATGTTTCCCGAGCCTTCCCAAATGGAGTTGAGGGGCGCTTCGCGATAGAGACGCGGCATTCCCGATTCCTCGACGTAGCCATTGCCGCCTAAACATTCGAGCGCTTCGGCTACGAACGCCGGCGCGCGTTTGCAAATCCAATACTTGCCGACCGCCGTCCCCAGGCGTTTGAGCGCCGCCTGCGCGGAGTCGTTTGCAGACTCGTCAGCCGCGCGTGCCAGGCGCATCAGGAACGCGGTCGCCGCCTCCGATTCGAGTGCCAGGTCGGCTAGTACGTTGCCCATCAGCGGTTGATCGATCAAGGTCTTGCCGAAGGCGCTTCGGTGCGCGGCGTGATGAATGGCCTGCGCGAGCGCCTGACGCATGAGCGCTGCCGAACCATTGATGCAATCCAGGCGCGTGCAGTTAACCATCTCGACGATCGTTTGAACGCCGCGGCCCTCGTCGCCGACGCGCAACGCCCACGCGTCGTCGAGTTCGATTTCGCTCGAGGCGTTGGAACGATTGCCGAGTTTGTCTTTGAGACGCTGAAGGAACATGCGATTGCGCGAACCGTCGGCACGTACGCGCGGCATCAAAAAACAGGTGAGGCCGGCGTCGCATTGCGCGAGAACCAGAAACGCATCGCACGTCGGTGCGGAGCAAAACCACTTATGCCCGGTGAGAAGATACGCGTCCCCGCTCGCGGTTTGCTCGGCAAAAACGGCACGCGTGGTGTTGGCGCGCACGTCGGATCCACCTTGCTTCTCGGTCATCGCCATGCCGCAGAGCGCACCGCTCTTTTCGAGGGCGGGCAGCGCGCGCGGATCGTATGCTCGTGCGGCCAGCAGCGGTTCCCATTGCCGCGCGACCTCGGGCTGCGCGCGCAAAGCGGGTACGGCCGCATAGGTCATTGAGATGGGACATCCGTGCCCCGCTTCGACCTGCGCCCAGACGAAAAACTTCGCCGCGCGCGAGCGATGCGCGTCCGGGTCTTGCGCGGCCCATGCGGATCCGTGCAGCCCGTAGTGCGTGGCGATATCGAGAAGGCGGTGCCAGCTCGGATGAAAGTCGACTTCATCCACGCGGTTACCGAAGCGATCGTGCGTGCGTAATTGCGGGGGATTATCATTGGCCTGCGCGCCGAGCGCGATCGCTTCGGGCGAGCCCGCGAGCGCCCCGAGCGCGTCGAGCTCCGTCAGGTCGCGTCCCCCGCCTTCCCTCGTCACGGCCTCGGCCAACGCGCGATCCGAGCGGAAGACATTGTACCCGGCCAGAGGCGGCGGCTGATTCGTGACCTGATGCGTCGCCGAGCGCGGCACGAACTAGTGGCCGATCATCGAATCGCTGCCTTCGCGTCGTCGCGATTCAACGCGGCGTCCACGGAAATGGCGAAGAGGCGTGGCGAATGGGCGCCGGTGTCCCTGCGGGAGCGAGCATACCGCTCACTCGGTGATGCGAGCTCGAAGTTCCTGTCGGCGGCTTCGCAACGTCGCGGTTATGCCCATCGCAACCAGGGCGACGAGGGCAAAGGCAAGATATGTATTTCGGTACGCGGCCACGTCGGAGAGCGCGACGCTCATGATGCCGCCGGCCATCGACGCGCCGAGAATTTGGCCGATGATGAGAAATTGGCTCAGCAGCCCGACGGCGGTGGCGCGGGTTTGCGGCGTCGTCTCGTTGGTGACGATGTAGCGCGTCGGTGCGCCGAGCAGCGCGCCGAAACCCAAACCGGCGATAATCATCGCGAGGATGGCCATCCACAACGTATCGAAGCCGAGGGCAAAAAACGCGATGCCGACCTCGGTGCAAAACGTGCCCAACAGCAGCACGTCCCGGCTGCCGATACGGTCGAGCGCGCGTCCCGCAACCGGAATCACGGCGACGAAGACCAAAGCGCCGATCGCTGCAATCAATCCCGCGATCGCGTACGAAAGATGTTGCGCGCCCACGAGCACGGTCGGAATGAAGAAGAGGGACCCTTCGAGCATGCCGATCGCGATTTCGAGCGCGTACGTTTTGGCTAATTGCGGCGTCGTAAAGAGTTTGGGCGGTACTATGGGATGGCGTGCGTTGCGCTCCCAGTACGCGAACCCGCCGAGTGCGAGTAGGCCGACCACGATCGTGGCGGCGTGCGAACCGCTTATGCCGTACATGAGTCCGAGCAGTCCGACGGCTAAGAGCGTCAATCCGAATCCATCGAGCGGGCCGCGAACGCGCGGCGCGATCGATGGCACGTAAATGCGCGCCAGATAGATGACGATCGCCGCGAGTGGAAAGTTGAGGATGAATATCCAGCGCCACGATACGAAGTGCGTGACGAGACCGCCGAAGGTCGGTCCGATCACGGCGGCCAGACCCCACGTCGCCGCCACCAACCCCAGCGCTGCGCCGCGGCGCGCGGGCGGAATGGCGTCGGCAATCGCCGCGGTAGCCACCGGAAAAATGCCGCCCGCGCCCAGAGCCTGAATGGCGCGCGCGAGCAAAAAAATACCGTACGTTGGAGAAAGCACCGCGAGCAAACTTCCGGCCGCAAACAGGCTGACGCAAGCGATGTAGATCGGGCGTCGTCCGTACCGGTCCGCCAGCGTGCTCATGATTGCGATCGAGACGACGTTCGCGAGCAGGTAGAGCGTGAAGACCCACGCGAGATCGCCGGTCGCTACGCCGAACTGCGCGCCGATTGCCGGCAGCGCGGGAGAGAGGACGCCCAAATCGAGCGCGCCGGCGAGCACGCCCAGTCCGAGCGTAAGTAGAAGCGGCAGGGCGGAGCGATCGAGTTCGTGCCCCGCGATGCGCTGGGCGCGTGCGCTAAGCAACGATCCGGTCGATCACCATGATCGCGCACATCAGCGCGAGGTAGATCAGCGAGTATTTGAAAAGATGACGCGCCCACGTCTTGCCCGTATCGCGCCACGTCCGAAAAGCGTCTAGCAGAAAAATGCCGCCCAGCACCGCAGCGGCGGCGAAGTAGAACGGGCCCATGACGTGCAACGGATACAGCGCGAGCGACGCCAGCACCAACAAAATCGAGTAGCCGACGATCTCGCGCTTGGTGCGCTCTTCGCCGCGTACGTTGGGCAGCATGGGGATGTTCGCTTTGTGGTAATCGATCTCGGTCATAAGTGCGAGCGACCAAAAATGCGGCGGGGTCCACAGGAATATCACCGCAAACAGTCCGAGCGCCGGGCCGCCGATCGCGTGCGTCACCGCGGCCCAGCCGACCAGCGGGGGGACCGCGCCGGCGGCGCCGCCGATGACGATGTTGAGCGGCGTAATGCGCTTGAGCCACATCGTGTAGATGACGACGTAATAGACGTTACCCGCGAGCGAGAGCCACGCGGCCAGCGGATCGACCAAAAAGTACAGGAGCGCGAACGAAACCACGCCGAGCGCGACGGCAAACGCCGTTGCGGCCCGCACCGAAATGCGCCCTTGCGGCAGCGGCCGGTTGCGCGTGCGTTTCATCAACCCGTCGATGTCCGCATCGTACACGCAATTGAGCGATCCCGCCGATGCCGATGCGAGGCCGCCGCCGAGCAGCGTCCAAAAGACGAGTCCGAGATTCGGAAGGCCACGCGCGGCCATCACCATCGCCGCCGCGGTCGTAATGAGCAATAGCACGATGATGCGCGGCTTCGTCAATTCGTAATAGTCGATCAGCGTTCCGCGCGCTCCGCCGGCACGCAGGGGCGCGGTCCCGTCGACGCGGGAAAGCGTGCCGTTCACACGGTCGCCGGTTCGATGGAGACGACGGTGTCGAGCGCTGCAAACGTGACGGCCATCACGAACGCCAGGAAGACCAGCGCGGCGTTCGCGGCGTGGGCTTCGCGCAGGTCGATCGGCAGGCGGAGCGCGACGTTGAGCAAGCCTAGAAGCACTTGCACGAAGATGAGCAGCAGTCCGATAGTCGCCATCACTCGCACGCGCAAGGATGCCCGCCACGCCCACGCGAGGGCAAACGAGGCGACGCCGCTGAGCAGGCAAGCCGCGGCAACAAAACGATGGAGCATCTGCACATATTGACCCGGACTATATACCACGACGCTTCCCGCACATCCCGGGACGGTCAGACATGCCAGGCCTGCCCCGCTGGAACTTACGTACGCCCCGACGCACATGGTGGCAAAGGCGATCAGCATGGTTGCGCCGAGCACGCCGGTCAATGCGGTGCGCACCGGTTCCCGGCGAGGGGAGCCGATGGTATCGTCGAGAGCCGTCCGCGCAAAAATTGCCATCGCGCAGAGCGACGCGATAAAGGCCATCGCCGTTCCCCAGTGCCATACCACCGAAATCGGACTATTCGCGAGACGGACCGTGGCTGCACCGAGAAAAACCTGAAACGCGAACAAAATGCCGACGGCCCACATTGTCGGGGCGATGAAACGGACGCAGCGTCGCTGCCGCCAGGCCGCGATAATAACGGCGAGGACCAGCGGCGAGAGCACGAAGACGAGCAGCCGGTGGGTCCATTCCCAAATCGTACCGTTCCCTAGCGGGGGAACCAGCAGCCCGTCGCAGCGCGGCCAGTCGGGACAGGTCATGCCCGCGCCGTTTATGCGCGTCCAACTTCCGAGCATCACCGCGCCATACGCGACGATGACGGCCGAGAACGAAAGCCGCCAGAGAGCCTTCACTCGGAACCTCTGAAGAAGTCTCCGTAGTCCAGCCGCCGACTCGGACGGGCCGCGCGGGACTTTTTCAGAGGTTCCATCGCTTTAGAGTCTATCTGAGGCCCCAGCCCTATTCAACGACTGTCGTCGCTCCTCTCGTCATCCTGAGCCTATCGAAGGACGACGGTCAGCAACCGGTGACGGCGCCGTCGATGTGGTCGGCGGCCAGCGCTTCGTCGTTCGAGATATCCGGTATTCGGCTTTCGAAGTCGGATGCGGCGTATCGGGCTTGGTCGGTCGTGCGCACGCGCGGGTCCCGCGCCGAAAGTGCATACTCCGTGTTTTGATTGAGATATTGGCTCGAGCGCATCTCGCCCGGGACGACGGCATTCGAAGGATCCGCGACGCCGACGGTCGCGATGTTGGCTTGTCGCTGCGATTCGTCCAGCGTCAGCATGTCGCGCATGTCCGTCGCTGCGAGAAAGCCGTTGAGGTCGCGCGCAATCTTTTGCTGGCGCCACAGCGCTCCACCGAGCACGTCGGCAAAGGCTTTGAGTTCCACGTGTTGCGTGGGGTCGGTGGACTTCGCGGCGAGCGCGCGTAAGCGCTGCACTTCGCGATCGCCCGCGCGAGCTTGCTCCGTGAGTGTTTTTGCGAGATCGCCGAGGGCCTGCAGTCCGTTGCGGCGATGAATGACGTTGCCGTCGTCGAGATCGACGTTGCGCAATTCGGCGATCGTCTGCGAAACCACCAAATCGTCGCGCAACGCGGTCGTAATGGCGCTGTTCGCGTGCGTCGCGATCTCCGCGCATGCGGCGGAAGCTCGCACGTGGCCGATTTCTTTGAGCGCAGGTTTCGGCGTGGCCACCGGTTTCGGGGTCGGGCTGGAAACTGGCGAAACGACCGCAACGGTCAATGCGGCAATGAAAACGAGGCCTTGGAGCACGACGCCCTCCTCGCGAAACGAGTGTACCCTTAGAATGCACCCGCAGGGCGTCGTGTGACAACACCTCGAACGCCATGCGCGTGAAACGGCTTTGGGTCTTGGCGGCGGTGCTACTGCTCGCGGGTTGTCGCGACGTCCGCATACAGACCCTCAAACAAGGTACGACGACGCTCGCCGGGACGGGAAACGAGATCGCGGTTATTCGCGACGCATCCTCGCTCGAGCGATTAGGCATACGAGCGCCCGTGCGTTTTCGTAACGAATTCGGCGTCGTGCTACTGATGGGGCCGCACGAACGCACCGGCTATCGGCAAATTATCGAATCGATTCGCGCCGATCCCGATCGCGTGCGCGTGGTTGCCTTCGAACGGGCCCCAGCCGATGGCGGCGAGCCGTCTCGCGCCTATCGCACCTACACGCTTTGGATCGTCCCCAATGCGGTCTACCGTCGCGGCGTACGCGTCGAGGTCGTGACGCCCTCCGACGACCCGGTGGCCTCCACGGTGCTCCCGTAAGAGTGCGGCCGCTCCTAACCATCGACGGCGAGACGATCGGGCGCAATGCTCGCGCCTGGGCAGCCTTCACGGGGTCGCCGGTGCGCGCGGTCGTCAAATGCGAGGGCTACGGCTGGGGATACGAGCCGCTGGTTCGCGCGCTCGACGACCAGGTTGCCGGATACTGCGTCGCCGACTTCGAGGAGCTAACGGCCCTGCGCCGGCACACCAGCCTACCGGTAGTGCTGTTGGGGGCGATCGAGCCCGATCGCCTCGCGGCCGCGCTCGATCTCGCGGCTTTGCCGACCATCTCCACCGCTCGCGAACTCGAGATCGCTCGGGAATGGCAGCAAAAGACGGGCAAGCGGCTGCGCCTTCGCGTTGGGGTCCGGCCGGCGGCCGGCTGGAGCGGGCTGAACCTTGGAGAATTGGAAGGTTTAGCGCCCAAGCTTGCAGCGAGCGGCGCCGAGGTCGAGGTTTGGACGCACGTTACCGATCCGTCGCAGGATCGCGAGCAGCGAGCCCGGCTCGGGGACGGCGTCGCGCTCTTGGAACGCGCCGGCGTGCGGGTGGTCTCCAGCGACAGCGCCAGCACCTATTCCGCGGCCGCGGGGGCGATCGACGGATCGTTCGCCCGCATAGGCGTGGGCCTCTTCGGAGCCGGTGCTGCCGAGGTGGCGGGCGTCGCCTGCGCGCTCCGGGTGGCGGCGCCGATCGTGCGGATCGAACGCGGCGGCGCCGGTACGCGGGTGGGGTACGGTCGCACGTTCCTCGCGCGAGACGAGGAGATCGTCGTGGCCCGTTGCGGATACGGCGACGGACTCCCTAAGACGTTGGCCGGTGCGGACGATATTCTATCGGTTGGGATGCAATACGTGACGGCGCGATCCTCAAGGTGCGACAAAAATCGAACGCAGGTCGTCCTGATCGATGGTAAAAGCAACCTCGATGCGTTCGCTGCAAAAGCGCACCGCCTGACGCATGAGATCGTGACCGCATTCGGCAACGCCGCGCGCGCGAACGACGTTTCGATAGAGGGGTAATGCTGGCACACGCAATCACCGACCTGGACGTACGGGTGCAACGTTTGGGAATGGTACTCGAACCCAACGGCGATCCGGACGAAGCGGAGGGCACGCTCAATCCCGCGTGCGCGCGTTCGCGCGATGGTTTGCTGTTACTCTACCCGCGTGACGTCGCCAAAGGAAACATCTCGCGCGTCGGACTGGTCAAGGCGCGTACCGGTGCCGGCGAGCATTCGTTCGAGCGGGCCGGGTTCGCGCTCGAGCCCGAAGCGCCGTACGAGTTGCGGGCGCATCCGGGCTTTGGTTGCGAAGATCCACGCGTCACGTTCATCGAAGCCATCGACCGGTACGTCATGGCGTATACGGCATTCGGTCCCAACGGACCGCGTATTGCCGTCGCGCTTTCCGAAAACGGATTTTCGTGGACGCGTTTGGGTTTGCTGCGCTTCGACAAACCGGGCATGCACATCGGCGACGATAAAGACGCGGCGTTTTTTCCCGAACCCGTTACGTCGCCGCGCGGCGTGCGGTCATTGGCTTTCTACCATCGGCCCATGTTGCATCTCTCCGCGGTCGACGGCCGGGCCGCGATCCCGATGATCGAACGCATGCCGTATGCCGATCGCGAATCCATTCGCGTGGGGTACATTCCGCTCGAACCGGCGTTGGAAGATCGCGAGAATTTGCTGGATGTGTGCGAGAGCGAATTGGTCATGTCGCCCAACGACGATTGGGGCTCGCTCAAGTTGGGCGGCGGCACGCCTCCCGTGCGCATCGCCGAAGGCTGGATGTCGCTGTATCATGCGGTAGACGTGTTGGACACCGCAGGCATCAAGCCGAAGCTCAAGTACAGCGCCGGCGTCATGATTCATGATTTGAACGAACCGCATCGCATCATCTATCGATCGCCGAAACCGGTTCTCTCCCCCGAACTGGCAAACGAGCGCCGCGGCATCGTCGACAACGTGGTCTTTCCCACCGGCATCGATCCGCGTCCGGATCTCGGCGAGCGGACCTTCGATTTTTACTACGGCATGGCGGACTGGGCAATCGGTGCGGCCCGCATGACGCTGGGCGAACGCGAGGACGCGGAGGAACCGGCGGAAAGCGCTGCTTAGATATTTCCTGATCGCGACCGGCATCGTCCTGATCTTCGCCGTCGGCGCGGCGGCGTATTTTAATCGCGACCGCTTGCGCATTAAGATCGCGTCCGTCGACGTCACGGTGCCGCCGAAAGCGGCCGACGCAACGACCGTCCCGGCGACCCGCGGCGCGCCCGAGTTTTTCGCCTCTGCTCCGTGGGCGCTGTCGGCGCTGCCCGAATGCTTGACGCAGACCTCGGTGACTCACGGCTCGCTCGCGTTCGTTCGCGCGCACCTGCCTTCGGGGCTCGCTACGGTGCCCGCGCCCGCAACGTTGCATTACGGCAATTGCACGATTCGCGTTCGCAGCGACGACGCGTACGTAACTCGCGGGCGCGACCGCTTTCACATACCGCCCCACGCCCGATTCTTGCGCGGCGACGGCACGCTCGCGCTCTTACGTACGCAGGACGGATCTGCGGAGTTGCGGACGTACTCGCCGTCGAAGCTCTGAGAACGTCATGAGTTCTATCGCGCAAGAGGTCCAGAAGCGCCGCACGTTTGCGATCATCTCGCATCCCGACGCCGGCAAGACCACCCTCACCGAAAAGCTGCTGCTGTACGGCGGGGCCATTCAAACCGCGGGCCAGGTTTCGGCGCGGCGACGGCAGCGAGCGGCAACCAGCGACTGGATGGAACTCGAAAAGCAGCGCGGCATTTCGATTACGTCCACCGTCCTGCAATTTCCCTACGAAGGCTTTACGATCAATCTCCTGGACACGCCGGGGCATCAGGATTTCGGCGAGGATACCTACCGTACGCTGTTGGCCGCCGATTGCGCCGTCATGTTGATCGACGCGGCCAAGGGCGTCGAGCCGCAGACCAAAAAGTTGTTCGCGATCTGCCGGGCGCGCCGCATTCCGCTGTTTACCTTTATCAACAAGATGGACCGTCCGAGTCGCGACGCGATCGAATTGCTCGACGAGTTGGAGAGCGTGCTGGGAATCGGCGTTTTCCCGATGAATTGGCCGCTCGGGAACGGACCGGGCTTCAAGGGCGTGTTCGACCGGCAAACCCGCGAAGTGCACCTGTTCGAGCGCACCGTGCACGGCGCGAAGAAGGCTCTCGTGCAGATGACCGACGTGCACGACCCGCAGCTGCGCGAATTGCTCGACGAGCAGTCCTATCGCGAGTTTCTAGACGGATTGGAACTACTCGAAGGGGCCGGCAGGTCGTTCGATCGGGAGGCGATGCTTCGCGGCGACGTCTCGCCGGTATTTTTCGGTAGCGCCGTGACCAATTTCGGCGTGCAGCTCTTCCTCGATCGCTTCATCGCCTTGAGTCCGCCACCGTCGCCGCGCATCGCAGACACCGGCCCGGTCGATCCCGCGAGCGAGCAATTCTCCGGCTTCGTCTTCAAGATCCAAGCCAACATGGATCCCCGCCATCGCGACCGGATCGCGTTCGTGCGCGTTTGCTCCGGCAAGTTCGAGCGCGACATGACCGTGCGCAACCCGCGAACGGGAAAAGACGTGCGCTTGGCGCGGGCGATGAAACTCTTCGCAAGCGAGCGTGAATCCCTCGAGGCGGCGTATGCCGGCGACGTCGTCGGCCTGGCGAATCCGGGGTCGTTCGCCATCGGAGACACGCTGTGCGACGGCGTACCGGTGCGCTTTGCCGGCATCCCGAGCTTTGCGCCGGAACATTTTGCTTCGGTGCGCAGTATCGACACGGGAAGTTACAAATCGTTCGGCAAGGGGATCGCGCAATTGCGTGAAGAGGGGGCCATTCAAGTTCTCTATCCGCTCGGCTCCATGCGGACCGAACCGATTCTGGCCGCAGTGGGCGCCCTGCAGTTCGAAGTGGCGAAGTACCGGCTCGAAAACGAATACAACGTTAAGACCATTTTTACGACGCTGCCGTTTTCGCTCGCGCGTCGCGTCGCCGGCGATCTGGAAACGATCAAAAGCGCGCAGATGCCGTCGAACGCGCGCTTGGCGGAGGACTGGAACGGCCTTCCGGTCGCGCTTTTCGAGAGCGAATGGAGCATGCGGCTAGCCGAAGAGTGGAATCCAAAGCTTCGATTCGTCGAATTCACCGCAGTCGATCAGCCCGCGGAGGTAGCATGAAACGTCCCGTCATAGCACTGTGCTGCGCGCTCGCCGCACTAACCGGATGCGCGTCGCACAACAAGTACGAAAACGAAGCGGACAAGTTGACCAAAGCCATCGTCGCCAACGACATGACGGCCGTGGCTAACGATTTCGCACCGTCGATGCAAGGCCAGATCACGCGCGTGAAAGTCGCGCAGCTCTCCGACGAGCTCAACGCGCAGGGCGCGTATAAGTCGATCAAAGAGAACGATCAAAACTGCATGCCGGCCGCGCATTGCTTCGACGTCACCTTCGAGAAGAACGCCTATCGCGAAGTGCTCACGCTGGACGACCACAACAAGGTGACGGCGTGGAGAATCCACATGGGCGCCGCGGGTACGGCGCTGCAATGAATCAAGCGTCGCTTGCCGTCGACGCGAGCGACGTCGCCGATGCGGCGGAACGACTGGCCGGTATCGCGCATCGCACGCCGGTATTGACGTCGAAAACACTCGACGCTCGCACCGGCGCCCAGGCGTTTTTGAAGTGCGAGAATTTCCAACGAATGGGCGCCTTCAAATTTCGCGGCGCCTACAATTGCATCTCGCATTTGGATGCGGCGCAGCGCGCTCGCGGCGTCGTGGCGTTTTCGAGCGGCAACCACGCGCAGGGCGTCGCGCTTGCCAGCAGCTTGCTGGGCGTACCGGCAACGATCGTGATGCCGCAGGACGCCCCTCAAACCAAGGTCGCAGCGACGCGCGAATACGGCGCGCAGATCGTATTTTACGATCGGGCTTCCGAGGATCGGGCGGTTATCGCGCGTCGCATCTGCGAGGAG
Source organism: Vulcanimicrobiaceae bacterium (assembly GCA_036559125.1). GTDB lineage: Bacteria > Vulcanimicrobiota > Vulcanimicrobiia > Vulcanimicrobiales > Vulcanimicrobiaceae > JALYTZ01. Next base: position 79,448 of record DATBTT010000014.1, read on the forward strand.
CGCGGTGCGACGCTCGTGCCCCCATTCGACGATCCATACGTCATAGCGGGTCAAGGAACCGCGGCGTTGGAGCTGCTCGAAGACGTTGCGGACCTCGACGTCGTGATCGCATGCGTCGGCGGCGGGGGGTTGCTCGCGGGAACGGCGCTCGCCGCGAACGCCGTGGATCCGTCGATCGCCGTGTACGGGGTGGAGCCCGAAGCGGGCGACGATTTTGCGCGCTCGCTTGCCGCCGGACATCGCGTCTCGATTGCCGTCCCCGATACCATCGCAGACGGCATGCAAACGACCGCGCCCGGCGAGCTGACGTTTCCGATCGTGCAGCGTTACGCGCGCGACATCGTAACGGTCAGCGACGACGAACTGCGGGCCGCGATGCGCTTTGCTTTCGAACGGATGAAGATCGTCATCGAGCCGAGCGGCGCCGCCGGCCTCGCGGCGATCATGTTCGGTAAAGTCGACGTGCGCGGAAAACGAGTCGCCGCAATCATAAGCGGCGGAAACGTCGACCCCGCCCGCTTCGCCGCATCGATAGCCCCCCCGTCACCCTGAGCTTGTCGAAGGGCGAGCTTGTCGAAGGGTCGTCCCTCGACAGGCTCGGGATGACGGAGATTGCGGGCTAGACGTATTGCGCGTTGTATTGCGGGCTAGACGTGTTGCGCGTTGTGCGGTACGTTTGCGTGGACCCGCTCGTACGAGAGAGCGACTAGTCCCGTCACGATGGCGGCAACGCCCATGACGATGTTGCTCCAGATCATTCCCGTATTGCCCTGCACGAACGTCGTTGAAATAAAGAGCCATATGCCGGCGATGATGTTCACGACCGGCCAGTAATTCATGCTCTGCGACTTCGTGTAGACGGACATTTCGATTATCGCCACGACGGCGATTACGATGCCGGTCACGACCATGTCCCAGCGCGCTCCGCTGCCGGTAGGCACGTTAACGAAGGGTGAAATGATCGTCAGGATTCCGATTGCGATATTGACCCAAGGTACTCGATTTGGTACGTCCATAACTCTGATCTAAACCTCCCTGTCTCTATTGTTCCCAATGCATTCTGGGATTCACGTGGGGAGCGCTCGTCAGCGTCCCATGCCGTAGAATTCGGCGTTGGGCCGCATGTCCATCAGACCGGCCATGCGATTGGAAAATCCGAAGAACCCTGCGATTGCCGCGATGTCCCAAATGTCGTCGTCGCCGAAACCGGCGAGGTGCAGTTCGTCGAGCTCGTGTTCGGTTGCGGCGAAGCCCGGCTCGTTCACGTGCGATGCGAACGAGAGCATCGCGCGCATGCGCGGCGAGACGTCGGCGGTCCGCCAATTGTTCGCAATCTGTTCGGGTACGCGCGTATCTTTACTCAAGACGCGCAGCGCCGCGCCGTGCGCGACCATGCAGTATTGACAACGATTCTCCGACGAGACCGCGACCACGATCGCTTCGCGTTCCACGCGACTGAGCGCACCGGGTCCCTTCATCAATACGTCGTGATAGTTCATGAAAGCGCGGAAGTGTTCCGGACGCTGGGCGTACGCCCGGAACACGTTGGGGACGAAGCCGATCTTCGCCCGGTTTTTTTCGTAGACGTCGACGATATCGGCGGGCAGTTCTCGCTCCAGCGGTTCGCCGAAACGTGACACGCGTTCGTGGTTTTCCATTATGGTTCGTCCCCGATCGGCAGTCGTAGTACGGAGTGATTGCCTTCGGCTAGGCTGCGCAGGAGGCTCGAGACGGCGCTCGTGGCTTGGAGGGTCGGCGCGGCATCCGCACCTTCGACGACGCCGAGCAGCTGCGCGAGGCCGCCGTTGATCGTGCCGTAGCGTTTAACCGCGCTCGCATCCTTACGCGTCCGCGCGCGCGTCAGTTGCGCGTAGGAGCGATCCATCGCGCCCGCGATCCGCGTGGCCAGCGCAAACTGTTCGCGCAATGCCGCGCGCGATGCCCTCACGCGCGGATCCATCGAGACCGTCAACGGTTGCGAGTACGTATGGCCGTCGACGCTCAAGCGCACCGTGTATCGTCCGGGCAAAGCCAGGACGCCTTCGGGTTCGCGTGGCGTGTCGTGCACGATCGCCGAGATCGGATAATCGTGCAGTACCGAGCGCGGCGCGGGGTAGTGCAGGTCCCATACGAAGCGGTGCATGCCTGCACTCGTCGCCGGGATCGCCGTCGGCCGGACCCAGTAGGTCGGAACCGTGATTTCGGGATCGATCGGTTCGGGGCGGTCCTCGCTCGAATACGAACGAACCCGTTTCCCAGCCGCATCGTAGATCTCGATGGTTAGCGGTCCGCGCGCGGGGCTCGCAAGCGTGTAGTCGAGGATCGCGCCGTCGGGCGGGTTTTGCCCGGCCGGTTCCTCCGGCGGAAGCGGCGTATCGGTATAGGTGTCGCGCCGTACCCGGTACGCCAGTTGCGGAGTGAAAAGATGCGCGGGTGCCGTCGCAACGTTTGCCGCGAGTTGGCGCAACGGTGTGATGTCGTCGAGAATCCAAAACGAGCGGCCGTGCGTACCGACGACGACGTCGTTGTCGTGCACGACGAGATCGCGAATCGACGTCGACGGTAGATTGTTTTGCAGCGATTGCCAGTGGTTGCCGTCGTCAAACGATACCCATACGGTGCGTTCCGTTCCGGCGAAGAGCAAGCCACGGCGTTTGGGATCCTCGCGAACGGTGTTGACTGCTTCGCCGGCGTCGATGCCGGTCGCGATACGCTGCCAGGTAGCGCCCCCGTCGTGCGTGCGATAGATGTACGGGTGCAGGTCGTCGAGCCGCTGGCGGCTCACCGAGATGTATGCGGTATTGCGATCGAAGTGCGAGCTATCGATCTGCGTGACGCGGCTCCACGCCGCCAGCGCCGGCGGCGTCACGTTGCGCCAGTGCGCGCCTCCGTCCCGCGTGATCCACACGAGCCCGTCGTCGGTGCCCGCCCAAATGACGTTTTTATCGACGTACGACGGCGAGATGCTGTAAATGACGCCGCGGTGTTTGCCGTTTTGCGGATCGTCGGCGGCAAGGTTTCCGAGGCTCGCGGGCTCGCCGGGATCTTTGCGCGTGAGGTCCGGACTGATGATCTTCCAGCTATGACCGCCGTTGCGAGTCGCGAAGATGACGTTGAGACCCAAATAAAGCACGTGTTTGTCGACGCGATTCCAAATCAGCGGATTGGTGCGGTCAAAACGGTACTTCTTGCGGTCGTATGTCGGCGAGACGTCCTGCGTTTGGCCGGTGCGCTCGTCGTACACCGTCGTCTTTCCGCCGTAAATGAGCCACGGATGGAGCGGATCGGGAGCCACGTATCCGTACTCTTCGGTGCCGACCGGATGGAACTCGCGAAACGTGATCGCTCCGTCGTTGCCGCGGCTCCATACTTCGGCGCTTCCACTCTCTTGTTGGCCGCCGAAGACGCGGTACGGAAAACGATCGTCGGTAATAACGTGGTAGAACTGCGCCGTCGGCTGGTTATACCACGTGCTCCACGTCTTGCCGTGGTCGACCGAAAGCGTGGCCCCTTGATCGACGCCGAGCAAGATGACGTTCGGATCGACCGGGTCGATCCAAACCGTGTGGTAATCGTCGCCCCCGGGAGCGCCTTTGATACCGACCCACGTCTTGCCGGCGTCGGTCGAACGGTACATCGTGGTATTGGCGGAATACACGGTGTCGCGATCTTTGGGATCCGCGGTGATACCGGCGAAATCTTCCGTGCGCCCGCAGACGCGCTCTTCGGTATCGGTTTGCGTCCACGACGCCCCGGCATCGTCCGAACGATAGACGCCGCAACCGTCGGGTTTTTCAACGATCGTATAGACGCGATTGGAGTCGGCGCGAGATACCGAAATTCCGATGCGGCCGACGGCGCCCGGCAATCCGGTCTTCAATTGCGTCCACGTCGTGCCGCCGTCGCTGGATTTGAAGAGACCGCCTTCCTTTTGCAATTCGTAGACTTGCGTGAGATTCCAGGGCCCGTTGCGCGAAGCCCACAACGCCGCATAGACGGTGTCGGGGTGATTCGGATCGAGCGCGACGCTGACGGCGCCTATGTCGTTACCTTTCCCGAGAACTTTCGCAAACGTCGCGCCTCCATCGGTCGAACGATAGAGACCGCGCTCGGCGTTAGGACCGAACGGGTGGCCGACGACGGCGACGTACAACCGGCCGGCATTGCGTGGATCGACGGCGATCTCCTGAATCTGCTCGCCGTCGCGCAAACCAAGATGCTGCCACGTCTTGCCCGCGTCGGTGGATTTGTACATGCCGTCGCCGGTCGACAGGTCCGGGCGCCGCAGGCCTTCGCCGCTCCCGACGTACACGACGTTGGGGTCCGACGGTGCGACGGCAAGCGCGCCGATCGAACCCGTATCCTGCCCGTCGAAGATCGGGTCCCACGTGCGCCCGTAGTCGGTCGACTTCCACACGCCGCCGTTATTGGGTGCCATATAAAAGACACCCGGTCGACTGGGTACGCCCGAAACCGCTACGGTCCGGCCGCCGCGAAAAGGCCCGATCATGCGCCAGTGCATATCCGCATAGAGTTTGGGGCTGAAGCTTTGCGCGGACGCCGCTGCGGGCACCGCTGCAACACACACGGCGCATAGCGCCGCAACACTAAAAAGCCGGCGAAATAGTACGTCCATTCCGCTGCGCTTCGACGCCCGCGCGAAAAAGCATATTGAGTCTAGCGACGAAGGGCGTCGTTAGTCCGAACGCGGGCGCGCCCGGTAAAGCACGAACCGTCTCAGGCGATGCCCCGTTTCAAGGCGCGGGTGTTCGAAGTCGTCGGACGCGTCGCGCGTCATGCCCAAGCGTTGCATGACGCGTTGCGAGCGTATATTGATGGCTGGCGTAATCGCCACGACTTCGCTCCAACCGAGTTTATCGAATGCGAAATCGAGCGCCGCGGCCGCGCCTTCGGTCGCGTACCCGTGGCCCCACTGATCGAATGGCAAACGCCAGCCGACCTCGAGCGCCGGCGTGAACGGCGCCTCAAACGGGACGTCTTGCAGCGCGATGACGCCGGCGAAGCGCGCGCCTTCCTTGATTTCGGCTACCCACCATCCGTAGCCGTCGCGTTCGAGCGTCGCGCGCATCTCAGCGGCGCCGGACTCGGATCTCGCGCGATCGTAGAGACTTGGAAAGAACTCCATGACGCGAGGATCGGCATTGAGCCGCGCCCAGTGCTCGACGTCGGCATCGCGCCAACCGCGAAGACGCAAGCGTGGCGTTTCGATGACGGGAACCTCCGGCATGCTCGTCAGCGCCGGCGGTGCGAGCGCGCGGCGCTGCGATGCTTGGGTTCGAAGGGCGGCCCGACCTTCAGCGATTTGTCGCGCGGCAACGACTCGTCGACGTCTTGGCAACCGATCGGCGTGAAATCGCGGCAATCGCCGGGGCGCGCGGAGTATATCCCGCAGTAATATTTGCCCGAACGGGTGCCTTTGAGAAACACGCAGTTGTCGGCGACGTCGTCGGTCACTTTACGCAACCAGCCGACATAATAGCCGTCGGCCGACGGGCGCGCGATGACGTACTCGTCCATCACTTCCGCATACGAGAGTCCGAGATGTTCGGCGATGCGCCGCACGTCGGCTTTGCTTACGAACGGTTCGTAACCGCTGCAACATTCCGCGCAGCCGGGCGGGCATGCGGCGTTTTCGGGCATGTCCTTGACGTGCTTGCGCGCCAAATCGATCACCTTGCCGATGGCCTTGACCATCTCCGCATCGTCGTTGTACTTGTACACCCACTCGCGTTGCACGATCTCGTTCGCATTGTAATAGCGGGTGATCTCCTGGTTGTAGGTCACCGTAATGTGCTCTTCGTCGATCTCGATTTCTTTGACGCGTTGGATCGGCGTCGTGTCGAGAAGCTCGGGATGGGTCGGTTGGCCCGTTTCGCGCGTGAACGCGCGAAGGGCGGTGAGATCGATCGTTTCCATGGGCGGGAATGCTTCGGGGTCGTGGAGGCGGCGCCTGTGCGGTTGGCGATAAAGAGTCGGGACGGCTTGGCCGCGAAATGGCCGCCTATGCCAAGTAGTGACAAAACGCGCGCGGCGATCGGCGTCGATTTAGGCGGTTCGCACGTCTCCGCGGCGGTGGTGCAAGAGAGCGGCGACATTGCGAGCCTGCACGAGCGCGATATCGAAGACCGATCGTTCGACGCAGTGATCGAGTCGGTCGAAACGGTCGTGCGTGCCGCGCTCAAAGATGCCAAGGGTTCGATCGCGGGCATCGGTCTGGGCTCGCCCGGTAATATCGATCTGGCAACCGGCGCGGTCATCTACTCGCCAAACTTTGGGTGGAACGATGCCCCGCTCGGGAAGACGTTACGCGACCGATTTTCGGAGCATACCGTGTTCGTCGGCAACGACGCGCGCTGCGCGACTCTCGGCGAGTATACGTTTGGAACCGGCCGCGGAACCAAAGGCTTCGTGCTATTGACGCTTGGGACGGGGATCGGCGGCGGCATCGTCTCCGAAGGGCACCTGTTGCTTGGCAATAAAGCGGGAGCCGGTGAAATCGGACACCACCAGATTCGACCGTCGGACGGCTTCATCTGCGGCTGCGGAAAAATCGGATGCTTCGAAGCGCAGGCTTCGGGCACGGGATTGCTGCGCCACGCATTCGCCGTCGCGCCCTCGTTCCCGCGCAGTGCGCTGCTCGATAGACCGCGCGAGAAATTAGGTTCGAAAGCAATCCGTAAGGCTGCGCAGTCGGGCAACAATCACGCGCTCGCCGCGTGGAACAACTACATCGCCGATTTGGCACTAGGCCTCTCCAACGTCATCGCATTCGTCAATCCGCAAACCATTGCGTTGGGGGGCGGCGTCAGTTCGTCGGGCGCTTTTCTCGTCGACGCGGTTCGGCCGCGTGTCGACGAACTCACCACCATGGTCCCCAAAGGCACCACGAACGTCGTCATCGCGAAATTGGGCAACGACGCCGGAATCGTCGGCGCGGCAACGATGGCGTTCCGCGGCGGCCTAACAACCGGAGACAGAACAACGTAGCCCGTCTCCACGCTCATCCCCGTCATCCCCGCTCATCCCCGTCATCCACGCTCGTCCCCGTCATCCTGAGCCTGTCGAAGGACGGCCCGTCGCGTTCACGGAGGCACCGACTTGTCGGACTACAGCGCGATCGCCTCGCGGAGCGTCGGGACGTACTGATCTTCGATGGGGATCGTGCCGCTCTGCGCGATCTGTGCGATGAGCGTCGCGATGCGTCGCGAACTGCTGCGAGGCGCCACGATTTCCTGTTTGCGGCGCATCGCGATCAGACGATCGGGGCTGCCGACGAGCCGTTTTACCGCGCGGACGACTTCCGCAGACGTGTTGATCGCGACATCCCCGATGCCGTTGTTGCGAACGAAATCGACGTTGCCGCGTTCTTGCCCGGGCACGTAATCGTAGACGACGACGGGTAATTGCGCGGCGTTCGCTTCGGCGAGCGTGCCGGGACCCGCTTTGGTCACGAGCAAATCCGAGGCGCGCATCAGTTCCGGAATCTTGTCGGTGAATCCCATGACGGTAATCGGCGCGGCGAGCGTCGCGGCCAGTTCGGCCAATTTTTCCCGGAGCGCGTCGTTGCGCCCGCAAACCACGACCAGATGGATCGGAAGGCGCGCTTTCGTCAATGCCAGCGTGGTGGGCAAGAGTTTCCCGCCGCCTTCGCCGCCGGCCATCAAGAGCGTGACGAATGCATTTTGCGGCAGGCCTAGCTGCGCGCGTAATTCCTGTTTGGTGCCGACGACGTCGTCGAATTTCGGATGAATCGGATGACCGAGCAGGCGCAAACGCGTCGGACGCACCCCGCGTGAAAGGGCGCGCTCGTAGACCTCTCGCGCCGGGACGACGACCGCGTCGGCCTCGGGAGTCAGCCACGACTCGTGCACTTTCCCGAGGTCGGTTATTACCGTGACGATCGGCACGTGCAGCATCTTTGCATCGGCTCGCGCGCGCAGGGCCGCGTGGTTGAGCAGCGGGTGAACCGATACGATCACGTCGGGCTGATACGCTATGAAGAGGTCGCGAAGCCGCTCCCGGTAGAGCGGCTCGCAGAATCGTACGAGCGCTTTATAACGCCTGCGCCCGTTGGTTGCATAGTAGAGCGCTCCGTACACAGGCGGCGCATAGCGTAGGGCGGCCGAATAACCCCAGCCCAGTTGCGTCAGCGGAAACGAGCAATGAGCTGCGACGTCGTCGATGCGGTGTTCGAAGGGCTCGGGCACCTTGATCTCGTCGAGGGCTGCCACAATGGCGTTGGCCGCACTGCGATGCCCCCCTCCAGTATCGGAGATCAAAAAAAGCGCCCGTTTGGCCATGTAGTACTCCGTTAGATGCGCACCGGTTCGCGTTTGACACGGCGCACTGCGGCGTTCCGCGACCTCCGGCTGGTCGGAGCAAGTTTGGCCATTAGTGCGCGTGCCGGCGCATCGTAAAAGCGGAAAATATCCCCAAACTCGATATCGGGGTTTCGGTGATGGCCGTCATGGTCCTCGGGTAGCACGATTTGAAGCGGGCGCAGCACTGCGGTAAGCCAGTCGGGAGTCCGCCATCCCAGTTCCGTCGTATGACGCCACCAGACGTGCCCCTGCCCGAGCAGCAGCCCCAGAAGGGCGCCGGGCCAAGAGAGGGGCCATGCTAAGGCGGCGACGGCTATATACGGGACCGCGCCGAGGATACCGTCGAGAAGCACCGAGGGGTCGCCTGAAAGCACTGCATGGTCCCAATATGAGCGGCGGCGATCGTGATGGGTGCGCAAATGCAACGTGAACCATAGGTGCTGCGGCACATGGTAGAAGAACGTTGACGCAAAATCGCCGACGATGAGGACGATGAGCGCTGCTGCAACCGCTGCCATTCTTTCGCTGCCTTCGCGTTTCCGCGGGATTCGTGGTCGTTATCGGGATGTTGTGCGGCTGCGCGTTCTCAACCTCCGAAAACGCCCCCAACACGAGGGTCCTTATACCCAGAGTTCGTGACGGCGCCCTAAGCTGGCGAGCGCCGACATACGTGGATGCGCTTGCCGGAATGCAGCTATTGCACGACGGGCCGCCGACGCACGACGCGACCCTCGCGCTGACGCGCGCGATTCTCCACACCAACGCGCACATCGCGCCGGTCGACGCGCTGCAATTGGCCGCGACTGCGGTGCGCGCGGCGCGCGACCGCGGCATAGCGCCCGAGTTCTTCGGCGCAACGCTGCTGCAAGAATCCGCATTCGATCCATTAGCGCTCTCGAGTGCCGGCGCCGTCGGCATCGCGCAATTCATGCCCGGCACCGCCGACGCTGCCGGCGTCGATCCGTACGATCCATTCGACGCAATTGCGGGCGCTGCGACGTTGCTTGCGTCCTACGTGCGCGCGTACCGAGGCGTGTATGCCGATCCGTATGCCGCCGCACTGGCTGCGTACAATGCCGGGCCCGGCGCGGTGAGTTTCTATCGCGGCGTGCCGCCCTACCCGGAGACGCACGCCTATATCGGCGATATCTACGAGCGCTGGGCGCAGATAGCCGGCTACGAAGGGAGCGGCGCATCGCCGCGAATAGGAGCGAAATGAAATACCGATCCATCTTTGCAGGGGCGGCGTTCGCCGTTTCCCTGGTATTGGCCGGATGCGGCGGCGCGTCGGGCGATCTCGCGTCGTTCAAACCACCGGCAGGTTGGAGAGCCGTCAACATTTTCGGCATGTCGATGTATCTCGCGCCCGACTCCGCCAAGACGAACGGTCAAATGCTCATGCTCATGCGCGTGCCCAACGCAAAGAGCAACGGCGACTTCTCGATCGCCACGGCGCGATTCGGTAAAGACGCGACGATTCAAGAGAAGAAGACGATCGATATCTGCGGCAAACAGCCCGCGCAGTACGTCGCATTTACCGGCAACCAGCAAGGCCACCCGGACAAGGTCGAGATGGTCGTGACCCGCTACGGAAACACGACCTATTTTGCGATGTACGCGCGTCCCAAGACGGTACCGGCCAACGTCGACGCCGAGACTGCGATAAAATCGCTCTGCCTCAAAACCTAGTCCGCAGGCTCTTCGCGCGCCAGCCCCTAGCGTGGACGCAGGGCGAGAGCGAAGGTCCGGCGTTGCGCCGCGCGCTCGGCTGGCCCGCGCTCACCGCTATCGGTTTGGGCACGATGCTCGGCGGCATTTTCCCGACGATCGGCGCGGGCGCGCACGCCGCCGGCCCCGCCGTCGTGCTGGCGTACGCGCTTTCGGGGTTTGTGAGCGTTTGCGTAGCGCTTTGCTACGCGGAGTTCGCATCGATGGTTCCGGTTGCCGGAAGCGCGTATACGTATGCGTACGCGACGCTTGGGGAACTCGTTGCGTGGATTATCGGCTGGGATCTCATTCTCGAATATGGGCTATCGGTCGCACCCACCGCGTCGTCGTGGTCGGCCTACGCGCAGCAATTATTGGGCAACTTCGGAATCGTTTTGCCGCAATGGGCCCAGACCGGGCATCTCTATGGCGCGCATCTCCAGGTGGACCTCATCGCGGCTGCGATTGTGTTGTTGGTTACGGCAATCGTGACGATCGGCATTCGCGAGTCGGCGGGGGTCAACGGCGTGCTGGTCGTCTTTCAAGTGCTGACGATGATCGTCTTTTTGGCGGCGGTGGCGGGTGCGGTTCATCCGGCAAACTTTCAGCCCTTCGCACCCCACGGGTGGCACGGCGTCGTTGCCGGAACCGCGCTCGTATTCTACGCGTATATCGGCTTCGACACGGTTACGGTCGCCTCCGAAGAAGCCCGAAATCCCGTTCGCGACGTGCCGATCGGAATCATACTATCGTTGATCGCAGGTGTGCTGCTCTACGTTGCGCTCGCGTACGTGACGGTCGGCGCACTGCCGTTCGGTAAACTCTCCGAAGGAGCGGCGATGCTCGACGCGGTGCGCGCGGCACATGCGAGCCGTTTGGTTTTTTGGATCGTCGCGCTGGGCGGCATTGCCGGCAACACGACGGTCATGCTCACATCGTTGTTGGGACAGATTCGTATTTTTTACGTGATGGCGCGCGACCGCATGCTGCCGCCGGCGGTCGCACGCGTGCATCCGGTCTTTCGCACGCCCGCGCGGATGACGGTGGTAACCGGCGCCATCGTTGCGGTGTTGGCCGCCGCGCTGCCGCTCTCGGATCTGCTCGATTTCGTTAACATCGGCACGCTTTCGGCGTTCGCGATCGTCTGCATCGGGGTTTTCGTCTTGCGCGTGCTGCAACCGCACGCAAAACGACCGTTCCGAGCGCCGCTCGGACCGGTCGTCAGCATTCTAGGCGCGACCCTGTGTTTCTATCTGATCTCGGGACTGAACTGGCCGACGTGGCTGCGGTTCTTCGTATGGTTTATCGCCGGCATCGGCATTTATGCCGCCTATGGATTTCGCAAATCGCGACTGCAAACGGTCAATCGAACGACGTATTAATGAAGGACGCGTTTGAAGAACGATTGCACGACGTTCCACGAATCCGCGACGGCTTCGGCGATGGCTTCGTCGGAGGTTCCCTTGTGATCGGTGAGCGCGGCCGAACTGCCGTGACGGAAGAAGGCGTGGCCGACTTCGGGATACACTTGCACGCGCGCGTTCGTTCCTGCAGCCTTGAGTTCGGCAGTTATGCGATCCACTTGTTCGTGCGTTATGCTCGCGTCTTTACCGCCGAAACAGAGCAGCAGCGGGCACGAAATCTGCGCGATGTCGGCAAGGCCCTCGGGTTCCCCGTTCGGTAGCTCCGAGGCGATGCTCGCGCCGTAGAAGCAGACGGCACCGGAAAGTTCGGGCAGGGTCGCCGTCACGAACGCCACCGTGCCGCCGAAGCAGAACCCCCAGGTCGCAACCTTCCCTCTTTTAACGAAGTTCTGCTGGTTAAGCCACTCGATGGTGGCGGTGACGTCGTTGCGAAGCGTCGTCCTGCTAACTTGCCCGGCTGCGACAAACCCGTTCTTGAGGCCGTCGGAGTTGTACGGCTCGTTGAGGTCCGGATGCGTACGATGGTAATAATTGATCGCGATCCCCACGTACCCCGCGCTGGCGACCAAATCCGTGATGCGCTTGACCTCGTTATTGACGCCGAAGATCTCTTGCAGCACGATGACCGCCGGATGCTGTCCCGACCCTTCTTCGGGCCGAGCCAAATATGCCGGCATCTGCGAACCGTCGACGGCGATGCTCAGGTCTTGTTTGATCACAATTTCACGCTCCTCTGTGCAGGGAGATTTTTCCCTGACACGATGTTTCCTGGGCGCTCTTTTGGGTAAGGGTCGCGAAATGAACCCGACGCTGACGACGGTATCGGACCGGTTGGAGATCGTCACCGCTACTCACCCGGTACGCGTCGCCACGTTTGCCGAAGACGTGCAATCCGGGCTGTCCGCACGCCAGAAACACCTCCCGTCGAAGTATTTCTACGACGAAATCGGTTCGGCGTTATTCGAAGCGATCACGGTGCTTCCGGAATACTACTTGACGCGCGCCGAAACGGAGATTCTGCGCGAATGGGGCTGGGAGATCGTACGCGCGCTCGGCAATCCGATCGATTTTCTGGAACTCGGAAGCGGCAGCGCAGTCAAGGCGCGACTGCTCATCGACGAAGCGCTGCGCGTGCAGGGGACGTTGCGCTACTACCCGATCGACATCTCGCCGGAAGCGTTGCGCGCATCGGCGCTCGCACTAGTCGCCTCGTATCCGAAGCTCTCGGTGCGCGCATATGCGGCCGATTATTTTGCAATCCTCGGCAGCGAAGAATTGCGCTTCGACAATCGCGTGCTCGCAATGTTCATGGGTTCCAACATCGGAAATTATCAACCCCGTGAAGCCGCGCGTCTGCTGGCGTCGTTGGCGGTGTCGTTGCGACCCGGAGACGGGTTGCTCATCGGTGCCGACCTCAAAAAAGACAAAGAGACCCTCGAGCTTGCATATAACGATCCGGCCGGCGTGACCGCAGCCTTCGACAAGAACGTGCTCGCGCGCATCAACCGCGAACTTGGCGGTCATTTCGACTTGAACGATTTCGAACACGTTGCGCGCTACGACGAGCGGCGCGGCGTCGTCGAATCGTTCCTGGAAGCGCGTCGCGAGCACGCCGTATCGATCGACCGGCCGCGCATGACGGTGCGCTTTGCCTTCGGCGAGCGCATTCACACCGAGTCCTCGTACAAATTCTCCGTCGAGGACATCGCGCGCATCGGCGGCGACGCCGGATTCCGCCTAACCCGCTCCTGGTTCGACGCCGCCAATCGCTTCAGCGTAAATCTCCTAGTCCGCCGCTAAGACCGTTCGACAGGCTCGTCCTTCGACATGCTCGTCCTTCGACGTGCTCAGGATGACGGGGCGGGTGCTTGTCGAAATGGGCGCGTTATGAACGTTAGGCTTCTTCGCTTTTGCGTTGCCGTGCTATTGGCACTCGGCTGCATCGCGCCGCTCGCGGCGCCGGCAATCACCGCCCGCCCGGTGGCGGCTGAAGATCTTTTCAAGATCGTCTATGTTTCCGATCCGCAGATTTCGCCGGATGGCGCGCACGTCGTTTTCGTGGCGGCGCGCATGAACGGACCGGCCGACGCGTATTATTCGCGTTTGGAGACGATCGACGTTGCGAGCGGAACGGTCAAAGCGATCGCGCATGGCGAGCTCGACTCCGATCCCGCCTGGTCTCCCGACGGCCGTACTATCGCCTTTACACGCTCGAAGAAAGGGGCGCGGCCGCAGATCTATGCCTACTACATGGCGAGCGGGCGCGCCGTGCAGTTATCGCACGTAAAAGGCGGCGCATCGAACCCGGTATGGTCGCACGACGGTAAGCGGATTGCCTTCAGCAGCGTTACGGTCGACGCGCCGCACGCCGCCTACATTGATTTTAAAGCGGCCGGTTTTCGGCCGAAGAAGAAGCAGCGTTCGAGCGACGTTCGCATCATCGACACGATGCACTTCGAAGTCAACGGCGCCGGCTTCGTCTACGACAAACACGAGCACATTTGGACGATGAATGCCGATGGGTCCGCAGCGCGCGCGCTGACTGCCGGTCATCGCTGGTCGGAGAGCGGCTACCTGTGGTCGCCCGACGACCGGAGCATTGCGTTCGATTCGCTGCGCAGCGATCCGCCCAGCCTCGGGCCGAGCGACGTGTATACTATTTCGTCGACGGGCGGCCCGATGCACGCATTGCATTCCGCCAATCCGGCCAATTCCGTGTTGGCGTACGATCGCACCGGAAGGCTTTGGTACGCTTCGGGCGGCGTCGCCGACCCCGCCGAGTTTCCGTCGATCGTCGCGAGTTCCCCGGACGGTAGCGACCGCCGCGTCGTCGTTGCCAAAAACGCGATCGATTTCGGAGACTCCGTCCTTGCCGACATGGGCGAACCTGGTGGCCTCTGCGGTCCGTTCTTTGCGCCGAACGACGCGTTCGCGCTCACGAACGTGAACCGGCCCGGATACTCCGCGCTTACCAAACTCGACCCGAAGACGGGGTCGCTCACCGATCTTACCGCAGACGTAGGCGAGGCTGCGGAGTGCTCGATGGATCGCGCCGGCCGTTTCGTCGCGTACACGCTTACCGATTTCACGCATCCGCGCGAAGTCTATCTACTCGACCTCTCCACCGGAAAGAGCCGCCCGCTGACCGCGCTCAATCGTTCGTACCTTGCGTCGGTGCGGCTCTCGACGCCGCAACCGTTTGCCGTCAAGGACGCTGCGGGCTACACGGTGCACGCCTGGTTCATGCCGGCGTTGCCGCGGCCAGGCGATAAACCCGGGCGGCGGTATCCAACCGTGCTCGACATTCACGGCGGTCCCGAAACGCAGTTCGGAAACTCATTCTTTCACGAACTGCAGCATTTGAGCGGACAGGGATATAACGTCGTCTTTTCGGATCCGCGGGGCAGCACCGGCTTCGGGTACGACTTTGAAGAGGCGCTCGCCAAACAATGGGGGGACGCGATGTTTGGCGACGTCCAAGCCGTCATGGACGCGACGATCAAACGTCCCGACGTCGATCCGAATCGCTTGGCAGTCTCCGGTGGCAGCTACGGAGGATACGCGACGCTTTGGGTCATCGCGCACACGCATCGCTTCAAGGCCGCGATCGCCGAACGCGTCGTGAGCAACCTCGCAACCGAGCAACTCGCCGCCGATTTGGCGTCGGACAACGCGCTGGGCGGCCGCTATTCATGGGGCCTTCCGTGGGAGCCGGGGAATAAATACGCGGCGCAGTCTCCGGTGAGTTACGTCGCCAACGTCACGACGCCGCTCCTCATCTTGCATTCCGGCGACGACACGCGTACGCCGATCGATCAAACGCTCCAAGAGTTCAGCGCGTTGAAGATTCTCGGACGAACGGTGCGGTTCGTCGACGTGCCCGATGAAAACCACGATCTCTCGCGGACCGGAGCGCCCATCCATCGCGTCGAGCGCTTGCACATCCTCGACACCTGGCTGGCGCACTACCTGCATCCATAGCGCCTCGGCGGCGCTCACACCGTGACGGCGCGTTCGATGCCTCTGAACAACGCGTCGACGGCGATCGCCAGAATCGCCGCCGGAATGCTTCCGGCGAGCGTTTCGGCCGGGTACTGGCGGCTTAGCCCCTCGAAGATGAAGGTGCCGAGACCGCCGGCGCTCGCATATGCCGCAAGCGTCGCGATGGCGATCATCGAAACGGTGGCGACGCGCACGCCGCCGAGCATTACCGGCAACGCCAGCGGTACTTCGATGCGCCAAAAGCGCTGTGCGCTCGAGAGCCCCAAGCCGCGTGCCGCATCGAGTTGGGCGGGATCGACACCCAGCAAGCCTTGCGCGATGTTGCGTACCAGCACGAATTGCGCGTACGCGACCAGCACGATAACCGGAGTCCAGAAACCCAAACCGTTATACCGGACCAGCACGGCCAGTAGCGCGAGGCTTGGTATCGTGTAAATCGCGCCCAGGACGCCGAGTAACGGGCGCCCGACGCGCCGTTGCCGCGCGGCGTAGACACCCAGCGGCAACGCGATGACGAGTGCGATAATCAGCGAGGTTCCCACGAGCGCCAGATGCTGCAGCGTGTAGATGCCTACTTGCGGCAAGTGTGTGAAGAGGTAGTTCATGGATGGAGCGCGCGACGTATGTCGTCGAACGCAAGCACGCCGATGGTGGCGCCGTCATCGGTGACCGCGAGGTTCTCCGCGCCTTGCAAAAACGCGTTGAGCGATTCGCGCAGCGACGCGCCGGCGTCGATGCTGCCGGACGTGGTCCCCGTTTGCGTGCGCATCGCGTCGCGCGCGCGCAACAGCGTCAAGCGCCGCACGACGTCGTGCGTGTCGAGCAGGCGTTCCACGTACTCGGTTGCAGGCGCGCTCAAGATCGCAAGCGGCGTGTCGTACTGCACGAGGCGCCCCTCGCGCAGCACGACTATGCGGTCGGCGAGGCGTAGCGCTTCGTCGACGTCGTGCGTCACAAAAAGGATCGTGGTCTTGAGGCTTCGCGCGATGCGACGCGTCTCGTCCTGGAGCGCGGATCGCACGATGGCGTCCACCGCGCCGAACGGCTCGTCCATCAAGAGCACGGGCGGCTGCGCCGCTATGGCCCGCGCTACGCCGACGCGCTGCTGTTCGCCTCCGGAGAGTTCGCGGGGATAACGATTCCGATAGCGTGCCGGATCGAGCGAAACCAGCGCCAACAACTCGTCGACGCGAGCGGATACCCGCTGCCGGTCCCAACCCACCAGTTCCGGAACGACGGCGACGTTCGCGGCAACGGTCATGTGCCCGAAGAGCCCGACGGCTTGAATGACGTAGCCGATGCCGCGCCGCAGCCGTTCGGGCGCGATGCCGGCAACGTCGGCATCGTCGACGAAAACCGTTCCGTTTCGCGGCACGACTAACCGGTTGACCGTACGCAATAGCGTAGATTTTCCGCAGCCTGACGGCCCGAGAAAAACTGTGAAACTCCCGGCCGGAATAGCGAAGGATACGTCGTCGACCGCGTTGCGATCCGCGTTGGGATAGCGTACGGTGACTGATTCGAAGCGTACCGGCGCGCCTGCGGAGGCCGGGTCGCTCAATGCAGCGCGTGCTCCTTGAGAAACTGCGCGGCGACCGTCGCCGGGTCTTGCTTGCCGTGATCGACGGCGTAATTCATCGATCGAGCCGCGACGTCGGTGATCATCGGTGCGATTCCGTTGAGAACGGTCGCGATTTGCGGGTGCGCCTTGAGCGCGTCCAGCCGTACGACCGGGGCCACGTTGTACGGCGGCCATAGATGTTTGTCGTCTTCGAGCAGGACGAGGTTGTTCGCGCCGATCTGCCCGTCGGTCGTAAAGGCTTGCGCGACGTCGGCGTCCCCGTGCAAGAGCGCGTCGTACTTCAACCCGGCATCGTACGTTTTGACGTCTTTGAAATGAAAGCCGCCGTAGACGCGCTGTAAACCGGGTAAGCCGTCTTGACGCCCCAAAAATTCCGCGATGGCGGCCAGCCGCAGCTGCGGCGCGGCCGTCGCCAGTTGCGAGAGCGTCTTGAGCCCGTAGCGCCGAGCGACGGCCTGCGTGGCGACGATGCCTTGCGAATCGTTCATCGGCGACGGGTCGAGCCAGGTGGCATTGAACCGCTTTTTATATTCGCTCTTGACCGTGCGATAGATCGCCGCCGGATCTTGCATGGGCGCGTGATGTAAGACGTCGATGAGTCCCGTCCCCGTGTACTCGGGATAGAGATCGATGTCGCCGTGCTGAAGTGCCGCCATGCAAATTTGCACGCTGCCCAAGTTCAAGCGCCGCCGCACCGTGAAACCGTGCGCTTCGAGCGACTGCGCGTAAATCTCGCCGATCACGAGCGCCTCGGTAAAATTCTTAGAACCGACGGCAACCGCGTTCGCGCCGCCGCCGCGCCCGGCGCACGCAGGCAAAAGCAGGGTCGCGCCCAGCGACGCGATCGCCGTCCTACGAGTAAACGTCATCGTGCTTCTCCTTGCAGTCGTCTTCCGGTAAATGCGAGCGCCGCTTCTGCGAGCAGCGCGAGCACCGAGACGCCGGCGGCGCCCACTAGTAGGTAGCGTTGGTCGAAATTCGCCAAGCCTTGCAAAATGTACTCGCCCAAACCGCCCGCCCCGATGAACGCCGCGAGCGTGGCACTGGCGACGATCTCGATGGTTGCAGTGCGGATGCCGGTGAAAATCACCGGCAGCGCCAGCGGCCATGCGACGCGCGCGACGACTTGCAGCGGCGTCATGCCCATCCCGCGAGCCGCGTCGATCGCCGCGGCCGGTACGCCGCGAAAACCGAGATCCGTGTTTATCGCGATCGGCGGAATGCCGAGCAGCGCGAGGGCGACGACCGCCGGCCAGAAACCGACGCCGAGAATCGGCAGCACGAACGTGAGAACCGCGAGACTTGGAATAACCCGGCCGACGTTTGCGACGGCGAGCACGGGACCGCGCGCACGGCGAACGTAAGCGGCCAGGCTTCCCAGCGCGATTCCGATGGCGATGGCGGCGGCGAGCGCGAGAATAGAGAGCGCGAGGTGGGTTTCTACGTGCGCGGTAAAGTTGGCGACGGTCACGCGTCCAAATCCTCCAGCCAGTGTTTCCCCGCCGGGCGGCGAATCCCACACTTCTATGCTCTCGCAGCCGGAGATTCATCCCTCAGCAGAGCCCGGTCTTCGGGCGCTCGACGATTCGTCGCTGTACTTCAGCCGGGAACTCTCGTGGCTCGAATTTAACGATCGCGTACTCGAAGAGGCCCTCGACGTTCGCAATCGGTTGTTCGAACGGCTCAAATTCGTTTCGATTTACGGGACCAATCTGGACGAATTCTTCATGATCCGCGTCGCCGCGATCAAACAACAGATCGAGGCTCAGGTTCATCGCCGCTCCGAAGACGGCCGACTGCCCCCCGAGCATCTCCTTGCGATTTCGGAACGATTGCGCATATCGCTCGCGCGCGAGATGCGGTTGTTAAACGACGATCTGCTGCCGGACCTGGAGAAGCATGGGATTCGCTTCGTGCACGTCGCCGATCTCGACGAAGAGCGCCAGGCGAGTCTCGAGCGGGTCTTTGACGATCGCGTTTTCCCGGTGCTCACGCCGTTGGCGGTGGATTCCGGTCATCCGTTTCCATATATTTCAAATCTGTCGCTTTCGCTGGCGGTCGAACTTGAAGAAGTGACCCTCGAAGGCGTGCAACTGCACTTCGCGCGCGTCAAGATTCCGCCGACGCTGCCGCGTTTCGTGCCCGTCGACGGAGCGCCCGAAGGCCAGCGCTGGTTCGTGCTGTTGGAGGACCTGATCGGCCACCACCTCGACGCGCTCTTCCCCGGAATGGAGATTCGAGAGTCGTATCTGTTTCGCGTTACGCGCGACGCCGATCTGGACTTGCAAGAAGACGAAGCAGACGATCTTCTCGCGGCGATCGAATCGGAATTGCAGCGCCGCCGTTTTGGGGAGCCCGTTCGGTTGGAAATCGAGCGCGGCATGCCCGATTACATGCGCGATTTGTTGCTCGAAGCGCTCGATCTTTCGCAGGTCGATTGCTACGAGAGTGCCGGCCTGCTCGGATTGGCCGACCTCTGGGCGCTCGTCAGCCTTCCCGACTATGCGACACTTCACGACGTGCCGTTTACGCCCGCAATCCCCAAGCGTTTGATCGGCGTTACCGACATGTTCGCGGCGATACGCGAGAACGACATCATCCTGCATCATCCGTACGAATCGTTCGATCCGGTCGTGCAGTTCATTTCGCAGGCAGCCGAAGATCCTCGCGTGCTCGCGATCAAGCAAACGCTCTACCGAACCTCGGGAAAGAGTTCGCCGATCGTCCGCGCGCTACTCGAGGCGGCCGAGAACGAGAAGCAAGTCGCGGTCATGATCGAGTTGAAAGCGCGCTTCGACGAAGAAAACAATATCGAATGGGCGCGACGGCTGGAGCGAGCGGGCGTGCACGTGGTGTATGGATTTGCCGGCGTCAAGACCCACGCAAAAGCCACGCTCGTCGTGCGCGAAGAAGATGACGGCATTCGCCGCTACATGCACTTCGGTACGGGTAACTACAACGAGAAGAGCGCGCGGTTGTATACCGACTTGAGCCTGTTCACGTGCAGGCCCGAATTGGGAACGGATACGAGTCAACTCTTCAACGCGCTCACCGGATTCTCGAAGGTTACCGATTACGAAGAGCTGCTGGTGGCGCCGGTGAATATGCGCCGCGAACTCACCGCGCTCATCGATCGCGAGACCGAGCACGCTCGCGCCGGACGCCGTTCGGGCATTCGCGCGAAGCTCAACGCCATCACCGACGGGGAGTTGGTTCGAGCCCTCTATCGCGCGTCGCAAGCCGGCGTGCCGATCGATCTGATGGTGCGCGGCATGTGCGTCGTGCGACCGGGCATCCCCGGAGTCAGCGAAACGATTCGCGTCCGCAGCATCGTGGGACGGTTCCTCGAGCATTCGCGCATCTGCGTATTCGAGAACGGCGCGGATCGCGAACTCTATATCGGCTCGGCGGATTGGATGGGGCGCAATCTCGACCGCCGCGTAGAGGCGATGGTGCCGGTGCTCGACCCGCTAATTGCCGAAACGATCCACGGACAGATCCTCGCGGTACTGTTCGCAGACAACGTCAAAGCGCGCGAACTCCAACCCGACGGAACCTACCGCCGCCTGCGACCCCAATCCGAAATGCCCGTCGACTCGCAACACATCTTCCTAACCCAATCACAAACCCTATAACCCCCCCCGCGTCATCCTGAGCCTGTCGAAGGACGAGCCCGTCGAAGGACGAGCCTGTCGAAGGACGAGCCTGTCGAAGGACGACCCTGTTGAAAAATGGCGACGACGGGAGCGCGATTTTCTCTGCGGGTCGTATTGACACGATCGTAAGCTGTGTAGTTAAGTGGGAGCCATAGGGCTCTTCTAATCTGATCTTAATCTGCGTCCGGTATCGTATGACTCGATCGCCGCGGCTTTAGTGGCCGTTGCGACTTTCTGCATCTGGGAGGTTGTGTGGTTAGGTGTGTGCGTTTCCTGTGCGTGGTCGCGTTGGCGGCATTCTTCGGCGGATCGTGTGCGGTGACGGCGATCGCCGCGAGTCCCCAAGCGATCGCGCAAGCGCCCCAAACGAGTACCGTCACCGGTAAGGTCATCGACACCAACGGTGCGCCCGTGGCGAGCGCCGCCGTTGCGCTCCAGGGACAGCGTACGTACGCCGCGATTACCGACGACGCGGGGTCGTTCTCCATTCCCAGCGTCGTTCAGGGCGCGTACTCCGTGCGGATCACCAAAGCCGGCTACAACCCCGTCACCGAGGATTTCTTCACCGTCGTCGGCGGCGTCGACGCCAACATCGCGGTGACGATGCAGACGATCACCTTTAATTCGCTGCGTACGATCGCAAGCGTGCGCGCGACGGGCCGCGGCACGTTTAACACGACGCCCGCCTCGGTCAACGTCATCAGCGCCCAAACGCTTCAAGAGCAAGGCGTAACGCAGGTGATGAAAGTCCTGAACGAGACGCCGGGCATCGTCGCCAGTTTTCCGCAGACGTCCGGCAACGGCGCCGCTCCCGGCGCGATTACATTTCCGAACATTCGCGGCGCGCTCTCGTTCGAGTCCGCGACGTTGATCGACGGCCATCCCGTCTCGGTCGGCACCTTCGGCGATTACGTGACGACGTTCGTCAATCCGTTCATGCTCGGCAACACCGAGATCGTCAAGGGGCCCGGCGTCGCATCTCCGGAAGTCAACTACGCCATCGGCGGAACGGTGAACTTCCAGACCAAAGACCCGACGTATAAACCGAGCGGGTTCTATTCCGCCGGCATCGACAACCACGGTAGCGCCACGATCAATTTTGGACTTTCGAACACGGTGGGCCGCTTGGGATTCGTCGCCGCGTACTCCGACGCCAATCTCTCTAGCGCGCTCAACAATTACCAGGCGATCTTCTCACCCTCCGGGTCGACGGGTATTCTCAATTTCAACGGCACGACCGGAACGACGATCGGCTTCAACGACGTATTCCCGACGCCGATCGTTCCGGGAACCGCGTCGGGAGTCGAAAGCGGTTACAACCTGATTGCGTGCTGCCAGCCGATCGTGAGCCTTTTCGAAAACCGCTCCGAATTGGCGAAGCTTCGCTATCGATTCTCGCCGGCCACGTCGCTTACGTTTACGTATCTCGGAAGTCAAACGTTCGCGAACAACAACGCCAACACCGGGGACATCACGCCGTCGACGTTCTCGACCTCGTCGAAGAGTTACGCCGGGCCGATTCCCAACGGAAGCATTCAACCCGTGGCGTTTCTCCACGTCGGCGACGATCACGAAATCAACAACGAACCGATCGTTGAAGGCGATCTGCATACGACCGTCGGCAAAGACACGCTGCTGGCCCGTTACTACGCCGCGGGTATCGACCGGCTGGTCTTCGAAGGCAACCCGAATCCGCTCGTGCCTCAAACGATAAACACCCGCCTATACGGCGACGACAGCAATTCGAAGCAAACGTTTAACGGCCAAGTCGTACCGGTCACGTATTACAACTATTTCAACCAAGCCGAGCTCGACAAGCTTCGGGGGTATTCGTTCGAATACGATCACCCGTTTGCCGAGAACGATTCCGTCGCGCTTTCATACGACCGGACCGATTCGCGGACGACGAGCTATTCGTTCAGCGCCGGCGGCCCGTCTGCCGGAAAAGCGGCCTTTAACGCGAGCTCGGTGCGCGTCAATCAATCCGTCACGCTGCCGACCGGTTCCGAGCAACTCTTCCAAACCGTGCTGCTGCGCGCAAACTTCCAGCTAAACGATCGCCTCCGTCTGCAAGTTGCAAACTATTTTAATACGTACCGCAACACCTATCCGACAGTCTGCTCGTTCTCGCAAAACAAAGCACCGCTCCCGACGCAGTGCAACTTCGACGGAACGGGATTCGATTTTGCGACCACCTCGTACGGTCACTACGACCCGCGCATAGCGTTTGAATACCGCCCCAATCCAAGACTCGCGCTGCGCGCGTCGGCCGGCTCGGGCATCGCACCGCCGTATCTGGCTCTCCTGAGTGCGATTCCGGCGCCAATCTCGTTTAGCAAGA
>DATBTT010000015.1:0-9428 GCA_036559125.1 Vulcanimicrobiaceae bacterium
CGCACTGGCAGCAATGCTCGCAGGAGCTATCCCCGCCGCACCGGCACTCGCGGACGGCGCGGCCAGCACGCGCAACATCCTGCTCGGCGTCGGAGCCGCGACCTATCTGATCATCCAGCACAATCGCAAGGTCCATCAAAAATACGCGGAAGACGCTCGCCGTCAGGCAGCGACCGCTCAGCAAGCGAACAACGCGTGGGCCGCGTACAGCAGTGAGAAGCGTGCGTACGACAACGAAGCCGCCGTAAATTCGGAACTAAAAAAGGAAGTCGCGTATCAGCATAGCGTGATCGCGCAGCAACGGCACCAGCTCGCCGTGGCTCCGCGCGTCGATCGCCAGTTCGTCACGCGCACGGTAGCCGTCCGCGAACCGAGCCCCAAAACGGCGCAGACGAAGCAAGCCAATCCGCAACAAGTGGCCATGGTCTCGTACGGCTGGGGCACGCTGTAAGGGATGATTCGCAAGATACTCGCGCTCGCATTCTTCTCCGCCATCGCGCTCGCGGGGTGCTCCGGCAACTCGTCGAGCGCCAACGGCGGCGGAACGGCCCAAGCGGTCGCCGATGCAGCGACCAAAGCCGCGTACAATAACGACATTGCGGGCGTTACCGCTAACATGGACGCGGCCCTCAAGGGTCAAGTGACGCGCGCTCAGGTAGGCACGCTCTCAGATAAAATGCATCAGATGGGGGACTACAAGGGATTGACCTTCGTCGGTAGCGATGTCAACAAGAACGAGTACACGTATCGTGCCGAGTTCACCAATCGTTCAACCACGGTAGCCGTCAGACTCGATCCCGACGGGAAGCTCTCCGCCTACCGCGTCGACATGCCGAAGTAATCTTTCCGATCGGCCGTTCGACAGGCTGGCCCTTCGAGAAGGCTCACCCTTCGACAAGCTCAGGGTGACGGAACCGCGCACAAAAGCGCGGTTCCTTTTTTTTCCCCCCAGTCTACCCTGAGCTTGTCGAAGGTGAGCTTGTCGAAGGGTGAGTTTGTCGTGAATGCCGCGCGTGACCATCGATCGGTTGTTACGCGGGGTTCCGTCGCGTCGGGACGTGCGTTTAGGAACGTTGCGCGTCGCCAGGGCGCACTTCGGACAATTCGCGCAAGCGGAACGCTATCTCAGCAGCGATCCTGAGGCCGTGCGCCTTCTGTACCGGTTGGAGCACGGGCATCGCGCGTATCGCATTGACTTCATACGAAACGGCAACGACCGCTTCGACGGCGACCGCACCATTGCGTGGGACCCTCACTCCGCACTGCGCACGACGAGCGGCGGGAGACAGTCGCCGGCGTTGGGTTTGTTGCACGAAGAAGATCACGCGTACGAGCGTGAGATCGACGCGGCTCGGCTCTCGCGGCTGCAAAATACGTTCGATGCGCGCTACGATAATCGAGAGGAGCGCCGGGTTATTACCGGCGTGGAAACGCGCGCGGCGACGATTCTCGGCGAAGGCGCACGGCACGATCACGACGGATCGCTCTACGTCGTCCCATCCCCGGCGACCCTTGGGATCGTAGCCTAACCAGCAACTTCGCGATCTTCCCGATCCAACGGCCGTGCGAGGTCCCACCCGATCAACGACAGTAACCCCGCGATTGGAATCAGGAGCGCGAGTTCGCCGGAATGCAATTCCACGGCCGCGCCGGCGATGCCGCCGCCGATGAACGCGCCCCAAATTCCGGCGTAGAGCCAGAAGTCTCCGAGTTCGCCTCCGGTCAGAAACGCCGCGAGGCGCCTCGCGGCGTCGCTGATCATTCCGGTTACGAAGGTTGTGTGCACCGATGCGTGCGCGGCGCGCCGGAGAACGGACGTTTGAATACCCATCGCCGCCGCGGGAAGCAGCAGCATCCACGGCGCAGGGCGGCTCGCCATCGCTAAAAAAACGCACAGCAGCACGACTTCGATACCGGCAATCGGACTGAACCAGCGAGCGCGTTGCGTCCGCTCGATAGCGTAGACGCCGACGTAACCAACGACGCTGCCGGCGAAAAAGGCGGCGAGCGATATCGATCGATCGACGACGCGACCCCAGTCGCCTTGCGCAAGTTCGATCGTAACCGCAACCGAGTTTCCGCTCATGTGCGACGTGAACACGTGAAACAGCAACAAATATCCGATCGCGTCCACACTCCCCGCAATCACGGCTAAAGCTAACGCAAAACGAACTCCGCGCACATCAGTAGCGTACCCGAAAGGAGCACGGATTCGGCAACGGCCCTTCGACAGGCTCAGGGTGACGGGGGGGCGGCCTCGGGTGACGGGGGGCGGCCTCGGGTGACGGGGGCGGCTCGGGTGACGGGGCGGCTCGGGTGACGGGGGGCGGCTCATGCCGGATAAAAAAGAGCCCGGTGTTTTCTTCCGGGCTCTTTTGGGTTGGTTAGAACTCTTCTTCGGTTTCGGTTATCGGACGATCTTCGTCCTCTTCGCCGTAGGGCGAGGCTTCCTCGGTCAACTCGTCTTCCTCTTCCTCGAGTTGATAGCCCTGATCTTCCTCTTCCTCTTCTTCGACGACTTCGGCCTCATCGAGAACGAGTTCGTCGTCGACCTCGGCACCGTCGGTGCGCGCCGGCATTGGTGGCGGCGTCGGGAGCGGAGCGGTCGTATCGATCGGCTTGCTGTCGTCGATCTCTTCCTCTTCCTCTTCGTCCTCTTCCACTTCGGCCGGAGCTTCTTCGCCTTCGACTGCGGGCGCCGACGCGCGCTGAGCTTCAGCTTCGCGTTGCGCGGCCGCCGTTTGCGTCATGCGCGGATCTTCGTCGCCCATCAGCAAGCCGATCTCTTGGGCGCGTTCGCCCATGTCGTCGTCTTGGATCTTGATCTCGATCTCTTCGCGGTTCTCCGTCAAGACTTTAACGTCGAGCGCGAGCGATTGGAGTTCTTTGATCAATACCTTGAACGATTCCGGAACGCCGGGTTCCATCACGTTCTCGCCTTTGACGATTGCTTCGTAGGTTTTCACGCGACCGACGACGTCGTCGGACTTGACCGTGAGCAGTTCTTGTAGCGTGTACGCCGCACCATACGCTTCGAGTGCCCAGACTTCCATTTCGCCGAAACGCTGGCCGCCGAACTGCGCCTTGCCACCCAGCGGCTGCTGCGTGATCATCGAGTATGGGCCAGTCGAGCGCGCATGGATTTTGTCGTCGACCAAATGCGCGAGTTTGAGCATGTAAATCTGGCCAACAGTAATCGGCCGTCCGAAACGATCGCCGGAGCGGCCGTCGCGAAGCCACGTCTTGCCGTCCGCGGCGAGACCGGCGTCCTGCAGCCATTCGGCAATGTCTTCGGCGTGCGCGCCGTCGAACACCGGCGTCGCGACGTGCATGCCCAGCATCTTAGCAGCCCATCCGAGATGGGTCTCCATGATCTGGCCGAGGTTCATGCGCGAGGGCACGCCCAGCGGGTTGAGCACGATGTCGACCGGTACGCCGTCTTCCATATACGGCATGTCTTCTTCGGGAAGCACTTTGGCGATGACGCCCTTGTTGCCGTGGCGTCCGGCCATCTTGTCGCCTTGCAGAATCTTGCGTTTTTGCGCGACGTAGACGCGAACGAGGTGATTCACGCCCGGCGACAACTCGTCGCCGTTCTCGCGCGAGAACACCTTGACGTCGATGATCTTGCCCTTTTCGCCGTGGGGAACTTTCAAGCTCGTGTCGCGCACTTCGCGCGACTTCTCGCCGAAGATCGCACGGAGCAAACGCTCTTCAGCCGTCAGTTCGGTTTCGCCCTTGGGCGTTACCTTACCGACCAGAATGTCTTCGGGGCGAACTTCCGCGCCGATGCGCACGATGCCGCGTTCGTCGAGGTCCTTCAGCGAATCTTCGCCGACGTTGGGGATGTCGCGCGTGATTTCTTCGGGCCCGAGTTTCGTGTCGCGAGCTTCGCATTCGTACTCCTCGATGTGAATCGAGGTGAAGCGGTCGTCCTTGACCATGCGCTCGCTGATGAGAATGGCGTCTTCGTAGTTGTAGCCTTCCCACGGCATGAACGCGACGAGCACGTTTTGTCCGAGCGCCATTTCGCCTTCGTCGGACGAAGGGCCGTCGGCGAGCATTTGCCCAGCCGCGACTTTCTCGCCGGTTTGAACGATTGGACGCTGATTGATGCACGTGCCCGCGTTCGAGCGCGTGAACTTCAGGAGGTCGTACGTCTTTTCGACTCCGCCGGGGCCGGCGATCGAAATCGACTTCGAATCGACGGCGACGACTTCGCCGGCTTCTTCGGAGACGACGCATCCGCCGGAGTCTTTGGCCGAACGGTATTCCATGCCGGTGCCGACGATCGGCGCCTGCGGGCGGAGCAGCGGCACGGCTTGACGTTGCATGTTTGCGCCCATGAGCGCGCGATTTGCATCGTCGTGCTCGAGGAACGGAATCAACGCGGTCGCGACCGAGACGATTTGCTTGGGCGAAACGTCCATGAGCTGCACGCGATCGGCGGGCTCTTCGATATACTGCTCGGCGTACCGGCAGACAACCGAGTCCGTCGTGATCTTGTTCTTTGTGTCGAGCGGCGTGTTCGCTTGCGCGACGATGTATTCGTCTTCCTTATCCGCCGTGAGATACACGATCTCGTCAGTAACGCGGCCTTCGGTGACGACGCGGTACGGCGTCTCGATGAAGCCGAAACGATTGACGCGTGCGTAGGTCGCAAGCGAGCCGATCAGACCGATGTTCGGGCCTTCGGGCGTTTCGATCGGGCAGATGCGGCCGTAGTGCGAGTGATGGACGTCGCGAACTTCGAAGCCCGCGCGTTCGCGCGAGAGGCCGCCCGGCCCGAGCGCCGAGAGACGCCGCTTGTGCGTCAGCTCCGCGAGCGAGTTGGTTTGGTCCATGAACTGCGAGAGTTGCGAGCTGCCGAAGAATTCCTTGATCGCAGCGACGACGGGTCGAATGTTAATCAGCGCCTGCGGAGTGACCGTCTCGATATCTTGCACGGTCATGCGCTCGCGTACGACGCGCTCCAAGCGGAGCAAGCCGACCCGGAACTGATTTTGCAGCAATTCGCCGACCGAGCGGATGCGCCGGTTGCCAAGGTGGTCGATGTCGTCTTTGTCGATGATCCGGGTTGCGACTTTGATGAGGCGGCGAATGACCGCGATCATGTCTTCGCGGGACAGGCTGCGTTTCTCAATCGCCGGCATCTTCAAGCCCGCATCGGCGTATTCGTCGATGGTGAGCGACGGCAGTTCCGCGCGCTTCTCCGGATCCGGATTCTCGATACGGTAGTGGAACTTGCCGTTGAGCTTGTACCGGCCGACGCCCGCGAGGTCGTAGCGCTTATCGTCAAAAAACAACGATTCGAGCAGCTTCTCGGCGTTCTCGGCGTTTTCGGGTTCGCCCGGGCGCAGCTTCTTGTAGATTTCTTTGAGCGCGTCTTCGCGCGTCTTGACGTCTTTGTCTTTGTCGATCGAATTCTGAATCAACGGGCTGCCGTCGAACAGCGCGAGAATCGCCTCGTCGTTTTCCCAGTTGAAACCGAGGTCGGGACGCGAAAGCGCGCGGATGAACGTCGAAACGTAAATCTTGCGATTCTTGTCTATGCGAACGCCGATCGTACCTTCGGTCTCGTCGTTCTTGGTGCCGTTGTCGCTTTCGAATTCGATCCACGCGCCGCGGTTGGGAATGATCGTCGCATTGTACGTGGGGCGGCTGTTCGTGTCGACGTCTTGGTTGTAGTACACGCCGGGCGAGCGCACGAGTTGTGAAACGATGACGCGCTCGGCGCCATTGATCATGAACGTGCCCTTGTCGGTCATGAGCGGGAAATCGCCCATGAAAATCTCTTGGTCGGGGATGCCCTTGATTTCGCCGGACTCCGCGGTGATGAGACGCACGCGCACGCGCAGCGGGGCGCTGTAGGTCATATCACGTTCGCGACATTCCTCGACGGAGTACTTCGGTTCCCCGAGCGAATGCTCGCCGAACTCCAGCACGAGGTTTCCCGTGAAATCTTTGATGGGCGAGATCGAATTGAAGGCTTCGGCCAACCCTTCGGTCTTGAACCATTCGAAGCTGGCTTTCTGCAGCTCGATCAGGTTCGGCGTCTCGAGGACGTCAGCAATTTTCGCAAACGTGTAGCGCTTGCGCTTCGGGCCGGGATCGGGTGGTTGTGCTATCGTGAACGCCCCGGTCGGCATCGGGAAGGTCGTCGACTGGACGGTCGACGTTCCATCGATGGAACCGGCGCGTTTCGACTTGCTCTTCGTGCCCGCGGAGCTCTTCGCGGGGGACTTAGGAGCCGTCGTCTTCGCCATTCGTTATTCTCTCACCAATATAAGGAAGCGCGCTGTCTACGCGCCCGCGCGCAAGCACGCCAAAAAGAACGAACCGTCCACCGGGGTAGAAGTGCTCGTTCTTCCTTCTGTTGCCTATAGGGCGCGGGGCATAGGCGACGAGTATACCACTGAGTGTGGTACAGGTCAAATTCGGTGGCGTTCGTTCATGCGGACCCGCGAAGGCACCGATCTATGGAACGATCGCTTGGCCTCTTCCATCTTGGCGCCGCCCAGCAGCGCGAAGGCCGCGAAAGCCGGCACGAAGCCGATCCAGAGCCACAAGACCTCGATGTTGTACGGGTGCGAAATGTAGGTGCCCATCATATTCTCCTCACCGTATAACGCTTCGCGGCTACGAAACGTTGCCGCTTAATATGCGGGAGTTGCCCGGCCGATTGGCTTGCCTGCCCGCGTGAGTTCTAGAGCTGTTAGGCGGCCGGATTTGGGGACGAAGAGCGTTTCGACGCCGGTCCCGCGCGTGGGGATTCCGAGCAAGCGGCGCTTGCCATCGGCGATGCCGTAGAGCGCTAACGATGAATCGCTTCCGCGCACGATGAGGTAGAGCCACTCTCCGTGTTTGGCGTACACCGCTTTCGCGGCCGGTGCTCCGGGGGCGGCCGGTACGAAGCTGACGTGATTGAAGTGCGAACTCGCGAGCGCCGAAAGCGCCAAACCGGTTTGCGCAGCCTGCCCGCTAAGTCGCACGTTCTGAACGAACGCCGCGCTAGCGAGCAGCGCCAACACGAGCACGGCTGCGAGCGCGCCCAGCGCGACGTGTGGCTTCGAGCGCGTGCGCCGAGGCTCCAAGAGCGCGCGTGCGGGCACTCCGCGATGAGCCTCCAGGGTATCGACTGCCACTTCCGCGTCGCCCAGTGCCCGCGCGCATGGCGCGCACGTCGCCACGTGTTCGTCGATGTGGGCGCGAGCGGCACCATCGAGCGCACCGAGCGCGTACAAGGCCGCGTCACCTTCGATGTGTTGGTTCACGTTGGTTGCGCCTCCGGTTGCAGAGCGGCGTGAAGTTTTTGTAGGCCGTTTGCAATGCGGCTCTTGACCGTGCCGATCGGAATCCCCAATTCGCGTGCCGCCTCGGCTTGCGTTTGATAGCGCAAATAGACGCGTTCGAAGACGCTGCGGTGTTCGGGCGGCAGCGTTGCGATCGCGCGCCGCAGCCGTTGCGACTCCATCGCATCGGCGATGTCGTTTGCGATATCCGGGGCGACCGCGGACGCCGGGACGCGCATCTCGATAACCCGATGCCGGGCCGCGCTTCGCCGCCGCGTCAACGCTTCGTTGCGCACCGCAACCACCAGAAACGCGCGCAGCGTACCTCGCTCGGCACGATAGGAATGCGCCGCCAGCCAGACGCGCAATAGCACGTCGTGCACGCAATCGCGTGCGTCTTCGGCGTGTTCCAGCACGCGGTAGGCAACGCCGTAAAGCATGCCCGCGTACGCGACGTAGACCGCGTCGAGCGCCTCCGAACGGCGCTCGATGAAGCTTTGCGTAAGCGCGGCCTCGTCGGTCACGCGAGCGGATGGTCCGTAATTGCGGCGCCCATGCGATCGAAATCGACCGTCCGATACCCAATGACTTTTAACAGGTGATCTTTCGGCACCGTCAGCGGACCGGGTTTGTCTGCGGTGCCGGGCGCCGGTTGCGGATATGCCGTTGCGTTCGCCGTAGCGAAGCGGATGTTGCCTTCGGTGTGATGGATTATTTGATGAATGTGACCGTTGAGGACCGTTACGTTGTCGAAACGCGCGAGCATAGCGAGCACCTGCGATCCATCTTGCGTCGTCCAACCCCATTTGGGATAGAGCGCGTAGAGCGGAACGTGTCCGAAGACGACAATCGGCGTCGACGACTTTTGTGCGGCAAGGTCGGCGGCGACAAAATCGAGTTGCTCGCGGCCGAGCAGGCCCATGGTTTCGAAATCGAAGACGTTGACCAGCGCGAGAAAATGGACGCCGTGCTGGTCCCACGCGTACCAACCGTCCTTGGCATCGCGGCGGCCGAAGTGCTGCATGAACATGGGGACCGCGCCGGACCCGATCGTGTCGTGTTCGCCCGGGATTACCAGCAGAGGAGCGCGCAGTTCGCCCAAGATTTGTTTGGCCGTATCGAACTGCTCGGGCTTGGCCAGATGCGTGACATCGCCGGTATGCATGACGAAGGCGGGCTGGTTCGGCAACGCATTGATGGCGGCTACCGCCGTCGCCAGCGTTTGCGCGACATGCGCGTTAGCCGGTTTGTTGAACCCAATGTGGCTGTCGCTGATTTGCACGAACGAGAAACCCGTCGCGTCTTCGGGCGCGGCGCCGACGACCGAGCCGCTCGCGCTCAGCGTGAAGACGAGTCCCGCTCCGGTCCAACCGATGTGTTCGAGAAAGCGTTTACGTTCCACGTTATTTCCTCGCGCCGGCCGGGCTCACGACGATCGAGCCCTTCATGTATGGATGCAGCGCGCAAATATATGCGTAGGTGCCGGCCTTGGTGAACCGGTGCACCCAACGGTCGCCCGTGTCCAAGCCGGCGGAATCGAAAGCGCGCGTTATGGACGTTGCGGTATGGGCCTCGGAATCGTCGTTTACGAACGCCACCGAGTCGCCTGGTGCGACATGGAGCGTCGCCGGAGCGAAGGCGAAATTCTTAATGTGAACGACGAAGAGCGCGAGGGTTAGGACGCTCAAAATGCTCTTGTTCATGCCCTAGTACGCCGGACTAGGGCAAAAGGTTCACGCCCTGGTCGCGCCCGCCAGCCGATCGTCGGCAACAATCCCCGCGCGCAAGGCGGGCTTGCGCGAACGGCGGCGACCCTCGAGGAACGAGGCCGCGAACATCAGTCCCGCAAGCAGAAAAAACGGAATCAGCGACAGCACGAGCGCGATCGTTTGAAGGGCGTAGGGGTGAAGGTGATGGTGAGCCGGCATGCGCGTTTCCGCCAAATCCTCGAAAAACGAGACCCCCTCGCGCTCCAACCGGTGCGCGAAGTGGCCTGTAGCATACCATGATTTTTCACGCCTTTTCTAGTAGCCTCGGTTAGCTTGGTGTTAACCCGGCTTATCCTTTATATAAACGTATATAAAAGAACCGGCGAACGGCCTGACGCGCTTGCGGCTCATCTTAGGCCGGCGAGGC
>DATBTT010000016.1:0-9624 GCA_036559125.1 Vulcanimicrobiaceae bacterium
CTGTCATGCTGAGCAGCACCTCTGTCATGCTGAGCCTGTCGAAGCACCTCGGTCATCTGAGCCCTGTCGAAGCACCTCTGTCATGCTGAGCCTGTCGAAGCACTTCTGTCATGCGGAGCCCTGTCGAAGCACCTCTGTCATGCTGAGCCTGTCGAAGCACCTCTGTCATGCTGAGCAGCACCTCTGTCATGCTGAGCCTGTCGAAGCACTTCTGTCATTCTGAGCCTGTCGAAGCACGAGCGCGCGCTTCGACGGGCTCGGCCGTTCGACGGGCTCAGGGTGACGGGGGGTTAGTCGTTTGGTGGAATAAGCGGAGGCCTAAGAGGCTTAGGTGTGGATTGACTTCGTCGATGATCGCGGTGTGTTTTGCGATGACGTCCGCCAAGCCGCCCGTTGCTATTACGCGGGCGCTCACGCGCATCTCTTCGCGCATTCGCGTGACCAGCGCTTCGGTCTGACCGACGAATCCGTAGACGATTCCCGATTGCAGCGACGAGATCGTATCGCGGCCGATGCAATGGCCGGGGGCTTCGAGCGCGATCTGCGGCAGTTTGGCGGTGCGACCCACGAGTGCGTCGATTGAGATGCTGATTCCCGGCGCGATCGCTACGCCCAAATATTCCCCTTGCGGTGATATGGCCATGAACGCCGTCGCGGTTCCGTAGCTGACGACGACGAGCGGTGCGCCGTACGCGTCGCGAGCGCCGATGGCGGCGGCGACCAAATCCGCACCCACTTCCCCCGGGCGTTCGGTCAGCACCGGCATCAGCGTCTGACGATGCGCTTTAAAGAAGCGCGGCGTCACGCCGAAATACCGTTCGCACGCTTGCTCGAGCGTGCCGTCCAATTTTGGAACGACGCTTGCGATGACGACCGCATCGACGACGCGCGAATCGATCCCGGCCGTCGCGAACAGCTGAGAAAAGAATACCCCGTACTCGTCGGCCGTCCGTCGCGATTCGGTCGTGACGCGCCAGTTTTGCACGAGCTTCTCGTTTCCGTTCTCGAAGCAACCGAGCTTCGTCTCGGTATTTCCCACGTCGATGGTCAGTAGCACCGCGTCACTCCAAACTCGCCGAAGGACGGCCCAGCCGCAGGGCCGTTATGCAATCCAGAAGACGCGCGGCAAGGACGTCTTTACTCGCCTCACCCAACTCCGCGCGACCGTCGGCGCCCCACAGGACGGTTAGCGCGCTACGCGCGGGGCCGAACCCTCGACCTTGCGCGACATCGTTAACGGCGATGGCGTCGAGGTGTTTGCTCGCCAGTTTTTCGCGCGCGTGTCGTTCGTGTTGCTGCGTCTCCGCCGCGAACCCCACCACAAAGCTGCCGCCCTTGCGCGCGCCGATTTCGGCGAGAATATCCGGGTTGCGCATCATGCGCGTCGTCCCGTCGTCGTCGCGCTTCTTCACTTTTTGCTCGGCAACCTCGACGGGGCGCCAATCCGACACGGCGGCGGTGGCAATCACGATATCCGCGCCGACCGCATCGCGCATCGCGGCGTCGTGCATCTCGCGCGCGGTCACGACGCGCACGGTACGCACGTTCGCGGGCGCGTCCAGATGCGTCGGCCCGAGAATCAGCGTGACGTCGGCGCCGCGCACCTGCGCTTCGCGGGCGAGCGCGATCCCCATCGCACCGGTCGCCGGATTGCTCACGAAACGCACCGGGTCGAATGCTTCGCGCGTCGGCCCCGCAGTTATAGCGACGCGCAGTCCTTGCAGTGACGCGGTCCGCGTCAGCGTCAGGTCGAGCGCGGCCAGCAACGATTCCTCGGATGCGAGCCGTCCGATGCCGCGTTCCCGTTCGGCCAGAAATCCGGTCTCCGGTTCGACGATCGCGTAGCCGCGTTCGCGCAATCGTCCGAGGTTGGACTGCGTGGCCGGATTGCGATACATCGCGTCGTTCATCGCGGGCGCCACGATGACTGGGACGCGTGCGGCCAGGAGCGCGGTGCTAATCAAATCGTCGGCAATGCCGTTTGCGAGCTTCGCGATCACGTTCGCGGTCGCAGGGACGATCAACACGACTTGCGCCTGCCGGACCAGCCGGATGTGCGGAATATCTTCGGGCGCGTCCCAGAGAGTCGTGTACACCGGCCGTCCCGTTAACGACGAGAACGTGAGCGCGCCCACGAATCGCTCCGCTTCGGCGGTCATCATTACGTCGACGACGTCGCCGCGTTGGACGAGCGTGCTGGTTAACGCGGCCGCCTTGTAGGCGGCGATTCCGCCGGTCACGCACAGGAGCACGCGCGCGCCGCTCATGCGGTAACCCAGAGATTGTCGAGCAGACGCGTCGAACCGAATCGCGCCGCCCCGACGACAAAAACCGGCGGCGCCAACCGCTCGACCGGCTCGAACGTATCGGCATTGACGACGTCGAGATATTCGACGTGCGCGAGCGGATGCAAGACCGAGAGCGCCCGCTCCCGCGCTACCGCCACCGGCTCGCCCGCGCGCAATGCTTCGAGCATCGCCCGCAGCGCCACATGCAGGGTCGGCGCGGCCGCGCGTTGCCGCGCGTCCAAATACACGTTGCGGCTCGAAAGCGCCAGACCGTCGGGTTCGCGCACCGTTGGAACGACGTGCACGCGGACGGGGAAGGCCAGTTCCGCAACGAGCTTGCGCAATACTGCGGTCTGCTGCGCGTCCTTCTGTCCCACATAGAGAACGTCGGGTTGCACGATGTTCAGAAGCTTCGCGACCACCGTTGCGACGCCCCGAAAATGCCCCGGGCGGATGCGCCCTTCGTACGCCGTGCAAATCGGGCCTAGGTCGATGCCGGTCGAGAAGCCGGGCGGATAGAGCACGTGCGCCGGCGGGGCGAACAGAACGTCCACGCCTCCCGCCTCGAGCTTCGTTGCGTCGCCCTGCGGGTCGCGGGGATAGCGTTCGAAATCTTCGCCCGGCGCAAACTGCAGCGGATTGACGAAAACCGATGCCGCGACGCTCGCGCAGGTATCCCGTGCGCTCCGCACCAGCTGCAGGTGCCCGTCGTGCAACGCGCCCATCGTCGGTACGAAGCCCAGCGGCCGCGGTAGCGACGTTAACGCCTCACGAGCCCCTTCGATGGTCGCAACTGCGATCATCGGGCCTAACCGCGGGTAACGCGCAGAACCGTTCGCCCGACCTGGAACGGAGCGCCGATCTCCAACTCGGCGTCGCCCGTAACCGGCACGTCGTTGAGCTTGGTTCCGTTGCGGCTCTCGAGGTCGGTCAACACGATTCCCTCGGCGCCGGCGCGTAGCTTCGCGTGCCTGCGGGAAATATATCGGTCGATGGTGATGCAGGCATCGGCTACCTGCTCGTCGCGGCCGATGACGATCTCATTCTCAAATGGCCAGGTCTTGCCATCGAGGGGACCGCTTAAAACCTCCAGGAGATACATGGCGGACGGCCCTTCTCTCCCGGTGAAGGTGCCTCCCCGGTAGCCCGGGCAATTGCCATAAATCGGTTAACTATTTGGGGGTCTCCGGACGATACAGTTGTAAGTGACACTATGTATGTGGACATGGGGCTCGGGACAGAGCAAATGAACGACAGAATCGACGAATTGCTCCACCTGATCGAGGTGGAGCCCGACGCGTTGCGTGAAGCCGAATTCATGCAGGCGCAAGCGATTCTCGAAACGATGGTCGGCAAGACGGTCACCGCTGCCGAACTCAACGAGACGCGCATAGTGCTCACGCTCTCCGACGGAAACAAATACTTCTTCTACGGATTTTTAGGAGAAGGCGGCCCGCAGTAAGTCCTAGCGGGATGCTAGGTGCGCGTGCGTTGCTGCAATTCGTGGATGTATTCCACGATCGCGGCTTGATCGTTCTGCGCGATTTGCGTGAACGCGATGCCGTGTGCGAACATCTGCTTGCCCGCGTCGAAAAACGATAGCACCACGCGACCGCGAATCATGATGTCGCGTTCGCTCTCCGGCAGCTTGAAACGCAGCGTCACGTTCTGACCCGACGTCAAATCGCTCTTGGTCGCAACGCGGACGCCGCCGCCGCTCAAATCGGCGGCATTGCCGTACATGACGAGCTCGTCACCCGGTACGATAACCGTCACCGGGAAATCGACGCTTGCGCGAAAGTAGCGCCTTTGTTGCGGTTCTCCAGATTTCTCAGTGCTCACTGGCGACAGACGTTCTTCACGGTACGCGCTGTGCCTCCAGCGGAGCGCTGAAAAAAACACTTGTTAGTTCTTTAGAACCGCCTGCGCGGCTCGGAGCGCGCCGACCATCGCGTGCTCGGCGATGACGCCGCCCTGAAGATAGACCTCGAACGGTTCGCGCAGCGGTGCGTCGCACGAAAGCTCGATCGTCGCGCCGCCGATGAAGGCGCCGCCCGACATAATGACGGGGTCCACATATCCGGGTACCGGGCCAGGTTCGGGACGAAATCGCGCATTGACGGGCATTGCGGTTTGTAAACCCAGCGCAAAGGCTTGTAGGAGACGCGCGTCTCCTAGGCGGATCGCCTGCACGATGTCGGTGCGCGGGACACCCGGCTGCGGGTCTACGGCAAAGCCGAGCTCGGCAAAAAGTGCCGCGGCAAAGTCCAAGCCGCGCAAGCTTTGCTCCACAACCAGCGGCGCGAGAAAGAGTCCCTGCATGAATTGGCGGCCCAATCCCAAGGTAGGCCCGAGCGCCGCCCCGAGTCCGGGCGCATACAGCCGCGTCGCGACGCGCTCGAGCAAATCCGAGCGACCGGCGATGTATCCTCCGGCGGGCGCGATCGAACCGCCGAGATTTTTGATGAGCGATCCCATGACCAGATCGGCGCCGACGTGCGTGGGTTCGCGCTCCTCCACCAACTCGCCGTAGCAATTGTCGACCAAAATCGGCAGCTGGGGCCGGCGCGACTTAATGAGGGCGAAGGCCCGTTTGCACGCGTCGATCGGCATCGAGGGCCGCGGAGCGTAACCGCGGGAGCGCTGCACGAACGCGGCGCCGAGGTCCTCGCGCTCGAGTTCGCGCGCGATGGCCGCGAGATCGAAGGTGCGATCGGCCAAATCGACTTCGCGATAACCGATTCCCGTCGTCGTGAGAGCCTCGCGGTGCTGGGAGATTGCGTTGCGCAGCGTGTCGTAAGGCCGGCCGGTGATGGATAGCAACGTCTTCCCGGGCGGTACGCAGGCGGCGATGGCCGTGACGATCGCATGCGTTCCGCTCACGATCGCCAGGCGCGCTAACGCGCCTTCGGTGCCGAAGATTCGCGCCAGCAAGCTCTCGTAGCGCGTGCGCGCGGCGTCGTCGTATCCGTAGCCCGTCGAGCCGGCAAAATCGCTTTCGACGACACCTTCGTCGAAGAACGCCTGCATGACGTTCGCCTTCACGCGCGTTTGCGCGTCGTAGCGGACGCCGGCCGCGAGCTCGTACGCGCGCGTAGCCGCTTCGCGCAACACGCCGTCGATGCCGAATCGCGAACAAAGCAGTTCGATCATGATATGCGAGCTTCGTGCCGTTCATACGCGCGCACGAACGGAAAATACACGATCGTTGCGACCGCGATGTTGACGAGAACCAATGCGACGGCGCGCACGTCCAGCGTTGCGAAATAGCCGGAAAGCAGCGTAGGCACGCCCGAGGGAATATACAGCGCCGGGCGGGCGACCAGGCCGTTTGCAACCGCCAGATACGTGATCGTGGCTAGGACGAGCGGCGCGACGACGAACGGCACGGCAAGAAACGGATTGAACACGATCGGCAATCCGAAGAGCAACGGCTCGTTGATATTGAATATCGCCGGAACGATCGTTAGCCGCGCGATTTTGCGCAGCCGGTCGACGCGGCTGAAGAGCAGCATCACCGAGAGCGGCAGCGTGCTGCCGGCGCCGCCCGGAAAGACGAAGAGAAAGAGCGAGACGACGACGATGTGGGGCAGCGGGCGGTGATGCGCGTAGGCGTCGGTGTTTTGCAACTGCAGCGTAAAATACACCGGCGTCACGATTGCGGCGAGCGTTGCGGGCCCGTGCACGCCGATGGTCCACAGCAACGTTTCGACGAGCACGATGAGCATCAAGGCAACGTACGTGTCCCCGAGCGATCCGAGCGGCCGCACGAGCGCGATCAGTGCATTGCCGGCCGAGAGTTGCATTGCGAAGAACGCGAGCGCTATGGCGAGGATCGCAACCGCGGCGGCCGCGTCGGCGAGCGCTTTTTTCGCGATCGCGCGACGCGCGAGCACGAACGCGCCTGCCACGATCAAGTCGACGACGATTGCTAGAAAGAGTCCGCTTTCG
Source organism: Vulcanimicrobiaceae bacterium (assembly GCA_036559125.1). Classification (GTDB taxonomy): domain Bacteria; phylum Vulcanimicrobiota; class Vulcanimicrobiia; order Vulcanimicrobiales; family Vulcanimicrobiaceae; genus JALYTZ01. The sequence goes on from DATBTT010000016.1 coordinate 6,240, forward strand.
CCGACGCGATGAAGGTACGCGATGGGGTGCGCGAGCCCGTACGGGCGCGGTAATGCCAGCGCGAACGTCGCGCTGCCTACGATCGCGAGCAGCGCGCGCGGAAGCGCCAATTTGCGGGCGAGCCGATCGGCGAGAATGACGACCAGAGCGCACCCCATGATGCCGAAAGCCGGAAGCTCCGCGAGCGACAGACGCTTGAGGAGCATTTGCCCGAGGGATCCGTGCGGAACGGGAACGATGGCGAGAAAGACCGCGAGCCCGCCCAGCAAGCCGATGAAGCTCCACGGCAGGCTCTCGCGGATGGCGACCATCGCGGGCGCGTCGCCGAAGCGGCGCAGCGCGGGTATGAGGCTAGAGTTTACGGACCACGGCTTCGACGCGTCCGACGATCGTGACATCGTTCGCGTAGATTGGCGCCATGCTCGAATTCTCCGGCTGCAGGCGCACGCGCCCCTCTTCTTTATAGAATCGCTTGACCGTGGCTTCGCCCTCGAGCATGGCCACGACGATCTCACCGTTGTTGGCCGAGCGCTGCGGACGCACGAGAATCAAATCGCCGTCGAGTATCGCGGCATCGATCATCGAATCGCCCTGTACGCGCAGCATGAATCCATCCGCGGCGCGCGTGAACGACGAGGGCAGCACGAACTCGCCTTCGAGATTCTCCGTAGCCGTGATCGGGACGCCGGCGGCAACCTTGCCGACGATGGGCACCGTGATCGTTTCGGGGACCGGAGGTAAAGGAAGCGGCCGCATATCGGAACGCAGCGCCCTCGGCTTGGTCGGGTCGCGGCTAATCAGACCGTGCCGCTCCAGCGTTTTGAGATGCGAGTGTATCGTCGACGACGACGACAGCCCGACGCGCTGGCCGATCTCACGAACCGACGGCGGATAGCCTTGCTCGGCCGTAAATTCCCGAATCACCTCGAGTATGCGCCGCTGGCGCTCGGTCGTCTCCTCCATCATAAACCTCCCGTCATCCTGAGCTTGTCGAAGGGCCATTGTCACCCTGAGCTTGTCGAAGGGCCCGTCACCCTGAGCTTGTCGAAGGGCCGCTAAACACTAATGCCACCCGTATGGCACCGGAATTGCTTATAACCCTATCATAAAACTCGGTCTCAAGGCAAACATATGTTCGAGAATGCTTGACACCCGCTCGAACGGGTATGGTAAAATCTAGGGGACGAACAGGCGTTTGGCCCAATATATAGACCGAATCCGGCGCGAACGCACGTTCGGCACAAGATATAGTAAGGAGAAACTACGGTGGGTAAGCGGAAACGATTCACTTTGATGCCGATCATCGCGCTAGCCGCGTTGAGCTTACTGGTATCCGTTCCGGCGCTGTCGAGCATGAGGCTCTACGCCGCGACCGCACAGCACTACACCACCGTAACGGTGCGTTCCGGGGACACCCTTTGGAACATCGCCGCTGCCCACACGGGCAACGCCGGCGACGTCCAAGAAACGATCGATCGCATCAACGAAGTCAATCATCTCACTACCGCCTCGATCCAACCCGGCGAACACCTCCGCATCCCCAACTAACCCCTTGTAAACAAAAAAACAGAGCCCGCAAACCGTCCGCGGCTCTGTTTTTTTTTATTCCAGCGTCTTTGTCACCCTGAGCTTGTCGAAGGGTTGAAGGCTCTTACGCCATTCTATCACGCTACGCAGCATGCGCGTCCACGATTATGAACCACGGTTCACTGGAAAGTCGCTCGTAATCCACCGCCGGAATTGCCGGGTCGGGATGCATAAGGCGCGGCTCCGCGATCGCATCAACGATAAATCCCGCACCCACGATCGCCGCGACGATCGTTTCGAGGGAGCGATGATAAAACTGCACGTCGACGTCGCGCTCGCCAATACGCCATTTCTCGCAAACGAGCTGCGTTTCAAAGTACCCGTTCACCAGCGGCGCCGTCATGGCCGGATGATGCGTAGATATTAATACGCGCCCGCCGGGGACGAGCACGCGTGCGAACTCGCGCAGCGCAACGGTCCAGTCTTCCAAATAGTGCATCGTGAGCGAACTGAAAACGATATCGATCGAATCCGCCGGCAAAAACGTGAGCGGCTCGCGGAGATCCGCGCAATGCGTTTCGACTGCATCCCCAAAACGTTCGCCTACCATGCCGATCAGCGCGGCGCTCGTATCGACGGCTACGACGTACGCGCCGCGTTCCAGCAAGAGCGCCGCATGCTCGCCGGCCGCGCACGCCGCGTCCAGCACGCGCTTGCCCCGAACGTCACCGAGGCGGCCTTGCATCGCGGGCCGCTCGTATTTCGCGTTGTAGGGGCTCGCGGCGGCGTGCGCCGCGTACTCGCGCGCAAATGCGTCGTACGAGCTCACGTGTTGCTGACGAGAATCACGCTGTGTCCGTGGTGATCCTCTACGAAGCCAAGCCCCTCGACGATCCATGTGTCGAGGCCCGTTTGCGAGTGCTTCGCAACCTCGCGCACGACATGCGTGCGCTCGCGCAACCACTGCAATTCGGATCGTGGCGCGCTCGGCCAAATCGAGACTTCACAATCCTCGCAAAAATATCCATATCGCATCCGCCCCCGCTTTCGACACCCCGCAACCCCCTCTCATGCCAAGTCGGCTGAGCCCGCATCTCCCCCCGTCATGCTGAGCCCGTCGAAGCACGCGTCACCCGTCATGCTGAGTCTGTCGAAGCACGCGTCCCCGTCATGCTGGCCTGTCGAAGCACGCGTCCCCCGTCATGCTGAGCCTGTCGAAGCATGTGGATGTAAAAAAAGGCCCCCGCTTTTGCAGGGGCCTTGCTCTTCGTTGATGTGCGTATCGAGATTAGATCTTGATGCGCGCCTCGAGGAAGAAGTTGAACGGTGACTTGAGTGAGTTTCCGTCAACGTTGACGCCGCCGAGCGTCGCCTCATACGGGTACTTGACGAACGGTTGGATCGTCGAGCCCGGATTGTAGACATTTCCTACCGGCGGAATGGCGCCCGATCCTACGATATTGTAAGAGCAGACGTTCTTATTGTTTGACGTCCAAGCCGCTTTGGAACCGCCGAAACAGCTATTGACGACGTTCGCGAAGGTGCCGATAAGCGTGATCTTCGGCGAAACCTCATAGCTGAGCTGGACGTTCCCAACCAGTTGCGACGGTTGCACGAATGCACCCGGCGCGTCGAACTGCTTGCTGAACGTGTCTGGAACCGGGAGCACGCCGGGGCACGTCGTGGCGTCGTAACCGGCCGCGCCGGCTTGTCCACCATAGATGTACCGCGGGTCGGTCGCCGAGTTTGAACCTGCAAGTGCCTGACAACCCGACGTCGGGTCAATGCCGAAGTTCGATTCGGGCGAGCCGTAACGGCCCCCGCCTTGGAACTGCAGCGTCGGTGTGATCGAGAACTT
>DATBTT010000017.1:0-66017 GCA_036559125.1 Vulcanimicrobiaceae bacterium
CGCCAACGCCTCATGTGCTCCGAGCAGGACACCGGGGTACCGCATATAGCAGAGCAGCACGGCAAAACCCAGCCGATTTTAGTCGCCCCGACGCTGTCGAATGATCGCCAAATCGGAAAGACGAAGATTCAGGGTTGCTATACGGGTTGACGGTTCTCCGCATTCGTACGTCTCGCCGCGCGCGCATTCCAAGCGCCTGATCAACGAGGTGCATGTCGAACAGGTTTTAAAACTCGACGAGTATCGGATCACAGTTCGCCGAAACTTGCACAGGTCAGTCTAACATTTTCTCTGATCTGCTTGCCGACGCAATCAAGACATCAATGCAAAAGACCTCGGTTTGTAAACCGTTCTTTCCGCACGCACCACACGCGCATCGGGCTATCGAACGACATGCGACGCTTAAAACCACTCGATTCGCTTTTGGCAACCCGACGAAGTCAAATGTTGGGGGTTTGCCGCTCACAAGACGCGAACAAAGGTGCATGCGTTGGCGTCTTGTTCACGGCGGCGCGACCGCAGAAAGAGCACCACGGTCACGTTTCGCTGCCACGAATTGGTATTGCGATGGCTCACTGTGGCTCTTCTCTGGGATCGCAGCTGAAGACGGCGACGCGATCTTGCAAGACTTATGGCGATTCGATACCGCAGCACGGTTATGGTCGCATTTTCCAGAAGCAGAAAATAAGAATGCGCCAAACGCTCCAGCTGGCCGATTAACGCCAGCCTCCTGGGTGGATGGTTTTCTGCTCTGCATGTACGGTGGGTGGGATGGCTGCCAGATCGTGGATGATCGATGGGACTTTGATGTGCTTACCGGCCAGTGGTCCAGGAGCGCTCGTACAGAACGCGGACCCGGTCCCCGCTCCGGATCAGTCACATGGTCCGACGGGAATGATCACGTATGGTTATTCGGAGGCGTCGGAGGTCATGAAAGTGGGCCCAATACAGTAATGGGTGATCTATGGGCCTACTCGGTCCGAGACCGGGTTTGGCACTTGGAGGCTTCGGAGGGACGAAACTTGCCGCCAGCGCTCACCGATCCGGCAGTGTTCGTCGTGGAAAAGCGCTGCTGGTTGTTTGGTGGCTTGCCCCCATTCGCCAACGACAATGCGTTAACCGATCTGTGGGCTTTCGACAGAACGTCTGGAACCGCAACAAATTATTCGTTGGTGAACGGCGATCGACCGTCGGCGCGACTTGGAGCCGCCTTTTTTTCGGGAAAGGCGAACGACATTTACGTCTTCGGCGGATTAACCACTGGCAATAAGCGCTCGCTGCTTAATGACCTGTGGAGATTCAACCCAACATTACGTAATTGGATGCAGATCGGTAATGCTGAGGCAAACGAGCCGTGGCCAAGCCCGCGCCAGAGCAGTTCTGTGTGGGCAGATGAGTTCGGCCGAATATGGTTGTTCGGCGGCTCCGGTCTCACGCGAGACGGTGTTATCGGAAACCTCGGAGATCTGTGGCTCTTTGAGTCTTAGATGTCTACTGCTCTAGTTTGCCGCGCGCAGGCTCGATAAACGATGGCGGGATCACGACTCCGGGAGGCACAACAAAATGTGATACCCCGTGGCTCCGTTTTATGGCGCCGTGATCGCTGCGAACGCCAATGATGATCCCCGTGCAACGGGCTCGTTGCGCCGACAAACGAGTATCGTTTCGCCTCGCTCCGCCGGCTCGACAACTTCGGAAAAGCGCGCCTTGGCGTCGCGAATGTTGATTCGGAACATAGCACATTGTAGACTACGTTTGTGGCCGTGACAAAACGAAGGAGCTGGCACGTCCCGTTGGCGGAAATACGCTTGTGCGAAATCTACCTCGTGAATATGGCAGGTCGCATTTCCGGCGAAGTCGAGGAATCGATTCGTCCACGCGATAGCATCATCGTCGCGATCCTTCACGTCGAGCAGCGCGAAGCCGCCGCCGACTTCTTTCGCTTCGGTGAACGCGGCAAGCCGCTAGCCTAAACCGGCGTATTAGGGCCCAGTTCGGTTCCGACGTTACTTCCGGGGCATCGGCGGGCTCCAGATCGGACGACATTTAGGCGGCCCGTCAATCACGTATGTCAAGCACGCATGCTGATTTCGTAGACGGCGTTCAAACGGAAGTCTTCGAAGCGGTATTGCAGGTGGTGTAGCACCTGGCAATGCGTTACGGCGGCAGGGCGGAAGACCCCGACACATTCGCCCGCGTGACGGCGGACGCAACGGTAAGCGATTCCATCTACGACGTTACGCCGGTAGAGTTTGGCTGCGTATGCGCTTGAATACGCGTAGGAGTCGGGGTCGTAGAGTTTTGATCGCGCGGTCTTCGCACGGACATCGTCGAAATCGCCGTGGATCGCCGCCGTATAGACGCGCATGTCGAGACGCTCGTTAGCGAAGCCGGCATTTTGCAGAAAACGCGCGCGATGATACGCCGTTTCCGCAATTGCGGTTGCCTCATCGCTCGCCGCATAGTATACGCCGAAACTGCCGTCGCTGAACCGGCTCGGTTGCGTGTGCGCGAACGCCGCCATGATCGCAGCGGTGTGCGGGCCGCTAATGCGATCCTCCGGACGCACCATCGAGAGTTCGCCGGCCTCGTCGAGCACGCGCGGGTTCGTGCCTGCCTCCAATTCCAGCACGACGGCTAAATCTGCGGGATCGGCAACCTCGTCGAAGAGTCCGGTCGCCGGATATCGCGAGGGAATGATGCGGTACGACGTCTGCCACGCCAGGCGCGTCACCAACCGCGTTCGCCGTCGAGATAGCGGCGTACGAGGTAGAGATCGGCAACTTTTCCGCCTAGCATCAAGTCCAGCGGAGAATGTCCGTTGAATACCGCGGCGCTATTGGAGCGGCGAATCCATTCGTCCGCGGCTTCGCGGCGGGGAAGCAGGATCTGCAATGCTTTGTAGATGCCCAGCACGTATGAAATTCGTTCGAGCGTGTCGGGGGATAGCCGCACCCGATCGGTGGCTTTGAGATACGTGAAGTACGTCGAGCGCGGTACGCCAAGCAAGCGCTGGCGTTCGTTGGGTTTCAGTTGCCACCGGTCGGCTATTCGCCCAAACGTGCGGAGTGCCGGCCCCGAGGCCCGCGCTCCGTCGCGCAAAATCGCCGTTTGCCGCGCGCCGGCTTGAGGCATAGCGGTCATATGTTTTAAGGTGGTCCCTTCTGAAATCCCATTATAGACTACTTATAATTTATTGTCCATTATGGGACTCTTCCCCGGGGCAGTAAGAAGTCACTGCGGTACAAGACGGCCGCTCGCGCGTAGGCTATGGTGGAGTAGCGAATTACCGAAGCGGAGGGGTCGCTTATATGGGTCTGGCAGTGTCGGTGGATCATGGTCGCGTAGCCTCGGCATGGATGGCTCCCCTGCCGTCGTGCGCTTCGCGCGTGCGCCTCGGCTCCCGGTTCGAAGTGTTTTGGAATTCGGGCACGTCGCTCGCAGTGACGCTAGAGGTCGCGGACGATCGGTTCTTCGTACGGTTGCGGCTATGCGCGTGAGGGCTATCCTGCAACCCGGGGCATTTTACGGCGAGACCGTTTCTTTCGAGATGTCGCAAACGGTGCTTTCGGAAGTGCGTCACTACGTTGGCCGTACCGTCCCGGCGCACGTCCATGAAGCCGCCTACTTCAGCCTTCTTCTCGAGGGCGCATATCGCGAAACGGCGGACGCAATCACGATCGCGTACGACCCTTTCACGTTCGTTTTTCACAAAGCGCGTACCGAACATACCGACACAATCGGCGTCGCCGGATGTCGCATGTTTTTCATCGAATTGCTGCCGGCCTGGATAGACACCATCGCGCAACTTGGATCGCCTCCCGTTCACCTTTTCGAATTACATGGCGGGGATGCGGTCTGGCTCGCATTGCGTCTCTACCATGAATTTCTCGCGCGCGAAGCGGCCGACCCTACAACCGTCGAGTCGTTGGTATTCGAGCTATGCGGACACGTCGTTCGCGCGGGTGAGGTCGACGAAGGCGAACCGCACTGGCTCGAGGCGGTCGACCGTGCGTTGCAAGCTGCCTTTGCGGAGCGCCTGGACCTACGCGAGCTGGCGAGCGAAGCCGGTGTCGATCCATCGCATTTGTGCAGGGTGTTCCGGCGTTTTCGCGGGCGCAGCGTCGGCGACTACCTGGTCGGCATGCGCATGCAACGCGTATGCCGCCGCCTGGTCGAGGGCTCTGCGACGTTGAGCGAGATCGCGCTCGAAACCGGATTTACGGACCAAAGTCATCTGAACCACGCTTTCAAACGATTCATCGGCGAGTCGCCGGGCGCGTACCGCCGCCGTTTGCAGGCGGGTTTTCATCCTAAGGAGACGGCATGAAACGAAAAGATGCGATTCTAACGAGCGTTAGCGCCTTCGGCGCGCTCTCGCTGTCCTTGCCCGCGGACGCGGAAGCACCGGCGCAGCCCATCCGGATGCCTAAAGGCGGTACGATAACTGTGGGAGTCATCGTCGGTAAGGGCGCGACGGTCATCGATTTCGCGGGACCATGGGAAGTATTCCAAGATGTGACGGTTCCCGGCGACGGCAAAGACGCGCCGGATCGATCGCCGTTTCAAATAGCGATGGTTTCCGACGGCCTCGATCCATTAGAAGCGACCGGCGGAATGATCGTCAAACCCCGGTTCACCTACCAGAGCGTTCCAGCGATGCCCAACGTGCTGGTCATCGGGGCGCAGGGCGAACACACCCCGGCGAAAATCGCATTCATCAAAGAAGCGGCAAAAAAGGCCGATGTCGTGATGTCGGTATGCACCGGTGCTTTCTTGCTCGCACAGACCGGTTTGCTCGACGGCTTGCATGCGACGACGCACCACGACTTCTACGACGACTTCGAAAAGAGGTTTCCGGCTGTGCATCTCGTGCGGGGGCCGCGGTACGTGGAGAACGGCAAGATTGCGACGGCCGGCGGTCTGAGTTCGGGTATTGAATTGGCGCTGCGCGTCGTGCAACGCTATTTCGGCAACGCAACGGCGTCGAAAACGGCGTACTACATGGAATACAACCGGTCGTCCCAGCGTCCGACCGCATAAGGGAATCGTTTGGCGCAATCCCGTACTCGAAAGAACGTGAAGCGCCTCTCCGTTCTTCTTCTGGCCGCGCTTGCGGCGTGCAGTAGCCCGGCCCCAACATTTTCGAAGACGGGCACGTTGTCGCCGGGCTCCAGCATCACCGTGCGCGACGTCCGCGGCGATCTCAACGCGTACGCGCCCACGCGCGGGCAAGCGCAGGACGAGTACACGATCCAGGCGTTCGCGCAAAACCCGCACGACGCGCCGGCCGTACGCGCTCGCGGGAAAACGTTGCTCGTTGAAACGCCCGGCCAGGCGGGCGACATTCGGTACCTCGTGCGCGGACCCGCGGGCGTTACGTTGAACCTACAGACGGCAAACGGCTCGATCAACGTCGCGGACCCCTCCGGCGTCGTGAATGCCACGGTTGGAAAAGGCGACATCAAAGTGCTGGTTCCAGGCTATGCGAACGCCTATGCGCGCGACGGCAACGTCACGGTGTTCTTCGGTAGTACGGACTGGCCTGGAACCTTGCACTTTGGCGCAGGCAAGGGCGACGTCGAAGTTTGGGTCAATGCGACGGCTAAAGCGCGCGTCCACTTGCACACCGACAAGGGCACGATATTCACGGATTTCCCCTTGAAAGGTCGCTCCCACGGCAATAACGAGACCATCGACGGAACGATCAACGGCGGCGCGAATCGATCGATCGACATCAACGTGCACGAAGGAATCGTCCGCGTCTTGCAACTGAAACCCCAGGTGTGATCGGCGATCCTTTCTTCCCGGCGGTGAATCATCGTTACCTGCGCAAGGCGGTCAGGTTCCTATAGCACCGCCTCCGTGAAATACGTATTTCGCGATAAAGCGGTTGAGCGTTTTTGGCGACGCCGGCGTGCCGAAGTCGAGATAGAGTTCGTCTTGATTGCGAAAGCGCCGATGAAAGGACACCGCAAGGTCTTTACCAGGAATCGCAAATCCGCCGTAGCCGTTAATTGCGCGGTAGCCGATTGCGAGGCTCGCGTCTTTTCCGAACGAGCGCGTCAAGGAGATGCGGCGCAACCATTGTGAGTCGAGTGTGTAGCCCGGTGCGAATCCGAAGATATTTCCAGCTGGAACGCCGGCGAGCGCACGCGCGAGCGTGCCGTCGTACTCAAGACTTACGCTGTAGACGCCGCGCCCCAGCTTTTGCGAAGTCGACGCGGAGAGTTGCTGCACGAACGCGCCGCCGAAGGAGCCCAACGAATAGGAGGCGTCGATCGGGGTCGGCGTTCCGTCTTTGTAGCCGATTTGTACGGTCGGCTGATTGTATGCAAACACATGACGGCCGCTGTAGACGGGATACGGGGCATCGTAGGAAGCGAGGAACGACGTTCCCGGATAGTAGTTCACCGAGAGCAGATTCTTGAACGTTACCGAAACGTTGCCGCTGTAGTCGGCCTCGCGCAGCTGCCCCGAGCGGTCGCGGAACCGGTCGCCGACGATACCGATATTGTACGACTTGATAGCGCCCCGCCCGGTACCGTTATAGCTGACGAAGCCTTGGGTTCCGCGGATGTCATTGATCAGGGTAAACCCGTCGAGCGGTGCGTACTGCGGGCCGACATCGCGGTACAGGAGACCGCCCGAGAGTCTCGCGGTCTGAAAGCCTTCAGTGAGCAAGAAATCGTTCGATTGACCCGGCGCCGTCACGAGCGTACCGTGCTCGCTGGCCATTCGTACGACCGTCAGCGCGCCGTTGCGCGGATTGGACGCGAGCAGAGAAACGCCGTACGTGTCGTCGCTACAGGTCGCGCCGGCGCAGCGCGCGTCGCCGCTGTGATTGGCGAGTACGCCTTCGACGGCTGCGGTAAACGAGTTGTCGGGAAGTCTGTAGCCATAGCCGAACGCGGTGTCGTCGAGACGGCCACCATAGAGCGAGTTCCCGATCGTGTTAAGCGCACCGATAGAGCCGCGGCCCGACGTGCCTTCAACCTTAAACCCTCGATCGAATATGCCGATTGACGGCGTGTAGAACAGCGCGTTCGCGGGGCTGTTGATCGAAACGTTCGGCAACGCGTTGATGTAACTCGAACCTTGTGCGAAGAACGGGCGATACTCTGAGAGATTGCGCTGGAACTCTTGGGGTGCGATGGTGGTCTGATCTTGCTCGACGTTGGAGAAATCGGGATTGATCGTGCCGACAAAAGCTAGGGTGTTCGTAAACGGATAGGTGAGATCGAGCCCGACGTTGCGCTGTTTCGTGGACTGGAAGCTTCCGATGCCGTTCTGGAACTGGCTGCTGTCGCCGCCGGCGCTGCCCAACGCGTAGATGTCGGCGTGCGGGTGCGGCCGGGCCGCCGTGACCGGAATTCGAATCCCGTTGAGCGTCGGCCAGAATTGCGCGGACCCGACATCGGTCTGCGTGGGGTCGTAGGCCCACGTATACTCTTCGTTGGTTCCGGCAACGAAACGCACGAAATTGAAGCGCCACGTCTGCACCGGGGAGCTCTGAGCTCGAATGATCGAGAGCGGAATCACCATGACGACGACGTAGTCGCCGTTAGGAAGCACTTTGGCGAGGCTCGTCCATGGCGGCGCGTAGCGGGCGTTCTCGCTGGAAGTCTCGTCGTGCACGCCGTGCGGGTTGACCTTGAAGGAGTACACCCGCGAACCGCCGCCTGAGGTGTCGAACGAGAACGAGATGTGATCGTCGGTGAGCACGCCTGCGTTATCAACGGTCTGGGGTGCGACGATCGGAGTACCGGCCTGTTGGGCGTACACGCCGACGTAGAGGTTCTTGTCGTCATAGAGGAGGTAGCCCGCCGTCTGCAGCGGCGCGGGCGCCTTGGTCGTAAAATCATACCAGCCGGTGGCCTTGAGGGCGGTCCCCCAAACCGGGGACGACAGATCGGCTTCAGGCGGCGGGGGCGAGGTTGCTCGAACCGCGGTGAAGTGCGCGTTGTGATCGGTCAGCGCGACGGCTGGGGCGATCGTAGCGGTAACTGCGAGGCCCAGAATAATGGCGGCGCCCCATGCGCGTCGTCGTAGCATCATGATAGCCAGCCTACCAAAGAATTAATAGTTATGTTTCGCGGGGCCGGGAATCCACGAAGATTGCGGTGCGACGGCATTCAATCGCTTGGCGTCTACTCACCGGCCGAGCGAGCATAAAACAGACTAAAGTCTCTTTATATCGTCTCGCAACGGCGCCTATACTGAGCGTGCTTTAGCGCGTTTCGCGCCGACGAAGGAGTCCGATATGCGTACTCGTTGCAGGCCGGTTTCACTAATCATTGCACTTTCGTTCGTTCTAACCGCCTGCGGTGGCGGCGGTGGCGGGTCCGTCGTTCCGCCGGGGAGCAACGGCCCTATCGTGCAGGGAGGATCGACGGCGTCGCTCGTTCTCTCCGGTTCTATCGAAAGCGGGAGCGCTCCGCAGCTCCTGGCTAAAGTACGGCGCGCACCGTTCTCGCGCGCGAAGAACGGCGCGCACGCGCTCGCGACGCTTGTGTTCAACCATATCACCGTGGTCGGCACGCTCTTTCCGGGCGACGCCGGCGCGAGCGTCATTCAAAGCAGCACCAACATTCCCGTCCCCTCAGGCACCACGTTCAAGGCCTCCGTTCCGTTCTCCAACGTACCCGTTCACAATAACGAGTGGGCGGTCTTGCAGTTCGAGGGCGTCGCGACCGACGGCAGTCTGATCGCACTGGGTGAACTTGCCGGACTAATCAACGTCGCTGCCACCTCGACGAATTCGGCGACGCTTACTACCACGAGCACGCAGACGTTTCAGGTCTTCGAGCTTCTGTTGAACAATGGAGAAATCGGCACGTTCGACTTGGATAATACGCCGGCGCTCAATGCGGCGCTGGCCGCCGACGTCGCCGCTACACACGTGGCGCCCGACGTAACGACGGGGCTTTTTAATACCGGTCAGTTACAAAGCATCTTCAACGTCGTCGCTCCGAAGTTCGAGCGCAACCTGAGCGTGACCGCGTCCGGCGCAGCCGGCGGATCGGTCGTCATACTGAAGGATTACACCAACGCCGCCGAACTCGCTCTGGCCGCCGATACCCAAGCTTTCTTCACGTTCTTCACGTTGGATCAACAACTGCCGAAGATTGGAGAGGTGCTTGGCGGCTCGCTCTCCTGCGGAGGCTTTTCGGACAGCCAGCCCGCCCACATTCCAAAAGACATCACGCTCGTACCGGCCGCTGTAATTAGCTGCATTTTGCCCAATGGAACCGGTATCGCCTCACTGCGCAACGTCTATGGCGGCCACCTTTTGATCGGTGTCACGACAAATCCCTATGCGTTCAACCTGTTTGGCCTGCCGGTTTCGAACGGCGCGTTCAAGGGCGCGTATGTGAAGCAATCGGGAACTGCCGCAGGCGCGACCGCTAGCCTCACGGCGGTTGCGGCATCGACGTCTTTGTCCATTTCCGTGAACGATCCCGCGGGCTTTGCTTTTGGGGCGCCGTTCTTCTCCCAAGGGGGATCGGCGTTTTCAATGAGTCCGAACTTCGGCACGCAGCCGTTATCGGCGACGCAATTCTCGAATTTCGCTGCGGCTTCCAACTTCAGAATCACGATTCCAACGCCTTACTCGGCGACCTCGCATACGCTGACGGTCGACACGTTCAATCCATGGGACATTGCGCCCGCGAACCTGCAGATTTGCGGAGGAATCAATTGCTATCCGCTCAACGCTCCGCAGCCGCTCCAAATCGTGCGGCCGTTGGCCGACGCCGGGACCAAGCTCACGTTTTTCAAGTGGGCCGTTGGGGGAGTAGCGCATGCGATTACGCAGAAAACCGGCGGCGGTTATTCGGTCAGCGTGAGCGGCGCGGGCACCGGTACGCTCTCCACGGTGACCCCTAGCGCGTTGACTCCTCGCCAGCGGATCGTGATAACGAACTCGTTCCCCTCGGGGACGGTCTTTACCATTACCGCGAAAGACGCGGCTGGAAATACGTATCAAAATAGCGCAGTTAATGCGAGCACGTTTGGCATCGGATCGGCATCCATAACCATGGACTCGGTGGGCAATCAAATTACGACCAAATCGATCGCGCTATCGTTCACCGCGACCGGGCCGGGCGCGTTTATTTTGAATTCGATCGGGCCCTAACGTCGTGTCGCGAGCAGGACTCGCGTAGCGTCAATTTGCAAGAAACCCGTCTATGAAAATTGCGGTTACCGGGGCCGGGGGGACGATCGGCTCGCGACTTTGCGCGGATTTGGCCGCCGATCACGACGTCGTTCGCATCGATCTGGCGGGTGCCGGCATAAACGCCGACGTCCGCGACCTCGGCGCAATGGTGGAGGCCTTGCGCGGCTGCGAGACGGTCGTCCACCTGGCGGGCGTCGTCGCGGTCGACGCCGATTGGGAGAGCGTCTACGGCACCAATATCGGCGGAACGTACAACGTCTTCGAGGCCGCGCGCCGAAACGGCCTCAAACGGATCGTGTTCGCGAGTTCGAATCATTGCGTAGGAATGCACGAAGTGCTCGGGGCGCCGGCGATTTACGCCCCGGGATTCGGGCGCGTCGTCGGAGCTACCGAGCCGTACCGTCCCGACGGATTGTACGGCGTTTGGAAAGCGTTCGGCGAGACGTTAGGCCGATATTACAGCGACGCTTACGGCATCCAAGTCGCGTGCGTGCGCATCGGATCGATAACCGCCCAGGACGATCCGAAGGACGAAAGCGTCCGCCAATCCAGTGGCTGGCTGGGCCTGGACGACGAACAGAAATTCGAGCGTTACGCGGCGACGTGGATGTCCCAACGCGACTTTGCGCGGCTGGTGCGAGCGATCGTCGCGTACGACGTGCCCTACGCTGTCGTATACGGAGTCGGCGATAATGCCACGCGTTTTTGGGATCTGGAGCCGGGGCGCGCAATCTACGGGTTTTGGCCGCTCGACGGCGTACGCTAGCGCATCGATTCCTTGGCCTTGATGAGTCTGACCATGGCGTCGTTGTAGGGGGTCGGCACGTTGGTGCGGCGTCCCGCCGCGCAGACCGCGCCGTTGATGTGATCGATTTCGCTTGGATGTCCCGATTCCAAATCGAAAGCCATCGAGCTTTTCGAGTCGGCGCCCACCGCAATCACCTCGGTGACGTATTGCCATGGGTTGACGAACGGGAGGTTGATCTTCAGCGCTGCGGCGACCGCTGCCGCTTCTTCGGCCAGCGCTTCGGACAATCGAGCGGCGTTCGCGTCCTTGGGTATGGCGCCGGCCTCGCAGTCCAACAATGCGCTCACGGCATTTATCGCCGCATTCGCAACCAGTTTTCCCCAGAGGTGCGGCCGGATGTCGTACACGACGGCGGCGCGCATCCCGCTCTCGCTGAGTAGCGTCGCTACGTTGCGCGACGTCGCGGGCGACGCACCACCCGAGCCGATAATCGTGCTGCCCTCTCCCGAACTGCGAACGCGCCCGGGCCCGACCGTGAGCGACGACTCCGTCGTTATGCCCAAGACCACGGGAACGGCTCCGCCGAGCGCGGCCTTTATTGAATCTTCGTTACCCACGCCGTTTTGCAGCGATACGATCGGCGTCGTTGGGTTGAGTTCGCTCGCGAATGCGCGCAGCGCGCGCAATGTGTCGACCGCCTTTACGAACAAGAAAATTGCAGTCGAACCGAAGAGGTCCCGCGGCGTGCGGGCCACCCGGACCGGACGAGCCTCCGCCTCGTTTACCGAAAGGCCGTGCGTACCGATTTCTGCGAGCGTCGCGGGATTGCTGTCGAGCATCGTGACGTCGCACGTCGAGGCCAGATGAAAGCCGTAGAGCGTTCCCATCGCTCCAGCGCCGATGATGCCAACGCGATTTTTACCTTGCTGCTCCATTGTCTAAAACTGCAGTTGTATGCCGAAGACGGTGCGCCGCTCTGGGTGCGTTATGTCGCGTTGCCCCAAGAACAATCTGGCGAATTGCGTAACGCTCAAATTGCCGTAGACGTCGACGGTGGGTCTGCGCGGATCGTACGCCCGCCCTTCGAGGCCGAAGCGCCCTTTTTCGTAGCCGCCTAAGACGCCGAAGCGCGAGTAGAGTATGCCCGCGCCGACGTACGCGGTTTGGCCGACGCGCTCGCGTGCCGCGAAATTGTAACTTGTCTTCGCGCCGATATCGTTCGCACCGACCAGAAAGTTCGTTCCACCGACCGGAAGCAACACCAAATTGACGTCCGTTTGGGGTCCGCGATCGTTGGTGAGCAACGGATTAACGCCCGTAACTTTTTGTTTGTCGAGCTCGCTGAAACGCAATTGAATCGCATAGAGATTGCGGACGATGTGTCCAAGACCGGCCTTTGCCTTCGCCGCGGTAGCCTCGCGCCGCTGCGACGCGGGAAGCGGCGACTGCGCCGGCGATACCGGCGGCAGCGGAGCCCCGCGCGGCAGCGCGGAGCCGCTGGGTACGGGATACGGCGTGGCGCCCGCATCCACGCCGTAGACACTGCTCGTGCCGCCGAAGGTCGCCAACAGCGAGTTTGCTTTCTGCGTCGCCGCATCGAGCTCGGCAACCGTGTCGCGCAACTGCGCCTGTGTTTGAGGGCTGCCCGTCACGTTGCGCAAATCCTTGGTCAAATCGGCGACCGTCAGCGTGAGATCGGCGATGTTTTGCGTGGTCGCCAGCAAATTGCCCTTGAGCTGTTTGTTCGTAGAGAGATCGCGTAACGAATCCATCGATTGATTCAGCGCGACTGCGGTCCGATTGAGCGAACCCAACAGCGTGTCGATCTGATGCGAATTGCGACCGACGGTTCCGTTGAGGGTCGCGGTAAGTTGATCGATGTTGCTACTTGCTTGCGTCACGCTCGTCTGTAGCGTGTCTGCAATCTGTTTGACTTGGGCGAAAAGCTGCGTCGTGTTTCGATTCGCGGTGACCGTAATCTCGTTGGCGTTATCGAGGGTGGTTTGAAGTTTTGCAAGCAGGCGCGGTTCGCTGGTCTGCAGCACCGTCAGCATCGCGTCAAGCCTTTTGATTTCGCCCTGGCCTTCGTTCAGAAGGTCGGCGATCGAAGCGCTGTCCTGGCCGTGCGGCTGATCCGAAACGGGGAGCACGCGTCGCTCGAGCACGGCGATCGGTTGCGGCTGCGGCGGAGGCGGCGGAACGATGATGAGGCTGGGCGATCCCGTCAAGGGCGCTTGAATCAGGAACTTCGAGGAACGCGGAATGTCGATATCGCGGTTCACGGCGATGATGACGTCCACTGTATTGTCGCCGAGCAACTCGATCGAATCCACCGTCCCGACCGTGACACCCGAGAAATAGACGAGCGCGCCCGTCGGCAAGCCGGCGGCCGAGTTAAAATGAATACCCACTTTATAGCCCGAGTGGCGCGTTCCAAAGTCCGTGATGACGTAGAACACGCCGAAGAGCAACAGGAGGGCCAGCAGGGCAAAAACGCCGACTTGAGCTTGCTTCGTCATACCGTACGTGCCTTATTCCCCACCCCTAACCGAGTGTCATGGCTGCCTCGTCCTGCGAGCCCGCAGCCGTCGACCTTCGAGCGACCCCGGGTTACGGGGGTTAGAGGGGGATTGGGCCGACCTCGCTTCCTTGTAGGAATTGTTGAACGATAGGGTTCATCGACTGCTTGATTTCTTCGACCGTGCCGTAGGCGATAATGGCCCCTTCGAAAAGCATCGCGACGTAGTCGGCCATCATGTAGATCGATTGCAAATCGTGCGAGATGACCACAGCCGTGGCGTTGAGCTTCTGCCGCAGCCGCTTGATCGTATCGGTCAGTAAGTGCGTGACGATCGGATCGAGGCCGGTGGTCGGTTCGTCGTAGAGGACGACGTCGGGATTCGTGACGACGGCGCGCGCGAAGCCCGCACGTTTGAGCATTCCGCCCGACAGTTCGCTCGGAAAATTGTCGTACGTGTGCGACAAGCCGACGCTGTCGAGCGTTTGGAGGACCACGTCCTTGATCTCCTTCTCCGACAGCGATGTGTGCTCGCGCAGCGGCAACGCGATGTTGTCGCCGATGGTCATGCTGTCGAACAGCGCCGCGAACTGAAATGCGAAGCCTATTTTGCTTCGCATGTCGATCAGCTCGCTCTCGGGCATGTGGCAAATATCCCGATCGCGCACGTAGACATGGCCGGCCTCGGGTTTGCGCAAGCCATCGAGCAGGCGCAGGATCGTCGACTTGCCCGCTCCCGAAAGGCCGATGATGCACGTGATCGCTCCGTCGACCACGTCGAGCGAACAATTCTGCAGTACCACGCGGTCGCCGTATCGCAACGTAACGTCGTCGAGCTTCGCGATGAGGTTAGGCACCGGCGGCGCTACCCTCCCCCGAACAGCAAGTACGAGAGAACGAAGTTGGAGATGAAAATCAAGATGATCGAGGTCACGACCGCGCCTGTGGTGGCTTTGCCGACACCCGCGGCGCCGCCGCGCGTGCTCAATCCTTGATAGCTCCCGACCATCGCAATGATGATCGCAAAGATGACCGATTTAAACAGACCCTTGACGAAGTCTTCGAATCCGATGGTCTGCCGTGCCGAACTGATGAACACGTCGTAACTGATGTGCGCGTAGGTTTGCGCGATCCACATGCCGCCGACGATCGAAACGATGTCGGCGAAGATGGTGAGCAGCGGCAGCATGATCACGAGCGCCAACAGGCGAGGCACGACCAGAAATCGCGCGGGCGCGAGCCCCAGCGATTGCAACGCCTCGACCTGCTCGGTGACGACCATCGAACCGATTTCCGCTGCGATCGCCGCACCCACGCGACCGGCGACAACGACCGCCGAAAGCATTGGCCCCAGTTCGCGTGCCGACGTGTAGGCGACGGCGCCGCCGACGATATTGGCTACTCCGTACTGCACGGCTTGCTGCGCGGATTCGAGCGAAAACACCATGCCGGTAAAGAGTGAAGTCAGCAGCACGATGATCAACGAGAGAAAGCCGAGCTGATAGCATTGATTGATCGTTTCGGCAAAGCGAATGCGCAGTTTGGCGATAAAACCAACGGTCTCGCCCCCCAGCTGCGTGATGCCGCCGGCGTATTCGAAGAGATTGGTCGTAGCTTTACCGACGTCCTCGAGTACTTTCACGAATCGACGCTTTCCGCGTCCGCGAGCACTTGGCGAGTAGCTTCGATGCGTCGCACCGCAACGCCGCGCTCCGCGCTGAGGTTGAAATGTACCTGATTGACGTGTTCCAGGCGTTTGTCGACCGAGCGCAGATGCGCGCGGGCTTCCTTTTCGAAGCCGGTGAAATAGGCGCGCACGGCCGTGACGTAGTCGGCGCGTTCTCGATCGTCCGCCTCACCCGCTGCCAGCAACGCTTCGATGCGAGCCTGGGCGCTCTTCATTTTCTTTTCGGTAACGTAGAATTCGCCCACGTGTGCCACGAGAGCCGCGAACGCGTCGCTATCGTGCATTAGCAAGGATAGGGTAACCCAGCGGCTCGACCACGGCGCGCTGGATGGCGAGCAGCCGGGTTATGCCGCCTTCGCCCAGGGCTAAGAGCGTGTCGAGCTCGGCACGGGAGAACGGCGTCGCCTCGGCCGTGCCCTGAATCTCGACGAACGTGCCCGCGTCGGTCATGAACACGTTCATATCCGTTTCGGCTTGGCTATCCTCTTCGTACGCTAAATCCAGCACCGGCCGGCCGGCCACGATCCCGACGCTGGTTGCCGCGATCTGACCGACGAGCGGCCAGGTGCGCGCGTTGCGGGGATCGTGCGTTTTTAGCAATGCCAGAGCCAGCGCGACCCAGGCTCCCGTAACCGCCGCGGTGCGCGTACCTCCGTCGGCCTGCAAGACGTCGCAATCGAGCCACACGCTGCGCTCGCCGAGCTTCGCCATGTCCGTCACCGCGCGCAGCGCGCGGCCGATGATGCGCTGAATTTCGTGCGTGCGGCCGCCGACTTTACCCTTGGACGCCTCTCGTGCGGTGCGTTCTTGCGTCGCGCGGGGAAGCATGGAGTATTCCGCCGTCACCCAGCCCGTGCCGCGGCCCTTCATCCAGTGCGGTACCTTCTCGTCGACGCTCGCCGCGCAAAGGACGCGCGTGTTGCCGACGGTGATCAACGCGCTGCCTTCGGCGTACTTTAAATAGTGCGGTTCGATGGTGACCGGACGAAGTTCGTCGGGCATGCGTCCGTCAAAACGGTTCATATCTGCGGCGTTTTCCCTTAACTATTCGACGGTGACGGTCTTGGCAAGGTTGCGCGGTTGATCCACATCCTTGCCCTCGATATCGGCGATGTGGTAGGCGAGCAGCTGCAGCGGAATGATGTTGACGATCGGGGAGAGCAACTCGTCGACTTTCGGAACCCAAAAGACGTGATCGGCGATCGCTTTGGCTTCTTCGTCACCGTGATTGGCTACGACGACGATCGGCGCCTCGCGCGCTTTGGACTCCGCTAAATTCGAGAGTACCTTTTCACGCACGCGGCCGTCGGTCATGATTCCGATTACCGGAACGTTCGAATCGAGCAGGGCGATGGGACCGTGCTTCATTTCGCCTGCGGCGTAACCCTCGGCATGAATGTACGAGATCTCCTTGAGCTTGAGCGCGCCTTCCAGCGCCGTTGGGAAATTGATGTAACGGCCGATGAACAACACCGACTTGCTCTTTCGGATGAGCTTCGCCACGCGCTTGATGTCGTCGGACGTGTTGAGTATGACGTCGATCGATGCGGGAAGCAGCTTGGTGTTGTCGGCGATTTCGCGGAGTCGTTCGACCGGAGCGCTCTTCCGGATGTGCGCCAGGTAGAGCGCGAAGAGCGTCATTGCGGTCACTTGCGACACGTACGTCTTGGTCGCGGCCACGCCGATCTCGGGTCCGCCGCGGGTAAAGAGCGTTCCGTCGGCGACGCGCGTGAGATGCGAACCGAGGACGTTGCAAATGCCGAGCACCGTTGAGCCGGCTTGCTTGGCGATTTTAACCGCTTCGATCGTGTCGGCGGTCTCGCCCGATTGCGACATCGCGATGGTCAACGCCGTCGCGTCGAGGACCGGGTCGCCGTAGCGAAACTCGCTCGCGAGTTCCATCTCGACCGGTACGCGCACGAGGGACCGCAGCAAATATTGGCCCACGAGTCCCGCGTGGTAGGCGGTGCCGCACCCGGTGATCGCGATTTTCGAAACGCCGGTCAACACCCGCTCGTCGATACCGATTTCAGTTGCGAGATGCACGTCGTTGCTCTCGTCGATACGCCCGGCCAGCGTTTCTTTGATAACCGTCGGTTGCTCGTAGATTTCCTTGAGCATGAAATGCTTGAAGCCGCTCTTTTCGGCAGAACCGGCATCCCACATCACCTGCACGACGTCGCGGTCGACCGGTTTGCCGTCGTAATCGGTCAAGCGCCACCCGTCGCGTCCGACAACCACCAATTCGCCTTCCTGTAAAATGATTTGCTTGCGTGTGTACTGGAGAATTGCCGGCGTGTCCGAGGCCACGAAGATTTCGCCGTCGGCAATCCCGACGACCAGTGGGCTCGCGCCGTTGCGCGCGAAAATGAGATGCTCGGGATCATCGGAGCCGATGACGCCTAGCGCATAAGCGCCGCGCAATTCGCGAAGAGTGCGGCGCACGGCTTCCTCGATGCTGCCGTCGTAGTGCATTTCGATGAGGTGTGCGATCACTTCGGTATCGGTCTCGCTCTTGAATACGTGCCCAAGCTCGATGAGTCTGGCGCGCAGCGGAGCGTAGTTTTCGATGATCCCATTGTGCACTACCGCAATCTTGCCCGTGCAGTCGGCGTGCGGATGCGCGTTCGCGTCCGACGGCCGTCCGTGGGTGGCCCAACGCGTATGGCCTATGCCGACCTTGCCCGAGAGGTGCTCGCCGTTACGCAAGCGCTCGGCAAGCCGGGCTAATTTGCCTTCCGCCTTACTGCCGGTCAACGCGCCGTTTCGGTCGATGACCGCAATACCGGCACTGTCGTAGCCGCGGTATTCTAACCGCGCGAGCGCGTCGAGAATGATCGGAACGCTATCGCGTTCCCCAATATAGCCGACGATGCCGCACATGATGCAAGGCGCTCCCCTGGGATCAGAGTGGTTTTACTTGATGCTCTCGCGCGTGCGATGGAACTGGATCTTGCCGTCCGCGATCTCGTTGAGCGCCGTCGAGACGGGTTTGTTGAGGTTGACGTGTTCGGTCAAGGCCAGGTCCGGGTGGTTGTTGAGTTGCTTGGCCCGCTTGGTCGCTACGTTGACCAAACTAAACTTGGAGTCGACATGCCCCATGAGCGCGTCCAAGTCGCCAAATACCGAGATCTTACTTTTAGCCATTATGATTCTTCCAAATTCCTTATAGAGTCGTCGCTGAAACGATGGATGCGAAAGCGCTCCGCCTGCAGGATCGCCTGCATGTCCCGGACCGCATCCTCGGAACGGCGTTCTTCGTTGATAACGATGTAATCGAAGTCGCGAATCGACTTCACTTCTTGATGCGCGATCTCCAGCCGGCGGGCAATTTCCTCGTTGGTCTCAGTCCTGCGCGCGAGCAAGCGCGCGCGGAGGTGCGAGAATCGGTCCGGAAGCAAGAAGATCAGTACCGCATCGGGGAAAGTCTTCTTGATAGAAAGCGCCCCGTTGACTTCGGGCTTCATCATGAGGTCGTAGCCCTCGGTGAGGGTGCGCTCCACGAAGTCGCGCGGCGTTCCGTACAGGTTGTCGTTATATTCGCGCCATTCCAGAAAGCCGCCGACGGCTCGGCGTCGCTCGAATTCCTCTCGCTTTAAGTAGAAATAGTGCTCGCCTTCCCGCTCGCCAGGTCGCGGATCGCGCGTCGTGGCGGAGACGGAGTACCGTAATCGCGGTATGCGCGCGCGCAAAGCGTCGACTAAGGTGTCCTTGCCGGCCCCCGAAGGCCCCGACACGACGAAGAGCAGACCCGGGCCGAGCACGTACGAAACACTCCAGATGACGGCAAAGCATCTTCTGTTCCGAAGAATACGCTGCATCCCCTGGTCGCACCGAGCGCCGTACGGATCGAACGGAGTCGTTCTGGGCTGGGAGCCCTTCACCTATGCCGCGCTTGGGAGCCGTGGAGGCCTGGCGACCTCCTCCTCTGGGCGCGCTGGATGGCTGGATGCAGATACGAGGCGACGGCTGGAGTCGAACCAACTCATGGCGCTTTTGCTGAGCGCTGCCTTCCCACTTGGCGACGTCGCCGGACGTGCTGATCCTGTTAAATCACGACGGTGCAGACGTCCTTCCGCATCGCCGCACGTGCCTGCGGATCTTCGGCCATGGATTTTGGCCGGCTGTACGAGGCCGTTATCGCTAGATTGCCCGTGACCGTGAACCCGATCTCGAGCGACCTCGGCGCTTTCCCGCCAATGGCGAAGGTCTGGAGGGCCGCTTCGCCCGGGCAATCAGGATACGGGATGCTGCGAACGAATTTTGCGGTGCGGTTCGTCAAAACGGTATTCGTGGTCAGTTGGGATGCGAAGTCCTTGATCGTGCCGCCGAAAGGCGCCTTTTTCAGTTCGAAGGTTTGTCCGGCCGACACGTAGGTCGTCGCGTTCTTCCCGGGCGTCCAACCGCTTGGGTAGGCCGACGGCGTCCCGGGCGAGGCGCAACCCGCGAGTAAGCATACGCCCAAAATTATGCCGGCAGTCCGTCGCATGAATAGTTCATACCCAAGCGCGAACCGTGACCTACCGTGTTTACCGATTGGCTTCTCATTCTTCGTGCGGCGCGCGATTTGAACGAGCGCGTGCGAGGCGCGCGCGTTCGCGACGTCGGGCAGCTGCCCGACGGGCGCTTCGCATTGGCGCTCTGGGCGCGCGGCGTGACAACCCTCTTTTGCGTCGATCCCTTCGCGCCGACCCCCGTAGTCACGCTCGAAGACGGCGAGCTACCGATCGCGCAGGAGCCGGGTTTCGTTCGCGCCGCGGGCGCGGCGCTGCGCACGAGCGTCGTGCAAACAGTACGGTCTCGCCGGGGCGACCGGCTTTTGCGCTTGGAGTTCGGCACGCGGTCCCGCTTCGGGGTGGAAAACGGGTATGCGCTCGTCTGCGAATTGGTGCCTCGCTTCGGCAACATCGTTTTGATCAAAGAGCAGATGGTCGTCGCCGCGGCCAAGGAATTTTCGCTGGCCGACAACGGAACTCGCGCGGTCGAAGTGGGCCAGATCTACCAGCCGCCGCCGCTCGACGCCGCGCGGATCGTGCCAAAACTCTTGCTGGATGGGTACGGCCCGCAACGCGGCCGCGAGCTGGTCGACGAGTTGGTCGCGGACGACGCGCAGCAGCGCGAACCGTTGTACGTCTACCGGCGCGACGGCGCCCTCGTGCAAGCCCACGTAGTCGCGCTGCCGCAATTCGACGGTCTCGCTCTCGACCGTAACGCGGACGTGCTGGCATTGTTCGCGGAAGACCGTAGCGCACATAGACACGCGCAGCAGAGCGACCGCGTCGCCAAGCGCCGGCGCGATCTCGAACGCACTCTGGCAGAGCGCGAAAAAAAATTGCGCGCCGAGCTCGCGCAACTCTCCGGCAAGTTCGACGCGGCGGGCGGGCGCGATTCGCTTCGCGAACGCGGCGACGCGATCTATGCCACGTTGTACGAGTTGCCCGCCGGCGCGCGCGACGAGGCCAAGGATCGGGCGCAGTCCCTATTTGCGAAGTATAAAAAACTGGGTGCTTCCGTCGAACACATGGAGGCGCGACGAAACGATTTGGAATCCGCGCTCGACGATATCGCGCACGTTCGATGGGAGCTCGAACGCTCGGGCGACGCGGAGATCGACGACGCCGCCGACGCCGTCTCGGACTTAGATCCGCATCGCGCGAAACCGCGCGTCCGTATCCCGCGACGCAAGCGCAAACCGTTGCAATATGTAACGCAATACGGGTCGCGCATCTTTGTCGGGCGAACCCCGCTCGAAAACGCCGATTTGACGTTTCGCGTCGCGAGGCCAAACGATCTGTGGTTTCACGTGCAAAACCAACCGGGCGCGCACGTCATCCTGCAGCGCGACGATCGCGCGGAACCTTCGCAAGACGAGCTGCTGGCGGCCGCATCCCTTGCGGCGCTGCACTCGAAAGCGAAAACGAGCCCCAAAGTAACGGTCGATTTCACGCTGCGCAAATACGTACGCAAACGCCCATCGGCCGCCCCCGGACTCGTCTTCTACACCAACCCTCGCACGCTCACCGTAACGCCGGAAGAACCCAATCTCCCCTCGTCGCAGTAACCAAATGCCGTCACCCGCACCCGTCACCCGCACCCCCGTCACCCGCCAAAGAGTTAGCGGGGCAGGCGCGATTCGCAGGCGCTCCAGTCGAGGTTGCTGTAGAACGCTTCGATGTACTTGCCGCGTTCGGACGGCTTGTAGTCTTTGATGAATGCGTGTTCCCAGCAATCCATGACGACGATCGGGACGAACGTCGCGATGTTTCCGTCTTGATGTAGTTCGATCCAGTGGTTGCTGACCTGGCCGCTCGCCGGGTCGTAGAACGCGATAGCCCAACCCACGCCGCGCATGCTGCCTACTGCAAAGAAATCTTTCTTCCAGGATTCGAAGTCTCCGAAGCTCTCGCCCAGCACGTTGTATAGCGATCCGGATTGTAGTTGCGCCGGTTTTTTCGTGAGATTGTCGAAATACAATTCGTGCAGACGCATTCCGTTGAATTCCCAGCCCATGCGTCGCACGAGCTCCGCAAACTTCGGATTGGAACCTTGGCCTTCGCCGCCTTTGCGAAGTTCGCCGGTCTGCTCGATTAACAGATTGGTGTTTTTGACGTACCCTTCGTAGAGTCCGAAGTGCATCTCGAGCGTAGCATCGGAGATGCCCTGCAAGCCGGAAAGGTCCCATTTCTTAGGCGTATACGACTTCATTACTGACTTAAAACCCCTCGTTCTAGAACGACAAGTATGCGTTGAATGCTGTACCCGAGCACACCACGCGCTAAACGATAAAGACCGGCGGTCGCCTGCCTTGGTTGCATGCGGCGCGCCGGTCTTTTTGAGGTTAAATGATGGTGCCCGCTACGAAGACGCGTCGTCGAAGCTGTTGACGTAAAAGACGCCGTGGAGCCAATAGCCGTTCGCGATGACCTGGCGGCCGACGGCGACGTTGCCGGTCGCTTTGCGGTTGAGCGCGGGCTGATCGTTGACGACGAGCGAGCGGTTCGCCTGCTGCAGCGTTACGCTGCTGCCGGTGACTCCGGTGATCGTGCCGCTCAGGCTGTCGGGAGCGTGGCTGAACGCGCCCAAATTCAAGCCGTTCTCCGTGGACGTAGCGGCGTTGGCTTCGGTGACGGTCGTCGCGTAGAACGTGCCGCCGCGCCAGTATCCGCTTGCCGCGATGTCGCGGCCGACGGCAACGCTACCGGTCAGTTTGCGATTGAGCGCCGGCTGATCGTTGATAACGACCGAGTCGCTCCCACGCTGCAGCGTCACGAGATGGCCGCTAACCGCAGTGATCGTACCACGCACGAAACCGCGCAGGCGCGGGGTTCCCGTCCCGGGCATGGGAGGCGATCCGGCGAAAACGTTTGCGTCCGCAAAGCTGCTTGCGTAGAATGTGCCGTCCCGCCAGGCACCCACCGCGACGACCTGCCGCCCCACGGCCACATTGCCGGTGCTTTTGTTGTCGAGCGCGGGTTGGTCGTCGATCACGATCGACCCGGTGCTACGCTGGACGGTAACGAGATGTCCGCTCACAGCGGTAATCGTGCCGCTTATCGCGCGCGGCTGCGCCGTTTGGGCGGACGCCGGAACGGCAGTCGTCGCGAATTGCGCGCAACTAATGGCCAGCGCCAAACCGCCGGTGGCTACAAAGACAGAGAGCTTCTTCACAAATTGTTTCTCCTAATTTAAAAAA
Source organism: Vulcanimicrobiaceae bacterium (assembly GCA_036559125.1). Taxonomy (GTDB): domain Bacteria; phylum Vulcanimicrobiota; class Vulcanimicrobiia; order Vulcanimicrobiales; family Vulcanimicrobiaceae; genus JALYTZ01. The sequence continues at coordinate 22,827 of DATBTT010000017.1, forward strand.
AGCGTACGCCATAAATAACGCAAGCCAGCCGCCAAGCGTTCGACCAACCGGGCCCACGCATGGTAGAAGCCTAGTTGGCCGTGAGCAAAATCTTGCCGATGTGGGCGCTGGATTCCATCCGGCGGTGGGCGTCGGCAGCATGGTCGAAAGTAAACGTGGCGTCGACGAGCGGTTTGATGGGATCGCGTTTGGGCAGCAGCGGCCACACGCGCTCCCGCAAGGTTTTAGCGATCGCGCCCTTCTGCTCGACGGTGCGCGGACGCAGCGACGAACCCCCGATCGATCCGCGGCGCTGCATGAGCTTGCCGATGTCGAGCTCGGTCTTCGCGCCCGTCATCGTGGCTATGCAAGCGATTCGTCCGTCGAGCGCCAGCGACGCTAGATCGCGGGGGATGTAGTCACCGCCCACGATGTCGAGGATGACGTCGACGCCGCGCCCCTGGGTGTAACGCCGGACCTCATCGACGAAATCGAGCGTTTTGTAATCGATCGCGAAGTCGGCGCCAAGTTGCCGTGCGGCTTCGCACTTCTCCGGGCTGCCCGCCGTGACGACGACCCGCGCTCCGAACGCGCGGGCAAGCATGATTGCGGTCGTGCCGATGCCGCTCGTACCGCCGTGCACGAGCAGCGTTTCGTTGCGCGTCAATCGCGCGCGCGTGAAGACGTTGTCGTAGACGGTAAACATATTTTCAGGAAGCGTGGCTGCCTCAACGGTCGTCCAGTGTTTGGGAACGATCAGGAGTTGCGGGGCCGGCGCAAGCGCATATTCGGCATACCCGCCGCCGTTGACGAGCGCGCAGACGCGATCGCCGACGTGCCAGCCTCGCACGCCGTCCCCGACCGCGGCAATCGTGCCGGCCACTTCCAGGCCCGGTATGTCCGAATGCCCGGGCGGAGGCGGATATCTACCCGCGCGTTGCGCGACGTCTGCATGAGACACGCCCGCCGCTTCAACCGCAACGAGCACTTCGCCGTCGCCCGGACCGGGCGTCGGGCGCTCCACCACGGCCAGCACGTCCGCTTCTCCGGGTTGCGTAATCTCGACAACTCGCATGGTTCTATGCTTACCCGCGTGGCGAAAGAAACATCGCGTCCCCAAACGAAAAGAATCGATATCCGCGTTCGACGGCCTCGGCGTAGGCGCGTAAAATGCGCTCGCGGCCGGCAAATGCGCTTACCAACACCAACAACGTCGATTGCGGCAAGTGGAAGTTGGTAATCAACGCATCGACGACGCGAAAGGTGAATCCGGGCCGTATGAATATCTCCGTCTCGTCGGGGCCGGCGCGTAGCGTTCCGTGTGCTGCCGCGCTGCCTTCGAGCGCGCGCATGACCGTGGTGCCGCCCGCAACCACGCGCCGCCCTTCGCGTTTTGCGCGATCGATCGCGTCAACCGTCGCCTGCGCGATTGCAAACGACTCGCCGTGCATCGCGTGCTCGTCCAGCCGCTCGGTTTGCATCGGACGGAACGTTCCCAGACCGACGTCGAGCACCAACTTCACGATTTCGACACCGCGGCGGTCCAATGCGTCGAAGAGTTGCGGTGTGAAGTGCAGCGATGCGGTCGGGGCCGCGACGCTCCCGGGCTCGCGCGCGAAAATCGTTTGATAGCGCAGTTGCGCTTCGGGCGAGTCGTTTCGAATGTATGGCGGCAACGGCAATGTCCCGGCACCGCTCAAAAACTCTTCGAACGAAACGTGCAGGCGAAACTCGAGTTCGCGAACGCCGTCGTCGAGCACGCGCACGATTTCCGCCTCACCGAACTTCCCAAATGCAATGCGCTGCCCCGCCTTCAGTTTGCGGCCGGGCTTCGCAAGCGCCAACCACCGCGTCGCCGCCGGATCGTAGCGCGGCGCCTCCGAAGGCCGCAGCAACAACACCTCAACGCTAGCCTCCCGCCCGACACGCCGGCCGAAAAGGCGCGCGGCAATCACGCGCGTCTCATTGAGAACCAGGACGTCGCCCTTGCGAAGGTAGCCGGGAAGGTCGCGAAAATGCCGATGCTCGACCGTCTCACCTTGCACGACCATTAACCGCGCCGCGTCTCGCGGCGACGCCGGCGTCTGCGCGATGAGTCGCTGCGGCAGCGCAAAGTCATACGCCGCAGTCAGGTCCTCGGATGTCACTAATCGTTGCCTACCGTCGTGCCGGGAAAGTAGAAGGCGAGGATGTCGCGGGCATTCGCACCGGTTTTGGCCAGTCCGCGCGCGCCCCACTGGCACAGGCCGACGCCGTGGCCTAGGCCGGCGCCTTCAATGCTAACCGCGGGCTGAGGCTGGGCCGGATCGATAAGCGCGATGCGCCGCAGCAGCAGGCTCGGCACGACGCGCGTGCCGAGGCTTCGCCGGAAGTCCGACGCTTTGACTTGGAGCGATCCCGTATCGCCGTCGATGCGAATGAAACGCGCGCGGCCGCTCGCATCGGCCTGATCGATGGCGATGCGCTCGGGCATGCCGACCGACGCAAACCGGTCGCCGAAATCGTCGCGAAGCTTCTGCATCGGCACGTCTTGGGTCCAATGATACCAAGGCGACTCGGTGCAGTACGTGCAGACCACGCCGCGCAGATACGGAATCTGTGGACCGTTCCATGCGTCGGACGACGCTTCGGTATGCCCGCCGCAGCACGACGAATACATGATCTGCGCAAAAGCGCCGTCGAAGCGCATGACCTGCCCGCGCGTTGCGTCGACGGCTGCCGTCGTTTGCGTCGTCTCGGCGTCGATCCCGGTGTAGACTTGATCGGCCTCCGAGGGCACCACGTCGTAATCGCGTTTCGGATTGCTGCGCTGCAGCACGTACGTGCGCGCGACGATTGCCTGGGTTTGCAGTGCCTCCGCCGGCCAGCTGCGCGGCATTTCGCGCGACACCACGCTGTACAGATACTGTTCGAGCTCGACGACGCTCACGACGTTTCCGTCGGCCGCGTTGGAGAACGTGCCGCGATAGCGCCGCCCTTCGTAGCTGAAGGTCTGCGCGTCGATCGTCTGGGCGTTCCCGCGTCCCAACAACACGCGCAGCGATTGCACGTTTGATTGGCTCGCCGGATCGAACTGGGCGCCCTGGTCGGCAAGCTCGTGTCCTTCGACGGGCTCGTGTCCTTCGACGGGCTCAGGATGACGGAGGGCGAGCAACGGCATCGCTAGGGCGGAGATGATGAAGGTGTCGCGGCGCACTACTTGCCGTCCACTATAGTAGTCGTTCTTGTTGGGCGGTTGGCGGGCTGCCTTTTATGCCCATGTGCCGGTACGCGCCGGCCGTGGCTTTTCGGCCGCTCGCGGTGCGCACGACGAAACCTTGCTTGAGCAGATACGGTTCGACGACGTCCTCGAGCGTCTCGGCGTCTTCAGTCAGCGTCGCCGCGATCGCTGCCATGCCGACGGGTCCGCCCGCGTACTGGTCGATGATGGTCCTCAGAAAGGCGCGGTCGAGGCGATCGAGGCCTAGGGCGTCTACGCCTTCGCGTTCGAGCGCTTCATCGGCGACTTCGCGCGTAATATGTCCGTTGGCCCGCACTTCGGCAAAATCGCGAACGCGCCGCAATAGCCGGTTCGCGATGCGAGGCGTTCCCCGGCTGCGGGCGGCGATGGTCTGCGCTCCGTCGGCGTCGATCGGCACTCCCAGCACATCCGAAGAACGTAGAACGATGCGCTCGAGTTCGTCGCAACTGTAATAGTCGAGATGATGCATGATGCCGAACCGCTCGCGCAACGGCGCCGAAAGCATGCCCGCGCGCGTCGTCGCACCGACCAGCGTGAAGCGTTTGAGCGGCAACTTCAACGTTTTCGCGTACGCGCCGCGATCCACGACGAAGTCTATTTGGTAGTCCTCCATCGCCGGATAGAGAAATTCTTCGACCACGCGGCCGAGCCGATGAATCTCGTCGATGAAGAGAACGTCGCCTTCTTCGAGCGCGGTGAGAATGCCGACCAGGTCTTTGGGCTTTTCCAGCGTCGGGCCACTCGTGGGTCGCAGGGCGCGACCCATGTCTTTGGCGATGAGCGCGGCGAGCGTCGTCTTTCCTAAACCGGGCGGTCCGTAGAACAGCACGTGTTCGAGCGGCTCGCCACGCTTGCGCGCCGCGTCGATCGCGATTTTGAGATTCTCCACGACGATTGTTTGTCCGACGTATTCGTCGAACGAACGTGGCCGCAACGAGGCGCCGTATACCTCGTCTTCCAGCGAATCGTTCGGGTCCAGCACCCGGTCCAACCCAGCATCCTCGTGTCCGCCCCCGTCATGCCGGTCTTGCCCACCTCTGTCATGCTGAGCTTGTCCCCCTCTGTCATGCTGAGCTTGTCGAAGCACGTCCTCGGGACCCAGCAGCTTCTTTCGCGCGTCGCTCACCGCGCGACTAACGCTTTCTGCCGATAGATCTCCGCGAGCAGGGTTTCGGCGTCGCGAATCTGCGGCGCCGCTTCGAGCGTCGTGCGAATCATCGCTTCGGCCTCACCACGTTTGTATTCGAGCTGCAGCAACACGGCCAGCGCTTCGCCGGCAAAGTCCGGAATCTGCTCTACCTCGGGCGCCGGCGCGTCTTGTATCAATAAGAACTTCGTAACCTTCCCTTGGAGCTTTGCGACGATATCGCGCGCCTTCTGCTGGCCGATGCCCGGCAACGTCTTTAAAAAGCTATGATCGCCGCGGTCGATGGCCTCGGCGATACGCGACATCGGTTGCGAGAACGCGCGCGCCGCCGAACGCGGTCCGATCGACGCGACCGAAATCAACGCCTCGAAGAACTCACGCTCGACGGCGTTGGTGAAACCGTAAAACGTGAAGCGTCCGGTGTTGCCCTCCATGTTCAACACCGAATGGATCTCCAAGGCCACTTCTTGGCCGGGAGGTGCGACGATCTTCTCGGCGACGCACGGAGGCAGGTAAATGTCGTATGCGAGTCCGGCGGCATCCAACACGACGTTGGTGTCGGTTCGTTCCAGCAGCGTACCGCGGATGCGCGAAAACATCGCGTCAGGCCGTGCGCCGGCGGCGTTTGGGTAGATTCAGCATTTCGGCCGGAAAACGCTGCTCGTGATCGCGCACGTTGATAAACGCCAGGGCCAGCGCGAGCGCATCGGAGACGTCGTTGGGTTCGGGCGCGCGACGCAACCCGAGGAGTTCGGTGATCATGAGGTTGACTTGTTCCTTGCGGGCCGCGCCGGAACCCACGAGCGCGCGTTTTACAAGCGAATGCCCGAGCGTTCGCACTGGAATGCCGTGCTGCGCGCCGGCCAAGCACAAAACGCCGCGCGCATGCCCCATCATGATGGCGGTCAACGGATTCTTGTACGTGGTGTAGAGTTCTTCGATAACGATCCACTGCGGATTCGTGGCCGTCAGCACGTCGCCGATGCCGGCGTGCAGTTGTCGCAGCCGCGTCTCGAGCGAACCGCTTGAAGGCGGAGCGACGACGCCGGCTTCGATCAAACGGGCGCTCCCGCGGCCTTGCTCGACGACGCCGTAACCGGTTACGCGCAAGCCGGGGTCGATGCCCAGAACGCGCAGACTCATTGCGGCGTCGGTTCGCCGGCCTTGTTTACGATAAGATTCACCGTCGCGCCCGGGCTCGTCTGCGTGCCCACCTCGGGTTCGGTTCGCACGACTTTTCCATCGAAGCCCTCGGCCGAATAGGTGATATTGCCGGGAGTGTATCCCGCCGCGCGTAGCGCCGCTTGCGCTGCATCCAGCGTCATACCGTTGGTATCGGGAACGGCTCCAGGGACGGAAAGGTACATCGTAACGGTCGAGCCGCGCGCGAGCGCCGTTCCCGGCGCCGGGTCTTGGCGGATGATCTGCCCGTTGCTCGGGTCGCTGAGGTGGATTTCGTAGTCGAGCTTCGGGGTAAAACCGGCCTGCGCGAGCGCCTGCGTCGCTTCGTCGGGTCCTTGGCGGCTCAGATCGGGCACTTGCGTCGCGTTGCCGCCGGTACTGACCACGACGTGCACCGAACCGCCGCGCGCGAGCGCCGTCCCCGGACTGACGTCTTGCGACGCGATGACGTTGGGCGGCACGTTGTCCATCGACTGCTGCTGTACGATCAGCGTAAAGCCGTCTTGCTGCGCAAGTTTCTGGGCGGCATCGATCTGCATCGCAACCACGTTGGGCATCGCGACGGGCTGGGGCCCGTTCGAAACGACCAGCGTCACCGTCGAGTTTTGGCGAACGCGCGTTCCCGGTGACGGCTTTTCCGCGATGACGCTATCTTTGGCGGCGCCGTTGTAGACGCGCTGCTGCTTGACTTTGAATTTGTCGCCCTGAAGGTCTTTCTGCGCATCGGAGAACGTGTATCCGCGCACGTCGCGCAAACCCACGGTCGGCAACCCGTTACTCACGTACAATTTGACGACCGTACCCTTGGGCACGCTGGAACCGGCCTGGCGATCCTGGCTGATGACCTTATTGGCCGGAATTGTATCGCTGGAGCGCGGGATGAATTTGTAACTCAACCCCGCATTGACGATCGCTTGCTGCGCCTGCGAGTCCGTCATGTTGGTATAATCGGCGACGCGCACGTTGTGAGCCAGCGGATTGGGAATGGGTGGATGGCCGAAGAGTATGAATCCCAGCACGATCGCAAGCGCGAGCACGCCTACCAGCATGGCGGCGATGCGAACGCTACTGCGCGAGGAACGCCGATCGTCTTCGCCGATCGACGTGTACGCGTATGGGCTGTCGGGCATGCGCGACGGACGAGGCGGCGGTTGCGGCGCCGTTACGGCACCGAACATTTGCGTCGGCGCATCGTCCATGGTGTCGTACGCTGCGTGCGATGGGCGCTCCCTAGCCTCGCGCAAAGCCGATGCCACTTCACTTGCCGATGCGAATCGGTGTTCGGGGCGTTTTTGCAGTAATTTGTTGACGATCGCGGCGAGCGCCGGGCTGACGCCGAGCTGCTCGGTATCGATCGTCGGCACCGGATCGCTGATGTGTTTGAGCGCGACGGTAACCGGCGACTCGCCGCTGTACGGAAGTTTTCCGGTCAACATTTGATAGAGCACGATGCCGACGCTGTAGAGGTCGGAGGTCTCGTGAAGTTTGTGGCCTTGCGCCTGCTCCGGAGAGAGATAGAACACGCTGCCCATGACCAGTCCCGGCTTGGTCATGGCCATCGTCTGCTGCGAGACCGCGCGAGCGATCCCGAAATCGGAGAGCTTGACGACGTCATCCTTGGTAACCAGAATGTTCGCCGGCTTGATGTCCCGATGCAGAAGGCCTTGGCGGTGCGCGTATGCTAGACCGTTGCAAATCTGCGCGGCATAGTCGATCGCTACCGGCTCGGGTAGCCGTCCGTCGGCCGCTATGATTTCGGCTAACGACGGTCCGTCCACTAATTCCATCACGATGAAATAGGTGTCGTCTTCGCGGCCGACGTCGTACGTGTTCACGATGTTCGGATGCGAGAGCTTCGCGGCCGACTCCGCTTCTTGGTAAAAACGCCGGACGAATTCTTCATCCGAAGCGTACTGCGGTCGCAGCACCTTGATTGCGACGCGACGGCGCAGCAGCGTGTCGGTGCCGCAATAGACGGTCGCCATGCCGCCCTCACCGAGTTTGCTGTCGAGTCGGTACCGGTTGTTAAAGACGTGCTGCTCGATCAACTTCGTACGCTCTGCAATGCGACCCGTAGTACGTTGCGCGCGATGGGCGCGGCCACTGCGGCGCCATATCCGGCGTTCTCGACGACGATGGCAACCGCGATTCGCGGATTCTCCGCCGGCGCGAAGGCGACGAACCACGAATGCGCTGCGCCGACCGGGTTGGTCGCCGTCCCGGTCTTACCGGCAACGGTCACTCCCGGGATCTGCGCCGAAGTCCCCGTTCCGTGGGCGACGACCGCAACCATCATCTTCTTTACGTTCGCGGCCGTATCCGCCGAGATGGGGCTGGCAAGCGTCGCGCTGCTGAAGCTGCTGGCGGGGATCCCCGCGCGGACGATCTCGCGAACGATGAATGGCCGCGGCTCCGAACCTCCGTCCGCAATGGTTGCGGTAATGAGGGCCATGTGTAGCGGAGTCATAAGCAAGGCGCCCTGCCCGAATCCCATTTGCGCGAGTTCGCCGGGAACGATTCCCGCCTTTGCGGGTACGCGATCGCGCGAAGCGGGCAGCTGCAGGTCCAGCGGGGCGCCGATACCCCACCGATCGAGATAATTGTAGAACGTGTCGGTGCCCATCTTGAGCGCGATTTGCCCGAAATCCACGTTGCTCGAAAGCGCGAACGCGCCGGTAAGATCCTGAACGCCGGTCGCCTCGCTCTCGTCGTCGTGTAACGTGAAGTTGCCGATGACCAGATATCCGGGATCGTCGAACGTCGAAGCCATCGTCACGGAACCGGAATCCAGGGCCGACGCGGCGGTGAAGATTTTGAACGTGGACCCGGGCGGATAGAGTCCGTCGAGGGCGCGATTGAGCAGTGGGCTGCGTTCGTCGTGATTCAGACTGGGAAATTCATTCGCGAGTGCATTGGGGTCGAAACTGGGAACGCTTGCGATCGCAAGAATCGCGCCGGTGCGCGGATCGAGCACGACGCCGGCCGCGCGCGCGTGCGCGCTTAGTTCGCCAAAGAGCGACGCTTGAATCGCGGGGTCGATGGTGGTGACGACGTCGGCCCCGCGAACGTCGAGCGTCTTGCCCGTCAGCGCCGCGCCGAGATCTTCGAACTGCGAGAGGACGTCCCCGGTCGTGTCGGGTGGTGAAAGCGAGCGATCGTAGGCGTCCTCGATGCCGCTCGTACCGTAGCGGGGCGAAACGTAACCGACCGTCTGCGCGAGCGACGCACCTAGGGGATAGGCGCGCTTGCCTTTGAGACTCTGCGCGAGCACCGTTCCGTCACTTGCCAAAATGCGTCCGCGGTGCTGACCCAGCAGCGCGTGCCGCGGATTGTATGGTTTGGCCGCGAGCCGCGGTCCGGCCACGACCTGGACGTACAGCTGTCGCACGATCAGAATGGCAAACAGCGCGGCGAACAGCGTACCGATCCGCGCGATGGTGGCGTTATTCAAACGTCGCGCTCGCGCAGAAGCGTGTAGCCGTCGGGCGAGCGCACCGCCATGTGCGGACGCGCCGCGTCGCGCTCCATGACTAGTCCGATCGCAGCCTGCGCGGTTTCGTCCTCGACGTCGTTGAGACCGAGGATAACGTCGACGGCGACTTCTTCGAGCAGCGGCGCAGCGACGTACGCCGCCGCGGGTAGCGTTTCGAAATGTCGCGCTTCGTACCGGCCATTGTGCCACGGACCGCGTTTACCGAACACGGTCTTGTGGTAATCCCACGCGCACAGTTGCCGCTCGTTCCAGACGAAATGATCGCGAACGCAGAGTCGCCGGCAAGCGGCGCACTGAACGATCGACTCCGGCGGATGCGCGAGGGCCTCGGCGACGTCATCGGGGCAGTCCTCGATATTGAGCACGATCGCGTCCTCTAACGCGTCGGGCGGTTCTGCGTGCCACTGCGTGCGCGCGAGTAAATCGATGTCCCGCATCGGTGCAACGAACGAGCGCTCGTCATCGGACGGAAAGGTCTGATCCACCCAATCGAGCAAGCTCACCGACGCGATTTGCACGTTCTGCCACGTGTCCCCGATCGCCGATCCGATGGGCGTCACTGCGAGCGGCACCAGCCGCGCGGTGACCATGTTACGTTCCGGAAGCAAGCTGCTGACGAACGCAAGCGTGTTCGCGTTGCCGCCCAGCAGATAGGCGCGCGGCGTCAGCTTGCCGTCGGCACGCATCGATACTCTTGCAACGTGCGGGGCGGGCCCGCCGTGTTTTCGAGTGCTTCCGCTAGCGCGCGGGCCGTATCCAGGCTGGTCAGACACGCAATACTCGCTTCGACCGCAGCGCGGCGAATCTTGTAGTTATCGGAAATCTCCCGCTGTCCGGTAGCATCGTTGATCACCAGGTCCACGCCGCGCGCGTGAATCAAATCGAGAACGTGCGGCGACCCATCCGAAATTTTGTTGACGGGCTCGCACGCGATGCCGTTGGATTGAAGGAAATCGTACGTCCCCGGCGTCGCATAGAGGCGGTGCCCGAGCGCCTTGTACCGGCTCAGAATCGGAATCGACTCTTCTTTTTCCTCGTCGGCGATCGAGACGAGAATTTTGCCGCCGGTGCCGGGTAATTTAATCCCTGCGGCGACGAAACCCTTACGCAGCGCTCCCGCGAAGGTATCGTCGATACCGAGGACTTCGCCGGTCGATTTCATTTCGGGTCCGAGAATGGTTTCCACTCCGCGCATCTTCGCAAACGAAAAAACGGGAACTTTGACGACGACGAAGGGGGCGCGCGCGATGAGGCCGACTCCGTACGGCATGTCGCGCAAAGACTCTCCGAGTGCTATGCGCGTTGCGGCGGCGACGAGATTGACGCCGGTCGCCTTTTGGATGATCGGTACCGTTCGGCTCGCGCGCGGATTGGCTTCGATGATGTAGAGCGCACCTTCGTGAATCACGAATTGAATGTTGATCAGGCCGCGAATATGTAACTCGCGAGCGATCGCGGTCGTGACGTCGACGATGCGCCGTTCCATCGCCGCGTCGATGGTTTGCGGCGGGTACACACCGATCGAGTCCCCCGAGTGAATGCCGGCGCGTTCTATGTGCTCGAAAATGCCGGGAATTAGAATGTCGTCGCCGTCGAACGCCGCGTCGACCTCGACCTCAAGGCCGCGCAGATACTTGTCGACCAGCAGCGGAGCGTCGGGAAGAATCGGCGGTGCCGACTCGGCGTACGACGCTAGCTGTCCTTCGTTGTAGACGACTTCCATGCCGCGGCCGCCCAGGACGTACGACGGTCGCACCAAAACCGGAAAACCGAGTTCGCGCGCGATCGCACGCGCCTCGCGGAAACTGCGGGCCGCTTTCCCTTCGGGCCGCGCAACGCCCAGACGGTGCAGTGCGGCATCGAACTTCTCGCGGTCCTCTGCCATGTCGAGGCTTGCCCGATCGCTGCCGATGATCCGCACGCCTCTTCGAGCTAGTTCGCCGGCAAGGTTGATCGCGGTCTGGCCGCCGAAGGCGAGCATCACGCCGCGTGCGCGGGTTGCCGCGTAAGCGGCTTCGACTTCGTCGGCGCCGGGCGGCTCGAAAATCAGTGCGTCGGAAATATCGAAATCGGTCGACACGGTTTCGGGATTGTTGTTGATGACGACGGGGGAACATCCGGCTTGGCGCAATGCCCAGGCCGCGTGCACGCACGAATAGTCGAATTCGATGCCCTGACCGATGCGGATGGGCCCGCTGCCGACCACCACGACGGCGTCGTGCTGGGTAGGGCGCATTTCGTCGGCTTCCCCGTACGATAAATAGTAATAGGGCGACTTGGCCGGAAACTCCGCCGCCGCAGTGTCCACCATCCGAAACGCCGGCCGCGCACCGCCCTTCAAATTGAAGGATTGCGTGGAGTAGCCGCACGCGAGTGCGCGCGCCGTATCTCCGGTACCTTCGCGCAGAGAACGCTCTAGTTCGACGAGTTCCGCGATTTCGTACAGCCAAAACCGGTCGATACCGGACCGTTCCGCAATGCGGTCGATCGTCGCCGGCACGTCCTGCGAGCGATACAGCGTTTCTGCGATCGCGAAGAGCCGTTCGTGCGTTGGCCTGACGACGACCGCATCGAGTTCGGCGTCGCTCCATTCGCATAGCGCGCTGCCGGTCAGCGTCTCGCGTTTGAGATCGAGACCTCGCACGGCTTTCATCAGCGCCGCCTGCAGGGTGCGGCCGATGCCCATTGCCTCGCCCGTGGATTTCATCTGCGTGCCGAGGTGCGTATCGGCCAGCGGGAACTTATCGAAAGGCCAGCGCGGGATTTTGACGACGACGTAATCGAGGGTCGGTTCGTATGCCGCTTTGGTCACGCCCGTAACCGGATTGGGAATCTCGTCGAGCGTTTGACCCAGCGCGATGCGCGTGCTGATTTTCGCGATCGGATATCCGGTGGCTTTACTCGCGAGCGCCGAACTGCGCGATACGCGCGGATTGACTTCGATGATGCGGTATTCGCTGCGCGTGGCATGAAGCGCGAATTGAATGTTGCAGCCGCCTTGCACGTTCAGCGCACGAATGACGTTGAGGCTCGAACTGCGCAGCATCTGGTATTCGAGGTCCGAGAGCGTCTGTGAAGGCGCAACGACGATCGAGTCGCCGGTGTGGACGCCGACCGGGTCGATGTTCTCCATGTTGCAAACGATGATGCAGTTGCCGGCTCGATCGCGCAGGACTTCGTATTCGACTTCTTTCCAGCCGAGCAGCGACGTTTCGAGCAGCACTTGGTGGATGAGGCTCGCGGCGAGCCCGCTTTCGAGCGTCTCGCGCAACTCGGCTTCGTCGTACACGATGCCGCCGCCGGTGCCGCCTAGCGTATACGCCGGTCGCACGACCAGCGGATAGCCGGTAATTGCCGCAAACGCGACCCCGGCTTCGATTTCGGTAATGATCTCTGATTCGGGGACCGGCTCGCCGATCTCGATCATCTTCTGCTTAAAGAGTGCGCGGTCTTCGGCCAACTTGATCGTCTCGACCGGCGTTCCGAGCAGTTCGACGCCGTGCCGGGCCAAAACGCCGGCTTCGTGCAGTTCGACTGCAAGGTTGAGGCCGGTTTGCCCGCCGAGCGTCGGTAGCAGCGCATCGGGCCGTTCGCGTTCGATGATTTGCTCGATCGACGCAACGGTGAGCGGCTCCAGATAGACCGCGTCGGCGACCTCGGGGTCGGTCATGATGGTTGCGGGATTGGAGTTTACGAGGACGACGCGGTGCCCTTCCTCGCGAAGAGCTCGACACGCCTGAACGCCGGCATAATCGAACTCGGCGGCCTGACCGATGACGATTGGGCCCGACCCGATAACTAGAACGTTCCGTTGCGGCATCCTAGGCAACCAGGGTTAGGCGATTGCCCCAAGACTCCTGGACGACAAAAATAGCACGCCCGCCGTTGTCATCCTGAGCATTCACCCCCGTCATCCTGAGCTTGTCGAAGGACGGCCCTTCGACAGGCTCAGCCTAGCCTGACCGGTCATTATGGTTGTAGGCGGCGCATGAGCCAGGCGTTTTTGTCGCGGGTGAACTCGAGGCGGTCGTGCATGCGGTTGGGGCGGCCTTGCCAGAATTCGAACCGCTCCGGTCGCAAGCGATATCCGCCCCACGAGTGCGGGCGTGGGACGTCTTCGCCTTCGAAGCGCTGCTCGTAGTCGTGCATGCGCGAATCCAGCAAATCGCGGCTTTCGACCGGTTCGCTCTGTTCGGACGCCCAGGCGCTCAAGCGATGGCCGGGCGGGCGCGTCGCGAAATACGCGTCGGACTCTTCCTCGGCGACCTGCTCCACCGTGCCTTCGATGCGGACTTGCCGTTCGAGTGGCGGCCAGTAGAATAGCGCTGCGGCGTGTGCGTTCTCCGTTAAATCGCGGCCTTTGCGACTGAAATAACTCGTGTAAAAGACGATGCCGCGTTTGTCGAGTCCGCGAAGAAGCACCATGCGCGCGCTCGGCTTGCACGCGGCGTCCGCCGTAGCGATGCTCATGGCGTTGGGTTCGAGGAGCTTGGCTGCGATCGCGTCGTCGAGCCAGTGCCGCAATTGTTCCACTGGATCGCGAAGGACCGTGTTTTCGAGCAACTCGGCTTTGCCGTAAGTGCGGCGAACGGTTTCTATCCCTGGGGTCGTGCCGGCTGCTGCATCTTGCTGCAGTCGCGCGCGCACGTCTTGCGGATCGCACCCGCACTCGATAACAATTTCGAATGCGCGGCTTTCCGGCATCTTCATGACGGCATCGACGAAGTGTTCGGTGTCGACGTAGTTGTGCGAGAACGTGCGGGCGCTCTCAAAGGCTAATTCGATAAGTCGCTTGGCCTCGGGACTGAAAAGCATCTCGTCGACCGTCGTCGGACTCTTTGCCGAACCAATTGCCGCGCGCACGCGTTCCTGGGTGACGCCGCGGTCGATCAGCAGGCGCGCGGCAGAGTCGTTTGCATCGCCCACGACCGCCGCGAGAATGTGTGCGGTGGATATCGCGTCTGCGCCGGCGGTTTGCGCCTCTTGTTGCGCGTTCACGATTACGCGGCGCGCTTTTTCGGTGAAGGGCATCCACATCGACATCGTTACGGAAATCTCCCCAAAGCAAAGCCCGCGAGAAACATTACGAGCATGAGCGCCCCTCCGATCGCGGCGGCGGGTAACGACGCGTCGACCGCGCGCCGTTCGAACGTGGTCGTTCTGCCAAGCCGCGCCAGCGCCTGGCGCAACTGGCTCGCATCGGCGGCGCGCGCGTAGGCCCCGCCGGTGGCATCCGAATAGCCGCGCAGCGCCCCTTCGTCGATGCCGGCCGGTTGGTTCGTTCCGGGCACGAGTGCGCCGCTATTCGTGCCGATGCCGACGGTGTACACCGGGATATGATGCGCGGCGAGATCCTGCGCGACGGCCGTCGGATCCGCGCCGCGGTTGTTGACACCGTCGGTAACGAGCACGACGACTCGATGTCCGCGCGGCGGAAGTGATTGTTCGGCCAGCGCGAGCGCATCGCCGATGGCGGTCGCACCGTTGGGCATCGGGATTTGGTCCATGCTTTGCGCGATTTGCGAGCGATCGGCGGTCAAGGGTTGCACGACGGCGGCCGAAGTCGCAAAAGCGATGATGCCGATCTTAACGCCGGCAGGCGCCGCGCGGATGAACGCTTGCGCCGCGGCCTTCGCGGCATCCGCTCGCGTAGGTGTCACATCGGTCGACGCCATCGAACCAGAGGTGTCCACGCAGATGAACACGCTGCCGTCTTTGGCCGGTACCCATAACCGTAGATGCGGGCCGGCAATCGCCACGCCGATCAACGCGACCGCCACGAGCCAGCCCGCCAGCAGCAGCGCCGAAATGCGCGCGCCGGTGGCGGCAACCTCGACGAGAAACGGCAGATTAGAGTAGCCGATCTCGCTGCCGGTCTTGCGCCGTTCAATGAAGCGGTAGCATGCATAGAACGCGAGGACGGCGACGAGGGCCGCCAGCAAGCGCAACGGATGCGCGAACGTCATCGCAGCGCGAACGCCTCATACAATGCGTGCGCCGGATTATCTTCGGTCAGCGCTCCGACGCGCCAATTGCGCGCCGCCAGCCGCTCGCGCAAACGCAACTCGCGATCGCACACGGCGCGCGCGTACGCGCAGCGCTCGCGCTTTCCGACGAAGAGCCGGCGCGCCGAACCGGTCTCAACGTCCCGCATGCGAACGAATCCGCGCAGCGGCAGGTCATCCGCCCAGGGATCGCGTGCGACCAGAGCCGTGCAATCGAATCGCATTCCGAGTTGCGCGAGGAGCCGATCCTGCTCGATTCCCACATCGAAGAAGTCGCCGATCGCGAGCACCGCAGTACCGCGCGGAAGCGCCGCATATGCGACCTCGAGCGCGCCGACGAAGTCGAACGAGGCGGGACCGGTGCCGCGCGCGGAATCCATGCAGACCAGCGCGCTGCGCCGTCCGCGTAAGCCGAGCGGGGCGACCAGCCCGTCGCCCGTGATGCGCGCGCAGCGATCGTCCGCGCTGGCCGCGTCGTACCAGACGTCAAGTGCTTCGTTTCCCGCGGCTGCGAGCGAGCGACGCCGTCCGACCTGCATGGAGGGCGATTCGTCGAGAATCGCTGCCAGCGTGAGCGCAACGTCTTCCAAGACTATGCGCGTCTGCAACGCTCCGGTTCGCGCGGTCGATGCCCAATCTATGCGGCGCGGATCGTCCCCGGCGACGTATTCGCGCAGTTCTACGAACTCGTACCCGTCCCCACGCAGCGTCGTCGGCGAGCCGGCGCCAGTATTGCGCGGACGGTTTCGACCACGCAAGAGCGCCGTGCGTAAATCGCTCATGGCGCCTTAACGCTGCCGATCAACCGTTGCACGATAGCCTCCGGATCGGCGCGCTCGGTCACGATTCGGTAGTTGAACGCGATGCGGTGGCGCAACACCGGTGGCGCGACGCTGCGCACGTCGTCGGGCACGACGAACGAGCGGCCGTCGATCAGCGCCTTCGCTCGCGCAAGAAACGCCAGCGCTAGGCTTGCACGTGGACTTGCTCCACGATCGATGGGTTCGTCGCGCGCCTCGCGCGTTGCGGCAACAAGATCGACGACGTACCGTTTGATGCGCTCGTCGAGATGCACGGCGCGCGCCTCGTCCCGCCAACTGCGAACGTCGTCGAGCGTCGCAGCACCTCGCACCAGCGCCGTCTCCGAGAGCGCGAACCGGTCGAGGATCGCCGCTTCTTCTTCCCGCGTCGGGTACCCGACGTTGACCTTCATCAGGAAGCGATCCATTTGCGCGAACGGTAAGGCGTAGGTTCCGTCGGCGTCGATTGGATTCATCGTAGCCAGAACGATGAACGGATCGGGCAGGGGATGGGTTTGCGGCCCGATCGTTACTTGCCGCTCCTGCATGGCTTCGAGCAATGCCGACTGCACCTTTGCCGGAGCCCGGTTGATTTCGTCGGCCAGAACGACGTTTGCGAAGATGGGGCCGAGCGTCGTTCCGAAGACGCTTTCCCGTTGATCGAATATGCGCGTTCCGACGATATCCGACGGCAACAGGTCGGGCGTGAATTGCACGCGCTTGAACTCGCCGTCGAGGGCTGCGGCGAGTGCCCGGCATGCGAGCGTTTTCGCGAGTCCCGGCGGCCCTTCGAACAGAACGTGGCCGTTGGCGATCAATCCGAGCACCAGAGCTTCGCACACCGCGGGCTGACCCACGATCGTGTGCGCGAGTGCGTCGAGCAGATGTTGTGGGCGTCGCGTGGGGTTCATTCCAAATATCGCTCCGTGGCATTCATCAGGTCGTCGATTGCCGTTTGTAAATAGGCGTCGTTGACGAACGCCGCGCGCTCCGCCGCTCGCAACACGCCTCGGATGCGTGGTTCCCGCGCGGCCGGATGCGCTAACGCATCGGCCAATGTCTCGCCTTCGCGCGCGCCGATCGACGCCCACAGTTCCCGTCGAAGGACGATTGCCGCCGGACGATCGCGCTCGGAACGAAGCCGCGCGAGGGCGGCCCGGGTGCGCTCGCGCGCCGTAGGGGCCGCCGGCGTGGGTGGCGGCACTTCCACCGGCAGCGGTTCCGGCGCAGGGGCCGCCGGGCGCGAACGGCTGAGTCGAAGCGCGATGAAAATCGCAACCAGAATCGCAAGCAAAACCAGCGCGACGCGCAGGGCCGCCGTGACGTCTGCGCGGATTACGCGCGTTACCTGCGACACGCCGCCGGTTACCTGCAAGGTCAGATCGTTGGAGAGAAAGCGCTTTGGCCGCCCGTCGCGGGCGTCGATCGCGGCCAGCGTTGCGGGAGTGAAATGCAACGAACCGCTCTGATGCGCGACCAGCGTAAGGACCTCGCGGTAGTCGGTTCCTCCACGACCGGCACTGAGCGCGCGTTCGTCGCCGAGTTCTTCGACGCCGAAAAAGTCGGGCAGGTTGAGGTTGTCGAGTTTCTTGACGTTTTCGGTTACGTGGACTTGGACGAGCAAGTGGAAGGGCTGCTCGAGTCGCACGCGCGCTACGTCGGCCGAAAGCGTGAACGCGGTTACGTGCAGACGCTGCAACTGCAGCGCTTGCGCGGATCCGCCGGTCACAAGCGCGGCAACGGCAAGCACCGGAAGCGCTCTAAAAAACCTCAGCGCTACCTAAACCAGTCCCGCGCTCTCGAGCCACTGCGCGAAGAGTCCTCGGGCGTCGAAGGGTCCCGGCGATGCCTCAGGATGAAACTGCACCGCGGCGACCGGCAAATCGCGATGACGGAAACCCTCGTTGGTTCCGTCGTTGAGATTGACCATCGTTTCTTCGAGTTCGCTCGGCAGCGATTGCCGATCGACGGCGTATCCGTGATTGTGCGCGGTAACGAGTACCTCACCGCGCTGCACGTCTTTGACCGGCTGGTTTCCGCCTCGATGCCCGTACGGAAGCTTGAACGTTTTCGCCCCGCACGCCAGGGCCAGCAACTGGTGACCGAGACACACGCCGTAAAGCGGCGTTTTTTCGAGCAGGCCGCGTAAGGTTTCGATCGTCTGGGGCAAATCGGTCGGGTCGCCGGGCCCGGGCGAAATAAAGACTGCCTGCGGTTGTCGCTCCATGATTTGCGCGTGCGTCGCGTCGTACGGCAAAACGGTAACGCAAGCGCCCAGAGCTACGAGATCGCGCACGATCGCGCGCTTTACTCCGCAATCGAGCAGCACGACGCGCGGACCACCGGGCCGCCCCTCGATGTGGTCGGTTTTGGTCGAAACGCTCGGCACCAACGCTTTCGTGTCGGCCGTGCGCACGAACGCGACGAGCGTCGATTCGGCTTTTGCAAGCGCCGCTTCGCCGACCGCGAGCGCCGCCCAAATCGTTCCGTGCTCGCGCAGCGCTATCGTGATCGCGCGCGTGTCGACGTCGACCAGCGTCGGGATCGCCTGCTCGTTCAACCACGAAGGCAAGTCGATCGTCGACTCGTGATGCGAGGGGTGACGGGCGATGCGCTTGATGACGGCGCCGGAAACGCATGCGCGCGGATACTGCGCCGCCGAGCCCGAGATGCCGTAGTTCCCGATCATCGGATAGGTGAAAGTCAAGATTTGGCCGGCGTACGACGGGTCGGTGAGCGCTTCTTCATAGCCGGTCATTCCGGTGTAAAAAACGGCTTCTCCGAGAGCAATCCCTTCGTGATCG
The DNA here is from genome assembly GCA_036559125.1 of Vulcanimicrobiaceae bacterium. Lineage (GTDB taxonomy): Bacteria > Vulcanimicrobiota > Vulcanimicrobiia > Vulcanimicrobiales > Vulcanimicrobiaceae > JALYTZ01. Next base: position 41,478 of record DATBTT010000017.1, read on the forward strand.
AGCCCGTATCCGTCGAAGCGGGTGCCGTCGGCTAGAAAAAGCGCTGCGCGATTGGGCATGTCAGCCGGAGCTTACAACGCGGTACGCGAGTTCGCCTCCGACGATGGTCGCGACCGCGCGACGCGGGAGACGCTTGCCGGCAAACGGCGTGCTCTTGCCTTTCGAAACGAACGTCGACGGGTCGACGATCCATTGCCGGTCGGCAAAAACCGTCACGTCGGCCTGCGCGCCGACGCGCAACGTGCCGCCCGGAACGCCAAGAATGCGCGCGGGGTTCACCGACAGCAACTCCACGTAACGCGCAACCGGTAGGTCGGGAACGGCCAGGGCGTACGCGCCCAACGCGACTTCCAAACTGCTGAAGCCTACCGCCCCGCAGTCGAGCGGCGCACTTTTTTCTGCCTGCGCGTGCGGTGCGTGGTCGGTGGCAAATACGTCGATCGTTCCGTCGCGCACTGCGTCGCAGAGCGCGCGCGCGTCCGGCGCCGCGCGCAACGGCGGATTGACCTTCGCGCCCGATCCGAGCGTGCGGATCTCCTCGTCGGTGAGGTAGAGATGATGCGGCGTCACCTCGCACGTCGCGGCTAGTCCGCGCGCGCGCATCCATCGCAGCACGTCGAGCGCTCCGCGCGTCGAGACGTGCGCGATATGCCAGCGCATTCCCGTATCGAGCGCGAGCAAGAGATCGCGCGCGACGATCGCGTCCTCGGCAACGCCCGGGCTACCCGATACGCCCAGCGCGCGCGATGCAGACCCTTCGTTCATGACGGCATCGCCCTTTAGTAGCTCGTCCTCGCAGTGCGAGATGAAGGCGCAGCCCGTTTCCCGCGCGGCCAGCGCGGCCTCGCGCAGGACGCGGGCATCCATGACGGTATTGCCGTCGTCGCTGAATGCGACGGCGCCGGCGGCGCGCAACGCGGCATAGTCGAGCGTTTGCGTGCCATGCCGCCCGCGCGTAATCGCGGCGATCGGCCATACTCGAGCGCCTGCTGCGTCTCGCGCGCCGCGCAGGACGCGCGCCACGATTTCCGGCGTGTCGATGGCGGGCTGCGTGTTCGGCATGCATGCGACGGCGGTGAATCCGCCGGCGACCGCCGCCGCGATGCCGGTCGCGATCGTCTCTTTTTCCGGCTGGCCGGGCTCGCGCAGGTGCACGTGCATGTCGATGAATCCCGGTGCCACGTAGGCACCCGCGGCGTCGACGACGGTTTCGCCGTCTTCGGCTTCCAGATGCTCGCCGATTTGCGCGACGACGCCGCCCGCGAGACGCACGTCGAGCAGTGCATCCAGCCGCTGCACCGGATCCACGAGATGGCCCCCGCGTATCAGCACGCGCTAGCGGTCCTTGCGTTCGCCGTTTACGAGAAAGTCGAGAACCGCCATGCGCACCGAAACGCCGTTGGCGACTTGCGACGCGTATCGCCAGCCGGCAAACTCGAGGACGCTGTCATCCAGCTCCACGCCGCGGTTGTACGGCCCCGGATGCATGACGATCACGTCGTCGCGCAGCCGCTCCAGACGCGAGCCGTCCAGCCGGTAGCGCGCGATGTACTCTTCGTCGGAGATCGGCATGTTCGCAAATCGCTCGCGTTGGATTCGAAGCAGCACGATCGCGTCAACTTCGGGCAGTACCGCGTCGAAATCGCGCTCGACGCGGGTATGTTTGCCTCCGAAGTTGTCGGCCAGAAATCCCTCCGGCCCCACGAGCACGATCTCGGCGCCCATGCTGCGCAGGCCGTGAATGGACGAATGCGCGACGCGACTGTGCATCACGTCGCCGACGATTGCGATCTTGCGCCCCGTCAGTTCGCCGAATTCTTGACGAAGCGTGTAGATATCGAGCAACGCCTGCGTCGGGTGGGCGTGGCCGCCGTCTCCGGCATTGATGACGTGCCCGTCGAACGCCATCGCGACCGTGCGCGGAAACCCCGGCTCGGGATGGCGAATGATCATGACGTTGACGCCCATCGCTCCCAGCGTGATCGCCGTATCTTCAATGGTTTCGCCTTTTGAGAGGCTGGATTGTCCCGGCCAGAGCGTGATCACGTCGGCACCCAAACGATGTTGGGCGAGTACGAACGACGTCATGGTACGCGTGCTGTGCTCGAAGAACATGTTGACGCACGCGACGCTGTCGAGCAACTTTCCCGGACGCCGTTTTTCAAACTCGGCCGTCCGCCGAAAGATGTAATCGATCTCCGGGGCGGTTAGATCGTCGAGATCGATGAGACTACGGCGAGTCCGCAACGATTGCCACCTCGTCGGCATTCGATGGTTGCGTGCCGACGTTAACGACGACGCGTTCGCGCCGGCTGGTCGGGATGAAGCGCCCAACGTAATCGCCTTGCACCGGAAGCTCGCGCAACCCGCGGTCGATCAGGACGCACAACCGCACGGCGGCGGGACGGCCGAGATCGGTCACGGCATCGAGCGCCGCGCGGACGGTGCGTCCCGTATAGAGCACGTCGTCGATGATAACGACCATTTTGCCGCCGATGTCGTCGGGGATCTGCGATTCCGGTAACTGGTGGGAGACGTCGTCATCGCGGTAGAGATTGATGTTTAGAAATCCGAGCGCCGGCTTGCTGCCGCTGATGCGTTCGATTTGCGCCGCTATCCGTTGCGCCAATGCTTCGCCGCCGCGGCGAATACCGATGAGATAGAGTTCCGACTGCGCATCCTCAGGTTCGAGAATCTGGTGCGCGAGTCGCGCCACGGTCCGTTCGATTTCTTCGGCGCCGATTAACAGGCGCTTTTTGGTCGCTACCGACGCATTCATTCGTGCTCCCCCATGTCGCGCAGCGCCGCTCCGGCGCGCGCCAAGTCGCTGCGATATGTTTCGAGTTTCTCGCGTTCCTTTGCCACCACGTCGGGTTTGGCATTTGCGACGAAGTTCGCGTTGGCGAGTTTTTTTTCTCCGCGCTCGACCTCGGCGAGTAAGCGAGCGACGTCTTTGCGGTACCGTTCGGCGAGCACGTCTTGCGGCGCATGCGCGCGAACGGCCGAAAGTGCTTCGCTCAGGGCCGTGCCGTCGGAAGGTACGCGCGCTATCACGCCCGTCACGAATCGCGCCAGCAACGATGCGACGTCGTCCGGAACGTTCGACGGCACGTCGAGCGTGAGCGATTGTTTAGGCGGCAGGCCCAGGTCCACGCGCAGGTTGCGAATGCGCTCCACGCTGCGGCGGAGCGCTTCAAATCGTTCGGCCGCCTCGAGATCGACGGGTATTTCTTCGATGTCGGGCCATGCCGCGGTCATGATCGACTGCCCGTCGTGCGGAAGCGCCAACCACACTTCTTCCGTTATAAACGGCTCGATCGGGTGCAACAAACGCATCGCATTGTTGAGTACGAACGACAGCACCGCCGCGCGCGAACCCTTCGCGTCCTCGTCCTTGGTCGCTTCCAGGTACCAGTCGCAGAACTCGTACCAGACGAACTTCCAGATCGTTTCGGCGACGCCGCCGAAATCGTAGCCGTCGAGGCCGCGTCCGGTCGCCGCGACGGTATCGCGCAAGCGCGTAAGTATCCACTTGTCGGCCAACGTCAAGTCGCGCGCCGCGGGCAGCGTTCGCGCGCCCGGCAGGCCTTCGGGCAAGGACAACGTGTAGCGCGTGGCGTTCCAAATCTTGTTGTTGAAATTGCGTGATTCTTCGCAGCGCGACTCGTGAAAGCGCACTTCTTGGCCTTCCAAACGCATCTGCCGCATCATGCCCATGCGAAACGCGTCGGCGCCGTATTTGTCGACCAACTCGAGCGGGTCGATGGCGTTGCCGAGGGATTTACTCATCTTACGCCCCTGCGCGTCGAATACCAGGGGCGCGATAAAGACGTCCGGGAATGGCACCTTGCCCAAGAACTTCAGTCCGAGCATCGTCATGCGCGCGACCCAAAGAAAGATGATCTCCCATCCGGTAACGAGCACTTGCGACGGATACCAGTGTTCGAGTTCGGGAGTCCGTTCCGGCCAACCCAGAATTGAAAACGGCCAGATTCCGCTACTGAACCAGGTGTCGAGCGTGTCGGGGTCGCGGCTCAACTCGTTGGTGTTGTAGCGTTGCCGCGCGATGTCGTAGGCCTCGTCTTCGGTCTCCGCAACCACGACGTCGCCGGCGGCGGTGTACCACACCGGAAGCTGGTGCCCCCACCACACCTGGCGCGAAATGTTCCAATCGCGAATGTTTTCCAGCCACTGTTCGAACGTCCGCCCGTAGCGTTCGGGGATAAACCGCATGCGGCCGTCGCGATAGGCTTCCAGTGCAGGTCCGGCAAGCGGCTTCATCGTCACGAACCATTGCTCGGAGAGCAGCGGCTCGATCACTTCGCCGGTACGGTCGCTGATCGAGACGGTTTGCCGGTAGGGCGTCTCTTCAACGAGCGTGCCCTGCGCGCGAAGCTCGTCCACGATGGCCCGGCGCGCGTCGTAGCGATCCATTCCGGCGTAACGTCCGACTTCGATGTCGGCGCCGGTGATCTTAGCGTCGAGATCGAGCACCGACGGCATGGAAAGCTCGTGGCGCAGGCCGATGTCGTAATCGACTGGATCGTGCGCCGGCGTTACCTTGACGGCGCCGGTGCCGAATTCCATCTCGACCGCGGTATCGGCGACGATCGGGATTTCGCGATCCAGCAACGGCGGCACCAACACGGTCTTGCCGATAAGGGCGCGATAGCGTTGGTCATCGGGATGCACCGCAATCGCAACGTCGGCCAGCATCGTTTCCGGCCGCGTGGTTGCAATTTCGATCCCATTGTCACCCTGAGCCCCTCCAGGGGCACCCTGAGCGGCAAACGGATAGCGAATGCGCCACAAAAACGCGTCGCGCTCGATATGATCGACTTCGACGTCGGAGACCGTCGTGCGAGCCTTCGGGTCCCAATTTACCAACCGCTTCCCGCGATAGACTAATCCCTCGCGGTAGAGTTCGACGAACACTTTTCGCACGGCAGCCGAGAGGCCGTCATCCATCGTGAAGCGTTCGCGTGCCCAATCCGGGCCGAAACCAAGCGCTCGAAACTGCTCGTCGATGGTGCCGCCGTACTCGCGCGACCACGACCACGCGCGTTCCACGTACGCCTCGCGCCCCAGCGACTCGCGCGTGAGGCCTTCTTTGGCCAGTTCCTTGATCACGACCGCCTCGGTCGCGATCGCAGCATGATCGAGTCCCGGCAGCCAGTTCGCATTGTCGCCCAGCATGCGATGGTAGCGTACCAATGCGTCCATAGGCGCGTACGTCGAACCATGCCCGAGATGCGCGCGCCCGGTGACGTTGGGCGGCGGCATGCAAATAATAAAGGGCGGTCGCGACGGATCGGGTTCCTCGTGAAAATACCCCGCCGCTTCCCATTGCCGGTAGCGGCGCACCTCCACGGCTTTGGGGTCGTAATTTTTCGGCAGTTCGGTCATGGACGGGCTTGCGCTCACGGTCGCCATGCGTTCAAGAATCGGTCAGGCGAAGCCTCGCGACGGCTTCGGCGACGATTCGCCGGCGCACGCCGGGGGCGAGCCCCGCATAGCGCCGCTCCCAGACGTCGGAAGAGCCGGCGTCGGCAAACAGGGAATCGCCTTCGAGGGCGGCGAGCAACGCCGCCCGGTCTGCGTCCAAGTCGAGTCCCAACGCGCGGGCCGTTTTGAAGATCAAACTCCCCACCAGAGGCGTCAAGGCTGCGTTGTCGTGCATTTCTTCCAATGTTCTCTAGCTCGTTTCCGAAGCCGGTGCGGGAACCGGAGCGGGTGCCGCAAATGATCGCAAGATGGTTGATTCTCCGATCGTCTTGGATTCGCTGCGCAAAGACTCCGGCCGCGTCCTGGCGCAAAGTGCCGGCGCGTCGCTGATCGATCTCGACGACGGCGTGTTATGCCTGGAGTTTCACAGCAAGGGCAACACCCTCGACACCGGCACGCTTGAGGTAGCCGACCGCGCGAACGAACTCATTGCGGGCACGTTTCGCGGCTTGGTCATCGGCAACCAGGGCGCCGACTTCTCCTTCGGCGCCAACTTGCGTTTTTTACTGGGCCTACTGGATCGCTACGAGGACGACCGGACCCTTTTTCGCGACGTCGCAAAACGCTTTCAAGCGTTGACCACGCGCATGCGCACTGCACCGTTCCCGGTAGTTGCGGCGCCCTTTGGTCTCACAATCGGTGGAGCGCTGGAGCTTACGATGTACGCCGACCGGGTGCAGGGCTGTACCGACATGCGGGCGAGCCTGCCCGAAATCGCTGTCGGTATCATTCCCGATTTGGGCGGAACGAGCGAACTCTACGCGCGGTGCGTCGAAGCATGCGAGGACCCCGCACGTGGGTTGCAACGAGCCTTCGATACGATCGCCTTTGCGCGAAGCAGCGCCGATGCGAACGGCGCGCGGGCTTTGCATTTTCTGCAATCGCACGACGCGGTCACGCACGATCGCGCGCTTTTGCTCGACGATGCAAAGCGCGCCGTCCTGGCACTGACTCCCGGTTACGCCGCACCGCAACATCGCGATGCTATTCCGGTCCTCGGGGATCGCGGTTACGAGGCAATCGATGTCGTGCTTCGCGATGCGCGCGATAGCGGCGCCGCGAGCGATTACGACGTTGAAGTTTGCCGCGCGCTCGCGCGCGTCATGACCGGGGGTGCCGGCGCGGCACGAACGGTCACGCACGCGGAATTACTCGACTTGGAAACGCTCTACTTCGAGTCGCTCGTCTGGCGCCCGCAAACGCGCGCCCGCATGCAGCACATGCTCGACCACGGCCAACCCCTGCGCAACTAGCCCTGCCCGCTAGGTCGCGTCAAATTGGTGCCGAAACGACCGGGCGCATTCGTACGTAAGGAGGGCAAATGAAGCGCGCAGATATCGCTTGGATCGCGGCTATCGCTACATTGGCTTTCCATCTCGTGGGGAATCCACATTACGGGTTCTTCCGCGACGAACTGTACTTTATTATCTGTGGACGCCATCCGGCGTGGGGATACGTGGATCAGCCGCCGCTGGTGCCGTTGATTGCGGCCGGATCGCAACTCTTCGGCATCTCGTTGATCGCGCTGCGTGCTACTGCGGCGCTATGCGCGGCCGCCGGCGTCTTCGTCACCTGCCGCCTGGTCCGCGAACTGAGCGGCGGCTCCTTTGCACAGATTTTAGCTGCGATCTGCGTTGCGCTTGCGGGCGTCCTCGCTGCCTTCGGGACGCAGGTGGGCCCCGACATGATCGGCCTTTGGGCATGGCCGCTGGCGGCGCTCTTCGTCGTTCGCATCGCCAACGGCGCAAATCCGCGCTGGTGGATCGCGGTGGGGACCACGATTGGCGTCTCGTTCGAAGCGAAGTACATGGTGGCGCTCTTCGCGCTCGCGCTGATCGGCGGCATAGCGCTCACGCGCTATCGCACGCTGCTCGCGTCGCCGTGGTTTCTTGCAGGCCTCTGTACCGCAGTCATCATCGCAATGCCGAACGCACTGTGGCAGGCACTCGCCGGATTCCCCATGCTCGAACTGTTGCGAAACGGCACGCACGGTAAGAACGTCGTTCTCTCACCGGTCGCGTTCTTCGCGCAGCAAATCCTTATTCTTGGGCCAATCGTGTCGATCGTGTGGCTCATCGGGCTGGTATGGGCGTTCGTGCAGCCGCGCTTGCGCTGGTTGGGATGGACGTACGTGCTCCTCATCGCGGCGACGATTGCGCTGCACGGGAAGAACTATTACCCCGCCGATGTCTATCCGCTGCTGTTCGCAGTCGGTGCGATTGCCGTCGAGGTTTGGACGGTTCGCGCTCGGGCGATTCGTCCGATAGCAGCCGTGCTTGCGGCGGCTGGAGCGCTGGTGCTTCTGCCGCTCGCGATGCCGTTGCTTCCCGTGCCAACGATCGTTGCTTACGCGCTGGCGTTGCACCTTGAGGGATCGATTGAGAGCGAGCACCACAAGCAGGGCCAACTGCCGCAAGACTTTGCCGACATGCACGGATGGCCGCAACTTGCCGCCGCCGTTGCCGGCGTGTACGACGCGCTTCCACCCGCGGATCGCAAGAAGGCGGCAATCATCACGGAAAACTACGGCGAGGCGGCCGCTATCGACTTCTTCGGCACGCGCTATCATCTGCCGCCGACGCTCTCCCGCCACAATCAGTATTGGCTGTGGGGGTCGCGTGGCTACACGGGAGACGTCCTTATTGACGTAAACGGCGACTGCGGGAAAAGCATCCACCTCTACCGCTCGAGCCGGCTGGCCGCCACGTTTTCAAACCCGCTCGGTATGCCCTACGAGCGCAACATGCCGATCATGGTCTGCCGCGGTTCGAGAGAATCGCTCGCAGCCATCTGGCCTTCTATCAAGTTGTACATATAGCGTCGATCGTGTAGCGCAATGGCATCGCCGCCCGTTAGAGTTTTGTTACGTCGACCGCCGAGGCGATTGCGCGCAAGCCGAGCGTGCTTGGATGCAAGTGATCTCCGCTGTCGTAGGCCGGCAGCATGCGGTGCGGGTCCGTCGGATCGCGAAGAGCGCGTTCGAAATCGAAAACGCCGTCAAACGCGCGACTCCCACGAACCAACGCGTTAAAGGCTTGACGAGTCGCCTCTACGCCGCTCGAATAGGCGTAATCGCCTTCCGCGGGCAAAACGGTACATGCGAAGATTCTAATGCCGCGCTCGTGCGCCTGGACGGCGAGTTGGAGCAACCCGGAAAATAACCGCCCCGCATCACGTTGTTCCGGTTTCTCCTGCATGTCGTTGATGCCGAGGAAAACGATAACGTCCTTGACGCCCGATTGCGCGAGCACATCGCGATCGAAGCGCGAGAGCGCATTCGGACCGTTCAAGCCTCCGTCCAAGAGGATGCGATCGCCGCTGATGCCTTCGTTGAGGACGCCGAGCCCTTGATGCCGCGGCAACCGCAGCAGGCGACGGGCGAGCACGTCGGGCCAACGGCCGTTCGCATCGATCGACGAATGCCAACCGTCCGTGATCGAGTCGCCAAGCGCAACGACCGAACCGGCTGCCGAAGAACCGTCTACGTCAACGCCAGAGATGAAATACCACGCCGTGCCCAGCTTGGAAAAGGCCGTCCCGCCGGCGTCCGTCGCGCGATCGCCGGTCGCAGAATACGTCGTCTGCATGGCCAGCGGATGCTCCGTGGGAGCTCCGGTCGGACCGTGTACGTAGAGGCTGATAACCAGGTTACCGCCGGGCCGCACGTCCATCTGCAGCGCGTCCGAAAAGCTCTGCGCGTGCGGCGCTACGGTGAATGATGAAGCGCCGCCGGCCGTGAGTTCGCGCGGAACAGCCGTCGTGGCAGCGCCCCTACGCTGTATCGCGAGGGTTGCGTGCGCAATGCGCAACGGCTGCACGCCAAACACGTTCGAGAAGCGCACGCGAACGAGTTTGCCCGCAACGCTCACGTGCACGATCTCGCGCAACGTCACGTTCGTAAACGATTGCTTCGAGTCGGCCCATGCGGGCGCGCAGGCCCACGTGCCAACCCACCGATGCGCGAGCGCCGGCGTTTCCGCCACCACAATCAACGCAAACGCAGCGGCGATCGTTAGTGGTAGTTTCGCGGACGGGCACTGCTTCATGGAATAGAAACGACGCGTTTGCCTCGGGTGTGCGTGCGGGGGTCGGCGAGATCGCCCAACGCGTGGCGGGCGTTGTCGAATGAATACTTCTCCGCTATCTCCACGCGGAGCTCGCCGCTCGCGACGCGGTTAACGAGATCCGCCAGATCGCCGGGTCGAGCATTCATCATGACGTAGCGCACGGTTACGTCCTCGGGAAACGCGCTTTGCTCGGGACCGTACAGCGGCGAAACCAGCGTGCCGTCGCGACGGATGATGCCGGCTGCGGCAATGAGTTTGTCGTCGTGATCGATCAGGTCGAACACGGCATCGATACCCTCGGGGTAACGCTCGTTCATCTGTGCGATCGGGTCGTGCTTAGCATAGTCGATCACATCGTCGGCACCGAGCGTTCGCACGTATCCGGTGTCGGCGGCTGCCGCCGTCGCAATAACGAACGCGCCGCGCGCCTTTGCGAGCTGAATTGCGAACAGTCCGATGCCGCCGGTAGCGCCTATGATGAGCACGCGCTGATCTTGATGCACGTCGGCCGCGCGCACGATCGTGAGTGCCGTGAGCCCCGCTTCGGGAATCGCGGCGGCACGCTCGAAATCGAGGCCGTCGGGAATGTGCGCGAGTTTGGGGTCGTCGCCCGCGATCGTCGCAAATTCGGCAAGCGTGCCCGGCGCTTCGCCGAACATGCCGACCACGCGGTCGCCGATGCGATAGCCTTCGACGCCTTCGCCTACTCCCGCGATCGCGCCGGCGCCATCCATGCCGGGCACGTACGGAAACTCGATGGGCGCGAAGTCCTTGAGTTGGCCCGAAATGAGTTTGACGTCATATGGATTTACCGAAGCCCCGTGCAAGCGCACGAGCACGTAGCCGTCTTTGAGCTCGGGCGGCTTGACCGTGCCGAGCTTGGCATTGGCGGGAGGACCGTACGAGTCCACGATGAGCGCTTTCATACAGCCAGCGACCCAAGCGTACGACCGGAAGTTGCAAACAGCGCTTAGGCTACTTCGAACAGCCCGGCGGCGCCCATGCCGCCGCCGACGCACATCGTTACAACGACGAAGGTTGCGCCGCGGCGTTTACCTTCAATGAGGGCGTGCATCGCCATGCGCGTACCGCTCATGCCGTAGGGATGGCCGATCGAGATGGCACCGCCGTCCACATTGAAGCGATCGTTCGGGATCCCGAGCGTGTCGCGGCAGTAAACCGTTTGCACCGCGAATGCTTCGTTCAATTCCCACAACCCGACGTCGCCGATCGTCAGGCCGTTGCGTTTGAGAAGGTCGGGAATTGCGAAGACCGGTCCGATACCCATCTCGCCGGGTTCGCAGCCGCGCACGACCATGCCCCGATAGTAGCCCAACGGTGCGAGTCCGCGCGCCCGCGCAGAATCCGCATCCATGACGACGACCGCCGCCGCGCCGTCTGAAAGTTGCGAGGAATTGCCCGCGGTGATCGGTGATTTCGGATCGAGCACGCCTTGGAGCGCGGCCAGACCCTCGAGCGAGGTCTCGGGCCGGTTGCCCTCGTCCTTCGAGAGCTCGACAAACTTTTCGATAACCCGCGCGGTGGCTTTGTCTTCTACATACATCCAGCTTGGCAACGCAACGATCTCGGCGTCGAAGCGACCGGCGGCCTGTGCGGCGGCAGTGCGCTGCTGGCTTTGCAACGCGTACGCATCTTGCCGCTCGCGCGAAACGTCGTACTTTTTAGCAACGAAGTCGGCCGTTTGAAGCATCGGCGTGTAAACGTCGGGAACGTGGCGTGCCAGCCATTCCTCGGTCAAGCCGCGCACGTGCATCTCGTTTTGCACCATGCTGATCGATTCGGCGCCGCCCGCTACGATCGGGCCCGATCCGTCGACGATTACGCGCTGCGCGGCGGCGGAAATCGCTTGCAATCCGGAAGCGCAAAACCGGCTGACGGTCTGTCCCGCCACACCCACCGGGAGTCCGGCGCGTAATGCCGCCGTCCGGCCTAGATTGTTCCCGGTCGCACCCTCGGGGAGCCCGACGCCAATGATGACGTCCTCCACGTCGGCGGGATCGACGTGCGCGCGATCGAGAGCCGCCTTGACGACGTGGCCGGCCATGGTTGCACCCGGCGTCTGGTTGAACGCGCCGCGAAACGCTTTGCCGATCGGGGTCCGCGCCGCGGAAACGATGACCGCTTCACGCATGGGCGGCATCCCACATCGGTCCGCCGCGATGCGGCGGAAATCCGTACCCGTAAACGTAGGCGATGTCGATGTCACCCGGCCGCAACGCAACACCCTCGTCGAGCAAATGCGATCCCCGTCGTGCGAGAGCGCTCGTCAGACGCTGCACGATTTGCGCGTCGGTGACGCCGGTTTGTTGCGCGATGCCCGCTGCGCGGGCTTCGTCTGCGAAAAGCTGCACGATTTGCGGATCCGCAATGGGTTCGCGGCCCTTGCCGGCGGCCTTATCGTACGCGTAGAAACCCGCGCCGGTCTTTTGCCCGAGCCGTTTCATTTCGACCAGGCGCTCGACGACGCGGGTGCGTCCCGCGCCCATGTCGGGCCGCGCCTTTTGAATGTGCCACATAACGTCTATTCCGGAGAGGTCGAACATCGCGAACGGTCCCATCGCAAAACCGAACTTTTTCATCGCTGCGTCGATGCGCTGCGGCGGCACGCCTTCCTCGGCCAACCCAACGGCTTCGCGCGCGTAGTCGAAGAGCATCCGATTGCCGATGAATCCGAACGCATTGGCCGACAGCACGCAGACTTTGCGTAGCTTCTTGCCCAGTGCGAACGCAGTTGCGAGCGTATCGGGCGACGTCTGCGCACCTTTGACGATTTCGAGCAGCTTCATGATATTGGCCGGCGCAAAAAAATGGAGCCCAACGAACCGGTCCGGTCGCGCCGTCGCCGATGCCATGGCGTCCACGTCGAGCGTCGACGTGTTCGTTGCGAGAATCGCCTCGGGCTTGACGATCGCGTCGAGTTTGGCGAAGACTTCCATCTTCACGTTCATGTTTTCGAAAACGGCCTCGACCACAACGTCCGCGTCTGCGACGTCGCCGTAGTCGCCGGTGAAGACGATCGACTGGCCGAGCTGCCACGCGCGCTCCTGCGTCATACGGCCCCGCTGCACTTGATGCGCGAACATGCCGAACACCATCTGCTTGGCCTTCTCGACCTGCGCGTCGGCCGGCTCGACGACCGTCACGGGAATGCCGGCCTGCGCGAAGGTGATCGCAATGCCGGTTCCCATCGTTCCCGCTCCGATAACCCCGGCTTTGCCGATGTCGCGCGCCTTCGCGCTCTCAAGCCCCGGAATCTTTGCAAGCTCGCGTTCGGCAAAGAATATATGACGCAATGCGGCGGAGGCATCGGAGCGCACGAGTTCTTCAAACAAGCGCGCTTCGCGAGCGATGCCGCGTTCGAACGGAAGCTCCAGCGCAGCCTCCACGGCATCGATCAATTTGTGAGCGGCAAATCCGCCGTTGTCTTCCGCCGGCACCATCTTGTGCGCTTGGGCGACGACGAACGGGAGCGCTGCATTGGGAATGTTTTTGGCAATCGCCGGCCTGCGCTCGGAGGCGCGGCGCTTTCCGGAGAGTCGGCCGTCGGCAAGCGCGGCGCTAACCGCAGCGACGACATCGCCGTCGACGACCTCGTCCAGAATGCCGCGTTCTTTGGCAGCTTCGGCATCGATCGCTTCACCCTTGAGCATCATTTCCAGCGCCGCCTGCGCGCCGATCAAACGCGGCAAACGTTGCGTGCCGCCGGCCCCCGGCAACAAACCGAGTTTTATCTCAGGCAGGCCAACCTTTGCGCCCCCGGACGCGACGCGATAGTCGCACGCAAGTGCGAGTTCGAGGCCGCCGCCCATCGCGGTTCCGTTTATCGCGGCGACGTACGTCTTGCTCCCGCGCTCGAGAGCCTCGATGACGTCGCGAACGGTCTTGGTTTCGGGGGCAGGCGCTGTAGCAAAGTCGTTCACGTCGGCGCCCCCGCTAAAGAGCCCGTTGGCGCCGGTGAAAACGATGGCGCGAATCCCCGCGTCGGCCTCCGCCGCAAGCAGCGCCGAAAGCAGCTCGGCCGAGAACGCGAACGACAATGCATTGACGGGCGGATTGTCCAGCGTCAGCACGCAAATCGCGCCTTGCCGCGCGACGTGGACTGCGGCCACGTTACGCGGTTACCGCTGCTTTACGGTCGAGATCGAAGGCCGCTTCCGGCTGCGTCATCACGTCGCCGGACCCGTCGACGATTTGGCGCTTGAGCCATGCGCCCTGACTGAGTACATGCGTGGCGTAAAACTTCGCGGTAACGAGCTTCGCTTGGTAGAACTCCCGGTCACCTTCACCTGCCGCGAGTGTACGCGCCGAAATCTGGGCCGCGCGCGCCATCTGCCAGCCGCCCGCGACGACGCCCCACAGCTTGAGGTAGGGAACGCTGCAGGCGAACGCGGCGTGCAGGTCGCCCATCGCGCTCATGCCGATCCACTGCGAGACTTCGGCAAGCGTTGCGACGCTCTTTGCAAATGCTTCGCCGATCGTCTTGACGGTTGCGTCGTCGCTCGAACTCAGCTCCGTCGCGCATGCTTGCATGGTTTTGACGACCGCCGTCGCCGTGGCGCCCATGTCGCGAATCAATTTACGACCGACCAAGTCGAGCGCCTGAATTCCGGTCGTGCCTTCGTAGATCGTCGTGATGCGGACGTCGCGATACTGTTGCGCGATTCCGGTTTCTTCGACGTACCCCATGCCGCCGAAGACTTGCAGAGCGGTGGAACAGACTTCTTGCGCCGTCTCCGTGCACCACCCTTTTACGACGGGAATCATGAGCTCGATAAACGCTTTTGATTCCTTGCGCACTTTCTCGTCGGGATGTTTGTGTGCAAGATCGAGCGACGCGGCCGTAACGTACGAGAGCGCGCGCATCGCTTCGATTTGCGCCTTCATCGTCATCAACATGCGCCGTACGTCCGGGTGCTCGATGATTCGCACGGCTTGCGGATTGCGCGAAGCGGCGTCGCGGCTCTGCACGCGTTCTTTCGCATATTCCAAGGCACTTTGGTACGCGCGATCCGCAACGGCCAACCCTTGAACGCCTACGCTGAAACGAGCGGCGTTCATCATGATGAACATGTATTCGAGCCCGCGATTGGGTTCGCCGACCAGATAGCCGACCGCGCCTTGGCCCTTATCACCGTAATTCATCGTGCACGTCGGATTGCCGTTGATGCCGAGTTTATGCTCGATGCCCGTGCAGGCGACGTCGTTGCGCTCGCCCAGCGTGCCGTCGTCGTTGACCAGAATTTTCGGCACGATGAACAGCGAGATACCCTTGGTTCCCTCCGGAGCATCGGGTAGCCGCGCGAGCACCAAGTGCACGATATTTTCGGCGAGATCGTGCTCGCCGAACGTGATGAATATCTTCGAGCCCGAAATGCGATACCGATCGCCGTCGGGCATCGCTTTGGTACGAACCGCGGCCAAATCCGACCCGGCTTGCGGCTCGGTCAGGCACATCGTGCCCATCCATTTACCCGAAACGAGATTGGGAACGAAGCGCCGTTTCTGCTCCGCGGAGCCGCAGAGTTCGATCGCTTCGATAGCGCCTTGATTGAGCAGTGGCCCGTTCGCGAAACCGATGTTGGCGGCGTTCCACATCTCGAGGGTCGGACCGAGCAGCACTTGCGGCAACCCTTGGCCACCGTACTCGGCGGAAACCGGGAGTCCGATCCACCCGGCGTCGGCGAACTGCTTGTAGGCGGCCTTGAATCCGGCCGGCGTCGCAACCGCACCGTCTTTCCACGTGCAGCCTTCTTTATCGAACGTACGATTTAGCGGGTCGAGCACGCCGGCGGCAAACGACCCGGCCTCCTCCAGAATCGATTCGAGCACCTCCGAGGTCTCCTCGAAGCCGGGAAGCTTTGCGACCTCGTCGATGCCCGCAAGTTCGCGCAAGACGAACTGCATGTCGCGCAATGGGGCTTGATACGTGCTCATCGCTTCAATTCTTTCCGCCGGCCCGCGCTCTAAACTATCCTGATAGATTTACCAAATGATAGTTTTAATATAGCGCCTTCTCCTGCCCGTTGAACGGCGGCAGCGAAGGGCCAGCGGCGAGAGGCCGAGTTACATCTTTTTTATGCCGGGGGTCGGGCAGGCGCGGTGGTGGCGCGACCAGCGCCAGTCGGTGTCGCGTTCTTTGTTCTTCCTGACGACGTCGGCCATGCGGCGCAGGGCGTCCTCGGCTTGATCCCAGTCGCACACGTGCGCGCTCGCCCGCGTGTGGCGATCGAGGGCACCTTCGTCGGAGAGGTGTTGCAACGGCGACGCCGTGGGAGTGCCGTCGCTTTGGTCGATGGAATCGGCCAGTCCGCGCAGGGCCGCGGCCAGCTGTCGCGGCCTTCCGACCGCGGGCCACGTGTACGGCTTGACCTGGTTCTGCGCGCCGGCCGGCGACGGTATGACGGCCGCGGTCGCCGCCGCAGCAACTGCAAATGAGAGCAGGTTCTTACGGGAGAGCTTCTGCCGATGGATTGCCATTCCGCGTCCTTTCCGTTCAGGGAAACGCTCGCGAGGCTGCCGAAGGGCAACAACCGCGGGGAACGTGCTAATGACAACGATTCTTCCCACCGGAACGCTGACCTTTCTCTTTACCGACATAGAAGGGAGCACGCGTCTCTGGGAACGGTATCCGTCGCAGATGCGCCAGGTTCTCGCGCGTCACGACGCACTCGTGGCCGATTTGCTCGAGCGCAACGCCGGCTACGTTTTTAAGACGGTCGGCGACGCATTTTGCTGCGCGTTCAGCGATCCTATTGCCGCCCTGACTGCGGCCGTCGCCATTCAAAAGGCCGTCGCCGCCGAGCCGTGGGAGCATGTCGGGGAGCTGCGCGTTCGCATCGCAATTAACACCGGGATCGCGCAGATCCGCGATGGCGACTATTTTGGGACCGCTCTGAACCGCACTGCGCGGTTGTTGTCGCTGGTAGGCGGCGGCCAGATCGTGCTCTCGCAATCCACGCAGCGGCTCGTGCGCGAAGAGCTGCCTCCCGACATCGGCTTGTCAGATCTGGGCGAGGCGCAACTCAAAGATCTTCAACTCTCCGAACGGGCCTACCAGTTGACGTACCCGGAGCTGGCGACGCTAAGCGAACCGCTCGTGCCCATCTCGCAAACGCCCAATAATCTTCCCGAGGAACTCTCTACCTTCGTGGGACGCAAGGCCGAGTTGCAGCGTTTACGCAAACTTGTGATCGTCAAGCGCCTTGTCACGCTCATGGGTCCGGGAGGCGTGGGCAAGACGCGTCTCGCGCTCCATCTTGCGCGCGAAGTCGGCAACGCGTTTTCCGGCGGGGTGTACTTCGTCGAACTCGCGACCTTAGCCGATGCCGCGCACATCCCCCACGCGATGTTGAGCGCGATGCAGATCCATCCCAGCCAGCCCGATCTCGTGACCGAGATCGTGCGCGCGATCTCGGATCGCCCCACGCTCGTGATTTTGGACAACTCGGAGCAGTTCGCGGTGGAATGCGCCCGTCTCGTGCGCCGTCTGCTCGAAGCGTGCCCGACGCTAACGATCGTCGCGACCAGCCGCGAGCCCCTAAAAGTTACCGGCGAGTATGGCTTCTCGGTAGCCCCGCTTGCCGTCCCCGACGCGGCGATGCCGCTAGATCAGTTGCGGCGATGCGAGTCCGTTCGTTTGTTTGCAGACCGCGCGTCCGCGGTGAAACTCGACTTTAAGATCGCGCCGGGGAATGCCGAAGCCGTTGCCGCGATCTGCCGCCGTCTCGATGGGATACCGCTGGCGTTGGAGCTTGCGGCATCGCGGCTGCGCACCTTGAGCGCCCAACAAATCCTCGACCGGCTCACAGAACGCTTTGCACTGCTCACCGGCGGCGACCGAACCGGTTTGGATCACCATCGAAGCTTGCGCAGTACGATCGACTGGAGCTTCGATCTGCTGAGCGAGGAAGAACGACAACTCTTCGTGCGGCTGGCGATATTCCACGGCCCCTTCACGCTCGAGGCGGCCGAAGCGATCTGCGGTACGGCGCCGCTTTCTCGCGGCGTTATTGTGGACGTGCTCACGGCACTCGTCGAAAAGTCCTTCGTTACGGTCTTCGAGCGCGAGACCATCGACGGCTACCGCCTCCTCGACACGCTACGCGCGTATGCGGACGAGCGCCTCGAAACCGGCGCGGAGGTTCCGGCTTTAGCCGCAGCCCATTTGCAGTATTATCGTTGCCTGATTCTCGCATTGCCGGCGGCCAAGGGCGAGGCGCAGAACGCGGCGTTGGACGCGCTCGAAGCCACGCACGCAGATGTGGATGCTGCGCTCGACTGGGCTCTGCGAAACGCCGTCGATGGATTGGCCGAACTCGCCCTCGCGCTCGTCGCATTCTGGCAGATTCGAAGTTTTCTCATCGAAGGCGTGGCCTATCTCGAAGCGGTCGTTCGCGTGCTGTCCGGAAGTCCGATTTGCGGGCGGCTCTACACGAAAGCCGCGATGCTCGCCAATACGGGCGGCGACTACGCAGAGGCCACGCGGCTAGGCGAAAATGCCCGCCGGCTCTACGACGGACAAGACGATCGCCGCGGCTTGTCCGAGACGATCTGCGTGCTCGCCTCCATCCAAATGAATTCCGCAAATTACGCTCGCGCGGAAGAACTGTTTTCGGAGGCTCTCGCGACGTGCAAAGAGACGGACGACATCGTCGGCGCCGCGCAAATGCTGCTCAATCTCGGGACGATCGCGACGGCGCTCGAACACTTCGCGGAGGCCGAGGAACGGCTGCGCGAATGTCTTGAGTTGGCCGCGCAAGCCGGGGACACGCGCTTCCAAGCGTGGGCGCACGGCGCGCTCGGATATTGCGCGCACCAGTCGGAGCGTTTCGGCGACGCGATGCGCGAGTATGAAATCTGCCTGCGCTCGTTCAGGTCGTTCGGCGATAAAGGTGGCATCGCGACGGTGCTCAATCACCTCGGCGAAGTCGCGCTGATGGGAGGCGACGTCGCGCGAGCGCGAGCGTGCCTGCACGAAAGCTTGCAAATCGGGAAGGAGCACCACCTTTCGCTGCAACTGGCCGACTCGCTGGAACTCGCCGCGCGACTATGCGCGAACGACGGCGCCGAACTCGAAGCAGCGCGCTTGGTCGGAGCGGTCGACGGCTTGCGCGAACGCGTGCACTTTCCGTTCACCGACGCGGAGCGGCGCGTCCGCGAACGCTATATCGAAGAGCTTCGTCTGCGGCGCCCGGGCGATTGGTTCGATCGCGAGCGCGCCGCCGGCGCGAAACTCGACCTCGATTCCGCCGCCGCGATCTGGAAGGTCCATCAGCCCCGCAAACGCACGTCGGTATAGGCTCCGGTCTCTAGCAGTTCGCGCAATCCGTCGATGATTTCTTCGCGTGCAGCGGACTTGGAAAACACCGCGTTTGCTCCAGACGCGCATACCGCCTTCGCCCACTGACACGTGCGTTGCCCGGTGTATACCGCGATGGACGTCTTAGGCAGCAGCGCGCGTAACAACGAAACCAATCGCAACGGTTCTTGTGAGACGAAGTCGGCATCCAGAAAAATCAAGGCCGGCTGCTCGCTCAGCAGCTCGCGAAAGTCCGCGTCTTTAGAAACGCGCTCGACCTCGAGGCCAACTTCGGCAAAGATCCCGCCCAGCACCGATGCGAAGAGCGCTTGTGGCTCGATGACGTGAACTTTCACAAACCACTTTACGCCGCTCGAGAGAGGAGTATGTTGAAGTCCCAGGCGCTTGGCACCGGATTTGTCGACATGTTTTTCCCCATTTCTAGTCGAGGGACTTCCATGTTTGGCCGGATCATGTGGTCGTTTCGCTGAACCGCACGTCGGTGTACTCGCCCGTGTGCAACATTTGATGTAACCCGGCGATAATTTCCTCACGATCTGATGATTTCGATACGATTGCATTAGCGCCCGCGGCGCGGTATGCAGCGGCCTTGCCTGCATTGTCGGCTCGCGTATAAATGGCGATAAGCGAATCCGGTGCCAAGTTCCGCACTAAAGTGATCAGGTTCACGGTCTCTTGTTCCATGAAATCAGCATCGATGAATAGCACCCTTGGCTGCCCGTCTACGAGCGATTGATATTCGGCGCCCGGGGTGACCATCGTCACTTCTAACCCTAGCTCTTGAAATAATTCGGAAAGCATGGGAACGAAGATAGCCTGAGGCTCGATCAGATGAACCTTTTTGCTGGACACCTGATTTGCTGCGGTAGCGGTCATGCAACGTCAATCCGCCCTAAGCCGTTATCAACGGTTCTTCTTCAGTGACCGATTCGCCCGGGCCGAGCTCGTAAGCACCATAGTCCTCACGATTCGGGACGACGCGGTTCAAGACGAAGCCCAGGAGGTTTCTGACCCCAACCTGCGTTAGGCGTCGCATCGCCTTGCGAGCATCACGCAGATCCGTCGTGTTCGCCGAAACAACCATGATGGTACCATCGACTTTGCGGCTTAGGACGGCGGCGTCGAGATTGCCGTACAGAGCAGCCGTATCGATAATCACACAACGATAGTGTTCCTTTGCTTCCGCGATAAGTTCGTCCATGCGCCCCGACTCCAGAAGTTTGATAGGATTTGGGGCCGGCGTTCCGCTCGTGAGGACGTCGAGGCCGCCGTACTTGGTACGTTGAACCACCTCGAGCAATTTCGCGCGCCCGACGAGTATGTCCGACAGCCCGCGCTCATTTCTCATGTGCAGCTTCGCGTGAAGGGACGCGCGCCGCAGATCCGCGTCGATCAGTAGAATGCGGGGCTCCAGCTCGGCCATTGCAAGACCGACGTTCAATGCAATCGTGGACTTGCCGTCCCCTTGAACCGGACTGGTGACGACCAACGTATCAAGTGGAGCGTCAGAGGCATATTTAATCGAAGTAACGAGCTGCAGGAATGACTCAATGGTGAGCGTCCGCACCCACGGGAGCGCGGGGATGCCGTTACGCATGCGCACCAGCGGAATTGCCGCCAACGGCGGAAGCGCGAGTTCCCCTTCGGCTTCTCTTTCGTCCTTGATCGTTGAGTCGAAGTAGTCGATGATGAAACCGCCGACGATACCGAAGGCAACTCCCAGGACCACGCCTAGGATCAGGTTCATAAGGAAGTTGGGCTTGACCGAAGCGGTGCTCGCCGTAGCGGGCTGAGTCACGGTTACGTCGCTAAGGGCGGTATCGCGTGCGACGGCGGCGTTATTATATTTTTGCTGCAGGGCGTTAAAAACGTCTTCCGCCGACTTGGATTGACGCTGGAGATCGGCAAGGGCTGCCGTCTGTGCTGGAAGCTTGCTCAAGGTTGGCGTAAGGGCGTTACGCTGGTTGCGGAGAGCGTTCAATTGCGCGGCGTCCGCCGCCGCTTGTGACTGGTACTGGGCCGCCTGCTGTTGCAACTGTTGATAGAGTGGATTGGGCACGGTGTTGGTGTTCGAAACGACGGTAGATTGCTGTTTGTTGATCTCGCTCTTCAGTTGTGCTTCCTGCTGTTTGAGCGCGATAACCGTCGGATATTGATCTGTGTATTGCTTACGCGCCGTCTGGAGTTGAACGTCTACCTGCGATAGTTGGGTTTCCAACTGTTGCAGCACGGGGTTCTGGGCGACGAGCGTGGCGCCGGTTATGGTTGCGGGCGTGTGGGTGAGCTGCCCGTTCACCGTAGATAGTTGCGCATGCGCCTGTTGCTGGTCCGCCTGAACTTGGCCTACCTTACCGTCCAGGGTGCCAAGCGCGGAGATATCGGCTTGAGTCTGAGCCGTTATGTCGGCAATGTGGTGGCTCGCCTCGAATCTGGCAAGCTTCGTTTGCGCGTCACTCATCGCACGTTGTGCGGTGGGGAGTTGTTTGCTCAAAAACGCGATCGCTTGTTGCGCCTGGCTCGCGACGAGCTCGCGCTGCCGCCCTACGACAACCTTACTAAAGTCGTTCGCAATCCTAGCGGACATCTCGCGATCCGGCCAAGTGACCGTGACCTCAATGATGGACGTGTTCGTTACGGGCTTTACTGCCACGTGGGAGAGTAGCCCCGAGGGCGATGTCTTCAGATTTAGATCGCTGATAACTTGCTGCGCGACGGGCGTCTCTTGGAACAATTCCACATACGTTTCTGCGCTTTGAGCCCCGCTTGCAATTAGGAGCGCGTTGAGCACCGGTAATTGGCTGTCGGACGATGCCGCATTGACCGCGCCGCCCGAGTTCCCCGCAATCAACTTAACCGACGTCGTATAGGTCTTCGGCAGCAGGAGCGTCAGCACGACCACCAGCAAAATGAAGGCGAGGCAAATCAGGATCATTGGCCGCAACCGCCGTTGAAACGTTCGCATGAGGCCCGACATCTCGGTGTGCTGATATTCTTGGGCGTTGGCCGAAGCGGCCGCCTGCGCGGATGGCAGCGAAAGCATGCTGATTGTTCCTTCCCTACGGGATAAGGCGTGAGAGAACGTAGAGTATGCCGGTGACGACCGATGAATTATTATGCTGGCGAGCCTGGGGCACGTAGATTACGTCGCCTTTTTGCAGCGCGACGTCCGCCTGCTCCTTACCGTTTTGAAGCGCGTCATAAAGGTTAACGGTCATTTGCTGTTGCTTGCCGTCCGGACCAGTGCGAATTAGGTGAATGTGATTCAAATCGGCTTGCGCGTTGGCGCTGTTTCCAGCTTTTGCAATTGCGGACGATAGCCGGTCCCCTTCATTCATCTGGAGTTCTCCCGGGTGATCCACGGCGCCGGAAACAGCTACATTGAACTGAACGGGGCCAGGCACATAGACAACCGACCCTTCACTCAATCGTTCGTCGAGTTTCACCTGGCCGCCACGCAAGAGACTCTGCAGCGATACCTGGCTAACGGTCCCCTGAGGGCTCGATATCCGGGCGTCGGGATAAGCTCCGTTACTGTCGACCAATCCGCCGGCAGCCGCAATTGCGTCCGAAACGCGCCCATCGGAGCGTAGCTGATACTTTCCGGGGGTCTTCACATCTCCCAAGACCAGTACACTGGGTTGCGCCAGTTGTGTTATGGCGATGTTCACAACTGGGTGCCGAACGAACTTCAGCAACCGATCGTGCAAGAGGTTGGCGGCTTGGTCAGGCGTTTTACCCGCCACCCCTACTCGACCGACCAAGGGATATTCTATCGCGCCGTCGTTGAGCACCGTGACCGTCTGGCTTAGGGACTGCTCTCCAAATACTTGCACGGCAAGCTGGTCGCCTGGATGAATGACGGTAAGGGCCGCGGTCGCGGCGCTAAGAGGGCCCGGCACTAATAGAGGGGTTGCCAGCATACTCGCAGACAGCACGAACCCGACGAGACGGCTTTTTGAAGATAACACGGAGATAGCACGCACCTTTCCCACTGATCTCAACCTATCGTAAGCAATTCGAGCGAGAAGCGTGAGAGTGGGGCGGGCCTACTTCTATGAGGAAAAGGGACGCGCTCGCGGTTACCGGTTAGGACAGGAGACCCAACGCTGAACGCGCGTTCCGTCCGATTCCCAGCTAAAGCCAATCGACAGCCCCATCCCCGAGCGTCTCTAGCGAAAGCCCCAACACTCGAGGAATTGTGGGTCACGTTTCCGGGCCCACTCTTTGCTACAACAGAGACATGGAAAGTCGCCAGACGCGATTTGTAGCCGCAGGCGTAGCCGCAGTCTGCCTCATCGCCGTCCTCGCCGTACCGCAGGTCCGGGCTTGGGGCCATCGCGCCTTACGTATGGTGGGACTCGAACAGACGCAACGTCCGCTGCACGTTGGCGACCGGTTAACTTCTCTCAAGCTCACGGGGCTCGACGGAAAAACCACATGGCTGTCAAACCAAGGACACCCGCAAATAATCAACGTGTTTGCTACGTGGTGCACTGAATGTAAGGCCGAAACGCCCGCGCTCGCACGCGTGGCAAGTACGCTCAAATCGAAGGGCGTTCAATTGATCGGTATCGATCAAGCTGAAACGGGTACGGTGGTCGAGCAGTTTGCGCAAAGTAACGGGTTACGCTATCCCATTTATCTCGATGCCGGCGGAGGTGTCACGCATACCGTCCTAGGTGCACGGTTCATTCCGACCACCATAGTCGTAAATGGAGCCGGTCTCATTATCTTCGAACATATCGGCGCGTTGACAGAAGCGGATTTTAGGAAGATAGCCAGCGCAGTGAGAAATGCTGGATGAGCAAACCACGACGCGCGGTCATCGTCGGGTATGAGTACTACTCGAAATACGTAGCGAAATTGATGAACGAGCAAACCTCGAATTGGCGCCTGCGCGCATTCGATGGCTCTCCGCGCGGCACGCTGGCCGCGGCGTGGGACCTGCGCCGCGCCGACGCGCTCATTTCATTCGGAGGCCCCGCCCCCAGCATTGCGCTTTCCGAAATTGCTCGCTATCGCAACATTCCCGTCATTATCATTTGGGCGGGAAGCGACGTTCTGACGGCCGCCGGCGACCCTTCCGGTTTGGAAATTGTCAAACGCCGCGGATTCGTAAACATTACCGACGGTGAATGGCTAGTGGACGAACTCCGACTGCTGGGTATTGAAGCAACCTACCAGCCCGTGACTGCAGTGGAACCGGGGAAGTCGACAAAGCCTCTCCCCGGGAGTTTTCGCGTGTTGACCTATCTTCCCGAACCACGCCGAGAATTTTACGGCGCGTCAGACGTCTATGCTATAGCGCGGTCTCTTCCCGGCGTGTCCTTTAGCGTCGTAGGCGCAGGGTTACGCGACCCTGAGGCGCCTCCCAATGTTACGTTCCTGGGATACGTCGACGATATGTCCGACCAAATTGACGCCTCGACCGTACTTTTACGCTTACCTCAGCACGATGGTAAATCCATGCTGGTATTGGAAGCCTTAAGTCGCGGGCGCCATGTAATTTGGAATCACGAATTCCCCCACGTTCGGGCCGTGAGATCCGCCGATGCAGCGCTGAGCATGCTGCGCGACATGCAAGCAGCCCACGCACGCGGCGAGTTGCGGACCAATGACGATGGGCGT
>DATBTT010000018.1:0-9631 GCA_036559125.1 Vulcanimicrobiaceae bacterium
GCAAATCAGCCCGAATGCCGAGCTCACGCGCGATCTGCGCCCGGGTTTTCTTTCCCGCGAGGACAGCTCGGACCGCCTCGCGCTTGAACTCTGCACCAAATTGGCGCTTCTTGACTCCCATTCTGGTCCTTTCGTTTTCACTGGCCCTTCGGGCCTAGAAAACTCTACAAAATGGGGTCCACCCTAGGATGACGGGGGGCAAGCTCGGGATGACGAGGGGGGTTAGATTGCGTGGACGAGGAGGCTCGCTACTTGGAGCGCGCTCGTTTGCATTTGCGCGAGGACGCTCTGGCCGACGCGGCTCAATATTTGATCTCTCGTGAACTGCGTGGTCGCTTGCCCGACGTTGAGATCGCGAATGGCGCTCTCGGCCGCGACTTGATTGACGATCTGCACCGACGAGTCGTTACTGGTTTCGCTGAGCGCCACGCTCTGCGCGCCCACCGTGGCGCGAATGGTGCTGACGGCATCGATCGCGCTTTGCACGCGAATTTGCGCGTCGTCCGCGGCGAATTGGTTGCTCGAACTCGTGCCCGTCACGACATTGTTGAAATTCACCACGGTCGGAGGCAATACGGTGATTCCGGAAACGTTGAGGGCCGTCGCGGAGACGGTCGGCAACGAAATAGCAATCGTGCTTCCTTCGCTGCCGCCGTAATTGACGTCTAAGGCGTGGCCTTGCGGCGCCGCCGGCGGCGGAATCGTTGTGACGATGGTTATTGCTTTACCGACGTCGGCTTTCGTAAGATTCGCGAGGTCGTATTGAAGAAGGACGCCGCCGCCCGACGGACTCGGCGTCGCGATGCCGGTGATTGGCCCACTGTTAATGGGCACCGCAACCGTGTCGATCATTTGTTGACCGGCTCCGAAATTCGGATCGTTACTGTAGGCCGTGAACGTTACGTACACGCCCGGTCCCACGGCCGTTCCGCTATCCGGATCGACCGCGTTGTCGCTGTAGCCCGTCACGCGAAACTCCAGGAGCGCCTGAATCGAATCGATCGGACCCAGCGGCTGCGCCGCGATCAGGGGGCCGGGATTGCCGGCACCGTCTGCGTTCGCGACGGTTTGGCTCGAAATCGACCCGTCGGAGTTCGGTTCCGAGGTGACGATGGTTAGCGAAGGCTGCGGCGGAGCCGACGTGTCGAGCGAGCCGTTAAAAAGATGGACCCCGTTGAAATTCGCATCTCCGGAGATTTTGTTGATCTCCTGAAGCAGTCCATCGATTTCGGTTTGGATGCTCTTGAGTTGGCCCCGCGACTCAAAGTCGGATCGTGACTCGACGATCAGGCTGTGAATGCGTTGCAGAATACTCTGGACCGACGCGAGCGTCGAATCGGCCACCTGTAGCAGGTTATTCGCGCTCTGAACGTTTTGTACGCCCTGCTGGAGGCCGGAAACTTTCGTGTTGATCGTCTCCGCGATCGCCAGGCCGCTGGGGTCGTCCGCGGCAGACTGAATACGCAGGCCACTGGCCAGCGCACTCACGATCTTCCGTTCGTCGAATTGGCTACGAGATAGGTTCGCTAGAACGAATCCCGCACTCCCCAGTCCATCCATAGAAAAAAGAGACGTTTCCTCCGTGAAACTCTTCCCCCGATGTTATGGCTATCGGCAGGCGCGCCTAGAAAACTTATCGCTAAGAAGTTGTCGGCCCGCTCAATCAACCCGGCCCCAGGTCCGAATAATGTAAAGGACTCATGGGCGGCCGAATTTTCATCAGGCGACTGGGGCGCAACCTTCGTTTCGCCGGCATTGCCGTTATGGCAGGCAGCATTTTTGTAGGGGGCCTCGGGCACGTCGCGCCCGTGACTGCCCTGGCTGCGCCATTCACGGCGGTCCGCCGCCTGGTCGCGCAGGTCGTTCCGCAGGCGAACGCTTTGCCGTCCCCAAGTGCGGAGCCGACACTCACTCCCGGTGTCCGAATGGCGGCGCCAAAGACCGGAACCTCGCCAACTCCGGGACCGCGCGCTCACCGCGGAGGTCCGTTGACCTTCACGCTCACCGGCGGTCTGACCCTGGGCGAACGCATGCAGCAAGGCATCCGCGGCGATGCCGCGAGCGGGACGCTGGCTTCCTATAATTACAATGCGCCGACCGACAACGCGGGGCTGCTCGCACGGGTCGACCGACGAACGGCCACGACCACGCTGAGTTTCGCCATTCCGGCCGGCATCACGCCGGGGCAGTCCAACATCGGCGAACTGCAAGCCGGCTACTATACCCCGAACTACGCCCTGCAGTACGGCGCCCAGCCGTTGACGGTACTCGGAGGCGTCCCGCTCGGCTCGACGCTACGGGGTTTGGCACTGGTCCTTCCTTTGAACGGCGGCGACCTGACGTTTTTTAACGGGCCGGCCTTCGGCGAGAATTTCGCGCTGACGCGCGTTACCGGCGTGCGCGCGCGTCGTCTGGTACGCAACACGCTTTTCGAATTGGGATTCGACCGGTCGCGAAGCAAGGACGGAACGAATGCCGTCGACGCGGTGCTCTTCGGACTTGCCGACAACCACGGCTTGCTGAGCCAAACGTTCGAGGGCGCCTTCGAGCAGCGCCCCGGCGTCGCCGCCGCCGGCGTCGGCGCCGGCGGAATTGCGATCGCGCCGAAGGCTTACTCGTACCAATACCGCGCGGACTACGGAAACAACGATTTCTACGTGACGACCACCCTTCGGCGTATCGCCGACGGCTTCGTGACCTTCGGGACGGGCGCCGT
The DNA here is from genome assembly GCA_036559125.1 of Vulcanimicrobiaceae bacterium. Classification (GTDB taxonomy): domain Bacteria; phylum Vulcanimicrobiota; class Vulcanimicrobiia; order Vulcanimicrobiales; family Vulcanimicrobiaceae; genus JALYTZ01. The sequence goes on from DATBTT010000018.1 coordinate 2,717, forward strand.
CCAGCGCGACGACCTCGCATCGTTTGGCCTGCGCGAGAGCCGCGGCGCGACGTCGTTGGGCGTCGACGAGGCGCTCGAACGAGTCGGGACCGGCCAACAGCTCAACGCTACCCGGCGCGGGACGCTGTCGCTCTCGCGAACCTTTGCGCGCAGCAACGTTACGTCGCTGCTCTCGCTTACCGATCAACGGACGCAGTCGTTTTCGGGAACGTCGTGGATCGGCGGGGGCAGCCTGCAGTTCGGGTTCGACGTGCAGAACGTCAATGCGATTTTCGGAGCGCAGGCGCAGCGCTCGACGGCCGATTTTGGCGCTACGACCGCGTTGGTCACCTATAGCGGCGAGTTGCAGCGCAGTTTCGGTGACTTCACCTCGACGGTGGGCTACCAGGCAACGCGGCAGATCGGCAATGGGCTTTCATCGATGATGTCGACCGGGAACGTGTCGCTGACGCGCAACTTCGGGCCGACCGCGCTGTCGCTCAACGCGACCATCGCGCGTACGATATCGTTTCAGAGCGACGCCATTCAAACGACCCCGCTGTTCACGATCTCCCGCAGGCTCTCGCCGGCCGCAACCCTCGGTGTGAGCTTCGGCGAAACGCAAACGCGCGATCGCCTCAATCCGGCCGCCAACGGGCACACGCGCATCTTCGCGATCCAGATCAACGCGCCGTTTGCGATCGGGAACGGGAGCGTGCAGGGGCGCGCCAATCCGCGTTTGCCGGCAACGATTACCGGAAGCGTCATTACCGATACCAGCAGCCAGCATCAATATTCGTACAACGGAGCGATCAACCAAGGCGTCGGGAACGTGGTCGTCGTGTTGGACGACCGGGACGTGCAGCGCACCGATTTGGCCGGTCATTTCCAATTTAATTTCGTACAGCCGGGCGTTCATCAAGTCCGCTTGGAAAGCGCGTCGCTTCCCCGCGGCGTGACGGCCGACCAGCCGTTCGCGTCGATCACGGTGCTCGGCGGCCAACAAGGACAGGTCTATTTTCGCCTGGGCAACTACGGCGGCGTGCAGGGACACGTATTCGGTCGCGACGCCGGCGGAACACTCTATCCGCTAGCCGGCGTCGTGCTGCGCATGGACAGCGGCGGGATTGCCTCCACGGGTAACTTGGGCGCGTACGGATTCGGACGCCTCACGCCGGGAGCCCATACCGTTTCGATCGATTCCAGCTCGTTGCCGGCAAACGTTTCGTTCGCGCAGAGCGCCCTCAAACAGGCGATCGTCGTTCGCAACGGCGAGATCGCTTCATTGGATTTCACTGCGAACCCGCTGGGTTCCATTGCGGGGAAGATCGTGTTCGATCCGTCCCTCGCGCCGGCGTTTACCGGTCCGGTTCTCAACGCGTACGTAGTCGCCGAACCGGGCGATCACGCGGGGATCACCGACGACAGCGGCAGCTTTTTGCTGGACAATCTGCCACCGGGCACCTACACCGTCAACGTCGATCCGGAAACGCTTCCCGAAGAAACGGGAAGTCTCACCGACCCCATTTCGGTAGTGCTTGCGGGACAGCAGCGCGTCGACGGTCTGGTCTTTACCGTCGGCCATAAGGCCAAGCCCGTCATTTTTTCGCTGATGGGAAGCGAAGCGCCGGCGACCATGACGCTCACGCAATCATCGTTGCCGCCCGGAGGGGCGACTCGCGCGACGGTCCGGACGACGGCGCGCGCGACGGCGGTTGCAATCAACGTCTTCGGCAAAAACTTTCCGCTCGCGTTCGACAAAGATCGTAATGCCTGGACCGGTACGATCGTGGTTCCTTTAAAAGTCTCCGCGGGTACGGTTCAAGCCGTCGCCGAGATCACCGCGAAACGGCCGGCGCAGGCCTCCGCGTCGCTCACCGTCGATTCGCGGCTGCAGTTGGCGACGTTCCAACTCACGCCGGCCAATCCGGCACGCGGACAATACGTGCGCGTGCGCGCGCACTTTTTAGCCGACGTCGCGGCGGGAACGCAGATCCGCTGGCAAGACGGCCAGATAACGAAACTGGGACGTCCGATCGCGGGCCGCGTCTTCGAATTCACTGTAAAGATATCTGAACAGCCCTTGCGCGGGCTCTTGCTAACGCAGGCAAGCGACCTGCCGATACTTTTGAGGTAACGCTTTTCGCAAGGAGCCATGGATGGCTACTTTAGTGCGCATAGTGAAAGGACTTAACGTGAAAAAGCTATTGACCCTCGCGGCGCTTGCAGCGCTGCTGGCTCCTGCCATATCGGCCGGCGCCGCTCCCGTTACCAAAGTCGCTCCCCCGGTGACCGTGAAGTGGAACACTTCGGTTACCGCCAGCCTCACGCTCGCGACCAATTACGATGCGGCCGGCGCTCAGCAACTCACCGCGCCGTCGATCCTCGCCAACGCCAATCCGGGCGCCGGCAATTGCACCCTCAACGGTGCGGGCTCAGAGGTCGCCGCAACGGTAAATTTCGGCGGCGTTTCGCCGGACTTCACCAACCCGACGGGCTGTCTCTACAAGAACGCCGTCAACGCGGTCATCCAAACGAACTCGGTCAACTGGAATCTTTCCGAAGCACTAGCCGCGCCAGTCGCGGGTGCGACTCTGTGCGCCTTCGCTAACGGCAACGGCGGCGCGTTCCCCGCGACGGTCACCGGCGCAGCAACGCCCACGACGTCGGCGCGCGCGGCTTCACCGGTCGGTGCAACGTGCGCCGCCGGCGGCGCGACCCTTCCGACGGCCGGACCTCCGGGACTCCAGGTCGCCACCTCGACCACGGCCTACCCTGCCGGCGCGAACGTCGGCGAAGACCTCGAATTGATCCTAGCACCCACGTCGCCCGCGGGTAATCAAAGCCTCGTGCTCACCTACACGCTGGTCGCCAACTAACACGTAAACAGAAAGAAGACCGTGGCTGTGAGGCGCGTCAGCGCTTCGCAGCAAACGGCGTTCGCATGAAACACTATCGCCTTTTCGGAACTGTGATGTTGATCGGCGCGCTTGCGCTGATGCCGGTTTCCGCCTACTCGGACGGACTCGGCCTGGACGTTTCTCCAGCAAAGCTCGAGCTTTCGATGGCGCCGGGATCGACGTACAACGTTCCCGTCACCGTCCACAACTCGACCGGGATCGCAACGCACGTCCAGGCGGCGATGGTGGATTTCGGCGTGGCCCGCAACGGCGACTACGAATTCGCCAAGGCCGGCGCGCGAAACGACTCGCTCATGCGATGGGCTTCGATCAACCCGCGGGAATTCGATCTGCCGGCGGAGACGACGCAGCAGATCCGGCTCTCGCTCGACGTTCCGCCCGGAAGTCTGAACGGCGAATACGCGGGTATCGTGTTCTTCCAAACGCGCCCCGTGCGGCGCGCGGGCGCGGTTGCCTTTTCGGCCCGCGTCGCAACGAAGATTTACATGACTATTCCCGGCACCGTCAAGATCGATGGAGCGATCGCGAAGATGTCGGCCTCGAGCAGCGCCGTGGGCGAGCTGTATCGCGTGCTGTTCAAGAATCTCGGTAACGCGCACGTCTATCTGCGCGGACAACTCGAGGTACAGAAGGACGGAGCGGCAGTCGATCGGATAACGTTACCATCCGAAGAACTGGTCGAACGCGGAGGAGAGCGTCTCATCGAGGTAACCGGTAAGCATTTACCGCCGGGTAAATATCAGGCGATCTCTACGATCGACTACGGCGGCAAATCGATGACCGGCGGCGAGATCAATTTCCAGGCACAATAGTTCACAAAGGAGTGTGAGCGTTGCGAACTCGGATTGCCGCATGCGCGCTGGCTATGGCTGCGATCGTTTCGACGATCGTGCCGGTGCGAGCTGCGACGGGCGGCGTTACGGTCAAATGGTACGCGCAAGCGCTTGTAAAAATTGCGCTCACGCCGAACTATTCTTCGCCATTCGGCGCGGTTAAGGCGGCCTTCGGCGGCAATCAAAACACGCCCACGCACGGCCCGGACGCTTCGCCGAACAGCGGCGCGGTCGACTTCGGTGCGGTGCTTGCGGGCAGCGCCTATTTGTACAAATACGCGGCCCACCTCAACGTCTATACCAATGACAACAGCGGTTTCAACGTGTATGCCGAAGGCGCTGCCGACTTCTATAACGCGACCGACGGTTCGTCACAATCGCTGAACCAGACGCTGTATTATCTGCCGTCGGCCAACGGCGTGACGCAGAGCGATCCGAACACGGGCTTTTCACCGTCGTTCCCGTTCTACAGGACGGCTGCGTCGGTATCGGGCGGCGGTTCGTTCAACTCAGCGCCGACGATCAACTACGGCGGATCGTATCCGCCCGCAATCTCAACGTCCATGAATCCCGTGGGCGACTTCTATTATGATTACGAACTGCGAGTGCCGCCGATGGCGACCGTTGGCGCTTACTACGTTTGGATCGTCTACACGGTGGTTCCCCGATGAACAAGTACGTGGCTCGCGTTTGTCTGCTCGCCATTGCGACCTGCGCCGCGTATGCGGCTTTTGCGGGAAGCGCTGGTGCGAGCTTCTTGCAGCAACAGCGGGCTCAGCGCGCCGTGTACATTTTGGTCAACGTTACGCCGGGTCCGATGGGATACGCGCCGAGCGGCGCGGCGGCGTTTGGTTCGGGAATCGCCGCGAGCATGGCTTTGCGTCAGCGCGGCGCGGGTGCGGCTTCGGACGATGTCGCTTTCGGCCCCGAAGTGCTCCTCGCGCAGGCAACCAATCAGAGTTCCGTGCGCGTCGAAGCCGCGGTTTCCCCGGACCCGACTGCCACGCTTCTGTATACGAACAACCAAACGGTTATCATGAACGGAGTCGCCGGGACGACCGTTACGCAGGCGTGCGCGTATACCGTCACGGTTAATACGACCCAAAAATCCTGGACGTTATACCACGGTCTTTCCAACGATTTTTCGGGGTCGACCTTCCCGGGCAACGACCTCTTGAATAACAGTTACGTCTCGACGCCGAACGCGAAGGCAACGCCGTTCGTCGTGTATCCGGATAACAGTAACCAATTTGCGATTTTGTCGAAGTCCGGCGGCAACGCCACGTTTTGCGTCGATCTGACACTGAATCTTCCAGCGAACGTTCCCGGCGGCGCGTATAGTTCGAATGCGATCTATACGTTGTACTATTGATGCGCGCGCCTAAACGTCGCCTTACCGGCGTCTTCGCCGCGCTGATTTTCGCACTCGCGAGCGTTGCGAGCGGGTTCGCGCAGGTCGCGCATCCCATCGACGTCGGCCCGGGCAAACCCATCGTGCAGCCGCGCCCGAGACCGATCGTGCGCCCGACGTTCGCGCCAGCCGGAGTGGCAACACCGGGGCCGTCCGCGCCGACCGTGCTTCCTACGCCGCAGAACCCCGCGGATATTTTTGCAAACTCGCGACTGGGGCCGGCCGTGCCGCTCTCGCAACTGGCGCGGCTGCCGCGGCAAACGGCCGCCAATACCGCGAGCGTCGATCGCGCGCGCATTCCGTTGTCATCGCGCCGTCCGATGTCGGCCGAGTTTGCCACGATGGACTACGCCGAGGTCGCCAACTGCGGATCGTCGGTCGGCGCGATTTTCAACGTGGGCTGTACCATCAAAGTGCGCGGCGTGCAGGCAGTACTGCACGACAACGACACGCTGCAAAACTACTATATCGATGCCACCAATAATCTCGCCCAAACGCTGGGCGGAACCTACAGTATCAATTCCTTTGGGGGCGGCGGCAACAATTTTTGGGGTCCCTACTCGAATCTCACGTTGTCCAACCAAGGCACGTACGTGCTCGGCGAGTACGACGTTACGGCCGGTGTATGGCTCGCAGTGACCTACATTACCGTCGGTTCGGCAAACGGAATCATCACCTACAGCGACAACACGTTGCGCATCCCGTCGACCAATTTTCTTATCCCGGCCGCCGGACAAACCTACGTCTATATCAACGTACTCGGGTTACCACCGTCGGATAACTACGTCACGTATATCGAGCAAACGTCGACGACGCCTCAATGCGTCTACTATGCACCCGCGCAGACCGGCGTCCCCGGCAACAACCGCGGACTGTGCGATCCAAACTCTTCCGTAGGCCAGACCGCTCCCGGCGGCACGCTGACCATCGCGTGGCCGGTCACGAATGCCTACGTCGCTGCGACATACTCGATCGTCGTTTGGGACAAGACGCAGCAGCGGCGAATCGCGCAAACGCAGGTGTCGCTCGCGACCGCCGCCGGCGCGGCCATGGTCAACCTGACTCCCACCGCCGGAAATCCATCGCCCGCTCCGGTTGCCAATCCGACGCCGGGAACGCGCTTCGCTTTCAACAACACGTCCGACAGCTCCGATAGCGCAATCAACATCAACATGTCGGGCTTGACCAACGGCAACTTCTATTGCTTTACGATCACCAATCCGAACGGGCAGATCTACACCGACCAGCCCAGCCAGAGCTACGACGTCACGTGCGGCAGGTCGAACGGCTCGCTTTCGCTGACCGACACGCTTTTGAACAACTACCAACCCTTGAATTACGCCCCGAACACGTACACTGTTTCCGCGTACGATATCGGCAGCGGCTACGTCGCGATCTCTCAAGCGTTTCAGGTGCTGGGGTACAATGCCGTTACGCAATTTACCAACCCCGCGGGTACGTCGGTCACCGGCAACGCGCTCGTGCTGCCGCTCGGCAGCAACGCGCAGGCCGGCTTGCAGTTCACCAACGACGGCGATACCTACTTCGGCGTCGGCAACGGCGACACGTTGAGTGGCATCGTTTTCGATACGACCAAAAACGGCATCACGATCGATCTACCATGCGGAGTCGGCTGCGGGTCGGAAACCGTTACCGATTCGACGGGGCAGACCTGGACCGTAACCCTCGTCACCACGGGTGGCGGCGCAAATAAGGAAAGCGTACTAACGCTCTACCCGCAAACGCCGGGACAGAAGCTCGCCATGAACGC